>NZ_JABWQX020000001.1:3122840-3741050 GCF_014268655.2 Pseudomonas marvdashtae
TCGATGGCGGCATCGCCAGCGGCCACGGTGCGCTGGCTGATACGCGTCTGGGTATTGAGTTCAAGCACTACGCCCTGGACCAGGTCGACACGCCGTTGTTCACCCACATTGGTATGAAAATCAGCCCCCATGGACCAGCCATCCAACAGCGCCGGACGCGCTACCAATACCGCCACTGACGCGGCAATCGCCCCGCCGAGAAACGCTCGCCGGCCGAAACGTCGGGGGTGATCGATGACCTTAGCCGCCTGTACGCCTTGGAGCATTTGCTCGGCAGGCGCCATGGCTTGCCACAACTGCCGGGCCTGGGCAAATGCCCGGGCATGTTCCGAGCTCTGTGCGCTCCACCGGCGAAAGGCCTCGGCATCGGCTTGGGTGGCGTGCCCGGACGTCAGGCGCACCAGCCAATGGAAGGCTTCGTCCCGGAGCTGGCTAACCGTGGCAGTGGCCGATTCAGATGCGCTTATGGACATGTTTTTCAAACGTGCAATGACTCGAGAAAGTACGCGCGACACGCGCTTCATGACCTAAGACTGTTTTCCCGCACCGGGACCGAACCGCTGGATCACTTTTCTTTCCAGGCGATCCGCACAATATTCCAGCGCAGCCTTGAGTTCCTTCTCGACCATCCGGGTGGAAATGCCAAAACGCAGGGCGATCGCCTGATGCGGCGTTTGCTCCATGCGCGATGCCATCAATATTTGCCGACGCCTGGAGGAAAGCTCGGTCAGCGCCTGCATCAGCGCGCGAATTTCAATCTGACCGCCCACGATCACCGCCGGGTCCTGATGCTCGTCGACCGTTTGCATCAGCTCTTCGATTTCGATACCGGTGAGCAGTCGCGCATCCTGTGCACGACGGTCAGCGGCGATGTTCAGGGCCATGCGAAACAGGTAGGCGCCGGGTTTCTGCACATCCACCGGCTGTTCCATGCGGTCTACCCGCAGATAGGTTTCATGCAATACGTCGTTGGCCAGGTCATCGGAGCCCAGACGCCGGCGCAGGCGCGCGCGAAACACATCATAGGAAGCCAGGAACACCTTGAGCATGGCGCTCTGCTCCTTTTCCGTCATGGCTTTACCGCTCCTTCCTATGGGTTGCATTCCATGCCTGCGACAGCGGCGTCCGGCATCACCAGCACAGTCACCGGCTGCGGCAACGACGACGGCGGTATCTGGCCGATATTCAATCGACCCAACGCCTCGATTATCGCCGCATCACGCTGGTCATTACCGGTGGAAGCCAGCAAGCGACTGTGCTGCACCTCGCCCAACGCGCCCACCCACACCTGCAACGCTGCGCGATAACGGCCCGGGCGAGTCACCACGGAGCGACATAGCGCCTGCTCCAGCGCAGACTGCAAGGCGTTGGCAAAACTGTTCTCGCGTAACCTGGGATTGCCGTGGCGTGGCGACGTACCTGCACGGCTGGCGACCTCGGCTCGTTTGACGGTAAATGCATCCGCGCCGGTGTACAGCGCCATCAGCCCACTTCCGGCCAATAACTGCTCCAGCGCCTGACGCGCATGCAAGCGCCCATTCACCGCCGTCGATCGCCGTCCGTGCGTCAGCTGGCGATCAACCAGAATCGCCATTGCGCTGGTTCTGCTGTAAAGGTCCAGGGCGGCACTCAGCTCCTGAGCGGGGATTGCAAATTCGACCAAGCGATCCGCTCGGTGGCCAGCCTCACGAGACGCAGGCGTGGCTGACCACGCATCCCTTTGCGGCATCAGTGCATGGAGCAAAAAAAACAGTACCGTGGGCGCGAGGCAGCACCTGCTCAGCGCTTCTCTTGACATAGACGGCTTCCGGCCCGAACGGCGTGTCGACGCCCTGCGTTGGCGCATCATGAGAGCTGTACATGTCGTTTGTGTGACGGTCGCCGCAAAAAAAACATCGCCATACGCTGCGCGATTTCGAGGTAGATTGGATTCTTATGCCGCCGCGAGGAACCTCGTCATGGACTGTCGCGTATTCACGCCACTGTTTCTTATCCTTCCCTTGTGGGTGCAAGCCGCCGAGCCAGTGAATGAGGGATGCATCAATGTCGAGGTGAACGGCTACAAGGCGCTGTCCTATGAATGCCTGAGCGAGCAGATGGCTAACCCGAAGGGCACTGCGGCAGCTCGCAAGAACCAGGAAGCGATGAACGTGCCGATCGACCAGCGCGCGCCGAATAAGCTGGGCTTGTACAACCAGTCCGCTACGCGAATTCGCATGGGCAACACCTTTGGCAATTCCGCCTTGCCGCAACGCCCGCCGCAGTAGCGTAATGCTGTTCACTTAAACCGTGGCGAGGGAGCTTGCTCCCGCTCGGCTGCGCAGCAGTCGCAAAACCTGCAAACGCGATCCGTCTGGAGGACCGCATTGGCCGTTTGGGGCTGCTTCACAGCCCAGCGGGAGCAAGCTCCCTCGCCACAGGTTTGTTGAACCTCTTAAATCAACAGCATTACGCCGCAGTAGCGAGCACATCGCCCATTAGGCGACACTGGCGGTGAGGCACTTGATCCAGCAGGCCCAGTCGCACTGGCGACTCGGTCGGCTGCAGGCCAATGTCTACGCGACCAACATAGGCTCGGTAAAAGTACTTCAGCGCTGTGGTTTTCTGCTGGAGCGTTCCAACCGGGACGAAACCGGGCATGACAATTGGTACGGTCTTTCAATCTAGCTTCAGGGGCCAGTTTATCGAGACCCAAACGGATAATGCTCGATACGACAGGGATAGTCGTTGCCATCGCCTTTGCAAATACCATCCAGATAGCGGTATTTGATCCGGACCGTCTGGCCTTTTGCGGGCCATTGCCGGCGCGGCAGCGTGGCTTGGTAGTCGGCGGTTTCCGGGACGAAACTGAGCACCGCGCCCTCCGTCGGACATTCCACGCTGGGTGAAATCGGACGCGCTTTCAGCACCTGGACCTTAAGCTCTGGCGTGGGTCGTTTCACCACTTCGGTAACCTTCAGCTCAATTTCACAGATCTGCCACGTCGAGGCCTGCACCGGCGTGCAAAGGGCCGCAAGCGTCAAGACGAATGGCACGGCGCGCGCTGGGAGCATATTCATTTCGGTCCTTGTGATGTGCGGCGACTTTGCGTTCGCCATCCTCTCACATCCGGCACGTACGGTTCCCGTCTACAAAAAAAGCCCCGCGACCGAATGCGGTGCGGGGCAAGGGGATTGGTTGGTTGCGGCCAACCAAAGGAGCACGGTAAAAAGCGTTTACGACTTGGTCAGATGCATTCCTGTGCAGCGCGCTCGAAACTCGAAGGCACGAGATTGGAGGCCAGCAGATGGCGCTCGTAGATGAACACCTTGCCGCCGCTGCCGGCCTTGTAGGCTTCCAGGACATTGTCTGCCAGCACCTTGCTCGGCACGACGATGCGATAGCTGCGCTGGGTCTGCGAGACCAACGGGCTCAACGCGCTGTCTTGCAGCTTCGGCACGACGCATTCGGCGTATTCAGCCGGCGTCTTGCTGGTCTGCAGGGTCAGGGTCGGATCGTTCGGCGCCGAGGCACACCCCGCCAGCAGCAACGGGGAGAACGCCAGGGCAAGCAAAGACAAAGGGCGCATGGGTCGGATCCTGAAAATAAAAATACGGGGTGGCGTGTTTGATGGCGCTGATTTTCCAATGAAAGCCTGCAAAGCAGAACTTGCATTTGGTAATGGTCACTATTACTCCCAGCAATAGTTGCAAGCCGGGTAAGGATGACCAGAGCCATCTGCAGCCCTGAGTCATTTCCTCAATCAGCCTGACGCACCTGATACTCCCGAGGCGTGCAGCCGAATTCGCGGCGGAACACGGTGTGCAGGTACTGCGCCGATTTGAAACCACAATTCTGGGCGATGTCGGCAATCGGCGAGTCGGTGTTTTCCAACCCCTTGGCGGCGGCGGCCAGTTTGAAACGAAGGATTTCGTCGTGGACGCTGCAGCCCCGCTCCTTGCGAAAGTGCGATTCCAACGATGACCGCGACACCCCTACGTAAGCCGCCACCTGGGCGGTCTTGATGCCCTGGCAGGCGTATTGGCGGATGAAGAGCAGTGCCTGCATGACATAGGGGTTGCCCAATGGTTGGTGCAGGCTCGATACCTGCACATTGATCGCATCAGGCGGGATTAGAACCTGCGTGCTCGAGGACGGCATGCCATGCAGCATTTGGTGAAGCAACCGCGCGGCGGTCCGGCCCATGGTTTCGGTGCCCTGCACCACCGAACTCAGCGGCACCCGGGTCAGGCTGCGGGTCAACGGGTCGTTGTCGATGCCGATCAGGGCGACTTCTTCCGGCACGGCAATCCCGGCGGTCAGGCAGGCTTGCAACAACTGCCGGGCCCGGGCGTCGCTGACGGCGATGATGCCGATGGGCTTGGGCAGGCTTTGCAGCCAGGCAATCTGCTGCTCGACGGCGCTGTCCCAGAGTGGCGCGCTAGTGCCCATGCCGCGATAGACCTCAGCGTGCAGGCCATCGCGCTGGACCAATTGGCGAAAGGCTTTCTCCCGCTCCTGGGCCCAGCGATTGGCTTGTGCTTCGGGCAGGCTGAAGCAGGCGAAACGCGTCAACCCGGCCTCGATCAGATGCTCATAGGCCAATTTGATCAGCGCATGATTATCCGTGGCGACATAAGGAATACCCTTGGGGTAGGCGCGCTCATCCCGATACGAGCCGCCCACCGCCACCACGGGCAACTTGATCCCGGACAGCGCCTCGCCAATCAGTGGGTCGTCAAAGTCCGCAATGATCCCATCGCCCTGCCAGCGTTCGATCCCTTTCAAGCGACACAGGAAGTCTTCCTCGAGGAACAGATCCCAGGACGCGCGCGTGCTGCTCAGGTAGTTGCCGATGCCGCTGATAATGCCGCGATCATAGATCTTGCTGCCATTGAACAGCAGGGCAATGCGGTGAACGGGCGGGACGGTTTTCATGGTGTGTTCCCTATGCCGATCGACACAGACTAGGCGCGCAGGCGTTGATTCTCAATACTCAAAATCGAACTGTCTGTTGGTGATTTTCATAATCTGCACCGACAGGGGCGGCGTTAGTATCGGGACACCGCCAAGAATAAAAAGGAAACCGTCCCATGCCGTACTTCCCCGATGTCGAGACGATTCGCTATGAGGGCCCGGGCAGCGACTCCCCGCTTGCCTTCCGCCATTACGATGCCGACAAACTGGTGCTCGGCAAGCCCATGCGCGAGCATCTGCGCATGGCCGTCTGCTACTGGCATACGTTTGTCTGGCCGGGGTCCGATGTGTTCGGTGCCGGCACCTTCAAGCGCCCGTGGCAACATGCCGGGGATCCGATGGAGCTGGCGATCGGCAAGGCCGAAGCGGCGTTCGAGTTTTTCTCCAAACTGGGCATCGACTATTACTGCTTCCATGACACCGATGTCGCGCCGGAAGGCCAGTCGCTGAAGGAATACCGCAACCACTTCGCGCAAATGGTCGACCACTTGGAGCGTCATCAGGAACAGAGCGGAATCAAACTGCTCTGGGGCACCGCCAATTGCTTCAGCAATCCACGCTTCGCCGCTGGCGCCGCCAGCAATCCGAACCCGGAAGTATTTGCCTGCGCCGCTGCCCAGGTGTTCAGCGCCATGAACGCCACCCAGCGCCTCAAAGGCTCGAACTACGTGCTGTGGGGCGGCCGTGAAGGTTACGAAACCCTGCTCAATACCGATTTGAAACGCGAGCGCGAACAGCTGGGCCGTTTCATGCGCATGGTGGTCGATCACAAGCACAAGATCGGCTTCAAGGGTGACCTGCTGATCGAGCCCAAGCCCCAGGAACCGACGAAGCATCAATACGATTACGACAGCGCAACGGTGTTCGGCTTCTTGCAACAGTTCGGCCTGGAAAACGAGATCAAGGTCAACATCGAGGCCAACCACGCCACGCTCGCCGGGCACAGTTTCCATCATGAAATCGCCACGGCGGTCTCGCTGGGGATCTTCGGCAGCATCGACGCCAACCGTGGCGATCCGCAGAACGGTTGGGACACTGACCAGTTCCCCAACAGCGTCGAGGAAATGACCTTGGCCACCTATGAAATCCTCAAGGCCGGGGGCTTCGGCAACGGAGGATTCAATTTCGATTCCAAGGTCCGCCGGCAAAGCGTGGACGACATCGACCTGTTCCACGGTCATGTCGCGGCGATGGACGTGCTGGCGCTTTCCCTCGAGCGCGCAGCGGCGATGGTGCAGAACGACCAGTTGCAGGCATTCAAGGACCAGCGCTACGCCGGCTGGCAGCAGCCATTCGGCAAGGCCGTTCTGGCGGGCGACTTCAGCCTCGAATCGCTGGCTGAGCACGCCTTTACCAACGACCTGGATCCGCAAGCCGTCAGCGGTCGGCAGGAGATGCTCGAAAACGTCGTCAACCGGTTCATCTACCCCTGAGGGCTGTGGCGAGGGGATTTATCCCCGCTGGCCGCGAAGCGGCCCCTGCGGAGGAACGACCTTGCCAAAGCGGTTGTTACATTCGCGCGACAAATCTGTGCCCGCAACGCCGTGCAACTCTCTACAGTTCTACCGGCATCACGTTCATCGTCAGGCAGTGTCTTTCAAAAAACAATAAAAGGACGCACCACCATGAAAAGCTTCAAACGTACTCTGCTCGCCGGCGCATTGGCCCTGCTATCGCTCCCGGTCATGGCCGACGCCGCCCACCCGAAAATCGGTTTCTCCATCGATGACCTGCGCCTGGAACGCTGGTCGCGAGACCGTGACTACTTCGTCGCGGCGGCGGAAAAACTCGACGCTAAAGTCTTCGTGCAGTCGGCGGACGCCAACGAGCAAAAGCAGATTTCCCAGATCGAAAACCTGATTTCCCGCGGCGTCGACGTGATCGTCATCGTGCCGTTCAACGCCACCGTGCTGACCAACGCCGTCGCCGAAGCCAAGAAGGCCGGGATCAAGGTCGTGTCCTATGACCGACTGATCCTCAATGCCGATATCGACGCCTACATTTCCTTCGATAACGAAAAGGTTGGCGAGATGCAGGCCAGCGGTGTGCTGAAAGCAGCGCCCAAGGGCAACTATTTCCTGCTCGGTGGCGCCCCTACGGACAACAACGCCAAGATCCTCCGTGAAGGCCAGATGAAGGTCCTGCAACCGGCCATCGACAAGGGCGACATCAAGATTGTCGGCCAGCAATGGGTGAAGGAATGGAACCCCACCGAAGCCCTGAGCATCGTTGAAAACGCCCTGACCCGGAACAACAACAAGATCGATGGCATCGTCGCCTCCAACGACGCCACCGCCGGCGGCGCCATCCAGGCCCTGGCCGCGCAGAAGTTGGCCGGCAAGGTGCCCATCTCTGGCCAGGACGCCGACCTGGCGGCGGTCAAGCGCGTCATCGATGGCACGCAGACCATGACTGTCTACAAACCGCTGAAATTGATCGCCTCCGAAGCGGCCAAGCTCTCGGTTCAACTGGCGCGCAACGAAAAACCCACCTACAGCTCGCAGTACGACAATGGCAACAAAAAAGTCGACACCATCCTGCTCACGCCCACCGCGCTGACCAAGGACAACATCGACCTGCTGGAAAAGGACGGGTTCTATACCAAGGCACAGATCGCCGGACAATGACCTGAGCGCACTCCCCGCGGGATCCTTATCCGTCCCGCGGGGTTGTCGTTGATGTGTGAGCCCTTTTCTACGAGCCCTCGCCATGTCCGAATATCTGTTGCAAATGAACGGCATCGTCAAGACTTTCGACGGTGTCAAAGCCCTCAATGGCATCGACATCAAGGTCAAGCCAGGTGAATGCGTCGGCCTCTGCGGCGAGAACGGTGCGGGCAAATCCACCCTGATGAAAGTCCTGTCGGCGGTCTATCCCTACGGCACCTGGCAAGGTGAGATCCTCTGGGACGGCCAGCCGCTCAAAGCCCAATCGATCAGCGACACCGAAGCCGCCGGGATCGTCATCATCCATCAGGAACTGACCCTGGTTCCCGACCTGTCGGTGGCCGAAAACATCTTCATGGGTCACGAGTTGACGCTGCCCGGCGGGCGCATGAATTACCCGGCGATGATCCACCGCGCCGAAGCCCTGATGCGCGAACTCAAAGTGCCTGACATGAACGTCTCGCTGCCGGTTTCGCAGTACGGCGGTGGCTACCAGCAACTGGTGGAAATCGCCAAGGCGCTGAACAAACAGGCGCGCCTGCTGATTCTCGATGAGCCCTCCTCGGCCCTGACCCGCTCGGAAATCGACGTGCTGCTGGACATCATCCGCGACCTCAAGGCCAAGGGAGTTGCCTGCGTCTATATCTCTCACAAGCTCGATGAAGTGGCCGCCGTGTGCGACACCATTTCAGTGATTCGCGATGGCAAACACATCGCTACCACCGCCATGGCTGACATGGACATCCCGAAGATCATCACCCAGATGGTCGGGCGGGAAATGAGCAACCTCTACCCCACCGAACCCCATGAAGTGGGCGAGGTGATTTTCGAAGCGCGCCACATCACCTGCTACGACGTCGACAATCCCAGGCGCAAACGCGTCGACGATATTTCGTTCGTGCTCAAGCGCGGGGAGATCCTCGGCATCGCCGGGCTGGTGGGCGCCGGCCGCACGGAACTGGTGTCGGCGCTGTTCGGCGCCTATCCCGGTCGTCATGAAGGCGAAGTCTGGCTGGACGGCCAGCGCATCGACACCGGCACGCCACTCAAGTCCATCCGCGCCGGCCTGTGCATGGTCCCCGAAGACCGCAAGCGCCAAGGCATCATTCCGGACCTGGGTGTCGGCCAGAACATCACCCTGGCCGTGCTGGACAACTACTCGAAACTGACCCGCATCGACGCCGAGGCCGAGCTGGGCAGCATCGACCGGGAAATCTCGCGCATGCACCTGAAGACCGCGACCCCGTTCCTGCCGATCACCAGTCTTTCCGGGGGCAACCAGCAAAAAGCCGTGCTGGCGAAGATGCTCCTGACCAAGCCCAGGGTGTTGATTCTCGACGAGCCGACCCGCGGCGTGGATGTCGGTGCCAAGTACGAAATCTACAAGCTGATGGGCGCGTTGGCGGCCGAAGGTGTGTCAATCATCATGGTGTCCTCGGAACTGGCCGAAGTGCTGGGGGTTTCCGATCGCGTGCTGGTGATCGGCGAAGGCCAGCTGCGCGGCGATTTCATCAACCAGCAATTGACCCAGGAACAGGTGCTCGCTGCCGCGCTCAGCCATCCCGAAGATCCTCACAACAATGATCGGAAGTCCGCGTAGATGAACCAGGTCAAACAACTGTTCACCCGCTACAAAATGCTTGCCCTGGTGATTGCCGTGGCGATTATCTGGCTGTTCTTCAGTTGGCAAACCGACGGTGGATTCCTGACCCCGCGCAACCTCTCCAACCTGCTGCGGCAGATGTCGATCACCGGCATCCTGGCCTGCGGCATGGTGCTGGTGATCATCAGCGGCGAGATCGATCTTTCGGTGGGCTCCTTGCTGGGCCTGTTGGGCGGGCTGGCAGCGATTCTTGACGTGGTCTACCACATTCCGCTGCTGGCGAACCTCAGCGTGGTCGCCCTGTGCGGACTGGTCATTGGCCTCGCCAACGGCTACATGACCGCCTACCTGCGCATCCCCTCCTTCATCGTGGGTCTGGGCGGCATGCTGGCGTTTCGCGGCATTCTGCTGGGCATCACCGGTGGCACCACCATCGCCCCGGTGTCGCCGGAGCTGGTTTATGTCGGCCAGGGTTATTTACCCCACGCGGTCGGCACGGGACTTGGCGTGCTGTTGTTCGCCCTGACCCTGTTTCTGACCTGGAAGCAGCGGCGCAATCGTGCCCTTCACGGCCTCGCGGCGCATTCTCTGGCGCGGGACGTGGTGCGAGTGGTGTTGATTGGCGCGGTGCTGGCCGGGTTCGTCTACACGCTCAACAGCTATGACGGGATTCCGGTTCCGGTGTTGCTGCTGCTGGTCCTGCTCGGCGTGTTCAGCTACGTGACCAGCCAGACCGTCTTCGGCCGTCGCGTCTATTCGGTGGGCAGCAACATGGAGGCCACGCGCCTGTCGGGCATCAACGTGCAGGCGGTGAAGCTGTGGATCTTCGGCATCATGGGCGTGATGTGCGCCCTCGCCGGCATGGTCAACACGGCGCGCCTGGCCGCCGGCTCACCGTCGGCCGGCAACATGGGCGAACTGGACGCCATCGCCGCCTGCTTCATCGGCGGCACCTCCATGCGCGGCGGTTCCGGTACGGTCTACGGCGCGCTGCTCGGTGCTTTGGTCATCACCAGCCTGGACAACGGCATGTCGATGCTCGACGTCGACAGCTACTGGCAGATGATCGTCAAAGGCAGCATCCTGGTCCTGGCCGTGTGGGTGGACGTCAGCACCCGCACCGGCAGGCGCTGATCACTCACCTCGGGGCGGCCTGCCCGCCGCCCCTGCCGGATGATTGATCACGACTCGTGTGCAACGCCTTCACTTTAGTGCTCTTGATGCCTGCTTGACGGTGAATATGCTGTTGGCAGGCAAGCCCCGCCAAGACAAGAAGCGCTCGAATGAACAGCCCGAGAACCCTCTATCAGAAACACATCGACAGCCATACCGTCTGCCCGCTGGACGACCAGGGTCATGTGCTGCTCTACATCGACCGTCAAGTCGCGAACGAGTACACCAGCCCGCAAGCCTTCAGCGGCCTGCGCGAAACCCGCCGCAGCGTCTGGCGGCCGAGCGCAACCCTTGCGGTGGTCGACCACGTCAACCCGACGACGCCCCAGCGCATCGCAACCATGCCGGACGCCGGCGGTGCCCGGCAGGTGTCGTACTTTGCCGAAAATTGTCGCGACTTCGGCATTGAGCTGTTCGATGTACTCGACAAACGCCAAGGCATCGAGCACGTCGTGGCCCCTGAACAAGGCTTTATCCTGCCGGGCATGGTCGTCGCCGCCGGCGATAGCCATACCACCACCTACGGCGCATTGGGAGCGTTTGGTTTTGGCATCGGCACCTCCGAAATAGAACACCTTCTGGCAACGCAGACACTGGTCTACAAGCGCTTGAAAACCCTGCGCGTCATAGTGAATGGCGAGCTCGGGGCGGGAGTCACCGCCAAGGACATCATCATGGCTTTGATTGAACAGATCGGCGCCTCCGGTGCCACCGGATATGCCATCGAATTCGCGGGCCCGGCCATTACCGCCCTGAGCGTCGAAGCCAGGATGACCATTTGCAACATGGCCGTTGAGGCCGGAGCCCGAGGCGCCTTCATGGCGCCGGATGACAAAGTCTTCGCCTACCTGCAAGCCAAGCCCCGGGCTCCCCGGAGCGAATTGTGGGAGCGGGCAGTGGCCAAGTGGCGAGCATTGCACAGCGATGAAGGCGCGGTGTTCGATCGGGAAGTGACACTCGATGTCAATGCGCTGGAACCCATGGTGACTTGGGGCACCAGCCCCGACCAGGCGTCGCCGATAGGCGCTCGCGTGCCGGACCCATCGGCGCAGCCCGACCCAATCCTGCGCCAGGGCCTGCAAAGGGCGCTGGACTACATGGGCTTGACGCCAGGGATGCTGCTCAATGAGGTGGTCATCAGCCATGCGTTCATCGGCTCCTGCACCAATGCGCGTATCGAAGACTTGCGCGACGCGGCACGTGTCGTACGCGGCAAGCGCGTGGCGGCCCATGTGCGCGCGATGATCGTGCCCGGCTCCACCGCCGTGCGTGACCAGGCCGAAGAAGAAGGACTGGCCGGGATCTTCCGCGACGCCGGTTTCGAATGGCGCCAGTCGGGCTGCTCGATGTGCCTGGCGATGAACGACGACGTACTCGCACCAGGGGATCGCTGCGCATCCAGCACCAATCGCAACTTTGAAGGACGCCAGGGCGCAGGCGCGCGCACCCACCTGATGAGCCCGGCCATGGTCGCTGCCGCGGCGATAACCGGCCATCTGACTGACGTTCGTTCACTGCTCGCGGAGGCTTGAAGCATGCAACCTTTTGACACCGTCGCTGGCATCGCCGCCCCACTGCTGGCGGCCAACATCGACACTGACGTGATCATGCCCAAGCAGTTTCTCAAGGGCATCGACCGCCAAGGGCTGGACCGTGGCCTTTTTTTCGACTTGAGATGGCTGGAGCCAGGCGTGCCCAATCCTGATTTCGTCCTCAATAGACCCGGCTGGCGCGGGGCAACGTTCCTGGTGGTGGGCGACAATTTTGGCTGCGGCTCGAGCCGGGAACATGCTGTGTGGGGGTTGAAGCAGGTGGGCATTCGGGCGCTGATCGGGACGA
This sequence comes from Pseudomonas marvdashtae, assembly GCF_014268655.2. Lineage (NCBI taxonomy): Bacteria > Pseudomonadati > Pseudomonadota > Gammaproteobacteria > Pseudomonadales > Pseudomonadaceae > Pseudomonas > Pseudomonas marvdashtae. Next base: position 3,135,078 of record NZ_JABWQX020000001.1, read on the forward strand.
GCTTCGCGGGGATCTTCTACGACAATTGCCAGCGAAACGGGGTACTGCTGATTGAGCTTCCCGAGACCCGGTGGAAGAAGGTCGCGGGCGTTATCAGCCAGGCCGAAACGGCGCACATCAACGTCAATTTGACTGGGCAGTGCATTGAACTAGCGGACGGTACCGTCGTTGCGTTCGAGATCGACGGACTGCGTAAGCAATCGCTACTGCTCGGGTTGGATGCCATTGGTGCCACGCTTCAACGCGCGGAACAGATCCGCCGCTTTGAGAGTAAGCACTTGGCGCAAAACCCCTGGTTGTGATGATTCTGTTGCCGGTCCCGCAATAACCCGAAAAAAAGGCGAAAAAAAACGGCGCCCTCCCTTTCAGGAGAGGCGCCGTTCCTCAAATCAACAGCTCACACCGAAGCAGACGCTCCAGCAATATCAGTCGTCGCGACCCATCAGGCCAAACAGCTGCAACAAGCTGACAAACAGGTTGTAGATCGACACATACAGGCTGACGGTCGCCATGATGTAGTTGCGCTCGCCGCCGTGGATGATGGCGCTGGTCTGGTACAGGATGCAGACCGACGAGAACAGCACGAAGCCGGCGCTGATTGCCAGTTGGAGGCCGCTGATCTGGAAGAAGAAGCTAGCCACTACCGCGCCCAGCAACACGAAGAAACCGGCGGTGATGAAACCGCTCAGGAAACTCATGTCCTTGCGGGAGATCAGCACGTAGGCCGACAGGCCGCCGAATACCAGGGCTGTCATCGCGAAAGCCGAGCTGACCACTTCAGCGCCGCCCTGCATGCCCAGGTAACGGTTGAGGATCGGGCCGAGCAAAAAGCCCATGAAACCGGTCAGGGCAAACGCCGAAACCAGGCCCCAGGCCGAATCGCGGAGCTTGTTGGTAAGGAAGAACAGGCCGTAGAAACCGATCAGCACGACGAAGATATTCGGGTAACCGACACGCATCTGTTGTGCGACGAAGGCCATCACACCGCTGAAAGCGAGCGTGAGTGCCAGCAGGCCATAAGTGTTGCGCAGGACGCGGCTAACCTCTAGCTGCTCAGCCTGCACGCTGTTGTTCACTGCGTAATCCTGTTCGCGCATGGCGACACTCCTCCGGTTTTGAAACATTCAGTGGCATGGATCATAACAGACGCTCTGTAACAAGCTACGTAGAGAGTTTGACAGTGTGTTTCATTCGGGTATTATGGCGCCCGCAACGCAATACGGAGGTGTGGCCGAGTGGTTTAAGGCAACGGTCTTGAAAACCGTCGACTGTAACAGGTCCATGAGTTCGAATCCCATCGCCTCCGCCATCTTCTAACGTTAGAGCCCTGAATTTTCAGGGCTTTTTCGTGTCTGGCGTTTGAAAAAACAGTGACGGTCTTCACAAAGGAAACAGTGCATGCCATCTCCAACCCCACTCAAGGAAAGTAAAGTGAACAGCAAAACCATCGGTTCGATCGCCGCTGCAATTCTCGGCGTGGTCCTGTTATGCGTGTTCTATGGCAGTTGGTACACCGTTGATGAGACCGAGCGCGGCGTGCTCTTGCGCAACGGAGCCCTGGTCGGCGTGGTTGAACCGGGTTTGTCGTTCAAGATGCCGTTTATCGAGTCGGTCCGCTTGATCAGCACGCAAAGCCAGGTCACCTCCTACAATGACCTGCAGGCGTACAGCAAGGACCAGCAATCCGCCGAACTCAAGGTGTCGGTGTCCTGGCACATCGCGCCTTCCGATGTGGCCAAGGTCTATACCCAGTTCAAGGACCTCGAAGGCATTCGGGACCGGATGATCAGCCGACAAGTGCCGACCCAGGTCGAGAACGTGTTTGGCAAGTTCAACGCTGTCGCCGCAGTGCAGAACCGCGTTCAGTTGGTCAACGATATTTCGGCGGCAATCAAGGCGACGATTACCGGGCCGGTGATCATCGACAGCGTCCAGGTCGAGAACATCGATTTCAGCGATGCCTACGAAAAAGCCATCGAAGCGCGCATGGCGGCGGAAGTCCAGGTCAAGACCCGTGAGCAACAGCTCGCCACCGAGCAGGTCCAGGCGCAGATTCGCGTGACCCAGGCCCAGGCGGAAGCCGATTCGCAGGTTGCCCAGGCCAAGGCAGATGCCCTCGCCACTGAACTGCGCGGCAAGGCTGAAGCCGAGGCCATCAAGGCGCGCGCCCAGGCGCTGGCCAGTAACCAGAACCTGGTTGAACTGACCAAGGCCGAGCGCTGGAACGGCCAGTTGCCCACGACCATGCTGCCAAACACCGCACTGCCCTTCATCGATCTGAAGTAAGTCCTGCCCGCGCGGTCAATTCTGGCCGCGCTTCCCCTACATCGCACCACCGAGGAAACGCAGCCCCGTCTCGTTGACGCTACACTTCGGTCACTGACGCACCCGTTATTCCACCGTTAGCAGGGAGCTCGACGTGTACCCAGGCAAAAGCATACCGACGCTACTCCTCCGCTATATCCCCTGCGCAACCTATCGCCCTGATCATTTCCATTCATTGCAGAACCCTGCACGTGCTTCGACCTCCATCATGAACTGGAGAAACGCGTGACCATTCTCTTCAGAAAATACAAATGGCCCGCCTTGTTGGCCGCGGCGCTGATTGTTTTCTCGGCGCTGATTTTCTTTTTAATAAAGTCCTACACCTACGACACATCGACTTACTTCGAGTCGCGCGACTTCATTCGCCAACTCAAACAAGCCGACGCGAACTGGAACGTAAAAATCCTTCGGAAAAAAATAGGCGTCAACAACAACCTTTCGCTCACCCCGCCGCCCGAAGCGCAAAGCCGATGGGAGCAATTGGAGCGACTGAACCACTCCGGTCCGCTGGCAACGCTGTGGGCATCAAGGCGCCAGGGCTATGTGGATGCGGTCAAGAACAAGAGCCTGTTGGTGGCGCAATTCGAGCAACACAATGCCAACTTGCGCACGTCATTGGACGCACTACCGACGGTTGAGGATCAAATACAAACCTTGCTGCAGGAGATGAAAGCCGACGGGGAGATTGCCCGCCTGACGGCAGCCTCCAATGTCCTCGACCTGGCGTTGACCACTTTGGAATACGCACTTTACGTCACCTCGGACAAAGCGGTGGAAGTACAGGAGCAGTTAAATGAACTCGACCAACACATTGATTCGTTGCCCGCCTCCTCTCGCCCGACCTTTATTGCCCTGATACAGCACGTCAAGACCATCATTCAAGAGCAGCCGTTGGTCAACGACCTGCTGGATCGCATCAGCGTCATACCAGTAGCCCAGGAACTGGACAGCATCAACGAGCTGTTGAACGAAACGCAACGCCGAACGGCCGCGACAGACCGCCAGTACCATATGTACCTGGCCGTCTGCGCCAGCCTGATGGCGCTGTTGATGATTTACCTTGCCGTGCGGCTGGTGCGCAGCTATTCGGTGATCAATCAGATCAACCATGAGCTGCAGGCTTCCAACGACAATCTGGAAGAGCGCGTACAAGAGCGTACGCAGGCGTTGAAAGAGGCCGAGCGCGAGTTGGTGGATGCTGCACGCATGGCGGGCATGGCCGAGATCGCGACGAACGTCTTGCACAACGTCGGCAACGTGCTCAACAGCGTGAATATTTCAGCGGAGCTGGTGAGCCGAAAGTTGAAGAACAGCAAGACGCAGGGATTGGGCAGAGCGGTCAGGATGATGAACGAACATACCCAGGATCTGGGCCAGTTCATCACCGAGGACGAAAAAGGCAAGCTGTTGCCCCGCTACTTCAATGAACTGGCCGACGCCGTTGCCGCCGAACAGGCGCTGCTCATTGAAGAGCTGGCGCAACTGACCAGAAGCATCGATCACATCAAGGAAATCGTCACGACCCAGCAAACCTACGCCGGGGCCGCCAGGCTGATCGAGCCACTGAGTATCACCGATCTGTTCGAAGATGCATTGCGCATGAATTCGGGCGCGCTGAGCCGGCACCATGTCACGGTGATCAAGGATTACCAGGACACACCGGTGATTCTGGGCGACAAGCACCGGTTGTTGCTGATCCTGATCAACTTGATCAGCAACGCCAAGTTCGCCATGTCCCATATCGAACCGCCTCGGGAAATGATCTTGGGCATTCGGATCGTCGAGCCGGCAACCTTATGTATAACCGTCAAGGATCGTGGCGAAGGCATCGCGCCTGAGAACTTGGCCAGGATCTTCAATCATGGGTTCACCACCCGCCAGAATGGCCACGGATTCGGCTTGCACAGTTGCGCTTTAGCGGCGGTCGAAATGAATGGCCGCCTTCATGTCCACAGTGACGGGCCTGGGCAAGGCGCGGTGTTCACCCTGGAAATCCCGCTGGACCTGGCGGTTTCCTGATTCGATAGGCAGCGCGGCGGGTTTGACTGCCCGCCGCGCTTCTCGGCTACCGAGTGTTGCCTGGCTGCACGCTACGGCGCCTCCTGGCCGGTAACGCCGCAGCATAGGCCAGCGCTTCCTCGCGCGAAGCGAAGGAGCCTAACCGGTCGGCCTGGGTACAAACCCGCCACGGGCCGCTGTTTACGCTGAGCACGTCATAACCATTGATGTGCATTTTCGTCAGCATCGCAGTACTCATGATCGTCACCTCCTGAAAAAACCGGTCTACGGCGTCTACCTTACTCCCGGTTTTCGGCCCGGTGCCTACCGAACGTCGCGCCATGTCCAGCGAGCAATCCCATCAATGGGCGTCCGAATCCCACAGCCAATCCCACAAACCAGGCAGGTGCACGGGCTGGGAGGTACTCTGGACCGTGCGCGCCATCGCAGCGCGCTCAAGGGCCTGGCTGTCGTCATAAAAAGGCTTGGCAGCCGTCTTCAGGCCGGTGTCTCGTGCACTGTCGAGCAGAATCTGCAGGTACTCACGGGCGTGGCGAGCGGTATAGCGATTGAGGTCATGGAAGGTCACCACGACCGGTATCACCCCGTCCACGGCTGGCAGTTGCCCGGCAGCGATGCGCTCACGCGCTTCGGAGAGTTGGCGTGTCAGGTTCATCCGGCGTCGCGGACTCAGGGTGATGCCCCAGACTTTTCCATCGTTGGCACTCAAGTCCGTCAGCAATACGTGCATGCCGTGCCGCTGATAGGCGGCGAAGGTGCGCCTGTCATAACTCCAGAACGGTGGCCTTACCAGGCTGGGCGGCGCGCCGGTCACTGCGCCAATATCGTTTGTGCCGTTGACGAGCGACTGCTCCAGTTCGTCAGGATTCAGGAACCGATGATTGGTGTGCCAATGGGTCGCGGTATGAAAGCCCAGCAGGTGCCCTTCCAAGTGCTCACGACGCATGACTGAACGGCCGACGTCGCTGCCGCCGGCTCGCGGCGCACGCGTCTGGACAAAAAATATAGCCTTGATCCCTGGCTGCACCGGGTTATGCGCAAGGGCGTCCAACACATCCAGGCTAGGATTCCAGAACGACGATGCGCTGGGACCATCGTCAAAGGTCAGCAGGAAACGGATCGGAGGTTGAGCGCGCAAGCGTTGCTCGGTGTTCGGGGTCAGTTCGATGGGTGATCCAATGCAACCCGACAAACCGCTGGCGATGAATATCATGACCAGCGCCCCGACGATATTTTTCATGTTTTGCCTTTATTCAGTGCCGCAATGCGTCGCCTTCGATCCCTGGCACCCTGTTTTGAAGCTCATCTTGGAGAAGGTTAACCGGGTTTGGTTCCACACCGTGAGCACTGCCGTTGCAGGCGATGCCGGGTAAACTGGCCAAAGGCCTGCGCAGTGGGTTTTCGACCGTCTGGAAATCCGATGGAATTTTCCGAACGCCTCCGTATCCATCCGTATAGGATCAATTAGGGAGGATTTATGGGCGGTCCATCGCTTTACATCATCGACTACATGCTCCATGGCGAGCCCAAGTCTTTCATCATTCGCGCAGACTTGATGAATAACTCCGAAGCTTGGCATTGGGCCAGTTGCGACGCGGGTGTTGGGCGCATACCCAAATTCGGCAGGGAAAAGGTCAAGCGGGTATCAAAACCCATGGCGGAAAAATACGGTATTACCGATGTGCGCTGGCGAGCTTCCGTCGCGCCTTCGTGGATAAAGGAGTCCGGCTGAAACGGATATGACAGATCCTGGCGCGCCGACTGTCCAGTCGCGCGCCGGATGTTCCACAGACCAGAAATAACTCAACTACGCTTTATTGCAGCATTACCCGTCATTACCGATGGGTTTTGTGCTGCCTGATCCTCAACCTTGAATGGAGGTGTGACATGTCCGAAAAAGAGTCCATCACCACCCTGCTCACTTTGCTGGAATCGCGCCAGGCTCGGCTGACCGCAGCCTGCAAGGAAATCGCTGACTGGGTCGACCACCAGGGTGGCCACCCCGCCGCTGTCCGTATCCGCGATCGCCTCAACGACATCGAGAAAGACGCCCCTTCGATCCAGAGCGCATTGTCCTCGTTGAAGCCCACGGAGCCACCGCTACCCAAGTTTCGGTAGCGCCAGGCTGCGTTGATGATTGTTGCCTGACAGATTCACCCTACGGTCTACCGGTTGAAAAACCGATGGAACAAGGACCGTTCTTTGCGCCTCGATATTGATAGGTATGGCTGCAAAGAAACGTCGAAAGGGAGAATCCTCATGAATGCCAAAGTCCTGCTGCTGGTCGCCTGCGCAGTCCCCTCCACCGTCATGGCCCAGGGATGTGACGTCACTTCTCGGTCCCAGAGCCAAGCGGTAGCCGAAATCGAAACGCGCAGTTGTTATGAATATAAAGGCGTGCCCTCCGAGGCCATCGGCTGGTCGTGCAGCAATGAAAGCAAGGGAACCTTGAGCACCGAGAAGAAACCGGTCGAGCGCTGCGCCGAGGGCTATGTGGCGACCTGCCAGGCCCGGCTCACCCAGGAAGCCCTGGCCAATCCCCATTCAACCAGCAAGGACCGCAGCGGTGGCTCTGCCAACCTTCCGGACAATGCGCAAGTCATTTGGTACTACTACGGCGCGCAACAGCTTCAGCAAGCGCAAAAGGACTGCGAAACCACCGGCGGCCAGTGGAAAAACCGCTGACCGGGTGGCTCGCATAGGCTGCGTCAGCCCTTGCTGTGCTCGGGCGATGAAGGCGGGTTCTTCATGCCTCGCGGCCCCGCCACGCCCCAGACAATCAAGCCCAGCACAGGCAGGATGATCAACAGCAACGCCCAGCCTGCCTTGGTACCGGCCGATTTATCGCTCCGGAAGACACTGACAATCGCCCACAAATCCACGAGCAACAGCAGCACCGCAACGGCGATCCAGAAATAACTGGCTAATTCAGACATGGCCTAATCCTCTTGTCAGTCTATGGATTAGGCATGGCCACCGAGGGTCCGTTCAAAGAATCTGCTTAACCGGTGGCGTGACAGCCGTGCAGCTACTCGCGTTCGTTCAGATAGGCGACCCATTGCTCATAGGCCTCATGTTGACGCCGGACGGCCTCTTCCCAGGCATTCCCGGACATTTGATGGATACAGATCAGCGCCATCATTTCTGATGTTGCGGTATCGAGCTCGACTAAAAGCTCGTGGGATTTGATCTTGAAGTCTTCAACGGTGGTCATTTTGCTCGTTCCCCCATTTACCGGGACCGGTTTCGTCCACCCACCATTGATGCGTTTTTTCCCAGCTGATTCATTTTTGGCGATGACCGGTCGCTAAAGCGTACCGCTGGGGAAATGAATGCAGCCTTTGCCGTTGGCACGCGGTCCCACAGGTATCAGCAAAATAATACATTTTGAACACACCGACCGCGCAAGGCTCAAATATTGCAGTTATATTGCAATTTAATGACAGTCGGTGAGTGGGCAAGGCTATGAAAATTCGAGCGACCGTCATCTGCGAAGAAGACCGGCATATCCTGCTGGTGCGAAAACCCAAGAGCCGCTGGGCCCTGCCGGGTGGCACTGTCGAGCGCGGCGAAAGCCATGCTGACGCAGCACTGAGAGAGCTGGCGGAGGAAACCGGACTGAGCGCCGAAAACCTCCTCTACCTGATGCGGCTCAACGACGGCGGTACCGAACATCACGTGTTCGAAGCTTCGGTCAACGACTCGAAGGCGGCCCGGCCGCAGAACGAAATCTGCGACTGCCTCTGGCATCCGCTGGATGCCATTGCCCAGTTGCAGATGAAAAAGGGCACGCGGGAGATACTGGAGGCGTTTCGGCGCAGATTGTGATCGGAGGCTGGAGGCTTTAAGCGGAGCAAATAAAAAGGGTTGCGTGAGGAATATCATGCAACCCTTTGTTTTGTATGGTGCCCGAAGCCGGAATCGAACCGGCACGCCCTTACGAGCGGGGGATTTTAAGTCCCGAGGGGAAATCAATCAGGCCGCACGCTGCGATAGCTTTTTTGGTCCGCAATCGCGCCTAAACACCTGCCATCTAGCCCAATGTTTCCGCATACCTTGAAATGATTGCGGCCCAGGAATTGCCGTCTTTCCGATCAGATAACGCCGCCATCCGCGTGACGCCCTCCTCCCGCTTCATGCCGATTCGGCATAACTCCAACCCCCGCCTCCGACTGCTACGCTGATTCCATTGCCCAAGGAATCGTCCCATGCCCAACTCAGACCTTCTCCCCTCCCTGCTTTACAAGATCAACGAGAACCAGCTCGCGCTTGAAGCGGCCATCATGGAGCTCTCCAACTGGGTCGAAGCTCGCGGCTCGGGCGACGTTGCCGATAATGTGCGGGGCGCTCTGGACACGATCGATAAGAACGAAGAGTTCATAAAGCTGACGCTCGCTGTGCTGATGGCGCCCGAGTGAAATAGCGCTGCTCGTCGCCTCACCCTCGCAGGAATCATCGCCGCTCGATTACTGTATATCCAAACAGTACAAGCAAGGCATGGTCATGGACCCGTATGAGATTGAAGACACCAGCGACTGGCTGGGCACCCCAACACCCCTGGAAATGTACAAGCACTCCTGTCTTATGCTTGAGAACGAGGTGCTGGAACTGACCACCCAGCTGCGCAAGGCGCGCCAGGACATTTTCGGATTGATCGAAATGCACGCCGCCGAAGCCAAGGAATGCGCGAGACTTCGGGCCGAGCTGAAGGAGGCAAAGGAGAAATGGAATTCAGAGCACATTCGGTATGTCCATCTAATGAACAAGTCGAAGGGCGATCACATGGCCAGAAACTCACTCGTAGCTGAGCTGTACCAGCGCCTCAAGGTTTATGAGGGGGATAGCCTTCCTGAGAGCATGCTCGCCAGTAACCCGCCAGGTGAATGAGGGGCAGACGTCATGTGCGGACGAATCTCGCAATACACCGGCATCCACGACTTCGTGGCTGTGTTGAGCATGCCCAACGCCATGGTCAGCACCGTAGGCGACCAGCCCCTGGAGCGCTACAACGGCGCGCCGTCGCAACAGCTGGCCCTATTGCACCAGGAGGACGACGTTCTGCATGCTGATCTGGTGCGCTGGGGCTGGCGGCCACACTGGGCCAAGGACCGAGCGGCACCTATCAATGCCCGGGTCGAGAAAGTGGCCCACGGCCCGTTCTACCGCTCGATCTGGCCGAACCGGGCCATCACGCCGATCAACAACTGGTTTGAGTGGGTCGATGAGGGTGGACCCAAGAAGCAGCCCTACCTGATCCGCCGACGGGACCAGGCGCCAGTCCTGTGCGCCTCGATAGGCCGGTTCCCCACCGGCGGGCGTGAACCGGGCGAGCACGACGGCTTCGTAATCATCACCGCCGACAGCGCGGGCGGCATGGTCGACATCCACGACCGCCGCCCCGTGGTGCTGACGCCAGAGCTTGCCCGGGAATGGCTGGATCCGGCCACGCCAAAGGAACGCGCCGAGCAAATAGCTCTGCACCAGGGCGAACCGGCTGAGGCTTTCGAGTGGTTCAGAGTTGATACAGCCGTAGGCAATGTAAAGAATCAACAGCGCGGGCTCATTCTACCGGTTAGTCAGCAACAGACCTGACATACGCCTGGCACGCCCGCAACGCGATCAACCCTCGGTCGCCGGCGTCGGTGATGGCGATAATTCTCTGAGCATGCGCTGGGTCAAGTTGGGCTCTTGCTCTTCCATGAACCACGCCGCCGGCGCTGGCGGTTGCAGGCACTGCGTTGCAACTGGCTGGATCCTCGGCGAGGAGGACTGACAGCCGGACATCAGTAGTGGCAAGGCGATCGCGCAGGCGAGCTTGATTGGTTTGAGCATCGCTCAGTTCCTTGTGGTGGGTTTGTTCGCTGGCTGACAGCTGCTGCTCCAGCGCCAGGCGCTTGCCCTGCTCTGCCTGGCCCTGGGCGGCGGCCGCGCTGCTGATTTTGTTCAGGTCGGACTGGTGCAGGACGGCCTGCTCCGCCAGTCGACCGCTATACCGCCAGTCCTGGACCTTCCATGTCGCGCTGATCGCCAGGGTCAAAGCCACGGCCATGCCGGCGATCAAAAGCTTCAGCGTGACGGGAGTCATGGCACGTCCTTGAAGAAGATGTGGTGCCCGAGGCGGAAAGTCTGGGTGGCGTCCTTGGCCCAGGCCGGCGGCTTCGGCATGGTGGTCGCGTAGTAGTGGGTCGCGCCATTGGTGATGTCAGGCTCGGCGCCGGAGATAACCAGATCCGCCGCCCGCTGCGCCTGGGCGAACTGCGTCGGCGGAATCTCCTTGGCGCCGCTCAGGTACGGATAGTTCGGGTCGTTCTTGTTCCAGCAACTGAACTGGTACGGCTTCAGGCACACACCGGCATAGCCCTCGCCCCACCACGACCGGTCCTTGCCGTCGTTCACGCGGTTGCGGATCACGCAGGCCACGGCCACCTGGCCGGCGAAACTCTCCCCCCGGGCCTCCCCCCACAGCGTTAGTGCGAGGATGTCGCGGTCCTTCTCGGTCGGTGTCATAACTTTTCTCCAGGCAAAAAAAATCCCGCTCGATGGCGGGCTTGGTGTTCCTGACTAATCAGATTTTGTCGGCGGACGACACCGTCGGCGTGGCGGCGATCTCAGGCGTAGCTGGCTCGACCGGCCAGACCGGCGACTCGAACCACCCCGCCTGCGCGGTGACTTTGCCGAGGGCGTATTTGTACAGCTTCCAGGCTTTCAGCGGTGCGGCCAGGGCCACCTGCTCGGCTTCCTCCTCCGGTGTCGCTTCGCCCACCTCAATCCCATAGCCCAAGGTGTCGATGCGATCCTGAATGCGGGCGATCTGCGAAACCGCGCCAGCGTTCTTCTGAGCGAGCACGACTTTCGTTTCCGCAAAGCGCAAGGCAGAGGCTGCCTCATCCTTCTTCTGCTTGGTGATGAGTTGGGACCAGTCGATATTGCTCATTTTTCAACACCTTCAGCATCAGAGAAGCGGTTAGCCGGAATTTCTTCATCATTGAGTGGCAAGGGAAATACGACTGGGCCTTCTGGTACGTTCTCTAAAGGTGCGGGGAACGCTTGAGCTTGGCTGTAGTTCCGTGGGATAGGAAACAACAACGTCAGTATCAGTTCACCCTGCGTACGATCAACTGGACCCGCGAACCAAATGGAGTTAATTGCTTCGCGCGGTAGAGTGTCGCCTTCTCCCACGGGGGAGAAATCGAACCCTTCGCCATTGACGGTCAAAACATCGCCAGCTTTGGTCACCTCGAACGTGTCGTCGCGGCGCTGGGGACTCAATATGATTCTCATCAGTACCACCTGCCAACAAGGGAAAGATAGAAGGTATAGTTTTGAGTGGCGTCGAATCGAGCCCGGACAGCAGCATCGTTGACGGTTCCCACCGCCACGGCGAGTTTTTGCATGGTGTAGGTATTTGTGGAAGCCGGTGCGCGCATGGTGACTTGGCAGCTAGCGTTAGCCGTCGATATCAACGGATACGGGAATGTCCAATTGAACGTACCATCAGAGCCTGCGGTAAACGCCAAACCGGGTTGCAGATACCAACACATTAGAGTCCCATCGGCTAACTTCGTGTATTCACCATTGACAGTGTTCCCGCGTTCAATTACCGCACCAGTTGGGACCCCACCGGACTGTGTAACATTACCGACTATACTAGATTGTTTAAAATTCTTGCTCCAACTGGTCCAAGTGCCGTTATTCAGAACACGTGTGTATTGATCGCCCTGTGCGACAGGCCAATAATCTTGAATAGCATAAGTCGCCGTAACTGTTTTGGAGTTAAGGTAGCCATTTTGGTTTACCGGCAATGTGCCTTGCCCTGTATTAATTGCGACGTAATAAAGGCTGTTCGTGCGGATGCTTTCGATACTTACGGCAGCAACAGATGGTATACCAGCCCCGCCTATCCCATGGTCACCGATACGCATTATACGGCCAATAGTCGAGTCGTACTGACTTGTCGCTTGTGTTCCGGTAGCCGCAGTCCCTAATTCAAAAGCAGTTCGACCGGCCTCTGGGGTTGCGGCATTCATAACAGCTGCCCCAGTCGCACCAGGATTAATTGTGGCTGCCGTTCCAAGCCCAAGTCCATTCCGGGCATCGCCCTGTGTAGTGCCGCCAGTGCCTCCCTTGCTTACCGGCAGGATGTCATAATTGCCAGTGGTGCCCAGCGACGCGAGCTTCACACCGTAGGCGTTCACCAAAGCGCGGAGTTGGTCCGCCGAGTCCTTGACGTAGCCCTGCATCGGCGCCAAAGCGTAAGCACCACCGGCCGCTGTCGGCCCCTGATAAGGCGGATCGATGGCAATCGCGGTGTTACTCGCAACGTTCGTGACTTCATACCATCGGCCATCCGGCCCACGAAACGCATCGCCGACCCGAGCGTTCACAATGAAAGCCGTGCCGGTACCGGTTACAGCATTGGAATTCAGGGCGACGGAAACCGTCCCCGCCTTATACCAGGGCATAGGTATTATCCTTTAGAGTTTTGCGAATACGGCAGGTAAGAAGAAGGCAAACGGGTTGTTCGTGCCGACAGTTAACGCGTACAGGTTCCCTCCTGAGAAGTCCCACCAGCAATAAAGAGACCTACTGAAAGGGTCATCATTGAGCATGGGCATGCTGAAGGTGTTTATCAGCATATGCTCGCCAGCCGGAAAGTTAAAAGCAACTCGATAGTAGTTCCGAGGAACGCCTTGGGCCGTGGTGTCGGTTTTTACATAACTCCAGTTTTGAAAGGACCGCGTGAATCTCGCGTATGGGGTTCCGCTGTCGAATAAAAGTTTGGAATTGCCATCCCACAAACGCATTCCGAACTCCGCCAATGGTGTAGCAGAGAAGCCGCAGGCAAAGTAGGAACCGTTGGGCTGATGCGTGTTAACGTCATAGGCTCTTACGTAGAAGCCTGTCCAAGCTCCGGGAGAGCCGACAACTCGCATCAAACACAACCCAGCTATACCGCTGGTAGCCGAAGGCCGAATAAAAACAAGCGGCGGTTCCTGACTGGTAATTGTTCGAGGAAATGTAGTGATCGAGCCCAACCCTGACTCCAGATTCGGCACATACGAACCCTTCGCCAGAACAACAAGTCGAGTAAACTCGGAGTCCACCGTAACTACGTTGCTATCGTTAGTAAACTCAAGTCCATATGGCATTAGGAAATCCTTATTACAATGAGTCGCATAGTAGAGCTGGTAGTACTGCTGTACTGAGCTCTTCCCCGAATAAAGCTGTAGATTCTGACGGCGTTTGCGATAACTTCGGTTTCAAGCTGCATATCAGTGCCTACGTTATAGCTGCCGATCGGAACGACAAAAGCAGCGCCATTGGTAGGCGTGAGGCCGGGGACCGATATCGTTTGGTAGTTGGCGGAGTTCGTTCCCTTCACAACTCCGCTGTACACCACTCGCATCGTGAACGACGTCTCGTCGAGGGTGACGTTTCCGTTCTCGTCCCAAATCTTCAGCCCAAAGCTCATGCGGAAAGGTCTCCAAGCTGCACCCGTTTAACCCCGTTCTCGTCGTAAACCTTGATCGCGCGATTGGTCATGGTCAGCCTGCCGCCGCCGGGTGCCGGGCCGTTGAACTCCAGATTCCCGGCCTTATCCAGGCGCCAGCCTTGGGAGCCCGCGACGTAGTTATCCGACTGCAACGCTTGGCCGATCTTCAGCATCGTGATGCTGCCGTCCTGGATGAACGCCGAGTTCATGAACACCTGGCCGCCCTGCACCGCGAACGGAACCGAGACGGCGCCGCCGGCAATGCTATTGACGATCGCGAATCGATCCGCGCTTACCAGGAACTGGCTTTGCAACGTACCGCCAACGTTCTCGATCCCGAGGCCGATGCCCGCCGCTACGTACTGCCCGTTTGCATTCAACTGCATCTTCACCGACCACATCGTGCCCAGCTTTCCGCTGGTGTCGGCATAGGCCTCGGACGTCTGTTGGATCGCTGCCGAGTTGTCGCCAACCTTCACGTTCAACTGATCGATCTTTGTCGCCGTCGCCGACTCGTTGGTGGCCACCACCTCTTCAAGCGTGGTGAGGTTCGCCTCGTTCTTGCCAATCTTCGCGTCCAAGGTTGTCAGCCGGCGCGCGGATGCCTCGTTCTCACTGGCTCGAACACTGCTTTCCGTTGCAATGGCGGCGGTGCTGGTCCATCCCTTGATGGCGTCGGCCAGGTCACCCTCCCCGTCGTCTTCACGATAGGACGCCCGAAGCGCCTGGAATGCCGTGGCCTGGGCGGTGACAACTCCGTCCAGCTCGACAATCTCGGCGGTGTTCGTGGCGACCTGCTGCGCCAGGCCGTTTGCAGATTCCACGGTCTGGCCGACATCCAGCCAATAGGCCGGATTCGGCGGTGGCGTGTCGATAGGGACCGGGCCGGTGGCCTGATAGATCCGCTTGCCGGAAACGACCAGGTCGTATTCCTCGTAGGTCGCTTCGGGGTCATAAGCCGATAGGCCATCAAGCGCGTCGATCTGGTCTTGCAGGCCCGGGATCTTCTCGATCTCCTCGCGCAAGTGATCGCTGAGTTCGGTTTCGCCAATCTGGCCCTCGATCATGTCGAGGATCGGACCAGCCTCAGCGCTTGATTGCCCTTGTACGCCGATCCCCACTGGATACCACGGCCCAATATTGCCGATCCGATCTACCAGGCGCGCCCAGAAATAAAACGTCACCCCGGCGGCCAGGCCGAGCAGGGAGAAGTCACTTTGCGGATAAGCCAGGTCGGTGAGTTTGGTCGATGTCTCCTGGCTTGTGGTTGGCCCATACCAGATCTCCGTGCGCTGGGTATCGCTCGCACCATCAGGAAAGCCCCACTTCAGGTAAATGCCGAACAGCAACGGCGTTGCAGTCAGGAACGAAACCGCCGGCGGCAGGCCATCCTTGCCGGTGAGGTTGGTCAGCACCGAGTTACGCCAGATCGACGAGATGTCGAAGGCGCTCACCGCGCGGACGCGAGCCACATAGGAGCCCGCATAGATGCCGACCACGTCCACGTTAGTCGAGCCGGTGCGCTGTACCTTGATCCAATTACCGCTGTCCTTGCGCCATTCCACGTCATAGGCCACCGCCCCCTCCACGGCAGGCCAACTGATTGTCATCGTGGCCACGGCCAACCCCTGGACAATCGAAGAGGTCGACGCGACTGTGACGCTCGCAGGCGCAGGAACGACGGTGATCGGTATCACGCTGATTGGACGCTCTTCCAGTCGGGCGCCGGTATCGATAAAGGCGAACTTGCTCGGCTCGTACTGCAGAGCGCTGATTTCGAAGTCGCCCTCGGTGGTGCGTCTGGTGCGGAGCACGCGATACAGCGGGATCGCCAGATCATCAGCGTCGAGCGCCCATTGAAGCTGGGCCCGAGGTGCCTCGCTGTAAGCCACGGTAACGGTCACAGCCCGACCGGCGACACTTTGCACGGTGCGACCTTCGGCGCGCCCGCCGGGCAGGTTGATAATCAGCCTGTCCCCCGGCTTTGCCAACGTGTCACGGTCCAGGGTCACGACGCGGCCCGCGGCGGCAGAGATGCGCCCACCGATTTCGCGACCAGCCAACAGCGAGTCGGCCACTGGGATGATGTGACCGGGTAGCGGGATTACACCCTCCATGCCCGTCTTGAAGGTGACTGTGCGGTCCAGGTTGTTGCTCAGGATTGCCCACTTGCCCCGGCGCTGGGCCTCGGATGCACGGGTGCAGCCAATGGCGCTCAGTTCTGTTGGCCTGTCACCATACCGACGCTGAAGGGCAAGGTCTGAAAACGGAATGACGTCAGTGTCGTAGTTGTTGGCCGGGTTGTCGTAGCTGACCAGCGCCCGGGTGTAACGGGTCTTCGCCGAGGCGCTGCCGTAGGAGAATTTCCCATCAACGACGTTGGCCCGAGTGAAGACGTAGTCGAAGTCCTGCGCACGCGGCATGTCGGCCTGCATGATCAACTGACCCTGAGCCCAGTAGGTCATCCCACGGTAGATACCGGATATATCCCGCAGCAGCGTCCAGGCGTCAGCCTTGCCCTGCAGGTTCATGTCGCACAGAAAGCGCGGCTCTGTCCCGTCCAGGCCATTCGGCACGAGCTGGTCGCAATACTGGGCGATCCGATACAGCTCCCACTTGTCCACCATGAACGCTTTGATGCGCTTGCCAAGGCCGAAACGGTCCTCGGTGCAGATGCCGTACGTGATCCAGGCCGGGTTATTGGTCCAGGCCAGCTTCATGCTGCCATCCCATGTGCCGGTGTAGGTCCGGCTGATCGGGTCGTAGTTGCTCGGGACCTGCCATTTCCTGGCCTTGCACTTCACGGTGACGGCCGGGATGTTGGTGAATTGCTCGGCGTCAAACTCGATGTAGAGGAGCGCGGTGTTCGGGTAGCGCAGCTTCGCGTCGATGACCTCGGTGAAGCCGGCGATCAGCATCGTATCAGCGATGCGGTTGCTGTTCTGGTTGGGCGTGATGCGGCGCACGCGGATCTGCCAGCCACTGGTTGCCTCGGGCAGATCAACCCGGCGCGACCGCTCGTAGCGGGTTGTGGTCTTGCCGTCGACTGCCTCGGTCAGCACCTGCTGGTAGGAGCCGCCGTCGGTGGCCACGTCGATTGCATATTGAATGCGATAGCCGCCGATATTGCCTTCGTCATCCTGACGCTGAAGCGCTGGCCAGGCGAACCGGACACGCACGGCCGATAGCTGAATGTTCGTTACCGAGCGCACCCACGGCGCATCGCTGCGCAGCTCAATGTTCAGAGACGTCTCGTTTTCTACCGATGGGATACCGGGAATATAGGTCTGGTCAACCGAGCCTGAGCGCCATTCCCATTTCACGTTCGGGAAGTTGACGTTGCCGCTGGCGTCGTTGACCGGTGTGTTGTCTAGATAAATGCTCGACGCGGTAGGCGCCTCTTCGAACTCGCCCTCGCCCACCGCAATGAGAAGCTTCGCCACGTTGGTCGAGCGCAGGTTGTCGCTGGCTTCTGTCGGCTGCTTGGGCTTATTGCTACCGCCCTTCTCGCCGTGGATGTCGATCTGCTGTGCTGCGCCCATGCTTTCCTCCAGGCGAAAAAAAACCGCCTCATGGGCGGCCTGCTTGCTGCGTTCGGTTTACGTTTTGTCTTCGGCGTAGATCGATGCGGAGACGATCATTCCGCCCCACCGCCGATCTCCTATGCATATCGGGACGGGGTTGCCGCTGGCCGTGGTGTTCTTGGCGCTGCCGAAGGCATAGGACGGGGCGTTCTCCGGCCCGGCGCTCTGCTTGAGGCCGGATGCCTGCGGGCTGAGCATCTGGATGACGCCGCCGGCGACGAGAGCAATACCCACCGGGGCCAGAGCCTGGAATCCTGGAATAAAGGAAGCGGCAATCAGCACAGCGCCGATGATCGTCTGAAGGAGCCCGGCTCGCTTACTGCCGGAAATAACAGGAACAATCCGAATCTCCTCGGCGCCACCCAGTGCGAACTCCTTTTCCGCGACATTCTTCCGGTTCCGAAAGATTGCGAACCTCATGCCTCGGCGCTCCAAATCCTTGATAGCCACGTCGAAACCATCAAGCGTGCATTTCAGCGCTTTGAACGCTTCACCGACCGACTTACTCCCAAGTTCGCGACGGTGGACCCGTCCAAACAATTTGATGAGCGGACCCGAAAGCAGGATGGTGGTCATTGTTGGATGGCTGTAATTGATCGCTGACACGGTTTTCTCCGAGCATGAAAAAGCCGCCCGGAGGCGGCTCGGTGTACTTCATTTCGTTTACAGACAGCCTCTCACTGCCTGCTCCATATCGCCCCGCCCATATCCGGGGGCCCAGGCCATGCGCTGGTACAGCTTTACAGCGCTGCCCTTGGACGTCTTGCGGATGCTCAGCAATTCGTCGGTCATGTTGTTGGTCGCTGCGATGAGCCGGTAGCCATACTCCGTTTCGGACATGGTCACGTCGCTGCGCGCGTCCTGCCATCTCGGGAGCACGCAAAGCGCGTAACGCTTCGGGTCCTTCGCTGTGCTGGCTGAAATACTTGGATCCTTTGACTCCAGGTCGCCCGGGGAAACACACCCCGCCAGCAAAGCTACAGCTACCGCGCCTACGAACAATCTCATGGGGTCACTCCTGTGGAAGATGGCAGCAAGATATCACCCCACAAGCTGTCTGAGCATCCAGCATGGACGAAAGCCCAGTAACTGGATTGGATCCGATAGTAGTAGCGTTGTGCCTCTAACCCGCAGCTGTGAGTGACCACATGCCTTATTTGACGAAGGAAACTGCCAAGTACTTTTTAGAAGAAAACTCGAAGCCTACCTTATTGGGTGGTGACCCGTGGGGCACGACATATGCGATTGGAGCTGACGTTCCGGTATCAGGGATTTACCGGTGCACAGGCTGCGGCGATGAAATCACCTCGAATAAAGGTCAACCATTCCCGCCACAAAACAGCCACCAGCACGACTCGATCGCAGGCGTTGCCTGGAAGCTCGTTGCCCGGACTAAGACGAAGTAACTGAAACCCAGTCCTTCGCCTGCAAGCCCAAGGACTGGGATTGCGCCAATATCGGCGCGGATAACGCAAGGAAAGTGAAAATGAGTGACGGTTACGTAATTGAACCAGACAAGGCAATTTTGCAACTGACAAACGCGGTCATGGCGCTGTCTAGAGTTTTGGCGCAAGTCGCACCCGAGCTAACACAAGGCAATCTTGCGATGGCTGTTGAAGGGTCTCGCGCAAACGGTCATGGCATTGAGTTGGTTGAGGAAATCTACAAGACAACCTTCCCGAACGCTAAGCCTACCGTGACTCTTAGTCCCGAAGAGTTTGCTCGTAAGCAGCGTGAACTGGGCCAGTAAGCTTCAATCCGGTGACGGCCGCGCTCAGCACCAGGGCGCCGTTTATATAGACATGGCCGTCACCACCCACCACGAATGGAACACTGGTTGGCGATAAGCTGGAGTTCTTCGTCTGCATCTCGGTCTCCTGCGGCTCTGCCGCATTATTTTGATGGTCGTGCATCTTTGTGCCTGAGGATCAGGCGTGTTCTGTCGAGCCATGGACCGCCAAAAACGATGATTTCGCTCGGGCGCCCGTATAGGTGATGTAGCAGGAAGGGCCCAGGCCCGAAGGTCGCGGCATCCTCGCCAGGAAGCATCGGATCGGCACCGAGAAAAATCCCGGCGTGGTTCGGGTGAACCGTCCGGCCGACCTCCATCACGATCATGTCGCCGTGTCGTGGCTGGTCGACCCGGTAGAAACCGGCCGCCTCGTAGTTCCCCTCGTACAGGCTGGTGTTGTCCTTGCTCTCCCACCAGCCGTCGGCGCGCTTGAATGCTTCGAACTCAAGCCCCCATTCGCGCTTATACCAATCGGCGCAGACCTGCCAGCAGTCCCAGGCGCCGTGGACGAATGGTCGCTTCAGCAATGGGGTCTCACCGGTGGGCACCACCGTCCGCAAGTCGCCCTCCGGCCAGCTAAGGATGTGCCAGGGTATTACTGTGGCTTCGCACATCGCCAAATCGCGCGGCGAAGGTCGGCTGGTGGCGTCCGGGTGCGAGTGAACGATGCCGATCACCTCGCCCAGGTCTTCAGCCGCTGCGTATTCCTCCGGATCGATACGGAACTCTTCGTTCGGCTCGGTCGCGGTGTTAGTGCAAGGGAAGTACTGCTGCTTCCGGCCCAGGGTCAGCAGCAGCCCGCAGCACTCTTTCGGGTACTCGGCCGCCGCGTGCGCCTGGATCGCGCTCAAGATGTGTTTTCGCATGGTCAGCTCCGGGCGATCAAGGAAACAGCAGGGAATCCGCCAAAGGGCAAGGCGTTGCCCTCGCCGAAGCGCGGGATGCATCCCCGGCCCAGCGTGGCATCACATTCGTCCAGCTCAGGGTTATCGGTGACCACCCCATCCTTTGTCACGTAGGGGCCTGTGTAGCCACAGTTCGGCCCCCGATACCCGCCAGTGAGGCACCAATGGCACAGGGTCGTGGCCTGGCGCCCGATGGACTCCCCGCCCACGTCGCCCGGACTGGCAAGCTCCCAGGTGACCGTCTCCCCGTCCTCGTTCGTCTTCTGGTCGATGTACCAGACCTCGATCGTCTCCTGGGTTGGATCTGCCGTTGGGTTGCCAGCCGGGAAGTTCACCGCGTCGAGGTAAGTGCCCAGCGTGTGACGCATGGTCAACTTGAACTCAAGCAGGTCATCGAAGGCCAGGCAAAGGGCTGTGATCCGGCCATTGACGTTACCCACTGACAACGTCGGGCGAATCGCCGTCCCGTCGCCGTTGGATTCGATGCCATCAATCTGCATCGGCCAGGCGCTGTACTCGTTGCCCTGCCAGTAGATCGGTTTCGCCGGCAATTCATCGGCAGCAGCGCCGGCAGCGATCAGCTCGACCTCGGTGTGCGGAATCGCGTGCCCATGGAAGCGCAGGATGTCCGCGCCGTAGTCCGAGCCATCCAGCTCAAAGAGCAGTACTTCGCTGCCAGGCTCGAGAACCTGGATGTCACTGATCAGCGGCATGGTTGCCTCTTATGGATGGAAGGCCCGCGTGAACGTGGCCGTCAGTTTGAAAACACCGCCCCCCACCGGGGTTGGCACAGGATTGACGCAATCGAAAAGCCCCAACTCACCGAGCGGGGTTGTCCAGAGGAAAGCCTTCGTGCCTGCGTGCCGGTCCAGAAAGCCCATGATCTGCAGCACGCTGGTCTTCGACCCGGTGTAGGTGATCGGGTAGGAATCTTCCTTGTTATTCGGCCCGTCGCCGGCGGTCTGCTTGTAGCCACTGCCGAACCGGGTGGTGCGCACCCGATAGGTAATATCGGGGGCGTCTCCGTGCTGGGTGGGCCAGGTGAACGTTTCGATAGCCATCAACCCCTCCCGTTGATAACGCGCCAGATGGCGCCGCCTGGCTGCAAGCCTCGGGCGATTGCCGTTTCGGCTTCGGTCTTGGCCGCTTGCTGAATGCCCCTGCCAAGCTGCGTTGTGTCTTCCGTGGTGGTAGCGCCGCCGTCACCGGTGGTCTGGACAGAAACTGCCACGGGGAAGTTGTAAACGTTCCCGCCACCACCGCCTCCACCGCCAATAGCCCTCACACCCAGTTGGCCGCCGGCCGTGCGGGTCAGCGGCATGATCGCCTCTTCCCCAGCCTCGCCCATAACACCTACCCCGCCACCGGCCATACCGAACGCTGTCGGCTTGCTCACGATGGAGTTGGTGAAGGCTGCGCCATTGGCGAACATCTGCACGCCGCCCGACCAGGCGCCGCCCTTGGCCTGAACGCTGCCTGGAGTGAATCCCGATAGGTCGCCTGAATACCCGGCCTGGGTTGAACCAGCAGAAGACGCACCACCAAAGTACGAACCAGCAGCGGATGCTGCCAGGCCGAACAAAGCACTGAGCCCTTCAGACGCCGCAGTCCTTGTCGCGATTCGCGCCATATCGGCAAGCACGGATTTCGTGAAATCACCAAACGACAGCTTCCCGGTCATGGCGAAGTTGACGATGGCGTCTTCCATTGAGCTGAAGGCATTGGTGAACAGATTTTTCGTCTGCCCAGCCACGTCCCGTGCCGACTCCAGATAGTTCTGCCACGCCGACGATGCGCCTGCGCTCCAGCTACCCTGGGCGTCGGTCATGTCGTTGAAGTTGGCTTGAACAGTTTCGTGCAGATCCTTCTGCGTCGCCTTTAGTGCATTGAGTTTGGCGGTGTATTCGTCAAGGCTCATGCCCCGGGAGCCATCGCCGTACTGATTTGCCAGCTCCAAACTCTGCTGATTGAAGCGATCATCAACGGCGTTCTGCTGATCCGTCAGCCCGCGTTGCCGATCGCCTTGACCGAGGCCAGATGCCGCACGGATACCTTGCTGCCGAAGCGTATCGACTTGCTGTTGCAACGCACTGGTGTACGTATTGACGGCCAAAGTCTGCTTGCGGAGCCGACCTTCTTCGTTGGTTGCAATGATCGAGAGCTGGCTGTCCGTTTCCTGCTGAGCCTTGACCATTGCCGACCGGGCATCACTGATCTTTTGATCGATCTGGATGATCTGCGAAGCGGTAGTACCCTTTTTGGCCTTGGCCGCCTCCAGTGCCGCTATTTCAGCCTCATAGCCCTGAGCAACTTCGCCGGCTTCCTGCTTCAGCAGGCTGACGCGCTGCTCGGTGTAGCTGGCCTGGCTGATCACTCCGGCTCGCTGCGCTGCCTCCAGTTCCTTCTCGGCGCTGTTGTAATAGGCGAGTGTTTCGGCAAGAACGTTTTTTGCTTCGTTAAAACCGGTCAGATTGACGCTGCCGGCCGACGCCTTCGGGTCCTTGAATTTGGCGTTGATATTCGCAATGTTCTTATCGATCGCCGACTGCTCGAGGCGTGCGTCGTTTGGGCTGACTTTGCGAATATCTTCGAGCTGTTTCTTGTAATCCTTTACCGCCTCGGCGCGCTTCTGCTCGTTGGTCAGCGATGACTTCGTGAGCGAATCGATTTTCGCCATGGCCGAAACGGCGCTCAGTTGCGCCTTTGCCTGCTCGCCCTCCCACTTGGCTATGTCGGCCTCAGCGTCGCGCTGGTCCTCCAGCATGCTCAACCGGCTCGCGTAGAGGTCGACCATCTCCTGCCTGTTCTGGAACAGGCCGACATCGCCGGATTGCGCAGCAGCCAGGTTCCGCTGGGCCTGCTCGATATCCGATCCGATATCCTGACGACCCAAGTTCTTCAAGCGGTCAGCAGCTGCAGCTACAGCGTTATAGCCCTTCTCCCAGAAGCTCAGGTTTTCAAGAATCTTCGGCGTGCGCTCGTTGATTGCATCCGCATATTGCTCGGTCGCCAACTTCACGGCGCCTGCATGGTCGCCCTGCTCTTCCAGCGCAGCGATTTGCGAATAAACCGAGGCGGTCAGGTAGTGGTATTGCTCATTGAGCGCGGCGGAGGCCTTGACTGGGTCATCTGCCAGCTTTTTGAACTCTGCGATAGTGTCGCCGACAGCCTTGCCTGTGGCTTCCTGCATCGAAATGGCGGCCTGGGCAATGCCTACGAAACTTTCTCCAGCGATCTTGCCGCTGCCAGCCAATGAGGCCAGAACATCGGCAGCCGCACCGGTTGTGCCAATGGTGGCGCTCACCTGGCGAGCCATATCGCCAAGCTGCCCGGCACTCACGCCTGCATAGTTGCCGGTCAGGGTCAGTGATTCATTGAAGCTGTCCTGCTCTTCGCTGCCCTTGTAATACGCCACACCGAGAGCGCCGACGGCTGCTGTCGCCAGGGCAATTGGAGCCAGGATGGCAAGCAATCCCGCAGCGGATGCGCCAGCACCTGCGCCGAGCTGGGCGACAGCACGAACACCGCTCCCCCAGTCACCCGAAGACAGCGCGTTGCCGAGCTGAATTACGTTTTCCTGAGCCTGGCGCGAGCCGAGCCTCAGCTTGTCGAAGCCGCTGGCGGTCTTTTCGAGCTTGGCGTAATCCTTGTCGATTTTTCCCAGCGATGCGTTGTACTGGTCCTGGCTGATCCGACCAGCATCCAGATGCTTACCGAGATCCTCAACCTGCTTATCCAGCTTCGCCATGGCGGCGCGAGCCGGATCAATGGCGCCCAGCAGGCTGTTCAGCGCCTTTTGTTCGTCCATCGTGGACTTGGCAAGGGCGACCTGTTGCTTGTCGAGCTGGGCGGTGATCTTGGCGAACTCAGCCTCACCATACGCGCCGGTCTTGGTCAGCTTCGCCAGGCTGTCGCGCTGCTTGCTCAGTTCCTGCGTGGTTTTCGCCCCTTTCGACAGGGACTTCTCTAGCGCATCCATCTCTTGCATCAGGCCAACAGCGGATTGCTCCGCGCGCTCACCGGCCCTGGTCATCTTGTCGAGTTCGACGGTCGCCCGGGCGGTGTCAGCTGAGTCGACGCGGATTCCGAGCTCTGCGATATTCATCAACTCACCCTGAATAAGTGCCCGTACTCACGGGCGGTTGTCACGCATGTCAGCTAGTACCGCGAGGGCTTCCGATTCCATCACGCGGATATCCTGAAAAACTGTCTGCCGTTCCTTTGCAGGCACGCCGACCAAGCGCATAACGCTGGGCAGCACGCCGTAGTCGAGGCCAGTTACGCCGCACGCACCGGTACGCCATTGCGTCCCCATGGCATCCATGACGAGAAATGAGAGCCAAGCATCCGGCCAGACCTCAAACGTCTCGTCATAGTCTTCGGGGGAGAAGCCGAACACGGCCAGCTCTTCGGCAGTGGCGGCAGGCTCGTAAAGCGCCCGGGCGGCGGCCGTCAGTTTCCCAAGCGAGCCTTGCCGAAGGCGTCGCTGTAGGCTTTCACCACGGCATCAGAAACACCGACGCAGCTCTTCACCAGGGCAGTGATGGATTCATCGTTGAGCTTGTCGCCGAAGCCCCAGGAAACGACCAGATCCCGGATTTGATCGACACCCTGCTCCACTTCCGCCGCGGTAATCTCCGAAATGGTTGGCTCAGTGCCATTGAGCCGATCGTTGAGAACTTCAGCCTTTGCCTTCCAGGTATCGAACAGTTCAGCCAAGGCGGTGCGGTCGCGATAGTGGAAGGTAAACGGCACCATGGCCGGCTTGCCGCCGACCTGAGGAATTGCTACGTCGACCGTGAAGGTTGGCTTCGGCGCAATAGAAAACTTTGGCATGAGGCCTCCTTAGGCGTTGTAGCGCATTGGTCTGGACGCGAACGATAAGGTGATGGTTCGGGTCATGATGTTGTTTCGGCTCAGCGTCGGCGTCGCAGTGATCGACACGTAGGCGTAGTAGAGGATGGTCGAGCCAGACGGGAGATTTGCGCGAATCAGCCGCGGCTCCTTGTCTTCGTCCGCAGCCTCAACGACCGCAACGAACGGCTGATTGGGATCATCTGCCACCGGCAGCGTCATGCTGCTGGCCGATTTGGTGGTCGGGAGTTGACGGTCGTCGTCATCTTCCAGAAACCCGTAGGTCAGGAACTGCTGCTCACCGCCGTTGGCGGCCGGCTCAGTGATCTGGGAAATTTGAATGAAACTGGACGCAGCTCGGACAGAGCCGGCACCAGAACCAGCCGGGAAACTCTTAACGCTGGTAGTGTTGATCCCTTCCGCGGCGAAGTCGCCGACATCGGAGTCAATGACCCGAGCCGGACGGCCGTTGAGTTTCGCCCAGCCCGAGTCAACGACGATGATGTCGCCATCAGTCAGGCCATGGGCCGCTGCGGTCAAGACGGCCGGATTGGCGTTGGAAATTGCAGTGAACGGCTTCGCAGCGCTCATGACGCTGGCGATTTCAAAGGTGGTGCCGTTGGGAATCGAGACGCTCATGGGTTTTCCTCTGTGCAGAAATGACAAAACCCGCTCAATGGCGGGTTTTTGGGTTGCCCAACGGGCGGATTAAGTAGTGTCGGCTCGGTACTGGAACGACACGGGCAAGGCGAACGCCGTGTCCTCAGTTTGTTCGGGGCCTGGCTCAACCGGAGTCATGATCAGGGCTGTGAGGCCGTTGCGAATCAATCGGTCGTTGAGGGGATATAGCGCTGCAATTTCGTCGGCGATCGTCTCTGCGCCGGCGGGACCATTGCCCGTCGGCGTCACGATGGTGATTTGAAACAGCCCGGTGTAGAGCCGGTGCGCACCGGCCAGGTCGTTGCTGTCGGTTCCGGCGGGTAGCAGGAACGCCCTCAGATACGTTTCACCACTGTTGGGGGCGAATGGCACGTTCTGGTAGGCGATGCGCATCGTCGGTGTTCGAGCGGATGCCCAGGCTTTCAGGCGCGATTCCAGCAACGCGCGGATTATCTTGTGGCTCATACCTGGTTGTTCCTGATGGCCTCCAGCACGATCTGCTGGAAGCGGGCCACGGTGATACGGACCATGCCACCCGGGGCCTGGGTCGAATGCCCGAACTCAAGCGGGATGGCGTACGGTAGGTTGTTCACGATGAAAGCCGTCTGCCCCGCTTTGAATTCAAGCGCACCATTGACCAGCCTAGCCGTGGCGGTCTCGCCCGTCGGGTCCGGTTTAATTCGGAAACTGTTGTCCGGAGAGCCGATGGAGAAATTCCAGTTCCCACGGAACCGACCGCCCACATAATCCTGACCGGCAACCAGCCCGTTCACGTTGAAATTCTGGTCTCGCTCGGTCTTGGTCAGCGGCTTGGCATACTTCACGCCACGCTTGAGCTTTCCTGCCTTTGTGAAGTTGCTGTCGGTCAGGTTAATGACGGTGTTTCGAGCGGCAACCTTGAAGTCATAGTCATCAGCTGCCCGTGTACTGGCCTGTCGGTGAGCGACGTTTGCCGCCCATATTTCCGGGTTGCCGACCGGCGACATACGGATAACGCTGCTACCGATCTCGATGATGATCTCCCGCAGACTGGCATCGATGGCTTCGGTTGCTTGCTGGGCGAATTCCGCCAGACTCAGGGCGAAGCTGCCGGACTGGCCTGTTCCGCGATTTGCCATATCAAACCCTCAACTGGACCGTCCAGGTCGCGCCCGCAGGATCCTGGCTAACGTTCAGGGCCCGCTTGCCTCCGATGACATCGCCAATTTCAGGCGTCGCCACGGTAGCGGTCGGAACGCCCAGCAGCGTGATGAATAATTCGTTCTGCAGGATGGTGAGCTTCTCGTCGGTCGTCTGGATCAACGACCCGTCGATTTCTTTGCTGAGGTAGCTGCCGAAAATGCCACGCCCTGCATAGTTGGTGATGACTTCAGGGATAGTCCCAGTTTCAGGGTCATATTCGCCCTGCACTTTCCGAACCCCGACTACAGGCTTCACGGCATCGGCCAGGCCATCCGGGTCGTCAAACGCCTCGGCCAGTTCCGCCTGGATCTCTTCGCGCATCCCCATGGTTAGATCCTTTTCAGCATCATCACGCCTGAGCGCTTGATCCAAGGGGCCAGAAGCGCCATGGCGAAGTTCACGCCCGCGGACTGATCGGTAGAGCCGGCCACGTAGGTCTTGCTGACCGAGGTGCCAGACTGAGCCGAGACCGTCTTGCTCTGCACTTCTTTCTGCGTGGACGTGTACAGCTTGCCCGCCGCTGCCTCTTTCGCGACCTGAGCGCCAGCAAGCTTAATGGCTTCAGGGGTCGGATCGGCAACAGGTCGATTAATCTTGGCCGTGAGCCAGGCATTTGCCATGGACACAGCAAGGACCGGATCACCGGTACCGGCCCAGTCAGGACCCAACAGGGCGTCAACATCGGCAACGGTGATGAAGTCGGTCATGTACTTGTCCTTATTCCTTCGGCACCAGGGCCTGGAGGTCTTCTTTCAGGGCGTTGGATTCGAAGGCGATGCCATTGCGGGTGAGCCATTCTTTCAGCTCGGGGACCTTCATTTTCAGGGGATCGGTTTCCGGCGCGTTCTGCTCCGCCTGCAGTGCTTCAGCGATTTCGTCTTCAGTGCTGCGTGAGGCGTAGCCTTCTGGCGGGTAGTTGCTGGCCTTGTAGCCAGCAGCGACATATTCAGCCACGGTCGGGCCATCAGTGCGCAGGCCGTCGGCATCCGCTCCTGTGACCTTGATGCCAGCCCGCTTGTACGCGTCGATGATGTTCGGATTGTCGCCCTGGACGAATACATCCGTCGCCGCGCTGATGACGCCGAAGAACTCACTGAGCAGGCGATAGCAAACCCCAGGCTCATTGCCGGGCTTGTCGGTGTAAATAACCTTCATGATTCTCTCCATGTCGGCCAGGGCGCAATCAAGCGCCCTGCCGAGGCTGAGTTACGGGGTGACGGTGCCGCTGATCACGGCGGCGAAAGGAACCTGCTTGCGGTCGAAGACGCGCTCCCAGTTCGCAGCAGCCGCGTACTGAGTAGCGGTCGGACTGAGGTTTTGGTTGTTGCTCCCTTTCCAGCTGAAGCCCGCAGGTTGCAGGATGAAAGTCTTACGCTCCCAAAGCACTTCAGCGCCACCACCATTGCCGCCGCCTGGCTTACGCTCCAGTTCGACCGGTACGGCTGGAGTGCCTTCGCCGTAGCCGAACGCGCCTTGGCCGAAGAGCACCGACAGGTAACGGCCTGCGCCGTAAACGAGGCTGTCGTCCATGAACACCGGCTTGCCCAGGTAGGTGGCCAGAATGATGCGACCGTCAGAGTCCCGCAGGTACTCGATGAGGTCCTGCTTGACCATCTGGTTCATCACGACCGAGTGCACGCCGATCGCGGAGAACACGTCAGCAGCATCACCAGAAGTGAAGGCAGCATCCTGAAAGGCGCCGGCGCTGATGGTCGCACCCGCATCCACCACCATGTCACCGGCGTTGTTCGCGATGTTCGATGCGATCACACCGCGAGCCGCGCCAAGCAGGTAACGCTGCCAGCGGCGGGTCCAGTAGGTGCCGAAACGGTTGCGGATGTGCTGCATCGGCTCGGTGTTGGCCAGCTCAGACGTCAGGTCGGCAACGCCGTAGCCTTTGTTGAGGTAGAGCGTACGGGCGCGCATGCTGCCCTGCTCTGCCTTGCCGACTTCGCCCAGGTCATCCGGGTTGTCGTTGGAGATGTTGGGCTCTTCGTCAGCGTCCAGGTCCTGCCAGTAGCTAATTTCCGAGGTTCCCTGACCGTTCTGCGCGATGGCGTCCAGTTCAGGCGATTTGACGATGATCCCGGACTCGAAGACCGCAGTCTTTTCGGGGGAGTTTACCGGCGCGATAGTGCCGTAATAGTCGGCGACAAAGATGTCCGCCAGTTGGGTCGTTGCCATGGATTAGGTTCCTTTGGTGGCCAAGAGTTTTTTGAACGCATCTGGGTTGTCACGGGCCAGCGCTGCGCGCTCGGACTCCGTGTACTCGCCCCACTTCTTCGTGGCCTTGCCACCGTTGTCGCCGGTCTGCCCGGCACCCTGAGCCCTTGGCCAGAGGTGTGTTGCTGTTTCACGCAGCGATTCCGCCCATTCGAGCGGGGACAGCGGGGTTTTCCCGTCCTTCCCGTAAACGACCTCGCCATCACGGTCAGTGGCGATCGCCTCGCCGTCTTCACTGAGTTTGAAAGTGCCCCGGGCGCGCAGGATGATGTCCTCGGCAGCCTCAGGGAGCGCACCGGCCTTGATGGCGGCGGCGCGGATTGAGTCGGCCAGGACTTTGTCGCTGTACTTGGCGGCGAAGGCCTCGGCCTTGTCGGCCCGCTCTTTCTGAGCGGCCAACTGTTTGTCGTAATCGGTGCGCAGGCGCTCGGTGCGACGGGTGATGACCTCGTCGAGCTTGCCTTCTGCGATGAGTTTGGTTTCCTCATCCTGGCCGACTTTGTTCAGCAAGCCCTTCACCGCATCGATGTCCAGGCCTTCGAACTGGGTCTTGAAGCCGTCCAGCTCGGTCTTGGTGGTTTTGAGCGAGCCAAGCAGCTCGGTGTTTTTGTTCTTGAGGCCTTGAGTCGCTGCTTCTACTGCGGCAGCAATGGCGGTTTTGACTACTGGATCTTCAAGATCAATCTGGTTTTCGTCTGCCACTTGGTGCACCCCTTGGGTTTGTTTTCCCGCTTTGCGGACATAAAAAAACCCGCGGGCCTGTGCACGCGGGTTGAGCAAAGAATTTAGTTGTAGCTATACCGTATGGTCCGGTATGAGAACCTGAATCAGGTTAGACTCATAAAGATCAGACTCTCCAATAAGGCCTGTATAGCCCCAAGCCTTTAGCTCGCGGATCCGGTTTTTCAACTCGAACGCTTCAAGCCTTGGATCAAAGGTGACTTCATCGAAAAGACGGTTAGTGTCGAGTGTTACAGGTAGCACTTTGTCCTGTGATCTTGGTGGTCCGGTAAATACAGCCACCAATCTAACTTCGTCCTCATGAGCGAATCCAGCCCTCTTCATCATGAGAAGCTTTGCTCTGTTAACGGGATCATGGAAGACATTCGGCCCTTTCCCCCCTACTTCGTTCGCTATGTGCTGAATAAGCTGTGGTTTAGCGAGGTATCTAACCTTTCCGATAAAAGGGACCGCATGTTCTTGAATTTCCAGGCCGTGAATCAGCGCAGAGAAAAGTTTTCTTGGAGTGCTTCGGACGCGTACACCTTCTTCACCTGGATATAGATTTCGCTTATGGCGGGGATCTTTTACTACCCGTGAATAAGCACGCAGCAAAGTGTCAGAATCCATTGTTGCAGACCAGCTTTGAGCAAAAATGGGATGGAGTCCATTGCCAGGAAACATCTGCGGCCCCATCTTTCCGCCAGAAATTCGCTGTACGGCTATTCGGCTTTCAATAACTTCGAATGGATCCTCCCAAAAAGACGGAGGGACCAACGTAATGCACCGCAACCTCAGGGCCTCTTCCAGCGCCCATTGCGGGAAGATCCTATAAATCGGCTGATCAAGGTCATTGATATCCAAAACATTGTCTAACATCACGTTGTCTAAATTTTCGCTTGCCCCGCGGATCATCCTGAAGTTCCCGTACTGAATGCCAAGCCCTATTTAACGACTTGTAGCCCCCTCAACACCAGATAATCGGCGAACTGCGTCCTGCTCGGTGCATACGGTGGAGGTCGAAGCATGGCGCCAGGGTTGCCGCGCAGCAATGTCACGCGCTCCCCGTCTTTTTCGGTGCCGAAGGCAGGCTCAGGAATACCGAAGCCGTTATCCGCTGCGTACAGCTCTACTGCCAGCCGGAGTTGACCCCATTCAATTTCGAACGGGACAAACGTTTCAGACAGAATTTCCATTCCAACCCTGCACTGCCGCCGAGGCCAGGCCATCGCCTGCGCGTCTCGCGTCTTGGCGCCCTTCCATTCCATGGCGTTCATGTCGGCAGCAGCACGCAACAGCAAGGCCTTCTGCTCGTTTTCAGTAGCAGGAAGCGGGAAGCCATAGTAATTGCGGTAGAAGACCAGCTTCTCCAACGGCACAAAGCTGTTTGCGTCCGGTCTTCCTGTTCCATCTTCGACGATGACAAGCATAGGTAGGCTCAGCCTGATTGAACGCCGAGTGTAACGCCTGCTCGGGTGAACATGTCAGGCTCGAGTTCCTTGAGTTGAGCCAGGGTCAGCGGCTTGAATGACTTGTCAAGCTGCAGTTTGGCGAACTTTTCCGGCGTCAGGCCGCCGTTGCGAAACAACTTGCCGCGTACCGGCCCCAAGGCATGATCCTGAAAGCTCGCTGGTTGCGTTGCCAGCCACTCGTAATAGTTCAGGCTTGCGTCGACCTGGGCCCCGCCGTGGTCGCCAACCGAGGCGCGCGTGGCATCCTTGGCGAACATCTCCGAAATCCTGGTTGTCGGTACCGTCGTCGACCGGCAGTTGATATGCGCCGGCGGCAGCGGTCCTTTGCCAAGATCGAAGCGCATGCCATCCAGGCCCTTGCATTGCTGCGAGGTTTTGCGGTCGAGCGTCGACACCCAACGATAACCCAGCACCACGTCGCTGTTGGCCCTCAGCGTCCCCATTCGTGCCGTCGTGGCCACATGCTGGATTGCCGTCTGCACCACAGCAGCGGCATTGCGGTTGCTCACCGCCAGGACGCCATCCGTGAAGTTCTGCGCTGCGGTGCCGCGAATCGCCTGGATAATCTGGGCGTTTGTCTGCCCCTGGCCGAAGCCGAGCCTGATGGTGTTGGTGACTCGCATAGTTTCGGTTCGGGTCCAGCCGCTCAGGAAGCTTTTCAGCAGCTTGCCACCGTCGATCCCCTTCACCTGCAGCGGATAGGAGAACACTGCCGCGCGGATCACCGTGTTTGTCGGCACCACCGCGTCGATGGAGAGCGCATTGCTCAGGCTTCTGGCTTCAAAACTCGACTCGTACAACGCGATGTCAACCAAATCGGCTTGCACCAGGTCGCCGTAGGCCTTGTAGATGTCCAGCAGCTTGCCGTCCACGCGGCCGAGAAACTGCTCAAGGCGGTCCCGGCTGTAGGTGGTCAGCTCCTTGCGGGTCAACTGCTCCCGCACTAGCTTATCGATCTGGCGCAGGTACTTCTCGAACTTCTTGACCTCGCCAGCCTTAAGCCGCTCGATCATCACCGAGTGGCGGGTCGTCTGCTCTATTAGCTGGCTGTCCACCTGCGCCAGGTTTGTCGTCGGCATCGTCTTTGTCCAAGTTGATGCCGGCTGACTCACGCTCTTCGCTGATCAGATCGGCTTCTTCGTTGTATGGGCGCTCCGGCAGCTTGCCCGTGGTGAGGTACTGCCAGTAGGTGTCGGCGCTGATCGTGCCCGCCATCACCCCCTTGTGCAGTTCGGCGAGCACCTGGGCATCTACTTCAGGCATCACAAACTCTGGCGTCACCTTGAACGCGACCTGCTCCGGGTCGTAACCCTTCCACTCGGCGGCGTACCGCAATGCCTGCTCCACCGCTTCTGCCACCGTGATGACAATGCTGTGCAGCGTGGCGTGCTGGTCGTTCTGGCGAGTTTTACGAGCCTCCCCTGACTCAGTGCCGCCCACATCCATGACCTTGGCGCCAGCTTCAAGAGCGGCGTTCTTCTGGTCGTCCATGGCCGTGCGAACCGCTTCAATGCCAGCCCCCTGGAACTCGAGATAGCCGCACTTGCCATTCGGGCCTAGATCCCATGCTGCCGATGGGCCGGTTACGCTCAGCTCTACCGAATCATCAAGCCCGGAAACCCATGGTTGTGGGTGACTGGTCTGGTGCAGCGCGGTGAAGTAGTCAGCGCTGAGTTGGTAGGATTTCAAGGCGGCCCGCGCCATGGTCAGCAGCGGCACCTCGTCCACTTCAGGCGAGTTGTCTGTCGAGCCGCAATAGATCACCGGCAAGTAATACAGCCCCTTGATCAGGCGGGCATCAGCACCGGTGGTGCCAAGCGGCCTCAGGTCTTCGATAGTCGCGCCATCTTCCCCCAGTACTTCGCTGTGGCAGACGTTGTCGATCATCTTGAAGACGCGATAGACCATCTTGCTGTCGTGGTCGTACTCATCCTCCTTGTTGTCGCGGAACTCGAGAAACACGGAGAGGATCAGGTCCTGACGGCCGCCCTGGCTGCCTACCTTCCAGTTGATGGCGTTGCGAGTGGCATAAGTCGAGAAATACGGCTCACCACCCTCATCGATGTTGACCACCAGCGGCACCCGGCCATGGGAAATAGCCTGGCGCACCATTCGAAAGAACAGCTGCTTGAGGCCGAAGCCGTCAGAGGTGGCGTTTTCCTCCAGCCCCCGCATGCCAGATGGAAGCTTGATTTCGGGAATCAACCGCGATACCAGCCCCATCATCGAACGCAACGCATCGCGGACCCAGTGCTCGTACTGAGCACGGGCCGTGTAGTTCTCATACAGGTATTTGTTGCCCACGCCGTCGAGCTTCTCAGCTTCGGTCATGCCGCTGGGCTTGGGTAGATTGCTCTGGTTGCGCTTGACTGCGCATTCGCCCTCGAGCGCATCGTCCATCATTTTCCACTCGGCGATGTGCGCGTCGTAGTCGGGGTTTGTCGATTGCACTGGCATCAGGCCAAGCCTCCAATTCGGCGTGTTCCGCCTGTGCGTGTCTTGATCGGGTAGCGCTTGGCAATGAAGTAGCCGGGTGCGTCCACCAGGTGGTCATAGCCGGCCTTCTTGTCGGGCTCGCCCTTGTCGGTGTAAATCTGGCGCTCTAGGCACTGCGTGTATTTCGGGCACTGGTCGACGTTGACCAGGTAGCGATGCTCGCCGTATGTGTTGGCGAACATTGCGCACATGGCGTTGACGCGGTCCTTCACCGCGGGGTTTGTCGAGTCCACGACAACGGTGAAGCCCGCCTTCTTCAGTAGTGACAGGTCCGACTCGCTTGCGCTCTTGCTGCTGGTGTTCTGGCCGCTGGCGTCCGGGTAGATCGCAATACTGTGATCAGGAAACCGAAGCTTGATCTTCTCGATCATCTCGGGCGTGTCGCGCACCTCCGAGAACTCGCTGAGCGCCAAGGGCAGATCGTCACGAATGACGTGCACCACGGCCGCCATCTTCATAACGTTGAAGTCCATGCCGATGTGTAGCGCCTCACCGCGCTTAATCGTCTCGCTGGTGCGGTTCGCCTCACGGTTGAACGTGTAGTAGACGACGCCCTGGTAGTTCTCAAAGCTGGCCTCATACTCTTGCCGGAACGTCCGGGGATCCATCTTGCGACGGGCAGCCTCGATTTCTTCCGGCGGAACGTTGCCACCATCGAGTGACGTGTAAAGCCAGCTACGGTGGTCAGGCTCATGTCCTGGCTTACCGTCTTGAAACGTGTCGTAGCAGTGGTTGAATCCTTTTGGCGTGCCAATGCGCAGCGCATGGCCGCCCTTTCGAACTTCACCGCTCGGCAGTGTGTAGGTGCAGGTGGAAAGCATCGGCCGGATGACTTCTTCCCATGCCGCATATTTGCAGTCGGCCCATTCGTCCACAAGGATGAAGAACAGACCCGAACCACGCAGATCGTCGTAGTTCTCCAGACCGACACACCGGAGCAAGTGACCGCTCTTCAGCGTGATCAACATGTCCGTTTCGTTCGGCTTGGTCGCCAGCCAAGATTTCGGGATGGCCTGCTTCAGCCTGCGCCAGAAAACCCGACGGGCCTGCTTCTGTGTCGGCGCGGCGTACCAGATTTCATCCTCGACGCTGACGTTCCAGGCCGCAGCGAGCTTCGCGGCCCGACGCATTTCCGCCTTGCCCAGGAAGGTCTTGCCGAACCGACGGCCACACACCGCGTCGCGGAAGCGCGCCTCAGGCTGGAAGCCCCAGCAGTAAATGTTCGCCTGTTTCGGCGTCAGCGCGACCAGCCCATCAGAGATACGGGCTGGTAGGGACATCTTCGTCAGGCCTCAGTACGTATTCAGCGGCAGGTTCGGCCCCCGCCTCTGATCCAGGGGGCTTGATCGGTTCAAGGCGACGATTCACGAAGACGTCCCCCACCTCTTTGGCGGCCTGCTCCAGTAGTTGGGCAGTCAGCGCCATGTTCTTCATGTTCTCGGCTTTCTCAGCCATGCGCCCAAGCGTGCGGAGGCGAAACGCACGGTTGGCAATCGGTATGTCCGCGGTCTCTTCGCGGAAACGCTTTCGGGCAGCATGGAATAGCTCCACCCACTTCGCGCCAAGCCCCTGCCCTGCATACTTAGTCGGGTCGTGCGATTCACACTGCTGACGACTGATCTCTATGCCGAATTCCGTCTTGACCGCTGTCACCACCTGAGATGGCGTATCAAAGCAGGCAAGTGCCTGAACAATGAAGGCTTTGACCTCGCTTCGTAGTACTGCCATATGGGGTTCATCCGTCAAAACCTGTCACAGAATCAGGCCAACTTGAGCAGACAGGTTCCGCAGGCCCTCGCAATGTTCAATTTCCCCACCTCAGCAGGACTGTTTGCAGCATCCACCAACGCTTGAACGTCAGGGCTCGCACCGTAGCGGCGGACCACACCAACGAACTCTTCAACGTCGTGTCCGCGCATCTCGAGCTTGGGCAATCCTTCCTGGGTGAACTTGGGCTGGCCGTATCCATCCCGTGCTTGGGCTATGTGGTACAGCTCATGCTCTACCAGGGCGCAGAAGTCTGTGTCACTGCACTGGGCGCAGTAGTCGGCAGCCAGGGTGATGATGTAGGCCGGCACACCGCCGAACCAGTCACGCATCTGCTGCTCCATCCGGGCCTTCTGCCAGCCGCCGGCACGGAACGCTACCTGCTCAGCCTGGCCTAGCACTGTCCGTCCCTGCTTCTCGAAGCTCGACGAGGCCCACATGACGCGGATGTCCGCATCCAGTAGGTGGGCATGGTCTTCGTTGTGAATGCTGCCGGTATCGGCAAGGATCTCGGCTTGGAGCCATTCCCACACCTCTGGGGCCGGGGTTAGGTGGATGCCAGTATCGGGTAGATCGGACAACCCAAGCAGTGACATCGATGGCTGCGGTCTACCCATGTTTTTACTCTCATAAAATTTCATCACCCAGCATCAGTCCAGTTGAGCGATGTGCCCTTCCTAGCTTGTGGCGATAAGGCATCAGGGGTAGGGTTGCTGGTTTTGTCACAGGGGAAAAGAGTGAACAACACCACGAAATGGATAATAAGTACTGTTGTTGCAATTGTGATTGGATGTGGAGGCGGAGCGTTCGCATACCTTCAATATTCGTCGCAACAATCGCGGGAGATAGGGCGCACCGAGGCTGAAAATAGTTATCTGAGAGAACAAATCGCTCAGCTTAAACAAGAAAAAGAAAAGCTCATCGTCGAGTTGAACGCTTGGGACTCGGCATACCGTAAGATTGACACGGAACTGTCAACTACCAGATTGAGGCTCGCTGCTGTACAAAACGACGAATGCGAAGCAATCTGGGGCGAGGTTCTAAGCCTAGAAATTACCGCAAGTAGAGCTGATGGTTGGAACTACAGTTTGGAGCGAAAGCAGGAAGTACAAAAGCAGATCTCAGAAACTAAAAAAATTCATCAGACTTGCCTTTCTTCCAGGAAATAAAGCTCGAGCCAGGAATTCTCATATGAGATTACGATATGAAGTACAAACTGATAAAGACATCAAGAACGGGAGATGGACAGGCAAGATCGTGTACACCGTACTAGACATGCAAGATTTCAACGCACCTCGGGTAGTGGTTTCTCACGACACCAAAGAGTCTGCCCGTTCACATTGTGAACGTCTAAATAGTACAGGTAGCTAGCGCTCAGCGAGCGGCCGTAAAATGGCGCGACACGATCCGCTGATGCGCAAAACGTGTCGAAACCTATGAATTGAGAATTCGCGATTCCACCCACTCGTCTACAATCCAAAATTCTTCTAAAGGACTTGAATCAATGAATTTCAGGTGCACTCTGTTGGTGCTCGCGGCCGCTTCAGCGTCGGGATGCGGAACGATCAATACGACCTTTCGAGATGATGCTGTGGCTAGCGGTAAACTGGCTCGCTGGCATTCCCACTGTGACTCGGTTCCACGAATCTATAGTGGTGCAGTTTTTGATTACTGCACACTAGATGCGGAACCACGGCAAAGCACTGGTTTCGATGGATACCCCGCCCCAGCGCTCATTGTCCTCGACATGGGCCTCTCAGCTGTCGCGGACACTCTCTTATTGCCTTACTCCGTCTATTTGCAAAACAAACACGGTGACATCAGGAAGGCGCGTTTCGAATAGCAAGGCGAGCCGATCACAGCCGGGCCATTTGCATCTGTCACGTTTTTGCATAATTGAAGCGTACCCCGGCTTACTTGGGTCGGCGTTCGACCCCGTTGGAAGTCTTGTCACACCGCATGCAATGCTCACAGTTCAGATGCCGGCAGATCCAGGCTTTCACCCGCTGCCAGTACGTGACCATGAATAGGTGGCGGATGCCGGCCAAAGCCAAGGCGATGTGCAGGGTCAACCCGGCAGTAGTGGGGCCGAACAGAAAGCTGTCATGCCGAGTGGTGACCACGTAGGCGCTGATGGCGATCGTCGAGTAGATCAGCTTCCCAAGGATGCCGTCCTTCACCTTCCCGCTCACCACGCACCAGAACGCCCACAAGGCAATCATGCCGCAGGCGATGGAGTTGATCAGTTCAAGATTCATGGTGGATTGCCTCCCCCAAACCGCTGGCGGATGAACGCCCAGAGGTCAGCGGCTTTGATGGCCCGGGTGATGGCGGCGATAAGCGACCCGCCGAAGGTCCCCAGGAGGAAACCGACACCGGCAACACTGCGCGGCTCGACCACTCCGAAGTAGGAACTGATCAGGCCCGTCAGGTAATGGGCGCAGACGGCACCCGAGAAAATAAAGATGGCCCAGGCCTTTCGGTCTACCAGGTCATCGCGGTGCCAGAAGCTGGCGGCTATAGCGCCAAGCAGCCCAGCAAATGCCCAGTCGAGCTTCTCGAACAGGCGCTGTAAAAACTCCATGCCTTCGACTCCGACTGTGCATGATTGAATAAAAAAGGCCGGCGTAGCCGGCCAAACACTGGGGAGCATCATCGATACAAAAGTAGTCGGCTTTAGAAATGCCAGGTCCAGATGTCGTGGGTTTTCAAAGAGCCACCGTCGAACAAGCGAACAGCACGGTATTTCGGCGTGTAACCGAACCGCGCCCAAACAGGCAAATCCTTGATTACTGCCAGACCGCCATTCGGCTGCAAACGAAGAACTGCGTCAGGGTTTTTTGCGGTACCCGAGTTCCAGAGAACTTTGTTGCTGGCATCGTAGATCACAAAGTTGCCGTCGGCTTGGAACACCGCCCTCGCAGCACCTTTGTTCTGAGTGCGGCTGGACCACAGCATGCCCCCATCCGGACCGTAGCTCACGACACCGCCGTCGGCCTCAAACACAAGTGCGCAATTGCCTGTGGCATATCGAACCCCTCGTACCATTTCGAATGGACCAGAAAAGATCAACGAGTTCGTCGCGCCAGGTACCAGTGGAATCGACGGAGTGCCGTTCCAGATCGCTCGCGAGTCAAGAAGCACGATGTTCCCATCGTCCTGAAGGACCATATGGGTTCGGTTCCACTGGTCGTTACTGGTGAAAGTCGTGTTGTCGGTCAGCCAGGTGCGCTTACGAATCGGGTCGTCCAGGAACGCGCCGTATTGAACGTAGAGCTGTGGGGGTACCTTGTAGCGCAGGGGAACGTGCGAGCTGTAGGGCTGTGTATTGTCAGCTACCCATACCACCGCGCCATTGTCCTGCAGAACCAGGTTTCCATCAGCCTGAAGCAAAAGTTTGAAGCGGCCATTTGGCGAGAGAAGATACTGACCTGCGGTCATTGTTTGGTATGCGGGCAGAACTGAAGTACCGCTGCCGGCAAAGGGAATACGTGTACGAGCCATTTTATTACCTTAAGTCGAATGATTTTTCGCGGAGGATTCCGCATTCATGTCGCTCAAAGGCGATCGCTCGAGGCTCGGGGCCTTCACATGATTCAACGTCCCGCAACGGGAACATTTGATCTGGAGCTGGGTGTACTCGCCCACGCGGGCCAGTAGTCTGTTGCACTTTCCACATCTGCAATCTTTAAGCATCTGCAAAGCCTTGTCGTTTTCTGCTAGGCTCCGCCCCGCTCGCGCGAGCAGTGAGGGCCTTGGCTGGCTTGCAGGCTGGTTCTGCGATCTGGCGTCTCCCTTGGGTGTTCCCGCACCCTCTGGAGTCGCCCTCTCTTTTCTCCGCGCCGAAATGAAAAAGCCCCGAATCTGTCGGGGCTTTTTGTGTTCTGACAGGCACAAAAAAGCTCTGCAAGTGCAGAGGCCCTGAATAGGTCCCTCATCAGCGTGACAAGTCAGAGGCTCTGAGGGCTTTGGGGAAATCTTGACGCAAAAAACCCGGCGCTTGGCCGGGTTCAGGGTTTCGTGTGCGTTTCGCGTTACTTGTGCACTATGGGAAAAGTACCCTAAAAACCCCACCATGTCAATATCATTATGCCGCCTCCTGGTCTTTTTCCGCGTGAATCACCTGCCAGATCGGCTGCTGGGCCTGAACATCCACTTCCTTGATCACCTCTTTCAGGGATTCCCACAATGTCAGCCAGTCGCGATTCCAGTGCTTTGGCTCGATTGAAACGCCGAAGAAGGTTTCCATTTCAGCCGCAACCCTCGCCGGCCCCCACTCACTCGAGCCGTGAACCTCCCCCTTGTACGATTGCAGCGCCATGGTGACTAGATACTGGGCCTTCACACGCTTGGCTGATGTAAGGTCCGGCAGTGCCGCCTTGGCGGTGACCAGCAGCACTGCGTTCATGACGTGTCGCATGTTCATCGCCGGGTGGTACAGGTAGTGACCGAACTGCTGCACCTGGAACGGCAGCGTGTCAATTGCCCGGAGCACCTTGCCAATGGTCGCCAGGTGCGCAGCACGGGCGGTGGACCGGCCTACCGGCGTACGGCGCGTCTCGCTGATGCTGATCTTCTGGCGCACAACCTGGATGCGCTCCTCCTTGTCCTCGCCCAGGGCGGCGAACACGGCCTCATGGCGCCGCATACGGGTGCCCTTCTTCACCGGTGCGGATGCCGCCTTGTCGATCGCTGCAGCGCTGATCGAAGCGTTCGATTCATGCTGGGCCTCGGTCCATACTTGCCTTGCGTTGATCAGCTTCATGCAGCTTCCCCTTTTTTCAGTTCGCGAGTCTTGGCCCGGTATTCGGCGGTCATCGCCTTCAGCTGTTCGATGGTGTACTTCTTGGCCTCATGAGGGCCTTCCAGCCACTCGACCGCCTCGGCGCCGATGCGCTTCACCAACTCGATGCGGTAGTTCACGATGTCGCCGGACTTGTGGTTGTTGCATGGGGCACATTGCTTGTGCACGTTCAACGGTTCGAAGCGAAGCTCAGGGCTGGCAGCAACCGTCCTGTAATGCCCTGCGTGGTATTGGCCTTCATGGTGGCGACCACAGCTCACACACGGCAGATCGACATCGCGCAGACGAACCCACTTGTTGAACGCTTGCTGCGTATCGCGAGCATGGTCCGCCCTACTCTTCAGCTTCTCCTTGCGTACCTTGATCTCTCGGCGCTCGACCTGGGCCAGGGACTTGCGGGCGGCTTCCTTGCCCTTTTCCGACTGGGCGTGAGCGATGGCGCAGGCGATCTCCCCGCACACGGCTTGCGATTCTCGGGCCGGCGCGTACATCACGCGGCATTCTGGGCAGCGCTTGCGGCGTGGGACTGCGGACTTGAGCGGAGTTTTGCGCAGTAGAGGGGTGCGCTTCATGCTGCCGCCTCCCACTGCTCGGGCATCTGCCCTTTCGGCTCGCTCCAGTTCACGCCCTTGTCGGCGCCGAAGGCGTACATGCACTCGATCACGTCGCCCAGCTCGGCCACAGTCATGCGCTTGGTGCTCTCGCCTAGCATCACAACCCCACCGTTGATGCCCTGGGCCATGCGGATCTCCTGGCGGGCGGCTGCGGTCATGAGGGCTTTCCAGTCCTCGCTGTCCAGCTTCTGCATCACGCCATTGACCGGCCATTCAACCTGGCGGGATATGTCGCCCAGCATTGCCCACAGCTTGGCGTTCTGCTCCAGGGTGCGACGGGACTTAACCGGGCGGACAATGATCTCTACGGCGCCGGCGGCAGATAGCTCAGTGGCGAACAGGTAGGCTAGGCGAAATATCTCGCGGATGCGCGAAGGACCGGACGACCAGAAGTGGCGGGGTTTATGGATGACGTTGCTCATTGCCTGGCCCTCCCCTCTGCCAGGAAATCACGCAGGGACTTCTCAATGCCCAAGTGATCCAGGTAGGTGGCGGCGAGCACGGCCGGAACCGCGGCGAACATAAAGCTATCGTCCACCAGCATCACAAGGCCGATGAGGATCAGGCTGACCACGGACAGGATCACACTGAGGACGCTGAATGCGTTCATGACTGCTCTCCCTGGCCTAGGGCGGCGCCAATTTGCCCAGATCGAGTCTCTGGCAGTTCAGCCTGAGCCGTCACACGTATAACCGGGCACGGCAGACCACCCAGGCCGTAGTGATAACCACCGCACGCCAGGCACTTGGTATCGGGACCTGTCATCGGCGCACCCTTGAATGGCGACAGGTCGTCGATGCGTTTACGCAGCGCCTCGTTCTCAGCCTTCAGCTCAGCATTCACCCGCTCGTAGGCTTCGTAGCCGGTCTTGAGGCCGGCGATCTCTGCGCGGAGTTCGTCGTAGGCCCACGCCATGACAATATCCGGACCGTGCGGTTCGTAGCTGATCCGACCGCCCTCTTCGGAGAGCATCTGGACGACCGTGTAGCGATGGACTTCGCTCATGGCTTCACCTTCAGGCCGACGGCTTCGATGAACTTTGAACAGGCGTGACGCATTCCAACGGACGAGTGATAGGCGTCCATATGGCTATCGTCAATTGCGTCTTCAGGCTCTTCTGGCATTTCCGGCACAGGAGGCAGCTCAATCACCAGCGCCTCGCGGGATGCCTTCCATCCATCCCACCCACCATTTGCATAGGGGCTTTCGTAATATTCGGGGTGTGTGGCGGACCGGGTGAAATCCATGCCCCGGAAGCGCGGGCTTTTCTCAAACTCTTCACGCATCTTGTCGGTCATGTCCGCTTCTCCTGCGCTTCCGCGATCAATGCCATGCGCTCCAGGCGCTCGGCGGCCTGGCTGGCGAGGTTCGCGGCGTCCGCCTCGTCGATCACAGGGATGCACACGAAGTTGATTCCGTGCTTGACCAGGGTGTTGGCTACCTCAAGGGCTTGGCGTAGCTGTACTGGGGACGCTCGTTTCATGTCCGTTGCTCCAATTCCTGGGCCTGCTTGATCAGCAGCGCGCGGCGATCCGCCAGTTCGTTGGCAGCCTCAATCCGCATTTCGTCTTTTTTGTCAGCGCTGGCGGCGCGCATTTCCAACATCGAGGACTTCACCAGATGCAGTTTTTCGCGCAGGGATGGGGCTGGCCGGCTGACGGCGCCAGTGAGCAATCCCGCGATGGCCCGCCCGTCTTCGGTGATAGGCACGACGCTC
This sequence comes from Pseudomonas marvdashtae, assembly GCF_014268655.2. Lineage (NCBI taxonomy): Bacteria > Pseudomonadati > Pseudomonadota > Gammaproteobacteria > Pseudomonadales > Pseudomonadaceae > Pseudomonas > Pseudomonas marvdashtae. Next base: position 3,177,705 of record NZ_JABWQX020000001.1, read on the forward strand.
AGGTCGGCCAGGTACTTCTGGGCGCGCTCCTGGGGGATGCGCTTCAGCTCCATGGCTTTGGTGACGGCCTGGATACGGCTATTGGCGTCGAAACCCACGGACACATGCCAGTTGACCGGTTTGGTTTCTTCCCGGGCCTGGGCGACGAAACGTTCGTAAGCGCTAATGAACGCCATGCGGGCACCGACCCTGTCGCCGGCGTCGAGGACAGGTTTCGCTGCAGCCAGGGCCAGCTGGATTTCATCAGTCAGCACCACGGTTTCGAATTCATCGTTCGTAGTCATGGCGATTGCCCAGGCCTCGTCCTTGCCTGGGCGGCCGTCGGATGACTGGACGCGCTGCAGGATGTCGGCCATAGCCAGCTTGCCCTTCACTTCGAAGCGGCACGCCTTCAACGCGGCTTTGACGACAGGAACCGAGTAGGCGCAGAGGTCTTCGGCCATCATCGCCGCGGTGCCGGGGTTCATTTCTTGCCCCATTGCCTCGGCCGTAGCGCAGATGGCGGCAGCCAGTCCGGCGACCTGTTGATCGTTCATTTCAAAGGTACTCATTGCGCTCTCCCGCTTGGCGCTTGGCCAAGACCATTTGCGCGGCCTGCTCCGCTGCGGATACGTTCGCCTCAGTGCGCTCCATCTGGCGGGCGGTTGTGCCGTTGATACGCTGCCCGGTAACCCACTGGGTGTGGTAGCTCTCGGCGTTGGCCAGCAGTTCGTTGAGGCTGTGGCACTTGCGCAGGACCGCGGCATCGCTGGTTTTCAGAAAGTGAGCCGCAACGTGGTGGGCGACATCGGCGCCGAGGCGGTCAACCAGTTGGCCGAGCTGACCACCGACCTTGGCGTTCCACACCGGCCAGGTGCTGTAGCGCTTGCGGTAGGCCATGGCGTAGTTCGCCCAGACCTTGAAGGTTTTGCAGGACTGGTCTTTGGGGCCAGGCATGTCGACGGGGATCTCAACCCGTGGCCCATCGGTGCGATCAATCACCAGAACCAGATTGCGGGCCGGCTTGTCCGGGCTGCCTTGCAAGTCCTGACTGGTATCCTGATTGGTACCCTGATGATTGGTATCCTGATTTGTCGGAGATTTTTCCGACCCTTGCCCGGATTTTTCTCCGACCTTGCCCGGATTTTTTTCCGGGGTAGATCGGATTTTTTTCCGACCTTCTTGCTTTGGTGGGGTCGGATATTTTTCCGACCCATCCAACTTCCGGTTCCACTCGACCGCCTTCTCTGTCAGGCGAAACAGTGTGATATTCGAAGTACTGGAAAGCTCAATCAAACCGGCCTCCTCCAGAGCCTTCAGCATGCGGTACGCGGTATCTGGCTTGTCAGTGAGCAGTGGCAACTCCTCAATGATCTTGGCCTTGCTCAGCGCGAAGAAGATGCCGTCGTCGGTCTTGATTGGCTTGGTCCAGCTTGGGCAGCCATAGACGAAGGCGAACAGCAGGGCCTGCTGAGAATTCAGCCCCCACTCCAGCGCCTTCACCTGGTTTATCGTGACGGTGTATTGCATGTCAGGCCTTCCCGACCATTGCGGCCAGTTCGAGGAAGCGATCCACATACCAATGAGGCTGCGTTTCGCGGGGGCATTGAGGACTGGTAAGGTTCTTGCCGTACTGCAGGCCCTTCTCAGTCACCGACCAGAAGCCAACGTATTCCTGCTTGGAGTTGCGGCGCTGCATTTCCTTGAGGTATCCGTGAGCCTCCAGCAGTTTGTTAAAAGCTGGAGCGGACGTTCGCAGGTCGAAGTCCTTGATCAGAGCGGTGACGGCCTTTGTTGGCATCGACGAGCCGCCGACAGCATCAGGGGCGGCGTCGACCGCGTAGCCTGGAAGAAACTTGGCGTCGAGACCGTTGTTGGTGGCGATCTGGGCGAGCATCATCATCTTGCTCGACGGCGCCGGCTTCAGCAGGCGGTCGAAGCACTCCAGAATCGCCAGCTCGCCGATGACTTTCGAATTGTCGATCGACCGCGCAGCGTATGTGCCTGTCTTGCGAATTGAGGGCAGGACCTGGCCGACCACCCATTCCTCGAACCTCTCGGCGGCTGGCAGCTTTGACTTCATCACCAGTCGGTAAAGGTCTCGCTCTGGAATGATGGTCAGGAACCCACCACCCTGTTTCGGGGTAGTGGTTGCAGCCTTGCAATGGCGAGCCACGGCATTTTCCGGCTTGGAGTAGCCCAAAGCGTCGGCGACGTCACGAGCAACAAACCATGGCTCCCCGAGCTTGTCAGTGATCACCCGGATGGCCGCACCATCGAAGTCGAACGGGATAACTGAAGAATCACGCGACACGTTTTCAGAATTGCTAAAACGTGTCGCGACCTGTCCGGTATTGTCCTGTTGTGGTTGTGCGTGCATAATCTTCTCCACTTGCTTTACCGCTGTAGAAAAAGCCGACCTCGTACGTCGGCTTTTTTGTGTCTGAAATTCAGGCGACCTTTAGCGATTCGCGCAGTACATGCAGCGCGTCGATGGCTTCTTGAATGGCTTTGTCGCCCTGGGCTTTTTCGTGCTGGCTGATGTGGTTGTCTGCGGTGGCATCGAAGATCAGTCGGCCTACGTCGCCGCACTCGGCGGTCAAGTGGCACAGCGCGGCCATGAGCGGCTTCGGCTCTGGGCGCTTACGCCGAATCACATCGCACTCGAACTCGTTAGCCAGCGAGCCAAGCACGGCAAGACGCCCTTCTTCGGAGAGGTGCGTGAGAACCTGCCCGAACATCTCCAGGTTCATGCGGTGCGCTTCACGATTCGGATTCGCGCAATCAAGCAGCCGGGTTTCATTGACGCCCATGCGCTTCGCGAGCGCGGTACCGCCGCCCGCCTTTACTTCGCGATGCAGGGTTCGTTCGAATTCTTCCATTGCGAAAACCTCTCTTCTTCTCGCGTGGCAGTCCGCCACTACTTTCACGATGATTTGCTTACCAAAACGAATCACGGAAAATTCCATGACCGACCAACCTGAACTCCAGGGTGAGATAGCTGCCCTCTTCTGCTTCATCGCTGCCTTGGGGTCCATCCTTCCGCTGTCTTGCCAAATAAGGCTTTCCCCAGCGTTCGAATCTCGATGTGAGGCGATGCGACAGCGACTGAAACCCGAGGAGCTGCCGGGCTTTGATAAGGCGGCGCTCTCCCTCAGATCAGCGCGCCAAGTCTCCCTTAAGCAGCGCCGCGCAGAACCTTATGGGCCAGATCAACGAGATCGGGCCGCAGGCCGGCAATAGTGATCTCTCCACCCGATGCATCCTGAAGGCGTTCAGCAAGCTCCGCAGAGGCTTTGCGATGGCCGCCTGCTAACTGCCAAAGGTGACCTACAGTGGTCTTTGCGGCGGCCGCGACGTCTTGGCGCCGATCATTCGCAGCATTAGCGAGCCAGTCGCGCAGATGGTCATTCATGGAATTCTCCTTACACATGTAGCGAATTTAGCTTAGGGCTAATTTCAGAGCAAGGAAATAATTTAGCTATGAGCACATTTAGCAATGAGCTAAACGCTGGCATTCTTGCGCGTATGGATATTTATGAAATTCGTAAACGCAACCTGGTGAAGCTGATAGGCAACCAGAGAAAGGGAGCTTGCGCTGAGCGCTGGGGGATGGCTCCTGCGCATCTCAGCCAGATCCTCTCCGACAAGACAGCCAAGAACCTTGGCGACGACGTAGCTCGCCGAATCGAAAGCGTCGAAGGATTGCCTAGGGGATGGTTTGATTCCGTACCTTTGAGCGATGCAATCGCTGTCACCGAATTGAGCGGATTCGAGCCAGCAACGGAGGGGGTAAAGGGAAGCGCCGTTTTATCTGCTGCTGACCTCGTTAAGCAGATGCTTGCAAAGCAGGGTAGCGGCTTGTCAGATCAGGCTCGCCACCGATTGTTGGCAGCTGCTGAAGCAGACGATGGCGGCGGCACGATCGAATTAGACTACTACCGCCCAGGCGTGGTGGGTGATGAGGTATGGATCGCCCACTACGACGTTCGCGCGGCCATGGGCGGCGGGCAGATCCCGCACGACTATCCTGAAATGCTCCAGGACATCCGCGTGAGTCCGCAGCATCTACGCGAAATGGGCGTCGAGTTCAAAGAACATTTCCATCTGAAGATGGTGACGGGCTGGGGCCAGTCGATGGCGCCGACCATCAAGCACCGCGACCCCCTACTGGTGGACGTCAGCATTCGTGAGTTCGTTGGGGATGGCATTTACATGTTCACCTGGGACAACCACCTGTACATAAAGCGGCTCCAGTGGATCGGTGACGATCAGCTCAGCATGATCTCGGACAATGCGCTCCACCCGGCGAGGACGATTCGTGCCGATGAAACCTACATCCAGGCGCGAGTGCTGCTGGTGTGGAATGCGAACCTTGTTTAGCGCAGTGTCGGGCATTTACAGCGCTACATAAATTTAACTGACCGTGGAAAAGGCTTTCCCATGCGTAAGATTGCGGCTCTTCTTTTGCTAGTGGCACTCACTGGTTGCAGCACTGCGCCAAGCGATCGGGTACCGGATGGGCTTTGGTACGCTGAGAGCGAGATACCGGATCAATTTCACTATCACGTTTACGTTTTGTTTTTGGACGATAGCCATTTTACGTGGTGGCGTGTCGATGAAGCGCCTGACACCGTCATCAAACGATTGGCGCACTACACCAACGATCATCCTGGGGTAAAAATTCTCACCAGCTACACGCGCGAAGGCGATCGGATAACCGGTGAGCGCCGATTTATACATGAGGGAACCCCCAGTCTAAAGGGTTTCACTTCCGTCCAGATTTTCACCGGACATTTCAGCGGCGACACGCTGGAAATGAAGGTGGAGGGCAATATGATCTATGACGATGGGAGGTCTTTTCCGGCTCAGATAATCAGATGGCCCCTGAAGCGTCTTAGTGATTCGGCCGGGGGGTAAGTCTGAGCTTCGATTTACATTACCTACTAGAGCAAAGGCCTGAGCTATGACTCTCACCAAGCCCAACCAAGACCTGCGCCGCGATCTCCAGGGCATCGCCTCCGACCTCAAGTGGTCAGCCGTCGAGCTGATGCGAATCGCCGAGCGATTGAGCCTGGCCGGAAATGAGGCCGACGCCCAGGCCGTGCTGAAGATCTGCACCGTGCTTCATGATGGGGAGTATCGCCTGGTGGGTTATGCGGATGAGGTGAAGGCTCGGCTTATTACGAGATCGGCATAATACTTTAGACTTAGGGAGTTTATGGTGAAACAGGAAAAGCAAAAGCGCTACATATTTGATTTTTATTCGATAGCGTCCGTTCAGCAAGACCTTTTCGCCATGAGCACAGAATCCGCATTCGAGAAAATAATAAATGGGGATCATCCTAAAAGTTATGCGAGTTATGGATGTATACGAGAAGTTTTCGGCCTTCACTATCGCATCAATACTAATTCATACGCGGGCCAGATCCGGAAAATACGGAAAGCAGACCTACCAGAAATTGGAGCATTGGGGAAAGACGGGAAAAAGATTGAGCTGGAAATAGACGAAGGCGTTATTGAAAAGAATTTTTTCGTTTACTACAAAGATAACTCCCTATTGGTTATACATAGGAACGATGATGGGAACACTGGCGTGCATCTTGCGCAACTGCTTACGTCTAGCGCTGGCGTGTCATTTTTTGCCAGCCCGATCATTAGACCAGACCAGGCAGAGATGCTCCTTAATAAAAAACTGAGCATAAAAAAGTTTTCCGTAAAAATCCCTAAACCAACCAACCCAGACTTGTACCCCCAAGACAATTTGAGCGCCAGAACTTTAGAGCTTCTAAATCAATCAGGCGCTGACTTTCTCGATGTAACCTTCACAATTGATAACAAGCTTGACACCAGCTCAGGAAAACTGAGTAGCGCCATACAAAGTTCAATTGGCCACCTTTTAACAATGGGCGCAACCAAGGCAAAAATTGAAACAGATGAAAATGGAAAAATACTACCTATAGACTTAATTGCCAATAGGATATACTCATCTCAGACCATCAGAACCAACTCATCTTTTCCGCCTCCTGAAAGCATGTATAAACTTGCTGATAAGGCTAGGGAAGAACAGAGAGAATCAGTAGATGATTATTTCGGCAAAGCTAATAGAATTGTTTAAACTATCCACTGCAATATTCATAACGTGGATGTTTCATAAATACAACTTCCGCTTCCAACCTGGCGAAATTTCTATGTTGTCCGGCGTCCTTGCGGGCGCTTCTGGAACGATACTCGGGTTTCTGATCACTGCGATCGCACTGATGGCATCAGTGATGGATCGGGATTTGTTGAAAAATCTCAGAGCGACCGGGGGGTACCGGATCCTTATCTCCGGGAGCTTTGTATGTGCATTCCTTTTTTTAGTGCTCCTTGCGTCATCAGTGTGCTTATTGCTTCCATGGTCAGGAGAGAAGCAACTTCTCTTGCTCCTGAACGTATTCATAGGGTCTCTGGCGGCAATACAGCTTGCGAGTACGGGCGTGGGTTTCTACCGAATCATTATGTCGATAAGTAAAGGCTGACCACCACTGCCCCGACAGCACCAACCTTACAAACTAAACAATAGCCCGCCACTGAGCGGGCTTTTTTCATCCCCGTCAGAAAGGCGCCGGCTCCTCTGCCCTTTCGAATACCTCTACGGGCCGATCCTCTTCGGCGCACGCCTCCCACCTCAGCGTCACCGACCCATCGTCGTTGAACGTCATGTCTATACCGTCCGTCTCGGTTAGAACGCCCATAACTTCATCCCATTCCCTGTCTCCATCGCTGTCCAGGCGATGAATCGTCACCCAGCGCTGAATCTGCGCGACCGGGTGATTGATCATATTGGAGACCCTCAATCCCAGCCTTTCGATTCCACTCACCCCCCGCCCTACTGCGGTCTCGTACTGATTTGCTTCCTTCATCGCCACCTCCAGATGCTGTATATTTATCCAGTATTACAAAGCATAGCGTAGTGCTAAACGACAGGTAAAGATCAGTGTTTGATAGATTTGGGGATCTACAGACAGGGAGGCGGCAATGAAAATTGGGTTGGCTTGCACAGTAATGGTCTGTGCTATTGCTGGTTCCGCATTGGGCGGACAATTAACTGAAAAGGTGGACAGGTTCAAAGGGACGAAGACCCTGTCTTGGGAATCGTTCCGAGATCAGGATCGCGGTTATTCATTCAACGTTTACGCTCACTTCTCAACGGCAGCTGACTCTGCCCCGTATGGCTACTACAGCCTTCTCGTCCCCCCACGAGGAACAGAATCTTTCGCCGTATGTCACCAGAATCACTGGTTGGTGGACGGTATCCCGGCTCCGGAATTAGAGGCTGCATACAGCACGCCAGGGCAAGCTCAAATATTCCGCTCCACCTTAACCAGGCAGACCCTAGAAAAGATATCCAGAGCAAAAACCGTCGAGTTCAAGATCTGCAATACGGAAGGCTCCGTAAGCGCCAGCGATCTTGGCGGCCTACGACAGCTCCTTGATGCAACCAATTAAAGCCGTCCCGGAAAAGGAGCCCGCCCCACCGCGGGCTTTTTTACGTCCAGCTCAATTAATTTAGCTTTCAGCTATTGACCAATGTTTAGCTTGAGGCTAAATTCACCTCAACGCCAACGCAAGAAGGCGCCAGGCCAGAAGGCCACCGCTCTTTAGCTCCACCCCTTGCCGGATTACCACCGGCCAAGATTCAAAGGCAGCGATGAACCGGCCTAAACGGTTCAGAGGGTTGGCAACTGACCCGGGCGTGCAGCGTAAAGCGCCAAGAACAGTTATCCAGCGGGAGAACAAGCCGAAAGGCCCGCGGCTGGAGGAACAACTTGATTGAGCCGGTGACCGACGCCAGTAGCGGGTCACGGCGGAAAGCATCACTGAAGCCCGTTCAATGAGCGGGCTTTGGGATGACAACCAGGAGACACGAAATGCCAACGAAACGCGGAAGTGAAATACAGGAAGGCGACCTGATCTATATCGGCCTTGGCGATCGCACAGGGAAGGTAATCGATTTCCGGGCCCATCCCCGTCTCGCTGATTTCAACCCAGGGCTGACTGCCCGGGTCGCGGTAACGGATCGCGGCTCGATAACGATCGTCGATCAGCAGCCGATCAGAGTGCCTGCATGAAGATTTCACTGGCTGGCCTTGGCGACAGGGCCAGACGGGAAATCAACAGGAGCAAGACCATGCGAATCAACGTGTATAGCCAGGAGCTGACCAGTGAAGTGGTCGAGATCCAGAAGCTTTCTAACACCGGCCTGACCTACAGCGCCGTCCAGATGATCCTGCACAGCAGTGAACGCCTCCACCACCCACCGGAGGACGACGACCGCAGCGCCGTAACCTTCTGGTTGCCGAAGTCGCGCAAGCGCCGCATTGAGCTGGCAGACACCTTCCGGCGCATGGCCCTGGCGGTTGAATTGGCGCCGCTGGAAACCGGTCTCGACTGAACAACCAGCGCCGAAGTCAGCCCTGACTATAACTGCCCGATCCTCTCTATGAGAGCGCATCGGATATAGCTCGGCCTTCTGCGTGATAGCAGGGTGGCCACCTTGCCCTGAGCCTGAGCGGGTCTTGTCGCGGCGAAGATGGGCAACACTCGGAGGGATTCGAGCTATATCCGATGCGGATGCACGCCCAGGCTGATGGGCAACCTATGCCATGTTCTAGCGCGCCTTGATGCGTAGTGCGGGTCTTGGCAACCCGGAGATCAGCACCGGGCATCTGCATCAATCTCCACTGGGTTGCGAGTTCGCGGCCGGGAGAAATCAACACGGCGGTGGAAGTCCGCGCTGGAGACGTAACCAGCACCTATAGAGAACGGCGAGCGCCCGCCAAGATGCCAACGGCGCGCACAAGAGGAGATATAGCCATGAAGCGCTAACCAGCCGTTGCCGAGCAACAGCCTACCCGGCCGCTACAGTGCCGGGCGCTTGGGCCGCCGAGAGAATATCGGTTCCGGAGAGCGCGCCTTGTCAGCGCCCCGAAGCGGGCATAGCCCACAGGATCTGCTGGTGACATCAGCGCCGGACAAGTAACCGGCACTTACAGTTGCCTGCGCGGGGGCCAATAGTACCGTGATGACAGCCGGGAAAGACCGGCACCCTTCCCCAACCAATCCCGCATGCACATGACACCGCGCCCAACGGCAACCAGCGGAAGGATCGTGTGCAGCCGGAATTTGTTGGATCAACCAGATGGAGAGAGTCATGGAAACGAAGCACACGCCGGGGCCCTGGTATGTCCAGGACGACCATGGCAGGCGCTACATCGAGACAGAAGGCAATGACGACACCATCGCGGAGATTCATCGGCGCCGGAGCAAAGGAAGCGTCTATAGCTGCGCTGAGGCTGGCGCCAATGCAAGCCTGATCGCCGCCGCCCCTGAGCTGCTGGAAGCGCTGCAGGCTGCACGTGATCTTTGGGGCGACTATTTGCCGCCGGGCAATAGCAATGCCATGAAAGCAATGAAGTTGGTTGATGCGGCAATCACCAAAGCCACCGCCTAACCCCAAACACTGGAGGTCGCCATGAGCGATTGGAAACCGATAGAAGAGCTTCCGCCGCAGGCCGGCGACTACCTGGTGCTGCTGGGCGATGGACAGATGGCTGTCGGGTATTTCGATGCTTGGAAGACCTGGGGTTGCAGCGGTGTTCATCAAACCTATGACGGCTGTGGAGGCGTTGCCTTCGATGCGGCGCCTAGCCACTGGATGCCACTCCCACCGATTCCCATCGACTGACCCGCCACCCTGGAGGCAACGATGAACTCAGCACTGAAGATTTGTCAGGCCATGCACGACGCGCAGTTGCCTCCGATGGTGAGCGAGACGCCTCGGGAGGTTGCTCGGGCTGAGTGGCTGTACAACGCGGTCGAAAGCCTACTCCGTGGCGTGGACGTGAAGATCCAGCGTCGTTGGCATCAAGCGCGGGTCGTCACGGTGGCCGACCTGGCCCTAGCCGTGGATGAGCATGTGAACAACCGGCTGGCGGACTGCAAGGTCCACACCCCGGCGCTGGGCTGGCTCCTGCTGTCGGCAGACGGCCGGGCCGACAAGAACGCCATCGCCGAACTCCTCGGCCCCAGCGACCACCCCTTCGGCAAGCTCGGCGAAATCGCACAGGCCCTACTTGAGCCCTTTGTCGATGACGCACTGATCGCCCAGGCAGAGGATGACTCATTGTGACGATGTCAGCGCACGTCCTCATCGGCGAGGAGCTGGACACCCTTGAGGATCCAGAAACGCCGGCCTGTTGGTCGGTGATGATCCAGAAAACAATCAACGAAATGATGCTCGACAATCGCATCACCATCGAAGAATTCAACCACTACTGCGGGCGCCTCAACAAGATCGTTGACCGGCGCAAGGAGTCGTCATGTCCACACCAATCGTGAAATCCCTGATCGACGAACAGATGGACGACATCGAGCGCCGAATCGCCATGCTCGGCTTCGGCCTGCCGTTCAATGAGGTGATTGGCCGCAAGCGCGAGGATCTTGTGAAGGATCTGCCGCAGCGCCTGGCGGTGACCATGAAAGGCGGCAGGATCTCGGCGAGGGTTCGGCCATGAGCAGAATGACAGCAGATAAGGCGCGAGACATGGCCAGGGCAAAGGACCCTGCATTCGCGGTTGACACCATCCTTGCGGGGATAGCCAAGGCCGCAGAAGCCGGCAAGTACGAATATTCGGTGCGCGACTACGGGTTTGGTACCAGCACCTATTGCAACGAAAAGGATTACCCAGAGCTCTGCAAAGTGGTCCTTCAGGAGCTGCGGGGCCTTGGATACCGTTGCGAGGTGCGCGCAGTTGAGCGGCAGTTCGTCGACTTATGGTTGGAAATTCGCTGGGACGAGGTGACGCCATGAAAGCCCTCACCTGGATCCTCGCCGCCTCAATCCTCTCGGCCATGCTTGCCTACACCGTTGTCCAGGATCGCCCGGCGGCCTGCCAGTCGCCTCAACTGTCCCAGGTGCTGAGGTGACTGCCCGTCAGCATCAACGCCGGCGCCTCATCTGGCGTGGCGCCGCACAAGCCCTGCTCGGCTGGTCCGGCTGGCTGTTTCTGATAGCCCTGGCCGATCTGATCGCGCCGAGATAAACCCTACACCTTCAGGCGCTGCGCATGTCGCGGCCAAGGATTCCCCGTGTCCGCAAATACCGAACTGGCCGTAGTGCCGCCCGCAGAAACTGCCCTGGCTGTGTACAGCACGCCGAACGGCCTGGAGCCATGGCTTCAACAGATCCGCGACAAGATCGACGGCTTCACACCGGACATCAGCACCCGAAAGGGGCGTGATGCAATCGCCTCAATGGCCTACGCGGTCGCCCGCTCCAAGACTGCCCTGGATGATGTGGGCAAAAAGCTTGTGGCGGACCTGAAGGAAGTCCCGAAGAAGATCGACGCCGAGAGAAAGCGCGTCCGGGACACCCTGGAATCATGGCAGGAAGAAGTGCGCCGCCCCCTGAATGAGTGGCAAGCCAAGGAAGATGCACGGGTCGAGTTTCACAGCTCCATGATTCGCCATATTGAAGATTGTGGCCTTGGCCTGATCGGCGGCCAGCCGCAGCCGTTCGAACTGCTTTTCAGAGAGCTTGAAGAGAAGATCATCGTCGACGAGAAATTCGAAGAGTTTGAGGCGGAGGCGCATCGAGCCAAGGCTGCTGCGCTGGCAAAACTCAAGACTTCTTTCGATGAGCACCAGAAGCGCGAAGCCGAACAGGCCGAACTGATCCGGTTGCGCGCTGAAGCCGAAGCCCAGGCCCAGCGCGACCGGGATGCAGAGATTGCTCGGGCGGCGGCTGAACAGGCCCGACTCCAAGCCGAACAGCAGGCCCAAGCTGAGCGCGATGCAGCGGCACGCCGGGAGCAGGTGCTGAGAGATCAGGCCGCAGCAGCCCAGCTCGCCGCAGAGCAAGCGTCCCGCGATGCAGAGGCTGCCGCCGAACGTCAGCTTCTACAGCTTCAATTGCAGGCCGAGCAAGCCCAGCGAGCAGCTGAGCAGGCCGAGGCCAATCGCATTGCCGCCGAGCAGCGCGCCGAGCAGGAGCGCATCGCCGCCGACCAGCGCGCAGTGAAGGCAGCAGAAGATGCCCGCGCAGCCGAAGTCGCCCGCCAGAAAGCCGCAGCGGACGAAATTATCCGCCAAGAGAAGCTTCGGGAGGCCGACAAGGCGCACAAGGCCAGAATCAACCGCGCCGCCCTGGAAGCATTCGTCGCCGGCGGCATGACTGAGGAATGCGCGAAGCAGGCAATCACCCTGATCGCCCAGCGCAAGATCCCTGCAATCTCCATCCAATACTGAGGTTTCCATGAGCACTGACATCATCATGCCAGAAGAACGGCACCAGTCCATTGCACTCCACCAGCAGGGCCAAGAGATCAGCATGCTGTCCACAATCAGCAGGCTCGCCCTCGACCCCCGCTGCGATATGGACAAGTTGGAGCGACTGATCTCGCTTCAGGATCGAATGGAAGCGAAGAGTGCGCTGGAGGCATTCAACGCCGCTTTTGCAGAGATGCAGTGCGAAATGCCTTCTGTAGAGAAACGCACCGAGAACACGCACACGAAAAAGATGTACGCCGACCTAGACGACATCAACTACGCGGTGCGCCCGGTCATGGCCAAGTTCGGCTTTGGCGTGTCCTTCAAGATCGTGAACCAGGCCAATGGCGTGAGCATTACCGGCATCCTGATGCACAAGGCCGGGCACCGCGAAGAAACGACCATGATCTTGCCTCTTGATGCCGGCGCGGGGCGCAGCGCTGTTCAGTCGGTTGGCTCGACCACCACCTACGGCAAGCGCTACGTAATGTGCGCCCTGCTGAACATCACTAGCGGCGACGACAACGACAACGATGGCTACAAGGAGCCGACCGATCCGCTTGTCACGCCAGTGCAAGCTCGCCAGGTTCAAGCTCTTCTGGACAAGTGCAGCGAAACAGCTAAAGGCAAGTTCGCCGATCTGTACGGCGAGCCGGCAAACGTCACCAAGGCCAACTTTGACAGCGTGCTTGCCGCACTTACCAAGTCGGCAAACAACAATCAGCAGGTGTAATCATGCAAATCATCACTGAAGTTGAACAGGGTTCGCCGGAATGGCTGGCCCTGCGCCTCGGGATCGTCACTTGTTCCGAGTTGGATTGCCTGCTGGTCAACGGCAAGGGCGAGGCCGGGTTCGGCGCTGGCGCGTTCACCTACATGAACACGCTGATCGGTGAGCGCATCACTGGCGAGGCGGCCGATCCCTTCCAAGGCAACCGCCACACCGAGCGCGGCCACGAATTGGAGGGTGTTGCGCGCAAACTCTACGAGCAGCGCAAAGAAGTAAAAACCACTCAGGTGGCAATCGTCCTCAACCACGGTTCCGGTTACTCGCCTGACTCGTTCGTCGATGCCAACGGCCTGACAGAGATCAAAACCAAGTTGCCTAAGTTTCAGGTGGAAGTGATTTTGTCCGGCGAAATACCGAAGGAACACGTCGCGCAGTGTCAGGGCGGGCTGTGGGTCTCGGAACGCGAGTGGATCGACTTCGTTTGCTACTGGCCGGGAATGCCGCTGTTCATCAAGCGAGCCTATCGGGACGAAGCAATGATCCGCAAGCTCTCGGAGCGTGTGAAGACCTTCTATGAAATCCTCGATGACCGCATGAACCAAGTACTGGGGATCGCAGCATGATCAGCAACCATCTCAGCCTGGTCGAGCATCATCGGCCACTGGCAGATTCCATTTCCGAGCGGATCGCCCTGTTCCTGGCGGCCGGCGGCCAGATCGACGAACTGCAAAGCCCGCCACGCAATCCTATCCCGCCGCCCCGCTCCACCCGGATAGACCCTGAAACGGTCCTCAATCGCAAACCCCGGCCTCTGTTCCTGGCCGAGCGCCGCGCTCTACGCAAGATGGCGGACTCGCTATGAAGTCGAAACGCAAACCCAATAACGGCTTTGCCCGGGCTGAACGCAGTTGCCGGGCGCTGCTGCGCACCAACCACGTTGCTGTCGTGAACATCGACCCCAGCGGCAGCCAGGTCATGGTGAACTGGAAGAGCTGCAAGCAGATTCGAAGCGTGGCAGTCGCCAACGCCATCTTCGACTTCTCCTACCGCTGGACGATTTATATCGCCGCCATGTGTCGTGGCGAGCGTGGTGATGAGTACATCAAGTCGGTAGAGATCTCGCCGGAGGGTATCTACAAGGTCGAGCGGCTGACGGATGCGATCGAGCATTACTACCTGGAGCTGCGCAACAGCGCGAACCCCAACCACCTGGTGGCGTCAGGCTGGATCGCCATACCGGATGAGGTTTCGATGGATGAGGCCCAGGCCGCAAAACTGTTCTACGCCGCCGGCGCCTGGCACCAGGTGAAGGTAGCAGCGTGAGACGTTTCCGCACCCAACAACGCAAACGAACGACCTGGCTGGCACTGCCGGCCAGCGGAATAGAAGGAGCAGGCCATGGCCGAGGAACAGCAGCCGACGGCGGAAGCGCTCAAGCAACGGCGAAAGCGCGAGAAGGCAGCGGCGAGGGCTGCCGCCCTGGGCATCGAGAAGTTCACGGTTGAGGTGGCCGGTGTCTTCAAAGCGGACCTGAAGCGGGTCATGAAAGCCCACGGCATCGACAACCAGCAGGACGTTCACCAGCGGCTGCTGATGAACCTGATCGCGGCGGATTTCGAGGATCAGGCCAAGATGCTACATCAGGTCACGACACCTTTTGTTGTTACCGAAAAGGTGTCGCGCATTATCCGGGCTGCTGGGCTGAAGTCGCTCGCCGATGATCTGCCAGAACCTGAAGACGAAATCATTGATGGATCAGCCATGGTGCTGGCAGCTCAGTAGCAGGCCAGCCGAGCAATCTTCCCGTGAGCACCTGAGGGCGGAAGTGAGCCTGAAAAACCACGCTATGCCTATCAACTATGGGCGTTAACGCGTGATCCTGGACCGGTTTGAACCGTTCACGCATGGCAGCAACGTCGAACTTCATGCCTACACATTCTTTCAACAACCGTCGGCTTATTTTGTAACGACCGCAACCGAAGCAGATCACGTCGTCCCAATCCCCGTAAATGCCCTTTCGGTACGCTTCCCCCCAGCAAATCCAACACATGCATCTCATAACGCGCCTCCTGTTGCCCAAATAGATTCCGGCAAAACGGCGCGGGTTCACTGAGAAATACCAACGAATCTACCACTTGTCGCATCCGGTCACGGAGGGCGGCGCCTGACTGGAGATAACCCATGAGCACCTACCTTTACAAAACGACAGCTCCCGCCGTTGTGGCCGCGGTCATTGCCTGGGACGCCAAGCGCGCTGCTTGGAATACACAACGGGCCAAGCTGGGCGAAGTGTTCGGCGGCGAGACATCACCTATGCGCTCGGGAAGTCGCAGCTACGTCGGCGGCGTCAAACTCAGTGCAAGTCGTGACCTGGATGTCCACTGGTGCCGGCCCGATCAATACGGCTACCGCGCGCTCCGATCAAGCGCCAAGCCAGCCAAGGGAACATCGAAAGAGGACCGCGCCGCGCAAGTCGCCGAACATGAGAGACTGAGCGTGCTGTGGAAGGAGCATTGCCCGACCAGCATTGATCAGGATGAGGCATGGGAAGCGATCGGCCTTAACCCAGGCTCGCTATGGCTTGGCGGTGGGGTATTTTTTGAGCTGGATGGGACGGTCTATCTGAACTTGAGCGTTCGCCTTGAGGATGGAGTGGAACGGATTGAGGGCGCCACCGAGATACTCGGCAGCGAGTTTGAAACAGCGCGCCAGACGGTCCTGGGACAGCGCAAAGCTGCATGAATTATTCCGGGAAGACCTCCGTAGTCGGAAGCACGCCAGCCACAGCCTGGCAGTTCAAATCGGCACAGATAATCATGCTGATCGCCTGGGTTGTCCTTGCCACGTAGCGGTTGTAGACCGCTGTGAATTCAATACCCCCGCATTTAGGGCAGGTTGGCTTGAATTCGTCGTCACGCATTTCTTCGATACCCATCTTCCTCTCCTTGATCCGGCCTCATGCCGGGCCATCAACCAATAGCCCACAAACTCGAATCACGCCAACCGGCGAGGCTAGGCGACAGAAGAGCGTGTATGCAATGCCGGGAAGGATTGGCCAGCACCATGACCACTCTTCAACCGTCCATTTCTTCATCGTTATAGATCTTCGCCCAATCAGGAGCCGGCGCAGCTTTCCGAGCGGCATATTCAAGACTCGGAAGGGCCATTAGTAGAAACTCCCGGGCGGATAAAATTGCTGCCCCCCAATGCTGACGATAGAAGTCTTTGCTCAGCTGAGAAATAAGATGCCACTCCTCGCTTTCTCTCTCAACTGAGACGATAACGCCTTCCACTTCGCCAATCGCTCTGGATAGATAATTTGCAACGATGATATCGATAGCGATTATTCGTTCAACATCCTGCATCATCATTCGATCAAGATATACGCGCAAGCGCTTTACTCTGTCCCGTATATCACTAATAGGTTCAGGCCCATCTAGATTGTCAAAGTAGGCCCATCCACTTAGCTCGGCCAAGTCGCGATTTAAAGCGTCAGCTGTAGGCCATAAGCGCGCGGCTACAAGTGACGAACGTTCCTTGCCCTCGGCCCGCTTATTACGCTCCGTAGACCTCGCCAAATAAAGTGAAACGACTACCGCGGCCACGGTTCCTATAGCCGAAAACGCTTCCCAACTTAACTCAAACTTAAAGGTTGCCGCTGGCAACAGTTTAAAAAATATTCCTCCGCAAAAAAACAGCAGCAAGCACCCCAACCACACAATCAAGTCACGCCTCATAACCCACTCTCCTGTAGATCCCGGAACTATACCGGCGAGGATCCCCTATGTCCGCAAAACAGATTGACGAAAAGAAGCTTGAGCGGGCTATCCGCAAGATCAAGCACTGCCTGGCACTGGCCCAAAGCGCCAACGAGAACGAAGCCGCAACGGCGCTCCGGCAGGCACAGGCATTGATGCGCGAGTACCGGTTGACCGAAATGGATGTGAAGTTGAGCGACGTCGGTGAAGTCGAGTCGGCACTCTTCCGTGCCAAGCGTCGACCAGCGTGGGACCAACAGCTGAGCTTAGCTGTAGCGCACGCATTCAACTGCACAACCCTGAGACGCCGGAAGTGGAGTCCCGCAAAGGGCCAGGTCATTGAGTGCGCAACATTTGTCGGCGTTTCGCCAGCTCAAAATATCGCCTTGTACGCGTATGAGTCCCTGCACACCAAGCTCACACAAGCGCGCAAGGAGTACTGCGCAGCGGTCAGGTCTGGAGCTCGCCGCAGTGAGTATTCGGCGGAAACTGCCGGTGACCACTTTGCACTGGCGTGGGTTTGGGAGGTCCAGTCGAAGCTGAAAGCACTTGTGCCTCAAGGCGAAGATGATCCGCTCGGCCAGCCAGCGACTGACCAAGGCCTCGTCGCGGTTCAGGCGCAGGACAAGAAGTTGATCAGTGAGTACCTCGCCGCCCAAGACATCAAAGAGGCGCGCAAAAGCACGGGTGTCGAGTTGGACACGAACGCCCAAATCGCCGGCATGCTGGCTGGGCGTGCAGTGGATCTCCACGCCGGTATCGCCGGTGGCGGTCAAGTGACCATGTCACTTCGCGCCCCCGTCTAATCGAGCATTAATTGTTTACCTACGGAAGCTCGTCAACCTTAAACTTAAATCGTGGAATCTTAATTTTGTACTGAGCTTTGCAAAACTCAGCTTGGTATAGGGAGACGTTTTTTCCGATCTCGGCGCTGATTTTTCGTAGGAGCTTATCGAAAAAGGCCCCTCTACGATTTTTTGCGCCCAATATCAATCCATTAAGCAAATACGGCCGAAAAGGGAATATACCTTCACCTCCGTCATTTTTTATAACTCTGCTTTCCTGCTCGTATTCCCATTGTTTTGCTTTCGTGAGATACAACGTATTTAGGATGGTATTAGGATCAGACTTCGAGCCGTCATGCTTGAAGATCGGGCGTTCCTTGCTATACACGACATCTAACGCTATTAAATCCCCATGGTCGAAACGCATTCTTTCATCAGGCCAAACATTGGTTGGAATCTTAAATTCCACCACCGCGCCTGTGTGGAAATCCGCATAATGGGACCACATTAAAATACTGTCAGGGATTTTCGAGAGCGATAAAACTGAGGCGTCTTTTAGTAGATCGCTCAACAGCTCTCCGCTACGAGAACGAGACTCTAAGCGCTTCTCAATTTTGTATAATTCGTTGACTTTTTCCACCCCTTTCATAGCATTTAATCCAAGGCGTTCATACAAAACAGGATTGACGCTCTTTAGTGCTGCTAATTTTGTGCGGGGCATAGATGGAAGACAGTCGAATGGATCGTTAAACTTTGACGGATGCGTAAACTTTACGGTGCGATCCGTTAGCAGCTTGAGAAGACCTTCGCCGTCCGGCACGTATTTATACCGATACATGTAATTTACCAATCGTTGTTCTCCCTGGCACGGTCAGTTCAGGCCGAATTCTACAGAACATATAGATATCCCACCTCAGAAAATAACGTCAGGCCCGGGCATGCCCCGGCAAGGACATAGCCATGCCCGCAGAAAACAAACAGGTCGAGCCACTGAAGGTTGAGCGCTCGACAGTCACAAAGCTGGTGATCACCGGCGCCCCGCGACTCGGTGCGATAACGGTGTTCCTCGAGGACTTCGGCCGGCGCGACTGCCCGATTGAGTCGGACCCGCACTACCAAACCGCCCAGGGCAAGATCACCATCAACTGCTGGGACAATAGCTGGAACGCGTACTGGGGCGGTATGGGCCCGCGCACTGTCGCCGAGTTCGTCGCTGATTGCGGCTGGGACTACGTCCTGAACTGCTTGGATCGCGGCATCAGCTCCACGGTGTTCAGTGGGGACGCGCTTCACGCCCTCGCCAAGAAGTGCATCGTCCAGCGCCGGCGGCAACAGACCGGCCGCCACGACTGGGAGTTGGGCGAGCTGAGCAAAGAGGAAGCCCGCGAGCTCTGGCAGGACATCGACGTGCTGCGCAGCATCGAGAGCTCGAGCGAATGCTGGCATCAAAGCGCGCTGCTTACCGAGTTGTTCGGCGATGAGTGGCACTATCCGCTAGACGGAAAGGCCGTCGAAGAGAACCACAAATTCACGTACCTCCGGCGGGTTGTCGAGGCCGTCCAAGCTGCACTTCGGCAAGAAAAGCAGCAGGTGGCAGCATGAAGCGCATCTACCTCAGCGGTCCCATGACCAACATGCTGGACCTGAACTTCCCGCTGTTCCATTCCACGGCTGCCAGCCTGCGCGCCGCCGGGCACAGCGTCATCAACCCCGCCGAGCTCAACCCAGACCCGGGCACCTGGAGCGATTGCATGCGCCGCGACATCAAGGCGCTGATGGATTGCGACACCGTGGCCACCCTGCCCGGCTGGCAGGACTCCCGCGGCGCCAGCCTTGAAGTGCACATCGGCAAGGAGCTCGGCATGAAGGTTGTGAATGCCCATGATCTGGTATCGAAGGAGGCTGTATGAGCGAAGCCCATTGCAACAACCTGGCACAGCGCAAGGCGCTTGGCCTGGTTACCCACGACAATACAGGCGGCCCGTTCGTCGTCGAGTGCCACGGGTGCGGCAGCGTCTACCCAAGCTTCCAATGCAGTGGCGGCAGCCAGATTGCTGACACGAGCGACTATGACGACACGCGCTGCCCGCACTGCGAGCATGTTGATCCAGAGGAATGCGACAACGTGGGCCTGGCCTGGAACACGCAGCAGCTGAAGATTAACGCCCTGCAGCTGCTGCTGAATGAGCGCGACGAGCAACTCCACACCCTGGAACAGCGGCGCCAGGCCGAACAGGCAGCGTGCCAGGCGGCAGAGCGACGGGTTGATGAGCTGAACCAACGCAACAGTGAGCCGGTGGAATGGGGAGCGCCGAAGACGGTTCGACAGCTGATCCGGCAACTCGAAACACTCGTCCAGGAGCTTCGCCCGCTGTCGATGCTGCGTGTTCCCGGCGAGGTCTTTGAAGACGGCAAAGAGCGAACTCGCGCCGTTCATCTTTCCTTCTCCCATGAGCGTGTTGACGGTCAGTGGCTTGCTCCATTCAAAGGTGAGGGCGAAAAGGTGTTGGCCTTCTGGTGCCGGACTGAGCAGCCCGCCACTGCGTTCGGCTTCCCGGTTGTCGTCGACCCGACCCTGGCGCCAGATGAAATGCGCTTGGTACAGCCCGCTCCGGCAGCGGTGGAGATGCGTGAGCGGTCACCAGAGGACTATGCCGTCGAGCATGCCGAGTACATGGCTAAGTCAGCCGATGACGTGTTGGCGAAGTTCCAGGCATATGGCCTGGCTCTGCTCGCCGTAGATGAGGGCGGCGACGACGGTGAAGACGAGCTATTCGAAGCGATCGATACCGCCCGCGGCGACCTGCAGGAGTCCCTGGTAGATCTGCGCGGCATGGTTTACGAGTTCCGCAAGCGCTCCAACCGCTGCACATCCCTGTAACCCCTCCCCCCTTCAAAGTCAGCCGCTATAGCGGCAAAGGAATCGCTATGCCTGAAGAAACGATGCGCGAGGCGTTCGAGCGGACCAACGTCCGCGATCATCGCCGACAACCGCCGAAGGGCAACAACTACATCGACCCGATGGCCCAAGCCGATTGGGAGTCTTTCCAGAAAGGGTGGAACCAATCCCGCGAGGCACTGGTGATAGAGCTGCCGGAAGCTTATGCGACCGACAGCGATGGATTCTGGATGCTGTATCGAAAAGATGTCCGGGCAGCCATCGAAGCCGCAGGCCTGAAGGTGACGCCATGATCCTCCCCCTGCTCTACATGGCCCACCTGATATATCGGGGGACGAGGCCATGAGCGACATGATCGAAGTGAAGACGGCGGAACTGGAAGGGGTCGCGCTGGATTGGGCCGTGGCGCTCGCCGCCGGATGGGTTTCAGCGCGTCTGACCCCAATAATCACGCCCAGCAAAACGTATTATGAGGTCCACGCCCCTTCCGGCCTACAGCTCCGTCCATCCACCGACTGGGGGCAAGGCGGCCCGCTGATTGTTAAATATCAAGTGGCCTTGGTGCCGGAGGCGCATGACGGCCTCGAAGGCACGGAAATGTCCGAACGCTGGTATGCGGACATCTACTACGGCGGCGGCCAGCAATACACGACCGAGCATTGCAACACTGCACTGGTTGCTGCCTGCCGCGCCATCGTCTGCGCCGAACTTGGTGACACCCTAAGCATCCCCGCCGAACTCATCTAACCCCAATCCACCTACAGCCTGCCGGTGAACGGAGCTTTACCTATTCCGCTGCAGCCAACCTATCAGCATGAAAGCCACGCCAGGTATCAATAGACCCGGCGCGACATAGGCAAGGGTTCCGCTCGCTAGCAGACCAGTAAGTCCGAATACGAAGCCACAAATTGTAAGCGGTAGCCCCACTACAAACATTGGCTGTTTGAAAGCCTTTTCCATCGCTCGACTCCATTCAAGAAATTTTCCTATTAAACCATATGTGCCTGCCGGTGAACGGCGGGCGAGGAATTCTATTGCCATGCCAAACCATGTGACCAACAAAATAAATGCGCCAGCCCATGTCCTGAAAGCACTGATTAACGAGAGCGGCAAGATCGACTTCAACACGGTCCTTCCGTTTCGAGGGGTGTTCCCTTGGGATGGGATTAGCGGGCAAGCCGAGACCGCTGCGGAAGCAATCACTGCCGAGCCGCTCAACGATCACCCATTGATCGCCGGACTCGAAAGGCGCAATCGCGCCGAAGCCAACGTAATGCAACTGAGCGAAGAGTGCTTTGAGCAGTTCATTCAGATGCTGCGCAACAAGCGCACCTCGGGGCACTTTCACTCCTTGGACTTCGCGCGCGAGGTTTGGGGAACGAAGTGGAACGCTTACGACCAGGTGATCAGCCTGGACGCCGGCGAGCTTTCCTTCGATACCGCATGGTCGTGCCCTATTCCCGTGCTGACGGAGCTTTCAAAGCGCCACCCAGAGCACCTGATCACCGTCCGGTATGCAGACGAGGATCTCGGTAGCAATTGCGGAACCGTGAGGCTAAAGGCTGGGGAGACTGTGTCGTTTGAGGTTGCCGGGCGCTGGGATGACATGAGCGAGGAGCAACGGCGGCAGTGGACGGCCTGGGCTCGCGAGCTGAAGGGCTGGCCAGAAGACGAAGAAGACGACGAATAACCCCCTCACCACCTTCTGCCGCCACGCGCGGCATGGAGCAGCTCATGAGCATCCAGTTTCTTTCCCACGAGGAGGTTTGCGAGCTTACCGGCGCGCGAACCAAGGCAGGGCAAATTCAAAACCTGAAGAAAAACGGCATCCGGCACACGATCAAAGTGAACGGATGGCCGAGCGTTACGGCCATGGCCGTTACCGCCGTTGGCATTTTTGAAGCAGAAAAACCTGTATGGACTCCTCGCAAGGCTAGCTGACATGGGACGAAGACCGAGCAAACCAGGCTCTATAGCCCGGCTGCGTGAGCGCAAAAAGCGCAGCGGCCGGGTCTATTACTACTACGACACCGGCGGAAAGGACCGTAAAGAAATCCCGCTGGGCAGTGACTACGGCCTGGCGATCATGGCCTACGCGAAGCTCGAGCGTGATCGTACCGCGACCGACCTGGTCGCGAAGGTGATCACCTTCCGCTATGTCGCAGAGAAATACATGGTCGACATCGTTCCGACGAAAGGCAAGCTGACGCAACTGGACAACCAGCGGGAAGTGAGAAATCTGCTCGCTTTCTTCGATGACCCGCCGGCGCCGCTGGAAACAATCGAGCCCCTTCACGTAAGGCAGTACCTCACCTGGCGAAAGTCTGCGCCAGTCCGGGCGAACCGTGAAAAGGCTTTGCTCAGCGCGATATGGAACTTCGCCAGGGACAAAGGCTACACAGCCCTCGCCAACCCGTGCGCAGGAATCAAGGGCAACAAGGAAACCGGCCGGAACACTTACGTCGAAGATGAGCTGTTCAAGCGCGTCTATGAGAAAGCAGACGTCGGCTTACAAGATGCGATGGACCTTGCCTACCTGACGAGCCAGCGGGTTACCGACACCAGACTGATGGACGAGCGTGATCTTCGGGGTGGGCAGCTGTGGGTTCTGCAGGGTAAGACGAAGGCGAAGCTGCGAATTGAAGTCACAGGGGAATTGAAGGCTTTGATAGACCGGATCATGGCCCGAAAATCAGCACACAAGGTGCGATCAACGCGGCTGATCGTTACAGAGGACGGCACACCGATGACGGTGGCCATGTTGCGAAGGAGATTCGATTTGGCGAGGGAAGCGGCTGGGGTCGCGAAATCTGATTTTCAGATGAGGGACCTGCGGGCCAAAGCCGGCACCGACAAGGCCGAATCTACCGGGGATATTATGCAGGCGAGGGATCAACTTGGGCATACTACAGTCGTTATGACCGAACAGTACATCCGCAACCGGATAGGCAAAAAGGTATCGCCTACGAAGTAATTGCGGACCATCGTCAAAATTGCGGACCAGAAACGAACAAGGGTTTACGTTAGCTTTCGCTCGCAAACCCTTGATTTTAGATGGTGCCCGAAGCCGGAATCGAACCGGCACGCCCTTACGAGCGGGGGATTTTAAGTCCCATGCGTCTACCAGTTTCGCCATTCGGGCGGTAGCGCGGCCAAGCCGTGTGAAAACTGCCAGATGTGCATCTGACAGGATCGAGGCTGGTGCAACAGAGGGGGAAATATATACATCCCTCCCCGGTGAAGCAAGGATGCCCTTGCCCTTTTAAAGACAAAACCTTTCACTGCTTCTTGAATAAAAAAAGCTCTGTAGATCATGGATCTACAGAGCTTTTTAAAAGTGGAGGCCGAAGTCGGAATCGAACCGGCGTAGGTGGATTTGCAATCCACTGCATAACCATTTTGCTATTCGGCCTCAAGACGCTTGATGTAATGCAACCACACCAACCGCATACAAACTGATCAGGACAAGAGCTCGCCATTAGCGAGCTATCTCCTTGAAAACATTAGGTTTTTTAACACCCCAATGCGTTCGATGGGCGCAATTATGTACTCATTTGCCTGGACTGACAACCCCTTGATTTCAAAAAAAATTTAGCTGACGGCCGGCCTTCCGGCTCTCTTTACCCGGCAATACCACTGAGCGAAACCCGTCCCACGTCCGGCTCATCGGAAACCGCCAAAGCCAACGGAACAACCCCGTGCGCCCTCGGTTCATTCCTTATGTCGTCCCTGGATTAATAAGGAGAATCATCATGACCGAACGTCCAAAACTGGTGGCGAGCCGGGCCCCGGTTCCCACGCCTTCGCACCCTAATCTCGGCACGCCGGAGCGTTTGGTGTCGCTGGTTGCAGGTTCATTGCTGATCGCCAACGGCTTGCGCCAAGGGGGCCTGAAAGGTTGGCCGCAGGTGCTGCTAGGTGCGTGCGCGGCCTGGCGTGGCTACAGCGGTACATGCAGGGTCAAGCGCGCGTTGACCCACAGCCCGTTCGAGCAAACCTTCGAACAGGATCGCGACTGGGACGGCAGCAAAGTCATCTCCCGCAGCATCACGGTGGGCAAGCCCAGGGAAGAGGTGTTTGCGTTTTGCCACAACCCGGCCAATCTCGGGTCGTTGATGCCCTGGGTCGATGCCATCGAGCAGACCGGCGAGCGCACCTATCGCTGGGTCGCCCATGGGCCGATGGACAAGACCCTGCACTGGGACCTCGAAGAGTGCGAGCCCAAGGAGGGCCGCAAACTGCACTGGATCGCCGGGCCGGATAAACGATTCAAGCATGACATCCAAATGCATTTCAGCGATGCGCCGGCCGGCCGCGGTACCCAAATCAAAGTCATCGTCGCCTGCCAGACGCCCCTCGGCGCGGCTGGCTACGCCCTGGCTGCGGCCATTTCACGGTTCTCGGACAAAGCCTTGCTGAACGTGTTGCGCAGCATCAAGCAACAGCTGGAGACCGGGGAAGTGAGTACCAACAAAATGCGCGAGCAAACCAAGGATTTTCTCTTCGTGCACCCGGCCAGCAACGCGACTCAAGCACCGGCCAATGATTCTCCCACTGACAAATCCGGACTCAACGGAGGTACCGTCTGATGCGCGCACTGACTTGGCAAGGCCCCAACTCATTACAAGTCGAGACCGTCGACGACCCGTCCATCCTCAACCCCCGCGATGCCATCGTGCGAGTCATTCTGTCATCAGTCTGCGGCTCGGATTTGCACCTGCTCGGCGGTTACGTACCGACCATGCAGGCCGGCGATATCATTGGCCATGAATTCATGGGCGAAGTGGTGGAAACCGGCTCGGCTGTCACCCAATTCAAGAAAGGCGACCGGGTTGTCACGGTGTCGATTGTCGGCTGCGGGGAATGCGAGCACTGCCAGCGCTCGGACTTTTCCTGCTGCGACAACTCCAATCCGAACCCCACCGCTACAGACATTGCCTACGGCCAGCCAGCTTGCGGCATCATTGGCTACAGTCATGCCTTTGGCGGTTACGCCGGCAGCCACGCGACTTACATCCGCGTGCCTTTCGCCGACGTCAACCTGTTTACCATCCCCGACGGCGTCAGCGACGAACAGGCGGTGTTCGTCTCCGACGCAGTGCCCACCGGTTATTTCGCCGCCGACAATGCCGACATCCAGCGCGGCGATACAGTGGCCGTCTGGGGCTGCGGCGGAGTTGGGCTGATGGCAATCTCCAGCGCCTATCTGCTGGGCGCCGAACGAGTGATCGCCATCGACCGCTTTCCCGATCGCTTACGCCTGGCCGAAGAAAAGGCTGGCGCCATCGCCCTTAATTACGAGACCACCGATGTGCACGCCGCCTTGCTGGAGCTGACCGGCGGCCGCGGACCGGATCGCTGCATCGATTGCGTCGGCATGGAGGCCCACGGCACCGAGGTCGATTATTTCTACGACAAGACCAAGCAGATGCTGCGCCTGCACACCGAGCGCGGAACCGTCCTGCGCCAGTCGATCCGCGCCTGTCGCAAAGGCGGGACGGTGTCGGTGGTCGGGGTGTATGGCGGCTTGCTGGACAAATTCCCGATGGGGGCGATCGTCAACAAATCCCTGACCCTGCGTTCGGGCCAGCAACCGGGACAGCGCTACGTGAAGCGGTTATTCGAGCACATCCAGAAAGGTGAGCTGGACCCCTCCTATCTGCTGACCCATCCCATGG
Source organism: Pseudomonas marvdashtae (assembly GCF_014268655.2). NCBI lineage: Bacteria > Pseudomonadati > Pseudomonadota > Gammaproteobacteria > Pseudomonadales > Pseudomonadaceae > Pseudomonas > Pseudomonas marvdashtae. The sequence continues at coordinate 3,203,846 of NZ_JABWQX020000001.1, forward strand.
GGCTGGAGCAGTCGGTGGAGGGCTATGGAATGTTCAAGGACAAGCGCGAGAATTGCTTGCGCGCGGTGTTTCGGCCGGAGTGAAGCGCCACTGGGAACCCTGGGGCGAGAGCGCTTGAATCTCGCCCGGGGTTAACCGCACTCGCATCAAGCACTGCATTTTTTTCTTGCCCATATCGACGCACTGTCGGATAAGACACAGCCTTAACCGCCTTGCGAGTCTGCCCATGCCCCGTGTTGGTATCCCGAAGGGTTCCAGTGTCCGCCTGCTCGTCTTGCTGTTGTTTTCGATTCAACTGGTTTCCATGGGCGCCATGGAAATGAGTGGGCCGTTCTGGCCCGTTCATCTGCGGCAACTGACCAGCAACGATGCACTGTTCAGCTTCGCCAGCACGGCGGTGTACGTCGGTCCGATGCTGGGCATCATCCTGACCAGCGCCTTATGGGGCCGCGTCGGTGATCGCTACGGGCACAAGCTGATGATGATCCGTGCGCTGGCGGGCCTCTCATTGACCCAACTCGGGCTGGCGTTGACCAGCGATATCTGGATAATCCTCATCCTGCGTTTCCTGCAAGGTGCTTTCGCCGGTTATATCGCCCCGGCCCAGGCCTATGGGGTAAGCATCGAGGCACCGTCGCGACGGGCCAGGCTGTTTGCCATCCTGCAGATTTCCACGAATGTCGGCTCGTTGCTGGGGGCGGTGGTGGGCGGGCTGATTCTGGACCAGGCAACGTTTTTCTGGATCAACATCGTGGCCTCCGGCTTATGCGCCTTGTGCACGGTGGTGGCGGCATTGACATTGCCCTACGTGGCGCCGGTGATAAAGGTTTCTTCGGCAGACAATGAGACCGAGTCCTCGCGGCGCGGCCTGTTCAACCCCGCGACGGCTTGGTTGCTGGGCATCATGGGCCTCCTGCTGCTGGCCCGGATGCTGCCGCAGACGTCATTTTCCTTGTATGTGGCTTCAACCTTCGAGGTCAGCAATGCCATGGTCGGGCTTTGCTACGGCTTGCTGGCCCTGGGGTTCATTCTTTGCGCGACGTCCTGGTCGCGCTACTTCGAACAGCGCAACCCGGCGCAAACGCTGCACGCCATGACCGGCATCGTGTTGAGTTGCATCGCTGTCACCGCCTTGGCCGGCCTGACTCGGCAGCCAATGATCTTCGCCCTCGCCTATTTCATCTGGGGCTTGCTGTTGGGCGCGACAACGCCCGTGCTGACGGCGCTCATTTCCAAGAGTACCGACAACAGCCGCCAAGGCCAGGTGCTGGGTTTGTCCCAAGGCGTTTCGCAGACGGCGTCCATCATTGGGATTTCCCTTGGCGCCTTACTCAGCCAAGTCTATGGCCTGCAAAACATTTATCTCTACGTCTGCCTCGCCTATGCAGTGGCGCTGATGCCATTGATCCTGCTGCGCTACAAACCGCTCGGGATACTCGGCAAGGCCGGCGAGTAGCGCCAACGCACCCTAAACGCCCCCACCGGCAATATGACCTTGCGCGGCACTGAGCGCCTCCACTACCATTGGGAATAATTCTCACTATCAAAAAACACAACAGCCATGAACGATCCAGGGTCAGTGGTCAATGATTGTCACCTGCGCACCGTCGCAGACCTCTATAGCGGACACCATGGCTGGTTGTACGCCCGGCTTTACCGAAAACTGGGCAACGCGCTGGACGCCGCCGACCTGGCCCATGACACCTTCATTCGCATACTCGCCTCGAAGGTGGCGGTGATCGAAGAACCGCGGGCGTACCTGAGCTGTGTCGCCGGGGGCATCCTGGTGAACTGGTTCCAGCGCAAGGCACTCGAGCGTGCTTATCTCCAGGCGCTGGCTTCGTTGCCGGCGCCTGAAGTGCCTTCGCCCGAGCGACGCTTGCTGGTGCTTGAGGCGCTGTACGAGATCGACGCCATGCTCGATACCCTGCCGACTCAAGTAAAGCGGGCGTTCCTGCTCTCCCAACTCAACGGCCTGAAATATGACGACATCGCCACGCAACTCGGCGTTTCGCTGATCACCATCAAGCGCTACATGAAACAGGCTTTCCTGCACTGCCTGATGCTGGTGGACTGAATGCAACTTCACGACCAAGCGCTCGACCCGGCCATCCTCAGCGAAGCCGCCGACTGGCTGATGCGCCTGAGCGAAGGCAGCGTCAATGACGCCGAACGCCAGGATTGGGAACGCTGGCGAGCCAGCAGCCCGGCACACGGCCAGGCCTGGGCCCGGGCCGAGCTACTGCTGTGCAAGCTGCAGGGCTTGCCCCCTGCGCTGGCGATGGCGGCACTGGACCGCCCCAACAATCCCTCTCGCCGTGCCGCCATGGGTAAGCTGGCCACCCTGCTCGCCCTGGCTCCCTTGGCCTGGGGCAGTTGGAAGCTCAATGATTGGCAGCAGTGGACCGCTGATTATCGCGCCCCCGTGGGCGAGCGGCGCGACGTGACCCTGGCCGACGGTAGCCATGTCACCTTGAACACCGATACCGCGATCGATGTGTATTTCGACGAGCGCCAGCGCCTGCTGCTGTTGCGCCGCGGCGAGGTACTCGTCCAGACCGCGGCGGATCCGTCACCGGTGGCGCGCCCCTTCCGGGTACAAACCAGCGAAGGCCGGATGCAGGCGCTCGGGACACGCTTCAGCGTCCGCGAAGAAGCCGGACACACGTGTCTCGCGGTATTGGAAGGCGCCGTGCGCATCGAAGTCAGGGGCATCGGTGAGCAAGTGGTCGAGGCTGGCCAAGCCAGCGGTTTTACCGCACGGGGCATCGATGGACTGAAACCTGTCGACAAGTCCTCGCTGGCCTGGGCCCGCGGCATGCTGATGGCCGACAACATGCGCCTGGGGGACTTCATCAACGAACTGAGCCGCTATCGCAACGGTGTTCTGCGCTGCGATCCGGCCATCGCCGGCTTGCGCATATCCGGTGCATTTCCTGTCAACAACACCCGCCGAACCCTGAAGATGCTCGCCCAGACCTACCCCATCAGCGTGACGTCCCGCCTCGGCGATTATTGGGTCATGTTGGCGCCGGCGTGAATCCGAAAAAATAATCGTGCGGGGATGATACTTTTTTCAATCCTGGCTGGCTTAGGGAACAAACCCTCTACACAGGATCCTCCCGCCATGCCCGTTGCCCGCCCCCTGCGTTCGGATCGCAAGCTGAATCTGGCGATTCGCAGTGCCATGCTCAGCGTCGCGCTTACCACCTTGAGTCCAGGTACCTGGGCGGCCCCGGGCGCGCCGCTGGACAGCGTTGCCAGCCAGTCCTACAACATCCAGCCCGGCCCCTTGGGGGCAACGCTTTCGGCGTTCGCCGTGCAGGCCGGTATCGCCTTGTCGTTCGAACCGTCACTCACACAAGGCTTGAACAGCCCCGGACTGTCCGGCCAGTTCACCGCCCGTGAAGCATTTGCCCGGCTGCTGACGGGCAGCGGCCTGGACCTGGTCGCACGCGACGATGGCACCTACACCTTGCAAAAACGCGACGGCGACGGTGAGCTGACCTTGTCGCAAACCACGATCAATGCAGCCGAAGTACGCCCCGGGGATTTGCCGGCGGCCTACAGCGGCGGCCAAGTTGCCCGTGGCGGCCGGGCTGGCCTGCTGGGCAACAAAGACTTGATGGACACCCCCTTCAGCGTCAGCAACTACACCTCGACCTTGATGAAGGACCAGCAAGCCGTGACCGCTGCCGATGTATTGGAGCGTGACTCCTCGGTGCGATCGACCGGCCAGGCCGGCGGCATCGTCGATTCGTTTTTCATTCGCGGTTTCCCGGTGGGCGAAGGCAACCTGGGTGAGCTGGCATTTGATGGTGTGTATGGCGTGGCGCCGAACTACCGGGTCTTCACCGAATACGCCGAGCGCATTGAGGTCATCAAGGGTCCGGCTGCGCTGTTGTACGGCATGTCGCCCAACAGCGGCGTCGGTGGTGTGATCAACATCGTGCCCAAGCGCTCGTTGGATCAGGACCTGACCCGGGTGACGGCCAGCTACGCGATGGACACCCAGGCAGGCGGGCATGTCGACATCAGCCGGCGCTTCGGCGAGGAACGCCGCTTCGGTGTGCGCGTCAACGGCAGTCTGCAAGGTGGGGACACAGCGATTGACAAGCAATCGCGTGATGTCGGTATCGGCGCCATCTCCTTGGATTACCAGGGCGACCGTTTCAGGACCAGCCTGGACCTGATCAGCCAGGAAGAACAATGGGACGCCCCGTCCCGGCCATTCGCTATCGCGAACGGTGTCGAGGTGCCTTCGGCGGCCAACGGGCGCCGTAACGTGACCCAGGACTGGGGCTGGTCCGAAACCCGCGACAAGTCGGCGCTGCTCAGTGGCGAATATGACCTGAGCGACAACCTGACGGTATTCGGCCACGCCGGGGGTGGCAAGTCCGATGTAGCGCGGCTATCGGACCAGCTGCCGACGATTCTGAACGACGCCGGGGACACGCGCTCGACTCCGGGTTATTACAAGTTCGAAGTCGAGCGCTACACCGTAGACGCCGGCGCCCGGGCTCGGTTCGAGACCGGTCCGGTCAGCCACAGCGCTACTCTTCAGGCCAGCCGCTATCGCGATGAACTGCGCCGCGGAATCAATTCCGGCGCCCCGGTCTTTTCGAATATCTATCACCCGGTCGAGCGCGACAAACCGTCCATCGCATCCCCCGATGTGGCGAAGGTGTCAGACACCGAACTGTCCGGCGTGGCCTTGGCCGATACACTATCGATCCTGGACGAGCGCGCTCAAGTGACGCTTGGCCTGCGCAAACAGAGCATCAAATCGACCAATTACAACACCTTCGGAAACGTCACCAGCGCCTACGACGAAAGCGAAATCACGCCGCTGTTCGGCGCGGTGATCAAGCCATGGGAACATGTCTCGTTCTACTACAACTACATCGAAGGCTTGAGCAAGGGCGACACCGCGCCGGCCAATGCGAGCAACTCCGGGGAAACATTCAAGCCGTACATCTCTCGCCAGCAGGAAGTCGGGGTCAAGGTCGACTACGGCACTTTCACCTCGACCCTTGCGCTGTTCCAGATCAAGAAGCCTGCCGGCGAGTTGACCAACGGCACCGCAGGTAACGTGTACTCCGTGCAGGGCGAACAACGCAACCGCGGTATCGAACTGAACATGTTCGGCGAACTGCGCGAAGGCACGCGCCTGTTGGGCGGCGTCACCTTGCTCGACGGCGAACTCACCAAAAGCGGCACCGCCGCCAATCGCGGCAACAAACCAGTGGGGGTGCCTGAAGTGCAGGCCAACCTCTGGGCCGAATGGGACACCCCGTGGGTACAAGGCGTGACGCTGACCGGCGGGGCAATCTATACCGGCAGCCAGTACGTCAATCAGGCTAATACCCAAGAACTCGATCCGTGGACGCGCTTCGATGCCGGCGCCCGCTACAGCACCGTGCTCGATGGCCGGCCTACAACGTTGCGCGCCACGGTGCAGAACGTGTTCGATCGCGAGTATTGGTCCGGCGTCGCCTCCTACGGCGCGTTCTCCCAAGGCGCGCCGCGCACCCTCTTGCTCTCGGCGACAGTCGACTTCTGATTGCGCTTCGCCCCGGCAGCGCGTGCACCGCTGCAGGGGCTGGTACTGACAAGGTTCAAACAATGCTGATTCCACCTCTGACGCGTTCATCGCTCACCGCCTGGCTGCTGGGTGCCGCAACCTTGCTGCTGAGCGGTTTTGCTTTTTCAGACACCCCGCCCGCCACCAAAACCACCGTCACCGACTTGCTCGGCCGCCAGGTCCAGGTGCGAATTCCGGTACGCCGGGTGATTCTCGGCGAAGGCCGCCAGTTGTATCTGGTGGCGGCATTGGACACCGACAACCCGATCCGCCGCATCGTCGGCTGGCGCAAGGATCTGATCCAGTCCGATCCGGATACCTACGACGCCTACCTGCGGCGCTATCCGGCGATTGCCAAGGTCCCGACCTTCGGCGGTTTCGAAGACGGTACCTTCGACATCGAGCAAGCGATCAGCCAGCAACCGGATGTGATCGTCCTCAACATCGAAGCCCAACACGCCACCGAGGACGCTCGCTACATCGAGAAGCTCGATGCGCTTGGCATCCCGGTGGTCTACGTGGACTTTCGCAATAACCCGATGCAGAACACCGAGCCGACCATGCGCCTGTTCGGCCAGTTGTTCGGCGAAGAGACCCGCGCCGAGGCATTCATCGCCTATCGCAACCAGCAGATCCGTCGCGTCACCGATGTGATCCAGGCCCGCCAGCCGCCCCGACCCAAGGTGTTCATCGAGCGTATCGGCGGCTACACCGACGATTGCTGCCTGAGTTTCGGCAATGAAAACTTCGGTCGCTTCGTCGAGCTGGCCGGTGGGCGCAACATTGCCGGCTCGATAATTCCCAACACCTTCGGCCAGTTGAACGCTGAGCAAGTGATCGTCGCCAACCCGGAACAGGTGGTGGTCACCAGTGCCAACTGGGAGGCCTTTGCCCCAGGCGGGCGCTGGGTCGGCGTGGGGCCGGGGGCCGATCTGGCCGAGGCCCGGCGCAAATTGCAGTGGTACACCCAACGCCCTGCCTACGCCGGGATCAAGGCCCAGCAAACCCAGGAATTCCATGCCATCTGGCACCAGTTCTATAACAGCCCCTATCAGTTCATCGCCATCCAGCAACTGGCCAAATGGTTCCACCCGGAGCTGTTCACCGACCTGGACCCCGACGCTACGTTTCGCGAATTCCATGAGCGTTTCCTGCCAGTGCCCTATGAGCCGGGCTACTTCGTCAGCCTCAAGCCAACGCAGGCCCAACCATGAATGGCCGCATCGATGATATCGCCTTGGGCACGATTTACCGCGAGCAAGTCTGGCGTAAACGCTTGATCCTGATCGGCCTGGCCGTGTTACTGCTGTGTAGCGTGCTGCTGGACCTGGCCCTTGGCCCCGCCAGCTACAGCCTGGATGAAGTGCTGGGCGCGCTGTTCTCTCCTGATGCCGCGGCGCCCCAGGTGCGCGTGGTGATGTGGGAAATACGCCTGCCGGTGGCGCTGATGGCGGTGGCCGTGGGGGCCGCATTGTCCCTGGCCGGCGCGCAGATGCAGACCATCCTCAACAATCCGCTGGCGAGCCCGTTCACCTTGGGCATCTCTGCGGCGGCCAGCTTCGGCGCGGCCTTGGGGCTGGCATTCGGCGTGGCCCTGGTGCCGGTGATCGCCCAGTACATGGTGCCGCTCAATGCCTTTGTCATGGCGATGCTTTCGGCCCTGCTGATTCACGTTCTCAGCCTGCGCCGGGGCATGACCAGCGAAACCATCGTGCTGTTGGGCATCGCCCTGGTGTTCACCTTCAACGCGCTGTTGGCACTGGTGCAGTTTTTCGCCACCGAGCAGGCCGTGGCTGCGGTGGTGTTCTGGACCATGGGCAGCCTGACCAAGGCCACTTGGCCGAAACTCGGCGTGGTCTGCCTGGTCATCCTGGTCACCTTACCGATCTTTGCCCGCCGCGCCTGGGCGATGACCGCCCTGCGCCTGGGGGATGAAAAAGCTGCGAGCTTCGGCGTCAACGTGCGCAAGTTGCGCTTGCAGACACTGGTCATGGTCAGCCTGCTGGCGTCGTTTCCCGTGGCGTTTGTCGGCACCATCGGCTTCATCGGTCTCGTGGGTCCGCACATTGCGCGAATGCTGATCGGCGAAGACCAGCGCTTCTTTCTCCCGGCCTCACTGCTGACAGGGGCCTTGATCCTGTCGGCCAGTTCGGTGGTCAGCAAGACCCTGATACCTGGAGCGATTTTCCCCATCGGCGTGGTCACGTCGCTGATCGGCGTGCCGTTTTTCATCTCACTCGTACTCGGCGGCAGGAAACAGTCATGGTGACGATCGAGCTGGAAGACGTCGGTGCTCGTTATGGTCGCCGATCGATACTCGAGGGGATCAGTACCCCGCTGCTCAGCGGTGGCGAGGTCGTGGCCGTGGTAGGCCCCAACGCGGCAGGGAAATCCACATTATTCAAACGCATCGCCGGCCTGATCGAAGGCCCGGGCCGGGTTCGCCTGGAAGGTTCGCGCAGGGGCCAGGCCGGTATCTGCTACATGCCGCAGAACCTCAATACCAGCGCGCGACTGACCGTGTATGAATCGGTGCTGCTGGCGCGCAAGCAACAGGCGCCCGGCTGGGCCGTGCAAGCCGATGAGCTGGAAGTCGTCGACCGTATCCTGGAATCCCTGGGCATCGGCGACCTGTCATTTCGTAATCTCGGCGAACTGAGCGGCGGGCAACAGCAATTGGTGTCCATCGCGCAGACGCTGGTGCGCGAACCCGAAGTCCTGCTGATGGATGAGCCTACCAGCGCCCTGGACATGCATCGCCAAGTCCAAGTCTTGAGTTTCATGCGCGCCCTCGCCCGCCAGCACTCGATTATCCTGTTCATCGCCATTCATGACCTGAACCAGGCGTTGCGCTTCGCCGACCAGGTGCTGGTCATCGCCCATGGAACCCTGCGAGGCTGCGGTCGAAGTGAGGATGTGATTACGGAGCAAATGTTGCGTGAGGTGTATCGGGTCCAGGCTCGGATCGAGCGGTGCTCCCGGGATGAGCGGCACATCATTGTCGATGACGTGGTTTGAAGGGCTGCTCGCCACTGGAATAAGTAAGGTCTTGCAGGTCGCGGGCCGGCGTCGTTATGGGTAACATAACGGCCTTCCCGCAGCCTTTCTGCGACCTGCCCAATAAGCCCATTCCATGCCTTTTGAACTCAGCGTAGACCTCTCCACCCTCGCTATCCTGGCCGTTGTCGCGTTCATTGCCGGTTTCATCGACGCCATTGCCGGCGGTGGCGGCCTGCTCACCACACCTGCCCTGTTGACCGCCGGCCTGCCGCCGCACCTGGTCCTGGGCACCAATAAGCTGAGTTCGACCTTTGGCTCGGCCACGGCCAGCTTTACCTTCTACAGGCGCAAGTTGTTTCATCCACGGCAGTGGACTCACGCGATTGTCGGCACGCTGGTCGGTGCGCTGGCCGGCGCGATCGTCGCCCATTACCTGCCCGCCGAATGGCTGAACAAGATGCTGCCGGTGATTGTCTTTGCCTGCGGCTTGTACCTGCTGTTCGGCGGCACACCCAAGGCGCCGCTGGACAGTGACGCGCCGATCAAGAAGACCTGGCAGTCGCCCCAAGGCTTCACCCTGGGTTTCTATGACGGCGTAGCCGGCCCGGGAACCGGCGCGTTCTGGACCGTCAGCAGCCTGCTGCTCTACCCCATCGACCTGGTCAAGGCCAGCGGCGTAGCCCGCAGCATGAACTTTGTCAGCAACATCGCGGCACTGTCGGTGTTCATCTTTTCGGGCCAGGTGGATTGGATCATCGGCCTGAGCATGGGCCTGTCGGTGATGGTCGGTGCCTTCTTCGGCGCGCGCACCGCCATCAGCGGCGGCGCGAAGTTCATCCGCCCGGTGTTCATCACCGTGGTGCTGGGCCTGACCGTGCGTCTAGCCTGGCAACACTGGTTCAGCGTGGCCTAGCCGGCGAGCCACATAGAGGTCGATCAGGTAGCGGGCAATGGAACGCGAGGCCGGCAGTGGCGGCAGGTCGTGAACGTTGAACCATTGGGCGTCCTCGATTTCGTCTTCCTGGGGTACGATGTCGCCCCCGGCGTACTCGGCATGGAAACCCAGCATCATCGAATGAGGGAACGGCCAGCACTGGCTACCCATGTATTGGATGTTCTTCACCTCAAGGCTGACTTCTTCGCGGACCTCGCGCACCAGGCAATCCTCGACCGACTCACCCGGTTCGGCAAACCCCGCCAAGGTGCTGTAGACACCGCTGACGAAACGGGGCGAACGGGCCAGCAGCACTTCATCGCCACGGGTGATCAACACGATCATGCTGGGTGAGATGCGCGGGTAGTGCCGCAGATCGCACGCCTGACAATGCATCGCCCGCTCCCGCGGAACCTGGCTCATGCGCTGCCCGCAACTGCCACAAAAGCGATGTTCCCGGGCCCAAGTGCCGACTTGCGCCGCATAGCCCAGCACCTTGAACAGCGTGTGGTCGTCCTCGAGCATGAACGCCCGCAGGCCTTTCCAGTTGCAGCCGGGAATGTCCAAGGGGCTGTGCAGTTCCAGCAGGTAGACCGGTTCGCCATCCAGGTGACCGATGCCATGTTCGGCGAGGATCGACAGGTCCTGGCGCTTGAGCCAGTCGCGGGGAAACAACGCGCCGTTGTCATCGTACAAAAAACCTTCCGGGCTGCGAGCCACGGCCCAGCCGCCGGGAAGGTCGGTGTCGAGTACTGCGGTGGTCCAGCGTGAAATCATGATCGATCAATCCAGAAATTCAGGTTTCTGTTTGCTCATATGGGCGGCCATGGCCACGCGCAGGTCGTTGGATTGCAGCATGGCGGCGTTCCACGTGGCGACGTATTCCAGCCCGTCGTCGATGCGGTGATCGCGCATGTAGCTGATCATTTCCTTGGTGCCGGTGATAGCGATCGGCGACTTGGCGGCAATTTCCCGGGCAAGGCCCATCACCCCGTCGAGCAGGCTGGCAGTATCACTGTAGACACGATTGACCAGGCCAATGTCCCGCGCTTCGTCGGCGCCAAAGGTACGTCCCGTATAAGCGAGTTCACGCAGCATGCCGTCCCCGATGATCCGCGGCAAGCGTTGCAATGTGCCAACATCGGCGGCCATGCCGATGTCGATTTCCTTGATGGAGAATTGCGCGTCCTGCGCGGCGTAGCGCATGTCGCAGGCGGAAATCAGGTCGATGGCCCCGCCCAGGCAATAGCCCTGGACCGCCGCGAGTACCGGTTTGCGGCAATTGTCCACGGCGTTGAACGAGGCCTGAAGTTGCAGGATCTTGCGCCGCAGCACGCGAGCGTTACGGCCAACGTCCTTGCCCAGTTCGTTAGCCACTCCAGCCAACATCATCAGGTCGATGCCGGACGAAAAGTGCTTGCCCGCACCGCTCAGGACCACCACCCGCACTTCGTCGGTATCGTCGACCCACTGGAAGATGTCGATGATCTCAGTCCAGAACGCAGCGTTCATCGCGTTGATCTTGTCCGGGCGATTGATCTGCACATGGGCGATGTTGTCTGCAAGTTCGACGTTGAACGCTTTGTATTGCGACATGGCAGTGATCCTTTACCGTGCTGGGAGAGGCCTGAACTATAACAAGCCAGCGTGAAAGGACGTAGGCAGTGCATCGGCCAAAAGCGGGACTGGTGGCCAGCGAATCCCCCGTGGCGAGGGAGCAAGTTCCCTCGCCACAAAAGCCTGACGCGATTATGGTTTGTCGCTTGCCTGCAACTGCCCATCCCAACCGCCCCCCAGCGCCGCAATCAACTGCACGCTGGCGATCAACCGACTCTGTTGCAAGCTAAGCACACTGCGTTCGTTGCTCAGGGCGGTGGCCTGGACGGTCACGACGTCGAGGTAGCCGATCAACCCCGCCCGGTATTGGTTCTGCGTCAGGCGCAGGGACTCACGAGCGGCATCCAGCGCTTCCTGGCGAACGCGAGCCTCATCTTCGAGCACCTTGAGCTGGATCATGTAATTCTCGACTTCACGGAACCCGTCGAGCACGGTCTGCCGATAGGTCGCCACGGTCTGGTCGTAGGCCGCGACGCTGCGGTCGACTTCCGCCGAGCGCTGGCCGCCGTCGAACAGGGTCATCGCCAATTGCGGCCCCACCGACCAGAAACGGTTCGGCACGCTCACCCAGTTGTCGTAGGTACTGCTGCTGTAGCCGCCGCTCAGGCTCAGCGTCAGGTCTGGATAATAGGCGGCCTTCGCCACGCCAATGTTGGCGTTGGCGGCCATGACCGAGCGTTCCGCCGAAGCGATGTCCGGACGGCGCTCGAGCAACTGCGAAGGCAGCGCCACCGGCACTTGTGGCAGTGTCGGAATGTCCTGGGTTTCGACCAGGCTGAACTCGGCCGGAGGCAGGCCAATCAGCACGGCAATGGCATTTTCGAACTGGGCCCGCTGCCAGATCAGATCGATCAAGTCGCCCTGGGTGGTCTTGAGCTGGTTTTGCGCCTGGGCCACCGCGTCCTTGCCGGACACCCCGGCGCGGTACTGGTTTTCGGTCATCTTCAGCGAGCGCTGGTAGTTGTCGACGGTGGTCTGCAACAAGCGCTTCTGCTCGTCAATCACCCGCAACTGCAAATAATTTTGCACCAGCTCCGATTGCTGGCTCAGGCGCATCGCCGCCAGATCGGCAAAACTGGCTTGTGCGCTGGCCTCGTCGGCCTCCAGGGTGCGGCGCAATTTGCCCCAGACGTCCGCTTCCCAGCTCACGCCCGCCTGGGCGCTGTAGGTGTCGCGGATGCCGCTGGAGGAGCTGCTCAGGCTCGAACTGCTGCTGCCGGTGCCCTGGCTGGAGCGGGTCTTGCCGACGGAAAGGTCCACCGTCGGGAAAAACGCCCCACGGGCACTGCGCGCCAGTGCCTGGGCCTGACGATACTGGGCCTCGGCCTGGGCCACGGTCTGGTTGGAGGCGTTGAGCTTCTCCACCAGTTCATTGAGTCGGGTATCCGCGTACAGCTCCCACCAGGCGCCACGGGCCAGGGCGTCGCTGGGGTTGGCCTGGCGCCAGCCCTGGGCCTCTTTGTATTGCACAGGTGCGGCGGCGGCCGGACGCTGGTAATCCGGGCCGATCGCGCAAGCACTAAGCATCGCCACGCACAGGGCCAGGCTCAGTACCCGCGAGCCACGGGCAGTCGCCAGCGGTGCGGCAAGGTTGGAAAGCGAACGGTCGGTCATAGCGGAGTTTCCAGGGCAGCATCAGTGCGCACCCCACGCCAGCGGTTGAAGCGATGGCGCAGGTTATCGAGATAGAGGTAGACCACCGGGGTGGTGTAAAGCGTCAGGACCTGGCTGAACACCAGCCCGCCTATGATGGTCAGGCCCAGCGGCTGGCGCATCTCCGAACCTTCGGCACCGCCGAGCAACAACGGCAAGGCGCCGAGGATCGCCGCCAGCGTCGTCATCAGGATCGGCCGCAGCCGCAACAGGCACGCACTGCGGATCGACTCCAGCGGCGTCTGGCCGGCGCGCTCCAGCTGCAGCGCAAGATCGATCATCAGGATCGCGTTCTTCTTCACCACGCCAATCAACAGGAACAGGCCCAGCAACGAGATCAGGCTGAATTCACTGCCCAGCACGTAGATCGACAGCAACGCGCCCACCCCCGCCGAGGGCAAGGTGGACAGGATGGTCAGCGGATGAATGTAGCTCTCATACAACACGCCAAGTACCAGGTACACCGCCAGCAACGCCCCGAGAATCATGAACGGCTGGCTTTTCTGGGTGGCAGCAAAGGCATCGGCAGTGCCGGCCATCTTCGCGATGACGTCCTCCGGCATCCCAAGCTTGGCAATGGCCCGCTCAATGGCGGCCGTGCCCTGCTCCACCGTGACGCCTTCGGCCATATCGAAGGAAATGCCCTCGGAAGCGAACTGCCCTTCATGACTGACCCGGTCGTCTTCCAGGCTGTTTTCATAATAAGCAATCGTTGACAGCGGGACCCGCGCCCCGTCGGCAGTGATGACCTGGACCTGCTCGAGTGTCTTGGGATCCTGGGCGTATTTGGGGTTGACCTCCATCACCACCTGGTACTGGTTGAGGCTGTCGTAGATCGTGGATATCTGCCGCTGGCTGTAGGCGTTGTTCAACACCGACGTGACCATGTCCATGTCGATACCCAGGCGCTTGGCCTGGTCGCGGTCCACAATCAGCGTGACTTGCTGCGCCCCGCCACCATCACGGGCATCGATGGCGGTGAGTTCCGGCAGGGCGCGGAAAGCGGCGACAACCTTGGGGTACCACTCGCGCAGGGAGGCCAGGTCGGCGCTTTGCAGAATGTAGGAGTATTGCGAGGTGGTCTGCTCGCGACCGCCTCCAAATTGCAGGTCCTGGTCGGCCATCAGCATCAATTGGCCGCCGGGCACCTTGGGCATTTCCTTGCGCAGGCGCTCAATGACTTTCTGCGCGGAAATCCCCCGCTCCTTGATCGGTTTGAGGCGCACCAGCATGAAGGCATTGTTGGTGCCGTTGTTACCGCCGATGAATCCCGCCACGCTCTGCACCGCTTCGTCCTTGAGCACCGCGCGGCGGAAGATTTCCATCTTCGGCTGCATGACGTTGAACGACAGCCCGTCGTCACCGCGCACAAAGCCGATCAATTGGCCGGTGTCCTGTTGCGGCATGAAGGTTTTAGGCACCACCACGTATAACGCGATGTTCACGCCGATGGTCACCAGCAGGCTCAACAAGGTCAGGCGTCGATGGCGCAGCACCCAATCGAGCGTGCGCGCGTAGCCACGGACCATTCGCTCGTTGAGGCCATGGCTCCAGCGCTGCAGGCGATTCTCCTGCCCCGGCACGTGAGGCTTGAGCCAGCGAGCGCAGAGCATCGGCGTGAGCGTCAAGGAGACGATAAGCGAGACGACAATGGCGGCGGCCAGGGTGATGGAAAACTCGCGGAACAGACTCTCGACAATCCCCCCCATGAACAGGATCGACAGGAACACCGCCACCAGCGAGGCGTTCATCGACAGCAAAGTGAAGCCCACCTCTTCGGCACCGAGGTAAGCGGCCTTCATCGGCGGCATACCTTCGTCGATGTGGCGGGAAATGTTCTCCAGCACCACGATGGCGTCGTCCACGACCAGCCCCGTGGCGAGGATCAAGGCCATCAGCGACAGGTTGTTCAGGGAGAACCCGTAGAGGTACATGACCGCGAACGTGCCCACCAGCGACACCGGCACCGCCAGGGTCGGGATCAGCGAAGCGCGGAAGTTACCGAGGAACAGGAATACCACCAGCACCACCAGCGCCACGGCAATCAGCAGGGTCATTTCCGCCTCGTGCAGCGTGGCCTTGATGACCGGCGAGCGGTCCATGGCCAGGTTCAACTTGACGCTGGCCGGCAGCACAGCTTGCAACGCCGGCAGCTGGTTCTTGATTTCGTTGACGGTCTCGATGATGTTGGCGCCGGCCTGGCGGTTGATCACCAGCAGCACGGCGGCATCGTTGTTGAAGAAACCGCTGTTATAGCGATCCTCGACGCTGTCGCTGACCTTGGCGACGTCCTTGAGCCGCAACACCGAACCGTCCTGATAGCGGATGATCAGTGTTTCGTAGTCCTTGGCTTTTTCCAGCTGGTCATTGGCCTGGACTTGCCACATCCGCTTGTCGTCTTCGACCGAGCCCTTGGGCCTGCGCACATTGCTGTCGGCAATGGCCGTGCGCACGTCATCCAAAGCCACGCCGTACTGGTTGAGCAACTGCGGCTCCAGTTCGATACGCACCGCTGGCAGGGAACTGCCGCCGATCTGCACTTCACCAACGCCCGAGACCTGGGACAGGCTCTGCGACAGGATCGTCGAAGCCAGGTCGTAGAGCTGGCCTTTCTCCAACACGTCCGAGGTCAGCGACAACACCATGATCGGCGCCTGGGACGGGTTGACCTTCTTGTAGGTCGGCATGCTGCGCATACCGCTGGGCAGCAAGTTGCGCGAGGCGTTGATGGCGGCCTGCACCTCGCGGGCGGCGCCGTTGATGTCGCGGTCCAGGTCAAATTGCAGGATCACCCGCGTGGAGCCCTGGCTGGAGCGGCTGCTCATGGTATTGACGCCGGCGATGGCGCCAAAAGAGCGTTCCAGCGGCGTCGCCACCGTGGAGGCCATCACTTCGGGGCTGGCCCCCGGCAGATTGGCCTGGACCACGATCACCGGGAAGTCCATCTGCGGCAATGGCGAAACCGGCAGCAGGCCGAAGCACACGCCGCCGAGCAGCATGATGGCAAAGCTCAGTAGCATGGTTGCTACCGGGCGACGGATGAAGGGGCCGGAGAGGTTCATCGGCCGCCACCCCAGGCATCAAGACACCGGCCACAAGCGTTGGCGAGGCTTTTGTGGCGAGGGGATTTATCCCCGCTGGGGTGCGCAGCAGCCCTTTTGGTGAGTGCTGCGCACTCAAACGGGGATAAATCCCCTCGCCACAAAAAGCCGCTGCAATCCTGGGAAGCCATCATACCCCCACCTCTTTCGCCTCAGGCCGGGCAAAGCGCCGCCCCAAGCGGTCGAAATACAGGTAGATCACCGGCGTGGTGAACAGCGTCAGCACTTGGCTGACCAGCAAGCCGCCCACCATCACCAAACCCAACGGCTGGCGCAGTTCGGCGCCGGAGCCGGTGGCGAGCATCAGCGGTACCGCGCCGAACAGCGCCGCCAGGGTGGTCATCAGGATCGGCCGAAAGCGCAACAGCGCGGCCTGGTAGATGGCCGTCTGCGGATCCAGGCCCTGGTTGCGTTCGGCGTCCAGGGCGAAGTCGATCATCATGATCGCGTTTTTCTTGACGATGCCGATCAGCAAGATGATGCCTATGATCGCGATCATGCCCAGGTCATTACCGCTGAGGATCAACGCCAGCAAGGCGCCGATGGCCGCCGACGGCAACGTGGAGAGAATCGTGATCGGATGGATATAGCTCTCGTACAAAACCCCCAGCACGATGTACATGGTCACCACCGCTGCCAGGATCAGCAGCAACGTGCTCGACAGCGACGCCTGGAATGCCTCGGCCGCGCCCTGGAACTGGGTCTGCACACCTACCGGCATGCCGATGTCTTGCTGGACCTTTTCGATCACATCGACGGCGTGCCCGAGGGCAACGCCCGGCGCCAGGTTGAAGGACATCATCACCGCCGGGAACTGGCCGATGTGGGCGATAGCCAGTTGCGCCTGGCGCTCTTCCACCCGGGCCAGGCTCGACAACCGCACTTGCCCACCATCGGTGGTCTTGACGTGTATCTGGTCCAGGGCCTGGGGACCGATCCGTTCGCCGGCCTGGGCTTGCAGCACCACCCGGTACTGGCTGGCCTGGGTGTAGATGGTTGAGATCTGGCGCTGGCCGAAAGCGTCGTACAGCGCATCGGTGATGTTCGACACGGACACGCCCAGGCGCGAAGCGGCGTCGCGGTCGATCACCAGGTAAACCTGCAAGCCCTTGTCCTGCAAATCGCTGGCGACATCGGTCAGTTCCGGCTGCTGGGCCAAGGCCTCGACCAGACGGCCGCTCCACAGGCTGAGCAACTCGGCGTCCGGTGACGACAGGCTGAATTGATACTGGGTGCGGCTGACCCGGTCCTCGATGGTCAGGTCCTGCACCGGTTGCATGAACAGGCGGATGCCCACCAAACGGTCCAGCTGCGGCTGCAAGCGGGCGATGATTTCGGTAGCGCTGTCGTCCCGTTCGCTGTGGGGCTTGAGGTTGATCAGCAAACGCCCGCTGTTGAGCGTGGCATTGTCGCCATCGACGCCGATGTACGACGACAGGCTTTCCACCGCTGGGTCGGTGAGGATGACCTTGGCCAATTGCTGCTGGCGCTCGCTCATGGCGGCAAAGGATATCGATTGCGGCGCTTCGGAAATGCCCTGGATCACGCCGGTGTCCTGTACCGGAAAAAAGCCCTTGGGCACGGCCAGGTACAACACCACCGTCAGCACCAGACTGCCCAAGGCCACCAGCAACGTCAGCGGCTGATGCTTGAGCACCCACTGCAATTTCCGTCCGTAGGCCGCGATCAGCCAATCGATCCAGGCTCCGCTGGCGCGGTAGAAGCGGCCCTGCTCTTCTTCCTTGGGCTCGCGCTTGAGCAATCGGGCGCACATCATCGGCGTCAGGGTCAGCGACACCACCAGCGAGATCAGGATGGCCACCGCCAGGGTGATGGCGAACTCACGGAACAAACGTCCAACCACGTCGGCCATGAACAGTAGCGGAATCAACACCGCGATCAGCGACAGGGTCAGGGAAATCAAGGTGAAGCCAATCTGCTTCGCACCCTTGAGCGCCGCCTGCATCGGGCTGTCGCCCTCCTCAATGTAACGGGCGATGTTCTCCAGCATGACGATAGCGTCGTCCACCACGAAACCGGTGGCGATGGTCAGCGCCATCAGCGTCAGGTTGTTGATGGAGAAACCGGCCAGGTACATCACGCCGAACGTACCGATCAGCGACAGCGGCACGGCCACCGAAGGAATGAGGGTGGCGCTGACCCGACGCAGGAACAGGAACGTCACCATCACCACCAGGGCGATAGCGATCAGCAGCTCATGTTGCACGTCGGTGACCGAGGCGCGGATGGTCTGGGTGCGGTCGGTGAGCACGGTCACGTCGAGGCCGGCCGGCAAGTTGTCGGTGATGCTCGGCAACAGGGCCTTGATCCGGTCGACGACTTCGATGACGTTCGCCCCGGGCTGGCGCTGGATGTTCAGCAGCACGGCCTGGTTTTCGTTGGCCCAAGCCGCAAGGCGTTCGTTTTCCGCGCCATCGACGATCTGTGCCACGTCCTTGAGCCGCAACGGCGCGCCGTTGGCGTAGGCCAGGATCAGTTCGGCGTAGTCTTTGGGTGAGGTCAACTGGTCGTTGGCGTCGAGCATCGAGACCCGGGTCGGGCCATCGAAATTGCCCTTGGGCTGGTTGACGTTGGAAGCGCCGATCAGGGTGCGCACGTCCGCCAGGTTAAGGCCGGCGGCCGCCAGGGCCTCGGGGTTGACCTTGATCCGCACGGCCTGGCGTTGGCCGCCGGCAATGGTGACCATGCCGACGCCACTGATCTGGGCGATTTTCTGCGCCATGCGCGTATCCACCAAGTCATTGAGCTTGGGCAACAGCATGGTCTTGGAAGTAATCGCCAGGGTCAGCACCGGGGTGTCCGCCGGGTTGACCTTGTTGTACACCGGCGGCGCCGGCAGGTCGTTGGGCAACAGGTTGGTGGCGGCGTTGATCGCGGCCTGCACCTGCTGCTCGGCGACGTCCATGTTGACGTCGAGGCTGAAGCGCAGGGTAATCACCGAGGCGCCGCCGGAACTGGTGGACGCCATCTGCGTCAGGCCCGGCATCTGCCCGAACTGCCGCTCCAGGGGCGCGGTCACGGCGCTGGTCATGACATCGGGGCTGGCGCCCGGGTACAGGGTCATCACGCGGATGGTCGGGTAATCGACCTGGGGCAACGCCGACACCGGCAGCAGCCGATAGGCGATCAGGCCGGCCAGGACAATGGCCAGCATACTCAGGGTCGTGGCGACCGGGCGGAGAATGAACAGCCGCGAGAAATTCATGCGCCGCCCTTTTTCGCCTTATCGGCCACGGCCGGTTCAGTCGGGGCCGCGGCGCTCTTGCCTTGCAGGTGCCCGGTCGGCGTGGTCGGCACGTCCTGGCTGTCGTTGACCACCTCCACTTCGCTGCCTTCCTTCAAGCGGTCGGTGCCTTCGAGCACTACCCGGTCGCCGGCTGCCAGTCCTTCGGTAACGACCGTGTGCTCGCCATCGCTGGCGCCGACCTTGAGCTTCCTGATGGTGACCTTCTTGTCGCCGTCCAGGGCATAGACGAAGGTGCCGTTGGTGCCGAACTGAATCGCAGCGGTCGGCGCCAGGACCACGCCTTTGAGCGTGTCGGCCAGCAGGCGCACGTTGACGAACTGGTTGGGAAACAACGATTGATCGCGGTTTTCGTAGCGGGCCTTGAACTTCAAGGTGCCGGTGGTCACATCGATCTGGTTGTCCAGGCTTTGCAGCACACCGCTGGCCTGGAGCTTGACGTCGCCCCGGTCCCACGCCTCGACCGGCAGTTTCGCCCCGCTGCGGTAGCGGGCCAGCACGGTTTCGAGGCTATTTTCCGGGAGGGTGAATACCACGCTGATCGGCTGGGTCTGGGTGATGACCGCCAGGGCCGTGGTGTCGTTGGCCGCCACCAGGTTGCCGACGTCCAACTGACGCAAGCCTACGCGACCGGTGATCGGAGCGCGGATCTTGGTGAATTCCAGGTTGAGCTTGGCGTCGTTGACCGCCGCCTGGTTGGTCTTGACCGTGCCTTGGTACTGACCCACCAACGCAGCGGCGGTGTCGAGGGTCTGCTTGGCGATGCTGTCTTCGGCGTACAAGCCGCGATAGCGCTCCAGATCGACCTGGGCGTTCTTCAATTGAGCCTGGTTCTGCAGCAGCGTGCCTTCGGCCTGGAGCAAGGCGTTCTGGTACGGACGGGGGTCGATTTCAGCCAGTAGATCTCCGGCCTTGACCATTTGCCCTTCTTCAAAGGCAATCTTCACCAACTCGCCGCCCACCCGGCTGCGCACGTTGATGGTGTTGAGCGCCGTCACCGTGCCCAGCGCCTTGTAGTACAACGGAAAATCCCCCGTGGCTGCTGGCGCCACCCGTACCGGAATCGGTCCGGTCGCCCCACCAAATCCGGGCCGCATGCCGCCCGCTCGTCCCGTATGACCAGCGGTTGCTTTCTGCCCGGCCCCGGCTTTCTGATCGGTGCCGGCGGGCCAGAACTTCCAGGCCAGCAGCGCGACGACCAAGACGACGAACAGGCCGAATAACCAGCGACGGGAGTTGCGGGATACAGAGGATTGCATTGAATGGTCAACCATTGGGCGCGTGGGCTTCTTTTACGGGAGGCTGAACGATAAGCACTGGCGAGGTTTTAGCAAAGCGCCTTTACCGGCAATTTACCTTTGGCTTACGTTCCGCTAAGTCGGCTAAAGCCTTGAAACAAAAATGAAAACGGCCTGGACAGGCCAGACCGTTAACAATTGTAATAAATACTTTATTGGTGACGGCTTATTTCAGGCCACTTATTTCAGAGCAGCAAGCGCAGCGTCATAGTTCGGCTCTTCGGCGATTTCCTTGACCAGTTCGCTGTGCAGCACGTTGTCGTTTTCGTCCAGCACGACCACGGCACGAGCAGTCAGGCCGGCCAGCGGGCCGTCGGCGATGGCAACGCCGTAGTTCTCGATGAATTCGCGACCGCGCAGGGTCGACAGGTTCTGAACGTTTTCCAGACCTTCGGCACCGCAGAAACGCGCTTGGGCGAATGGCAGGTCGGCGGAGATGCACAGCACCACGGTGTTGTTCAGCTCGTTGGCCTGGGCGTTGAATTTGCGCACGGAGGTGGCGCAGGTTGGGGTGTCAACGCTTGGGAAAATGTTCAGCACCTTGCGCTTGCCGGCGAAATCCTTCAGGGAAACGTCCGACAGATTGCCGGCAACCAGGGAAAAGGCTGGCGCCTTGGAACCGGCTTGTGGCAATTGGCCGTTGACTTGGACCGGATTGCCTTTGAGGGTGACTTGAGCCATGAACGGATTCCTTCTGACAGGTTTGAAAATGATGAGGCCGGAGTTAACCACGAATTGGATCCGCGACCTATGCCTGCGCATAAAAACTCACGGATCCTACGAGCGAAGGGACCTGTTATTCAGCCTTGAGTTTCACATATGACTGATGAAGATCAGATGCCCATCCATCGATCACAGCTTTGACGTCATCGGCCTTCATGACCTGGGACTCGTTCGACAACGGCTTACCCGTGCCCTTGCGCACCACTTGGGCAATGGCCGTGTTGCTGCCGCCATCAAGGAACACCGCCTCGGTGCCCAGCGTGGTTTCCTGGTCGCGAATGCCGCTGGCAGTGCTGACCGCGGCGGCCACCAGGGCGATCGGGATCACTTCATACGGTTTCAATCCCTCGGTCTTGCTGCTGACGGCCGTGATGGCGGCGCGCACCACCAGCACCCCCGGCCCTGGGCTGGTCGCCAACGGCAGGGAGCGGCCCACTTCGCGCTTGAGCGCCTGGTCGTAGTAGCTGGTGATTCCGGCCAACGTGGCCGCCGGGATCTTCACCGTAGGTTGCGGCTTGGGATAAAGCTGTGTCGGTTCGATATAGACGCTGGAGTACTTGGCCAGGTCGATCTTCGGATCGATCCAGCGCATCACCGCAGCCCCCGACGGCGACTTCTCCTCCTTGAGCCGGCTGTAATCACCCAGGAAACCGGAGTATTCATCCGGCTGGGTGATCTTGCTGGAGCACCCCGCCAAGGCGAGCGAGGCGATGCAAACGGTGCCGATCATAGACGCGAACTTCATGCTGTCACTCCTGTAGGCCGCACCTGACGGGGGCGGAACTACAGGTATAGCCAACGATAAGAAAAAGATAAAACGTGGCTCCAAAAAAACCGTCTTGCCAAGGGAATGCGACGAACGGAATGGGAATATCCCATTTTTATCAAGCTACCTGTCAGACCTGACAGTAGCCAAAGCCCAACGCCAGAGGTTAGATGGAGGCACTTGCCAAATGGAGAAAGTATGCACATGGCAGCGGGAGTTTTCGGCATATCAACGTTAACCCATAGTTCAGGAGGGTCGGCATCGTTCATTCATAAACTTGCAGACCAGTTAACTAGCATTAAAAAACATCGGCAACTGGACGCCCCACACCCTTCCGCGCCGGTGTCTTACTAACCAGCGCCAGTGGCGCCTTCTTTACCTATGTTCCAACAGACAAAGGTGTTCATGAATACCTCATTGCATTACTCCAGTCATTCGACGACGCGCGCGTGCCCGCCCCTGCTGTTGAGTATCGGCCTGATACTGCATATGGGGTCGACCAGCGCAGAGCAAATACCGCAGGCTGCGCCCAGACCTGCCGACAGTTTCATACAAACCGTCGAGCGCTGCGACAAGTACATTGAAAGCGCACAATGGATGTATCGAGACTTTGAATGGTCGTTCTCCATCACGCCTACAACCTGCGCAAGAAGAACACCGCCGGAGGGAACCGCCTATCTATGGGACGAGCTCACTCGCGACTATTCCAATAATCGCCTGTGGACCAACACCCACGGACTTCGGCATCAGTTGATCTGCCACGTTGTCACCGCTCGAGATAAGCCGCAATGGAACCTTGAGCCATGGAGACCCGACGTGGGCTACAGCCTGACCGTGGCCGCAGGCTGTAACCACGGCACGCCCTTACCTGAAGTCGCACCCTGACTTTACGGCGGCGCACCCATTTTTAGATGTCCGTTTCGCGTCCATTGGTCCAAAGCACCTGGAGCCAAGACGCTGGAATCACGCGCATGAACCCCCAAGCCAGTCCCTAGCGATGGCTACCTTTTGTCGGGTTTCTAGCTCACCTGTCAGACTTGACAGTAGAGAAAGCTAGCTGCTGGAGGTTTGATGGAACAACTCGCCAAGACGATAAAGCTGATCGCCCTTAACAAGCAGGAACACGCGAAATGACCAGCCGGAACGAAGACAAAGAAATCCTGATAATTGACCCTGTCATCATCCTGGGGATGGTGTCGGTTGTGCACCCAGCGAACCCACACGGCGGTGTCCCGCTGCGTTTACTGTCCAATGGGTTTTTGCCCCTGTTGGTGGAGCCTTGGATCAACCATTTCGCCTATGACGACGCCCGCCTGTTGCTGGGTAATTCCGACATCCCCGTCCTGAACAAGACCATTCTGCCGGGCGAAGAAAATCAAAATTTCACGTTCCCGTTGCCGGATGCCTTGCTGAGCAACGGTATCAACCAGATGCGCCTGAGCGTACTCCGTGTTGGCCAGACAGTTCCCGTAACATCGTCGCCTTTGACCGTACTGTTCCACCGACCACAGCCGGGGGGCGAGGTCTCTACACCCGGCGACAACACGTACCTGTCTCTGGCCCTGCCCGCCGACGTCATCGCCAACGGCGTGGATGCGGCAAGGGCAGCCCAAGGGGTGATCGTGACCCTCAGCTACCCCTACATGAGGGAAAGAGATGTCATCACACTAGATCGTGACAGCCGGGAAATGGAGTACCCCGTTAATGCCAACGAGGCCGCTGCCGGCAGAGTCGAGATCATTCTGAGAGCCGCCGACTTCTGGCAAGACAATCCCAGGTTCGCCTTGCGGTTCAGGGTCACCGATCAACTGGGCAACTCCAGCGGCCCACAAGCGATATGGTCTAGAACCACTAACATCGATGTGCATGTTCGCCAACCGGCACTCGACCTGAAAAAACCCAGGGTAGTGGAGGCCAGGGAACTCAACGGCGAGCGCCTGAACTTCGAAAGAGACTTCTACGAGGCTCAATTCGCCAACGTCGAAGTGAACTACATCGGGTCAGCTCCTGGGCAGACGGTAAAGGTGAGTTGGCTTGGGCGTAACTCGACTTACGGAAGCGAAGTCCAGACCGTATCGTTTGCCGGACAGACCCTGAACTTCCAGGTGCCCCGGAACGAAGTGGTGGATTGCATCGGTACCCGTGCAGAGATCCGCTATACCGTCAGGCTGCCTGGCACGGCGGCGGATATCCCGTCGAAAGACCTGGACATTACGGTCACGCCGCAAAAATACCCGCTACGGGAGCCGACGCTGAACGACAGCAAGACCAATCTCAGGGCTTACCATCCCGCGCTGTTCACACCCCATACCGCACGAGCGGCCCTGCATGGCGTGACTACACGTTACGGCGAGGAAATCCGAATCACAGCCGGTACCAGCCAGACCGACCTGGCCGTGCCCCCGGCCTGGATAGCCGAAAACCGGGGGCGTCCCATCATGGTCAACTGGACGCTCAGGGAAACCGACACCAACACGCCGATTATTTTTTCATGGCTTCTGAGACTGATTGCCTGACCCGGGCTTTCGACTTGACCACCATCTCGATCAATACCTGACGCTGCTGTTCCTCTGCAGGAGAACGTACCGTGCGTAAATCAATGGGTCTGCTGTTAATCGCGTTAATGTTCGGTTGCTCGCAAGTCACCACGGCACCGCCTAGCGTCGCAAACTTCGATTGGGTCCTGGTAATCAATGGGCCGGAGACCGCTGCCTTTCTGACCACGCTTTACGAGCGCAAATATGCCAACTGCAATAGCTCTGACTCCCAACCTTCATTCCTTTGCTCGGGTGTCACTCTGAGGGTGACGGTAAAAGACCCCGATGGAGTTTACAAAGTCTGGGACCCCAGCCCAACCTCCATAGCCAGTGGCGGCGTATCCTTCTCTTATCTACGGGCAGATGTCAATTTTGGAAGGCTGGCATGGGGGCATGGCAACGGCTATATCCTTTATCCTATCTTCGGCGCACCGCCTGACAAGATTGACCTGGACTATCTGTGCGCCTATCCAATGGATGCGTGGGGCTGGCACCGGAGCTTGACCGAGGTATGCGGGCCTCACAAGGATTATCCAGTTCAAAGCCAACTATGCCAGAACGCTGGCGTGACCACCGCGCAGCAGTGGACGGACGTCTGGAGCATCCCCGGAGGGCAGCCGTATCTGCGCCAATGCGGTTTTGATGTCAGCGATGGTCGCAATCAGCTCGCCGGGCCTGCGTTCTACCAGTCGTTGCTGGCCAAGGGCTTGATTGGTGCGACCGGCTTCAATGGGCACAACGAAGTCATACTAAAAACCTGGACGCCAGGGCGGCCTAACACGTTTCCCCTCATGGCGTTCTTTTTTGTGGCGGGGGGCGACAACGCAGGATTGGCTGATGCTCGATACAACCAACGCGACTTCTACAACTCCACCGATCCGAAAATTGTCGTGCCGATCATTCGTGTGACGCCTGCCAGTAGCGCTACCGGAAGCGCCACCTTCGCTTATGTCGCATCCGATCAGGAAGTGACACAGTGAGACACTTGTTACCTCAGCGAAGGGGCAAAGAGCTGCGGCAACTGATGCAAGGATCAATGGGCTGCTGTTGATCGACTTGCTATTCAGTTGCACGCCGCTTGCGACAAAGCCACCTGAAATCCCCCATATCAACGGTGTGGAAATACACGATGGACCTGGCACCGCCGCCTATCTGACCACCCTCTCCCATCGCAATTTCCCCAACTGCAATCGAACCGACTCTCAACCCGCGTTCCTTTGTTCGGGCGTGACCCATCGGCTCACTGTAAAAGACCCCGTCAATGTCTATAAAGTCTGGGACCCCAGCCCCGTCTCGATCGCCAATGGCGGGGGGTGTCCTTTTCCTACTTGCGGGCAGATACCAATTTTGGAGGAGATGCTTTTGGTTGGGGTTATCAGGGTATAGCCAATGCGCAGGGTTTTGCCCGGTTCTAGTGTATTCAGCCTCGCTCGCGCGGTATCAGGCTCTGCAACTGCTGGGCGAGAAAACCCGCATCGAAAACGAACGTATCCGGATCCTTCAACCCGTTGGTCCGACGCCATTGCCACTGTGTCGATGGCGGTTGGCAAACCAGGGAAATGCTGCCGTGGCGGGCGGCGGTCAGGCCCATGATTGACAAGGAAATCAATCCGCCCGCCCCCATCACATCCGGCACAAACTCAACCGGCTTGCCGGTAATGGACAATGTCAGTTTTTGGGTCTTGAATCCGGACGTCTCGGCAGGAACACTCGGCCCATGAGCGACATACGCCTCACGATGCAATTCCAACAGGTTCGGCGCCATGACCGGCGCCAACCACTGCTCGATTTGTCCGTACAACGCCTCGATCTGCTCAGCCCAGACCGCGGACTGGGCCTGGTGCTGTTGCTGCTTGTGCGCTTCGCTGTCGGCGTAGTGGCGGAGCATTTCGCCCAATTGCTGTACATCGTCCATGGCGCTGTTCCTCGATTAAGGGCGTGTTGCGAAGCGCGATGATGACAGGTTCTGGGTTGCCCGGGCGAAAGTCATCGCGATCTGGCCTTAACTGCGACAGACGAATTACTGATGCTGCACCTGCACCATCGAACTCACCTGCACCCGCGCGTGCATCTGCTCCGCCCCGCCGCCGCGACGCATGCCGCGCACCGGGCAGGCGTCGAGGTAGTCCAGCCCGACCGCCAGTTTCAGGTGTCGGTCGGGGCGGGTCAGGCGGTTGGTCACGTCGAAGCTGTACCAGCCGTCGCCCAGCCAGGCTTCGGCCCAGGCATGACTGGCCAGGTGATTTTCATCTTCGGTGCACAGGTAGCCGGACACATAACGCGCCGGTACGCCCAAGCTGCGGGCGCAGGACACGAATGCATGGGTATGGTCCTGGCAGACGCCCGCGCCACCGGCAAATGCTTCGGCGGCGGTGCTGCTGACGGCGGTGGTGCCAGGGCTGTAGGGCATGCGCTCGGCGAGGCCGTTCATCAAGTCGGACAGCGCCGAACGATCGCGCCGTGCTCCGCATTGGGCAATGGCAAAGGCGCTGAGGTTGTCATCAATCTGCGTCAGGTGGCTGGTGCGCAGGAACGGCAGCGGCGATTGGCTATCAGGTTCCATTTCCACCGCCTGGTGGATTTGCACCTCACCGTAAGCGGTCAGCACCAGGGCGCCGTGAGGTTCGTCCATGGTCATCACATGCAAAATGTTGCCGTAAGGGTCGAGCTGACTGCGCACCAGGCGCGGCAATTCCAGGTGCCATTGCAAAATCCGCTGGCGCTGGCTGTCCTTGGGCGTCAGGCGCAAGAACTGGATGCTGGTGCAGACTTCATCGGCGTAGCTGTAAGTCGTGTCGTGGCGTATGGACAGTTTCATACCACCTCCAGATAGGACTCGTGGACGGTCTGGCCCAGATGACGGATCTGGCCGATGAGTTCGGTCAGCCATTGATGCAGGCCCGACGCAAGGATTTCATCGATCCCCGAATAGCGCAGGCGCGCGTTCAGCTCGGCGGCCAGGCGCTGGGCTGGACGGCCGTTGTTGCCCGGCAGGCTGGCGAGGATATGGTCCAGTTCTTCGATGCAGGCGTGCAGCGAGCGCGGAACGTCGGCTCGCAGCAGCAGCATTTCCGAAACCTGCTCGGCATTGGGCGCGTTGCGATAGATCTCGTTGAACGCCTCGAACGAGGACAGCGCCCGCAACAAGGCACTCCATTGATAGTAGCCACGGGCCGAATTGTCGCTGACCTCCTCCGACTCCTCGCCGAACATTTCGTAGCGCGCGTCCAGCAGGCGCAAGGTGTTGTCGGCCCGCTCGATGAAGGTGCCCAGGCGAATGAAGCAATAGGCGTCGTTGCGCATGATCGTGCCCGACGTCGCGCCACGGAATAGGTGCGAACGTTCCTTGACCCATTCGCAGAAATGGCTGATGCCGTAGCGGCCCAGGCCGTTGCTGGCGATGTTGCGCATCTCCAACCAGGTGGCGTTGATGTTCTCCCACATATCGGCGGTGATACGCCCGCGCACGGCATGGGCATTGGTTCGTGCAGCACGCAGGCAGCTATAGATACTGCCGGGGTTGGTTTCGTCCAGCGCAAAAAAGTGCAGCATGCGTTCGGTGTTGAGCGCGTCATAACGGGCGTTGTAATCGTCCAGCGTACCGGCCGACAACAGCGACATCGCCAGCTCGGCGTGCCCATCGCTGCGCCCGGCCTGGGGCATCAGCGACAGCGAATAACTGACTTCGAGCATGCGTGCCAGGTTCTCGGCGCGTTCCAGGTAGCGGGACATCCAATAGAGGTCAGAAGCGGTTCTTGAAAGCATGTCTTAATCCTCCACTACCCAAGTGTCTTTGGTGCCGCCGCCCTGGGACGAATTCACCACCAGCGAGCCCTCGCGAAGGGCCACACGGGTCAGGCCGCCGGGTACCAGGCGGGTCTCCTTGCCCGATAGCACGAACGGACGCAAATCGATGTGGCGCGGGGCGATGCCGCTTTCGACAAAGGTCGGGCACGTCGACAGGCTCAAGGTCGGTTGGGCGATGTAGGCCTCGGGCCTGGCCTTGAGGCGGGCGCGGAAGTCTTCGATTTCCGCTGCGGTGGCGGCAGGCCCCACGAGCATGCCGTAGCCACCGGAGCCCTGGGTTTCCTTGACCACCAGATCGGGCAGGTTGGCCAGCACATGGGACAGATCCTGTGGTTTGCGGCACTGCCAGGTGGGCACATTCTTCAGGATCGGTTCTTCGGTGAGGTAGAAACGGATCATCTCGTCGACATAGGGATAGATCGACTTGTCATCCGCCACGCCAGTGCCGACCGCGTTCGCCAATACCACGTTGCCGGAACGATAGACTGAGATCAGTCCGGGCACACCCAGCATGGAATCGGGATTGAACGACAGCGGATCAAGATAGGCATCGTCGAGGCGACGGTAGATCACATCGACCTGCCGGGGACCGGCGGTGGTGCGCATGTAGACGTGGTCATCGCGCACGAACAGGTCCGCACCTTCCACCAGTTCGACGCCCATCTCCCGAGCCAGGAACGCATGTTCGAAATAGGCACTGTTGAAACGCCCCGGCGTCAGCACCACGGCGGTCGGATTTTCCAACGGACTTGAGCTTTTGAGGGTATCGAGCAGCAAATTCGGATAGTGGTCGATGGGCGCCACGCGCTGGGCGGCGAACAGCTCGGGGAACAGACGCATCATCATCTTGCGATCTTCGAGCATGTAGCTCACGCCACTGGGCGTACGCAGGTTGTCCTCCAGCACGTAATAGCTGCCATCGCCGTCGCGAACCAGGTCGACGCCAGCGATATGGGCGTAGATGCCACGGTGCAGGTCCAGGCCTTGCATCGCGATCTGGTAACCCTCGTTGGCCAGCACCTGCTCGGCCGGAATGATGCCTTCCTTGAGAATGCGTTGCCCGTGGTAGATATCGGCCAGGAACATGTTCAGGGCCTGGACGCGCTGGATGCAGCCGCGCTCGACCATCTGCCATTCGCTGGCCTTGATGCTGCGGGGAATGATGTCGAACGGGATCAGGCGCTCGGTGCCCTGCTCGTCGCCATAGAGCGTGAACGTAATGCCCGCCCGATGGAACAGCAGGTCGGCTTCGCGCCGGCGTTGCTCCAACAGCTCCAGCGGCGTGTCCGCCAGCCAGCGCTTGAAAGCTTGGTAATGCGGGCGGCAGTCACCCTTTGCGTCATACATTTCGTTGAAAAAA
This sequence comes from Pseudomonas marvdashtae, assembly GCF_014268655.2. NCBI lineage: Bacteria > Pseudomonadati > Pseudomonadota > Gammaproteobacteria > Pseudomonadales > Pseudomonadaceae > Pseudomonas > Pseudomonas marvdashtae. The sequence goes on from NZ_JABWQX020000001.1 coordinate 3,233,491, forward strand.
GCGTGGGGCATAGCCAACTCCCAGCCGTGTCGTACACGGCATTTCTTATTACGTCGTCATTCCACCAAGTCTGGCCTTGCCTTGTTTTTATGAGCCCTGTTTTTCTGAGCACCTCGATAGGCATGGGTCTCTGGTTAAGGCCGTTGCGTCTGGATGACGTGCGCCCCCCTTGTGTTTACGTCTCGAATACCTCGCTGGTTCGTTCTCTCGGAGCCGAAGCAAAGGCTGTGCCTAAGTGCCATGGATCGAAACAATGCTGGAAAAACCGTCGCAGGACGACGAAAAAGCGAAATTTCCTTTCGATTTCGCGACGCAAGGGCGTTTGAAGGCTGAAACGTTTGTTTCGAATCGCCGCGACGGGTCGACAAACGGGTCGAATCGGTGCAACGAGACGGGACGGCAACCTTAAATGCCCTGAAAAGGGGAAATTTATACCCATTCACTGTAGGCACGTTTCATCTGTGGCGAGGGGATTTATTCCCGTAAGGGTGCGAACCGCCCATACAGCGGGCGCGCTTAGGTGCGTCTGCTCGATGCTATAAGCCGGCACTGTTCGCGACAGCGAACTAAAGAAAAGTGACCTGCGAAAAAAATGCCCGGATTTTGAAGTCCGGGCATTTTTTGTGGGTGCCTTCTGATCAGGATGTCACGATTAAAACGTCACGCTGGCGCTCAACCTGGCGGTACGCGGCTCGCCGACGTTGACCTGCAACTCGCTGCCGGTAGACGACGGGTAGTACTGCTTGTCGAACAGGTTGTCGACGTTCAGCTGCAACGAGGTCTTGTGACCGAACACCGGCGATTCCCAGCGCACGAAGGCGTCGGCAACGGTGTAGCTGCTGAGCCAGAAATCGTTGGCAGCATTGGCGGCCCGCTCACCGACATAGCGAGCACCGGCGCCAGCGTGCCAGGCACCGAATTCGGCTGGGACGTTCAGGTGATGGGACAGATACAGGCTGGCGGTGTGCTTAGGGGCGTCGGGCAAGCGGTGACCTTCATTATTCGGGTCATCGAGGATTTCCGTGTGGGTATAGGCGTAGGTGCCGATCAGGTCCCAGCGATCGGCGAGGCGACCGGTGATGTCGAGTTCCAAGCCCTGGGAGCCGACTTTGCCGGCGGCTTCGGAGACATCCTCAACGGTGGTCACGACGTTCTTCTTGACGATATCGAATAAGGCCAGATTGATGTTCAAGCCCGGCAGCGGATCGTATTTGGCGCCGATTTCGTAGCTGCGGCCTTCTTCCGGTTTAAAGGTGCGGCGATCCCTGTCGACTACATCATTGGGTTTGAACGATTCACTGTAGTTGCCATACAGCGACAATGTTTCGGTGGCTTTGTAAACCAAACCAAGAAAGGGTACGAAGGCGTCGCCGTTGTCATCGCGATTGACATCATAATCACTGCCTAGACCTTGATCACTGTACTGGTCGTAATGCTGATAACGACCACCGAATACAAGAATCCAGCGGTCATCCAGATGCCAGTTGTCTTTCAAGTACACGGAGCTGGAATTCAACTGGTTTCGCAGGTCACTGTCGGTAGTGCTGACCAAACTCGGCTCTGGCAGGTTGCCGTAAACCGGTGAAGTTATGTCGAAGCCAGGCCGCGGATTGCCACGATAGGTCTTGCCCCGGAATTGATCAGAGACCTGGTTATCAACGCCGAACAACAAATCATGACGTTGGCCGAGCAGCTCTTGCTTACCGATGAAATCCCAACTGGCGTAACGGGTCTCATCATCGTAATGAGCGCCATTGGCCCTGCGACGCAGAACATTTCCTGTGAGCGTAGCGGGCTGCGCAATCGAAAGACTGTACCGATCATTGTTCCAGCCATAAGTCACCCGCGTCTTCCACGCATCGCTCAGCTCATATTCGAACCGCGCGGTAGCCGTCTCACGAATCCCCACACTTTTGGCCCATGGCTCATCCATGCGCTTGTCATAGTCGATGTCGGCCGGATGCCCATCGGTGAACATCGTCCCCCGGTCAAACGGGTTGGAATATTCGTTGTACTCGTAACTCAAGTTCAACGAAGCCCGCTCGCCGGTCCAGGCCAACGACGGCGCCACCAGGGTGCTTTCGTTGACGCCATAGTTGCGCCAGTAATCCTCATGGCCGCGCTCGGCGATCAGGCGATAGGCCAAGCCCGTGTCGCCCAGCGGCCCCGTGGTATCGAGGGCCATGGTGCCGCCGCCCTCGCTGTAGGCCGAACCGCTCAATGTGGTGCTCTGGCTATATTCCGGCTTCTTGCTGATGACGTTGATCAACCCGCCGGGTTCCAGCGCGCCGTAGAGCATCGACGCCGGGCCCTTGAGCACTTCGACCCGCTCGGTGGTGGCGCTGAAGTTGTGGCCCAGGTTCGAGCGCACACCGTCGCGCAGGATCGAACCGTCGTCGTTGGTGCCGAAACCACGCTTGACCAGCGAGTCCCTGGAGTTGCCCAAGGTGTTGCCCTGACTGACGCCGCTGACGAATTTCATCGCTTCGTCCAACGAGCGTACCTGATAGTCCACCAGGGTCTGCTGGGTCACCACGTTGATCGATTGCGCCTCTTCCTTGATCGGTACGTCGCTCTTGCTCGCCGTGCTGGCTTGCGACGCCGTATAGCCTTCGTCCTGAATGATCCGGCTGCCTTGCACGTCCGTGGTGGGCAGTTCGAGGGTGTCCTGCGCCCTCAAGGGGCTCGCCATGAAACAGCAGGACAGCGCGGGCAAGACACATTTGACGAGGGCATTGCGATAAGCGAGAGGGGTGGAACGATTCAAGACGCTGCACTCTGGAGGGGATGTGAATGAGAGCGAATATACTTTGAGAATCATTCCCAGTAAATCTTTCTAACATCTACGCGCTTGACTCAACGCACACAAAAAGACGCCGGATGGTGAGTCCGGCGCCCTTGTCTCCCCTTGTGTCGCTGATTACCGGTCAGTGGTCGACCGCGGCACCGGCGCCCCTCGGTACACGAATGTCTTCGACCAAATGCTGGATGTGCTCCGGCGGTGGCGCGGTAAAGCGTGAGACCACCACGGCAGCGAGGAAGTTGAAGAGCATCCCCAGCGTGCCTATGCCCTCAGGGGATACACCCAGCCACCAATGCTCAGCCGTGTTCATCGTCGGGTTGATGAACTTGAAGTAGACGATATAGGTGAAGGTGAACGTCAGCCCGACGATCATCCCGGCAATCGCCCCTTCACGATTCATGCGCTTGGAGAAAATCCCCATGACGATGACCGGGAAGAAGGAAGACGCCGCCAACCCGAAGGCGAACGCAACCACCTGGGCAACGAATGCCGGTGGATAGATGCCGAACAACCCGGCGATCAACACCGCCACGCCGGCGGCAATACGTGCCGCGAGCAACTCCTGCTTTTCGTTGATCCTGGGCATGATGTTGCTTTTGAGCAGGTCGTGGGAAATCGAGGTGGATATCACCAGCAGCAGTCCCGCTGCGGTCGAAAGCGCCGCCGCCAAGCCACCGGCTGCGATCAATGCAATCACCCACCCCGGCAGGCCGGCGATTTCAGGGTTGGCCAAGACCATGATGTCGTTGTCGACATACAGTTCGTTGGCCACCGGCGAGACTTGGTTCTTGAGCAACCGCTGCTCATGTGCGCCGCGCTCGCCGGTAAAACTCGGCGCGCCAACCAAAGCCGCCCCCGGGCCGTATTGGATGATGCCGTCGTTGTTCTTGTCCGCCCACGCAATCAGTCCGGAATTTTCCCAGGCTTTGAACCAGGTCGGTGCGGTGGCGTAACTGATATTCGGGATGGAGGTCAGCAGGTTGGTGCGGGCGAAGGCCGCCACGGCCGGTGCAGTGGTATAGAGAATGGCAATGAACAGCAATGCGTAGCCCGCCGACTTGCGCGCATCCCGGACGGTAGGCGTGGTAAAGAAGCGCACGATGACGTGGGGCAGGCCCGCCGTACCAACCATCAGCGCCATGGTGATGAAAAACACATCGGTGGTCGATTTGGTGCCGTCGGTATAGGCGGTGAAGCCCAGCTCGGCGCCCAGACCGTTAAGCCGCTCGATCACGCTCTGCCCCGAGCCGGTCACTTCGCTGATAAAGCCCAACTGCGGTATTGGATTACCGGTGATCATCATCGAGATATAGATGGCCGGCACCATGTAGGCAAAGATCATTACGCAATACTGTGCCACCTGGGTGTAAGTGATGCCCTTCATGCCGCCCAACACCGAGTAGAAGAACACAATGGCCATGCCGATCATGACACCGGTGTTGATATCCACTTCCAAGTAACGGGAAAAGACGATGCCCACACCGCGCATCTGGCCGGCCACGTAAGTAAAGGAAATGAAGATCACGCAGATCACCGCCACCACCCGCGCCGTCTGCGAGTAATAACGTGCCCCGACGAACTCGGGCACGGTGAACTTGCCGAATTTGCGCAGGTACGGCGCCAGGCACATCGCTAGCAGCACGTAGCCGCCGGTCCATCCCATCAGGTAGACCGAACCGTCATAGCCGGCAAAGGCGATGATCCCGGCCATGGAAATGAACGAGGCCGCCGACATCCAGTCGGCGCCGGTGGCCATGCCGTTGAGGACGGGATGCACGCCTTTACTGGCAATGTAGTACTCGCTGGTGGAACCGGCCCGCGTCCAGATGGCAATCGCAATGTAAAGGGCAAACGAGGCGCCGACGAACAGGTAGATCAGAGTTTGGGTTTCCATGCTCGTCGGCCTCAGTCTTCGTGAACGTCATATTTGCGATCGAGCTGATTCATCTTCCAGACATAGAAGAAAATCTCGAGCACAAAGACATAGATGGAACCCTGCTGGGCAAACCAGAACCCCAAGGGCGTGCCGAAGAAACTGATGGTGTTGAGGGAATCAACCAGCAAGATGCCAAAGCCGAACGACACCAAGAACCAGATGGCCAGCAGCACCAGCATCCAGCGTAGGTTTTCCGTCCAATAGGCACGCGCAGCCTGTTGCTTTTGAGTGGACATGGAGGTGTTCTCCCGTTTGTTTTTATTGTTTTCCCACACAAACCGTAGCAGTCGCTGGGCAAGGCGCTAGTACGACTTTCGTCTAATCCAATCCGCCGAGTATTGACATCCCTGCCCCACTGCTGCGACAGGGCCAAAACGCACCGGAATCCGAGAGTGATATCAAATCGCCCGAATACGCTAAAGCTTTGGCGCTATCGGTCGAATGTATGCCATCGAATCTTTTTTCCCTGGAGCAGTGATGCAGACGTTAAAGGCCTTGTATGAGTCTATCGAGATGCAGTTTTTCGATACCCTCACCAAAAAGCTCTCAAGCCTTTTCCTGCTGGTCCTGGTCAGTGGCCTGCTGTATTGGGTGGCCCTCAGTGCCCGCGCCGACATTGTGCTGCAGTTGCGCACCGCTCAACTGGACGGCGCTTTGCTGGGACAAATCGAAGAGCGGCTCGACAGCCTCACTCATGCCTTGCTCTTCGGCGCGTTCCTGACGCTCGGCATGATCAGCTTCATGGTCTGGTATTTTCGCCACCTCATCGTGCGCCCCGTCACGGCCATGACCAAGGCCCTGGAAGAGATCGCCAATGGCGAAGGTGACTTGTCCAAGGACCTGCCGCTGGTGACCCACGATGAGATCCGCACCCTGGCCGCGACTTGCAACCGTTTCCTGGCCAAGCAGCGCGAGATCATCAGTAACGTCCAGGCATTGACGGTGCACATCGCCGTCGAGTCGGCCCGCTCGCTGAAAAACATCAGCGACTCCAGCGACAGCGCTACTCACCAGGCACGCTTCGCCAAGGAAGTTATGGACCAGAGCAACACCGCCGTAGGCCGTATCGAAGAGGTTTCGCGCCAGACCCAGGGTATTTCGGGGACCACCGCGCAGAACCTGAGCATGGCCCGTGATTCCTACGCCGAGCTGCTGGAAGTGACCGGCAACATCAGCGAGATCTCCACCAGCCTCGGCGAGTTCGCCACGCTGGTGGATGCCTTGAACCAGCGCTCCTCGAGCATCAAGTCGATTGTCGGGCTGATCCAGCAAATTTCCGCCCAGACCAACCTGTTGGCCCTCAACGCCGCCATTGAAGCGGCGCGCGCCGGGGAAAGTGGCCGTGGTTTCGCCGTCGTGGCCGATGAAGTGCGCACCTTGGCGCAGAACGTCAGCCGCGCCACCGACGATATTTCGCGCGACATCGACGCGATGCTCCAGGAAGTCAGCTCCACCCACCAGCAGACGACCCAGATCAGCCACAGCGCCCGGGAAACCCAGAAAGTCGTGGAGCGCGCCTCCGGTCATTTCGAAAGCATGATCATCGACTTCGAATCCACCAACGGCAAACTCGCCGACATCGCCGACCACATCCAGCAGTTTGCCGACACCAACACCGGCATCAACGAACGGGTCACCCAGATCCACGCCGATAGCCAGTCCATCGACCAGCGCATGCAGCAATCGGCGACGGCTACTCGCGACCTGTCCGGCGTTGCTGAAAAGGTCCAGACGCTGTTGGGTCGCTTTGTGCTCGGCCACGGCAAGCTGGACGCCGCCATCACCCGCGCCAGCCAATGCCGCGACACGCTCCAGGTGCGTCTGGGGGCGCTGCAAGACGAGGGCCTCAACCTGTTCGACCAGAGCTACAAACTGATTCCGGGTACAGATCCCAAGCAATACATGACCAGCTACACCGAGCGCTTTGCCCGGGTCTGCCAAGAAGAATGCGACAAGCTCACCCGCAGCACGCCAGGTGGCAAGGTTTCGTTCATTGTCGATACGAAGGGCTACTGCCCGGTCAACAACAGCTGGGTTTCCAAGCCACCGACCGGCGACCGTGCGGTGGACTTGCCGGTTTGCCGCAACAAGCGGATCTTCAACGACCCGATCGGCCTGCGCGCGGCGGGCAACGTCCAGCGCTTCCTGCTGCAGACCTACCTGCGCGATACCGGGGAAATCATGACCGAGATCGACGTACCGTTCTTCTTCGGCGGCCGCCACTGGGGTAACTTGCGGGTAGGTTTCGATGCGGCGGTGTTGTTGGCGGACTGATTCATAAAGCAATCAAGCCAGACAACGACCCGTGGCGAGGGAGCTTGCTCCCGCTCGGCTGCGCAGCAGTCGCAAGACCGGTTGATGCGGTCGCCCTGAAGAACCGCTGGGGCCTGCTTCGCACGCCAGCGGGAGCAAGCTCCCTCGCCACAAGAAATTTGTGGTGCATGCAAATCCTGAAACCAGCCCAAAAACAACTGTGGGAGCGAATTCGCTCCCACAGTCATCACCTCAACTCAACAACACTTGGGCCCACCCTTGCCACCGTAACGGGCCTCCTGGCGTTCTCGGAAGAACGCCTCGTAGTCCATCAGCGGTTTGTCCGGGTGCTTGGTTTGCATGTGCTCGACGTAGTTGTCGTAGTCGGGCATGCCGACCATCAGGCGCGCGGCCTGACCGAGGTATTTACCGAGGCGACTCAAGTCATTGAACATCGTTGCAATCCTCGATCAAGCGTCCGGCAGGGCCTGGAATGGCGCTTCTTTGTCCGTGCGTTCTTTCGTGCCCCAGGCGGCGATGCCGACCTTGAGCGCGTAGAACAGGATGCTGAAGACCACAAGCAGGAACAACACCGTCAGCGTTGCGTTGGTGTAGGCGTTGAACACCACGTGCTGCATCTGCTCGATGCTCTTGGCCGGGGCCAGGATCTGGCCGGCGGCCAGGGCATCGTTGTATTTGCGCGCCAGGGCCAGGAAGCCGATCGCCGGGTTGGCGTCGAACAGCTTGATCAGGCCCGCGGTGGTGGTGCAGATCAGCAGCCAGGCCGCCGGCAGCAGCGTGACCCAGACGTAGCGCTGGCGCTTCATCTTGATCAGCACCACGGTGGCGAGCATCAGGGCGATACCGGCCAGCATCTGGTTGGAGATGCCGAACAGCGGCCACAAGGTGTTGATGCCGCCCAGCGGATCGATCACGCCCTGGTACAGCAAGTAACCCCACAGCGCGACGCAGCCGGCGGTGGCGATCAGGTTGGCGGTCCAGGATTCGGTGCGCTTGAGGGCCGGCACGAACGAGCCCAGCAGATCCTGCAGCATGAACCGCCCGGCACGGGTGCCGGCGTCTACTGCCGTGAGGATGAACAGCGCTTCGAACAGGATCGCGAAGTGGTACCAGAACGCCATGGTGTTCTCACCCGGCAGTACCGAGTGGAGGATCTGCGCGATACCCACCGCCAGGGTCGGCGCACCGCCGGCGCGGGCCAGGATGGTGGTCTCGCCGATGTCCTTGGCCACCGCTTGCAGCGCCTCGGGGGTGATTGCAAAGCCCCAGCCGCTGATGGTTTGCGCCACGGCCACCACGTCACCGCCGACGATCGCCGCCGGGCTGTTCATGGCGAAGTACACGCCCGGCTCGATCACCGAAGCGGCGACCATCGCCATGATCGCCACGAACGACTCCATCAACATGCCGCCGTAACCGATGTAGCGGGCGTTGACTTCGTTATCCAGCATCTTCGGCGTGGTGCCGGAAGAGATCAGCGCATGGAAACCCGAGACCGCGCCGCAGGCAATGGTGATGAACAGGAACGGGAACAACCCGCCCTTCCACACCGGTCCCGTGCCGTCGGTGAACTGGGTCAGCGCCGGCATTTTCAGCTCGGGCATGGTGACCAGGATGCCGATCGCCAGGGCGATGATGGTACCGATCTTGAGGAACGTGGACAGGTAGTCCCGCGGCGCCAGGATCAGCCAGATCGGCAACACCGCAGCGACGAAGCCATAGCCGATCAGCATCCAGGTGATTTGCACGCCGGTGAAGGTGAAGGCCTTGGCCCAGACCGGGTCCGCGGCAACCTGGCCACCGAGCCAGATCGAGCCCAGCAGCAACAGCACGCCGATGAGGGAGATTTCACCGATGCGGCCCGGGCGGATGTAGCGCATATAGATGCCCATGAACATCGCGATCGGGATGGTCGCCATCACCGTGAAAATGCCCCACGGGCTCTCGGCCAGGGCCTTGACCACGATCAGCGCCAGCACCGCGAGGATGATGATCATGATCAGGAAGCAGCCGAACAGCGCGATGGTGCCGGGGATGCGGCCCATTTCCTCGCGCACCATGTCGCCCAGGGAGCGACCGTTGCGGCGGGTGGACAGGAACAGGACCATGAAGTCCTGCACCGCACCGGCCAGCACCACGCCGGCGATCAGCCAGAGCGTGCCGGGCAGATAGCCCATCTGCGCCGCCAGCACCGGCCCGACCAGCGGACCCGCGCCGGCAATGGCCGCGAAGTGGTGGCCGAAAAGAATGTGTTTGTTGGTCGGGACAAAGTCCAGGCCATCGTTGTTGAGCACGGCGGGCGTGGCCCGGCGCGCATCGAGTTGCATTACGTTGTTGGCGATGAAGAGGCTGTAGTAGCGGTAGGCGACCAGGTAAATGGCCACGGCTGCGACGACGATCCAGAGGGCGTTGATCGGCTCTCCGCGGCGCAAGGCCACGACACTCAGCGCACAAGCTCCCAGAACAGCCACGGCAAACCAGGCGAGGTGTTTAACCAGACGGGTTGTCATTGCGTGTCTCCTGCCGATATCCAGTGGATTGCGGCGATTGTTTTTATAGTGTGCCCCGGCTATTCGGAGCCGACCCAATATCCCTGCAAGCCGTCAATAAATAAATCCGCAGTACTACGTACGGCTTACCTACGTAGTACTACGTAGACACCCGTTCCCACAGGTCTTATGCCAGCCACCCAGGTTTGGCATATGATGCCCGCCATCCACCTCCCCCCGCCGAATCCGGACAGGAGTACAGATGCTGCTCAAACACAAGATCGTCGCCCTCGGGATTTTGCCGCTGGTCCTGGCGATTACCGTTATTGGTGCCTTGGTCATCTCGCTCAACCGCCAGCTGGGCGATCAACAGGCGCAACTGATCGAAGACAGTATCCTGGCGAGCAAACGCGCCGAGCTGAAGAACTACGTGGAAATGGCCCAGAGCTTGATCGCCCCGCTTTACGACGACGGCAAGGGCGACGCACGGGCGCAGCAACAGGTATTGGAAGAACTGCGCAAGCTCAGCTTTGGCATCAACGGTTATTTTTTCGTCTACGACCGGCAGGGTCGCAGCCTGATGCACGCCCGCCAATCGGAGCTGGTGGGGCAATACCTCTGGGACATGAAAGATCCGCAAGGCCTGCCCGTGATCCAGGCGTTGCTCAAGAGTGCCGAATCAGGCGAGGGCTTCCAGCGTTATGCCTGGAACAAGCCCTCCTCCGGACAAGTGACCGACAAGCTCGCCTACGTCGTGATGCTGGATCGCTGGGGCTGGATGCTCGGCACCGGGATCTATCTGGAGGACGTCGAACGCGCCACCCAGCAGGCACGCGACGAAGTAGCCCAAGGCATCCACACCACCATGCAGGCCATCGCCGCCATTGCGCTGGTGGCGGTGCTGCTGGTATTTGCCGGCGGCATCACCCTCAATGTCAGCGAACATCGCCTGGCCGACAAGAAGCTCCAGCGTCTGAACCAGCGCATCGTCAGCTTGCAGGAAGAAGAACGCTCACGGGTGTCTCGCGAGCTTCACGACGGCATCAGCCAACTATTGGTGTCGATCAAATTCCAATTCGAACTGGCCAGCCATGTGCTCGAAAATGGCCAGGAAAACGGCCTGGGCATCCTGAAAAACGCCACGGATCGCCTGGGTGAAGCCATCGGTGAAATCCGCAGCATCTCCCACGACTTGCGCTCTTCATTGCTCGACACCCTGGGCCTGCCGGCCGCCATCGGCCAGCTCGCGGCAGAATTCGAGCAGCGCAGTGGCCTGGAGGTTGCCTACCGGAGCAACGAATTCGATTGTCGCCTGGAAAACGGCGCCCCCGTCTCGCTGTTCCGCATTGCCCAGGAAGCGCTGACCAACATCGAGCGACACGCCGGGGCGAAACGTGTCGCCATCACCCTGTTCGGCTCGAGCCAGTCCTTGCGACTGACCGTGGTCGACGATGGGATGGGCTTCAACGTCCCGCAGGTCGAACGTGGCCATACGGGGATCGGCCTGCGTAATATCCGCGAACGGGTCGAGCATTTCGGCGGACGGCTGGAACTGACATCGGTACCGGGACGAAGCGAACTGGATATCCTGTTGCCCATGACCATGCCCGCCACGGAAAGCTGATGCGCATTCATTTCAACAAGAGCACCTGCCCATGAACCTGCCTGCGGCTATACGCGTCGCGTTGGTCGACGACCATTCCCTGGTCCGCGACGGTATCCGAGCCCTGCTGTCGGTCATGCCCCGGCTGGACGTGGTCGGCGAAGCGGAGAATGGCGTGCAAGCGATCGAAATGGTGGAGCGCTGCCAGCCGGACCTGCTGCTGATGGACATCGGCCTCAAGGACATGAACGGCCTGGAGCTTACCCGGCTGCTGGGCAAGCAGTACCCCAGCCTCAAGATCCTGATCTTGAGCATGTACGACAATCATGAATACATCAGCGAATCGGTGCGCGCCGGTGCCAGCGGCTATGTCCTGAAGAATTCACCGTCCAAGGAAATCGTCGCCGCCATCGAAGCCATCATCAGCGGCGGCACTTTCTACAGCGCCGAGATTGCCCAGCGCCTCGCCACCGACCCGAACACCGACAGCGAGCTGACGCCGCGCGAAAGCCAGGTCCTGGCGAAAATGGTCCAGGGGCTGAACAACAAGGAAATGGCCCGGGAACTGGACATCAGCGTGCGCACCGTCGAAACCCATCGCCTGAGCATCCGCCGCAAGCTCAACATCGATAAACCCGCCGCCTTGGTGAAATACGCGATCGACCATGGGCTTATTTCGCGCTGATACGTTTGTGGCGAGAGGCCTGGCTCACTCGCCACAGCTTTCGCTCAACCAACAACCTTTACTACACTCCCCGTCTTGTCCCTTTCCCTCGCGAGACGTCCAAGCAAATGAAAACCATAACAAGCACGATGACGTTCTGTGGCCTGCTCGCGTTCAGCGCCAGCGCCTTGGCCGAGCCAACCCCTTCGCACCTGGACCAGGTGCTGCAACAAGGTGAACTGCGGGTGTGCACCACGGGCGACTACAAGCCCTACACCTACAAGGCCGAATCGGGTGAATACGAAGGCATCGACATTGACATGGCGCGTTCGCTGGCTACCAGCCTGGGCGTCAAGGTGCAATGGGTGCAGACCAGTTGGAAGACGCTGATGCCGGACATGCTGGCGGGCAAATGCGATGTCGGGATGGGCGGGATTTCGGTGACGCTGGAACGCCAGAAGAAAGCCTTTTTCAGCAGCACCCTGGACGTCGACGGCAAGATTCCCCTGGTGCGTTGCGAAGACCAGTCGCGCTACCAGACCATCGAACAGATGAACCAGCCTTCGGTGCGTCTGGTCGAGCCGGCCGGAGGCACCAACGAAGCGTTCGTGCGGGCGTTCCTGCCCAAGGGCCAACTCGCTTTCCACGACAACGTGACGATCTTCCAGGAGCTGCTGGAGAAACGCGCCGACGTGATGATCACCGACGCCTCGGAAGCGCTTTACCAACAGAAACTCAAGCCGGGTCTGTGCGCCGTGAACCCGAGCCGTTACTTGCAATATGGCGAGAAGGCCTACCTGCTGCCCCGTGACGACACCACCTGGAAAATGTACGTCGACCAGTGGCTGCATTTGAGCAAGGCCAATGGCAGCTATCAAAAGGTAATTGGCCAGTGGTTGGCGGTGCCTGCAGGCCAGTGAGGAACCGGTGGCCATACGCGCGTGCCCACCCAGGGTTTGTGTACGGCGACACGGTCTGGCATGTTGGTCGTGTCAACCAAACAACCACGAGGCCCCATGCAGATCGAATTATTGGAAATCAGTGAGCACCTTCATCGTTTTCCCCCATTCGATGCCCTGCCCCAAGAAACCTTGGAAGACATTGCCCGGCGTGTCGAAGTCGCCTATTTCAAAGCCGGTAGCCCGATCCTCGAGGCGGGCGCGGCCATCCGTGACTTGCATTACGTACGCAGCGGCGCCGTCGAGATTTATCGGCGCAGCGGCGAGCTGTATAACCGCCTGATGGAGGGGGATATCTTTGGTCAGGCAGGCTTGCTGCGCAGCAATAAGGTGCGTTTTCCGGCCAAGGCCCTGGAAGACAGCCTGATCTATTTCATCCCGGCGGACGTTTTCGCCCAATTGTGCGAGCGGCACGATAGCTTCGCCGATTTCGTCGAAGCCGAAGGCCATTCCAGGCTCAAGTCAGCCGTCGAGGCCCAGGGGCGGGCAAGCGAACTGATCCAGCTCAAATCCCGCGCATTGATTTCCAGGGATCTGGTCTGGATTACGCCGCAAACCACTGTCCAGGAAGCCGCACAGCTGATGACCGAGCAAAGCGTTTCCTGCGTCGTGGTCCTGGAACCCGCCGGGAAGAGCCCCGAGCAAATGCTTGGCATCGTCACCGACCGGGACCTGCGCACCCGCGTAGTGGCCGCCAACCGCAGCGGCGACACCACCATCGGCGAGGTGATGTCGAGCGATCCAGTGGCCATCCAGGCCGATGATTCGTTGTTCGAGGCGATGCTGTGCATGCTCAGAGGCAACATCCACCACCTTCCGGTGGTGCATAAGGGCCGTACGCTGGGCTTGATCAACCTGTCGGACATCATCCGGCACGAGTCCCAGAGTAGCCTGTACCTGGTCAATAGCATTTCCAACCAGACCAGCGTCGAAGGCCTGCGCTCTCTGTTGCGCGATCTGCGCGGCACTTACATTCGCATGGTGCGCGACGGCGCAACCGCGCACATGATCGGCAGCGCAATCTCGGGCATTGGCCGCGCGTTCACCCAGCGTCTGCTTGAATTGGCCGAGCGGGAGCTGGGGCCACCACCGGTTCCGTACTGTTTCATGGCCCTGGGCTCCATGGCGCGAGACGAACAACTGCTGGTCACCGACCAGGACAACGCCCTGGTGCTGGACGATCGTTTCGACCCGGCCCTGCATGACGAATACTTTCGTGCCCTGGCTGAGTTCGTCAGCGATGGGCTGGCCCAGTGCGGCTACAGCTATTGCAAGGGCGGGATCATGGCGACCAATGCCCAATGGCGGCAACCGTTGCGCGTCTGGCGTGGCTATTTCACACAGTGGATCGAAAAACCGAAAGCGGCCACCCTGCTCAACTGCTGCATTTTTTTTGACCTGGACGGGGTCTACGGCGAACTGTCCATGGTTGAATCGCTCAAGGCACTCTGTGCAGAGAAGTCCCGGACCACGCCGCCTTTCCTGGCAGCGATGGCGCGCAATGCACTGAATCGCACGCCCCCCTTGGGTTTCTTCCGCACATTCGTGATGGAGACGGATGGCGAGCAAAAACAGATCATCAATCTCAAGGGCCGTGGCACGGCGCCCCTCACGGACCTGATCCGCATCCACGCGCTGGCGTGCGGGAGCACCGCACAAAACTCCTTTGATCGACTCGACGCCATCAGCCATACGCAGCTGGTACAACCCGAGGCCGTCGAGCATCTGCGCTACGCACTGGAGTTTCTGTCCATGGTGCGCATACGGCATCAGGTCGAAGCCATCGAACAGGGCCTCAAACCGGACAATTACATCGAACCCGAGCGCTTCTCCAGCACTGAACGACACAACCTCAAGGAAGCGTTCCAGGTGTTGAGCAATGCACAAAAATTCCTGCGTTTCCGTTATCCCGGTCACGCCCGGCCACCACGATGAGCGCCCCACGAAACCCGACGGAACAGACGATGCCGGACTGGGCGGCGCGCTTCGAACAACTGGCGCAGCACGCCCGACATCCCCTGTTGCAGCGTTTCTACCAAGCCGGCGTGGCCAGCGGCCAGACCCCGCTGGAACAAGTTGAGTTGCTGGCAATGGACTTGGAAACCACCGGCCTGAACGCCCGCAGCGACAGCATTGTCAGCATTGGCCTGATGCCCTTCACGCTCAAGCGAATACGTTGTGGCGAAGCCTTGTACTGGGTCATCAAACCCTCGCAACTGTCTAATGAGTCAGTGACGTTTCACCGCATTACCCACGCCGACGTACGCCATGCTCCCCGGTTACCGGACGTGATGGAGGATCTTCTGGAGGCGATGACGGGTCGAATCATGGTCGTGCATTATCGGGCCATCGAGCGCAACTTTCTGGATGAGGCGTTTCGTCGCCACCTTGGAGAGGGCCTGCAATTTCCGATCATTGACACCATGCAGCTGGAGGCACGGCAGGTTCGAGGGCATCGCAGTTGGCTGGATCGACTGCTGCGGCGACCGCCCGCCTCCATCCGGTTGGCGGACTCTCGCTTGCGATATCAACTACCGCCCTACCACGCCCACCATGCATTGACCGATGCGCTGGCCACGGCCGAGCTGCTGCAAGCGCAGGTAGCGACTCACTACAGCCCGTGCATCGCCGTCGGGCAACTCTGGGACTGAGCGCAAAGGCGAGCCAAAACGGCTCGCCCAAGCCGGTCCTCGGTCGATCAGGATCGCGGTTCTGACATCAATCCTTTGACCAGGGAAATGCAGCCCAGCAGCAGAACGATGGCAAAGGGCAGACCGGTGGAAACCGCCATGGCTTGCAAGGCAATCAGACCGCCACCCAACAACAGCGCAATGGCGATCACACCTTCAATGACGGCCCAGAAAACCCGCTGCGGGACAGGCGCATCGACCTTGCCGCCAGCCGTGATCGTATCGATCACCAGGGAGCCGGAGTCGGACGATGTGATGAAGAACACGATCACCAGCACAATGCCCAGCAACGAGGAAATTTCCTTGAGGGGCAACCCTTCAAGCATCGCGAATAACTTGAGCTCCAGGACCGCATCCTTCACACCGCTCAGTCCCTGCAACGTGGCCTGGTCTATGGCCGTCCCGCCAAAGGTTGTCATCCACAATACCGACACCAGCGAAGGCACCAGCAAGACAGAAATCAGAAACTCGCGGACGGTCCGGCCACGGCTGACCCTCGCAATGAACATGCCTACAAAAGGCGACCAACTGATCCACCAGGCCCAATAGAACGCGGTCCAGCCCTGGGTGAATTCGGTGTCGGTGCGCCCGAAGGGGTTGGACAGTGCTGGCAAATATTCAGCGTACGTCACCAGGTTCTTGAAGAATCCGCTGAGGATAGCCAGGGTCGGTCCGACGATGATGATGAAAAGCAACAATAGAAGCGCGAGGCCCATGTTGATTTCGGAAAGCAGCTTGACGCCTTTTTCCAATCCGGCCAGTACCGACCACAAGGCGATCAGGGTGATGCCGATGATCAACACGACCTTGCTGACGTTAGTCGACTGAATGCCAAACAAGTGCTCGATCCCCGCTGCGGCTTGCTCGGCACCGATGCCCAGTGACGTCGCCAGCCCAAACAGCGTGGCGAAGACCGCCAGGATGTCGATGATATGGCCGGGCCACCCCCAGACACGCTCGCCTAACAAGGGGTAAAAGATCGAGCGTATGGACAGCGGCAGGCCTTTATTGAAGGAAAACAGCGCCAGGGATAACGCCACGATGGCATAAATCGCCCAAGGGTGCAGGCCCCAGTGAAAGATGGTCGCAGCCATCGCCAGGTCCGCGGCGCCCTTCACGTCCCCGGCAGCGCCGCCCAAAGGTGCCCAATCGGTACGCGCCCCACTGGCATCGAGCGTGACACCGCCCATGGCGGCGGAAAAGTGTGACATCGGCTCGGCGACGCCATAGAACATGAGCCCGATGCCCATCCCGGCGGCGAACAACATGGAGAACCAGCCAAGGTAAGTATGATCGGGGGTGGCTTCACGGCCACCCAAGCGGACCTTGCCCAGTGGCGAAACAATCAGCGCCAGGCACAGCAAAACAAAAATATTGGCCACGCTCATGAAGAACCAGGCCAGATGCTTGGTCAGCCAACTGCGCATTGCGCTGAAGAGTGGCTCGACTTCATTTTGCAGCGCTAGCGTTATGATCACGAAAAGCAAAATGGTAGCAGCGGAGATCAGGAAGACTTTGCCGTGAATATCCAGGGAAAACGAAAACTCACCCCGGATATTGTCCTGTCCGATGACATAGTCGGTATCGATGAGATTGGCATCGCCGCTGGGGGCTGGTATGCCCTCCGCACCGGGCGATTGGGGGTTTCCTGATAGATCGTCTACAGGATTTTTACCCACGAGAACCTCCTTTTGATGGTTAGCACGCGTCTGCGCGCGATGGTCTGAAAAGCCCCGCTGTTCCAATGGTAAAAACGAGATATGTGCCCCTATCCTAACAAGCTTGGGCGCTTGACTGGGACATCGAGTGGTTTTAACTGTTCCACAAACGCCTGATCAACGCTGGCGGACTCGGTGACAGGTATGGATCCGGCCAGATAAAAAACGGGTTCCAGATGCAACGAAGGGCGCCGAGACGGTACTCGACGCCCTTGCGAATCAGTCGTGGGCGGACGTAGCGTCAGCTCACTGCCCAGCACGCACCTTGGCGATTTCGGCATACATCATCTTCACCAGGTCGCCGTCCAGGGACTTGGCGAATTTGTCGATCACCGGCTGCACGCGCTCGCGGAAGCGATCTTTCTCGGCCGGCGTGATTTCGTTGACGGTCATTGCGCCCGCCAGCGTCGCTTTTGCCTTGTCCATGCTCGCTGCCGTGACCTCGCGCTGGAACGCCTGCGCCTCGGTTGCCGCGGCTCGAACCAGCGCCTTTTCATCATCGTTCAGACGATTCCAGGTTTTCTGGCTGATGATCAGCGACTGCGGATTGAAGATGTGGCCGGTCACCGAAAGGTATTTCTGTACCTCGTAGAACTTGTTGCCTTCGATCACCGTGAACGGGTTTTCCTGCCCGTCGATGGTGTGTTGTTCCAGGCCGGTGTAGACCTCGGGGAATGCCATCGGCACCGGGTTCGCGCCCAGGGCCGTGAAGGTCTCCAGGTAGATCGGCGATTGGATGACCCTGATCTTCAGGCCTTGCATGTCCTCCAGTTTCGCCACCGGATGCTTGCTGTTGGTCAGGTTGCGGAAACCCAGGTCCCAATAACCCAGGCCGACCAGGCCCTTGCTGTCCAGTTGCGCTGCGAGTTTCTGTCCGACTGGCCCGTCGATGACGGCATGCGCTTCCTCGGCGTTGTTGAACAGGAACGGGAAGTCGAGCATCGCGAAATCCGCGGCCTGGGCGGCGAGGATGCCGGAGTTGAGCACGGTGATGTCCAGCGTGCCGCCTTGCAGGGCCGAGACGGTCTGCACATCGCCGCCCAGGGTTCCGCCAGGAAACAGGCGAACCTTGATTTTGCCGCCGCTCTTTTCGCTGAGCAGGTCGGCGAATTTTTGCGCGCCCTGCCCTTGCGGGTGCTCCTTGACGTTCTGGAAGGCGAAACGCAAGGTGCGCTCGCGGATCTCGTCCGCGTGGGCGGCCACGCTGCCCAATAGCAAGCCCGTCGCGCACGCCCCGGCCAGCAAGGTTTTCATCAGTTTTTGCATTTCAGTCTCCGATCATTATTGTTGTTAGCGTAGAGCGGTCATGGTTGTCACCGGCGTCAACCAGTGAAGAATTTCAACGGTCCCAGGACCAGCTGGGGGAACAGCACCAGCAAAAACAGCACGGCAAACTGCGCCAGCATGAACGGCCATACGCCGCGCACGATCTCTTCAAAGTCGAGCTTCGCCACGCCGCACACCACGTTCAGCACCGTGCCCACTGGCGGCGTGATCAGGCCAATCGCCGTGTTGATCAAAAACAGCACGCCGAAGTACACCGGATCGATGCCCGCCTGGATCACGGCCGGCATCAGCACCGGCGTGAGGATGAGAATGGTCGGGGTCATGTCCATCACCGTGCCGACCAAGATGATCAACGCCATCATCACCAGTAGCAGAAGGGTCTGGTTGTCCATGAACGGCGCCAGCAGTTCCGCCAGTTGACCGGGCAAGTCGGCGATGGTCACCAGCCACGATGAAACCATGGCCGCCGCCACCAACAGCATCACCACCGAGGTGGTCCTGGCCGAGGACAGGATCACTTCGTAGAGCTGGCTGATCTTCATTTCCCGGTAGATCACCAACGACACGAACAACGAGTACACCGCCGCGACCACCGCCGCTTCCGTGGGCGTGAAAATGCCGAACTTCAGACCGAGGATGATGATCAGCGGCAGGCCCATCGCCCAGCTGCCATCGAGCAATGTGCGCAGCACTTCGGCACGGGAGCGCTTGGGTGGCGTCTCGACGATTTCGCGACGGGAGATGAACCACCAGGCGACGGCCAGCCCGGCGCCAAGCATCAGCCCTGGCACGATCCCAGCCAGGAACAACTTGGAGATCGACACGCCGGACGCCACGCCAAAGACGATGAAACCGATGCTTGGCGGAATGACCGGGGCAATGATGCTACCGGCAGCGATCAGCCCGGCCGAGCGCCCCCGGTTGTGCCCGGCCAGCACCATCATCGGCACCAGCAGCGCTGCCAGTGCCGCCGCATCGGCCACGGCCGAGCCAGACAGCGACGCCAACAGGCAGGAGGCAATAATCGCCACGTAACCCAGGCCGCCGCGCTTGTGCCCCACCAGCGCCATGGCAATGTTGACGATGCGCTTGGAGAGCCCGCCGACGTTCATGACTTCGCCGGCCAGCATGAAGAACGGCACCGCCATCAGCGGGAAGCTGTCGGCGCCATTAAGCAGGTTCTGCGCGATGATCTGGGCGTCGAACAGGTCCAGGTAAAACATCAGCGACACGCTGACCACCAGCAAGGCAAAGGCAATCGGCATTCCCAGCGCCATGCTGCCCATCAACGATCCCAGGAAGATGGCCAAGGTCATGGGCGGGTACTCTTGATGGTGTCGGGATTGATTGCCGGGGTATCGCTTTGCTCAACCATCACCAACTCCTCGTCCCTGAGTTTGCCGGACAGTGCCAAGTACAGCTCGTACACCAGGATGGCGCCGGCGCTGGCACCGAACACCAGTCCTGCAGCGTAGAACAACGCCATCGACAGGCCCGAAGCCGGCGCGACC
The DNA here is from genome assembly GCF_014268655.2 of Pseudomonas marvdashtae. Classification (NCBI taxonomy): domain Bacteria; kingdom Pseudomonadati; phylum Pseudomonadota; class Gammaproteobacteria; order Pseudomonadales; family Pseudomonadaceae; genus Pseudomonas; species Pseudomonas marvdashtae. The sequence continues at coordinate 3,253,425 of NZ_JABWQX020000001.1, forward strand.
ACGTCCAGGTTGATGACCGCCTGTTGCCAACTTCCACTGACGATCAACCAGCAGATGTACAGCATCAACAGGTGGCTGATGATCAGGCAGGCACGCTGGCCCGCCGGCGGCAAGCGCTTGACCAGACTGTTCATGCCCAAGTGGGCGCGGTCCTTGAGTGCCACCAGGGCGCCCAGGAAAATCATCCAGACGAAGAACCAACGCGACAGTTCTTCCGACACGCTGATGCCGGAGTTGAAGGCATAGCGCAACACGACGTTACCGAACACCAGCACGATCATCGCGACCATGCATAAGACGATCAGCAGCTTTAGCAGCTTGAAATACAAATCGACGACTTTTGTCATCTTCGAGACCTCTCGGACTTTAGGTGCCGACATCCAGCCGGCTCGCCAGTGCAGCTATTAGCGCGGTCGCTAGCGGGTCGCTTGAGAGGTACTGGACGTTGCTTCGGGACGCGAGCAACGGCTTGGGGGAAAGGCGCTTGGCGCTGATGGACGGGTACGCATCGGGTGTTCCTCTTTTTATTATGATCTCGACCCTGCCGGACGAGACGTGTTGCAACTAAAATGTACCAACCGGTTAGTTCGGTCAATACGCCAGACGCGAGCGGCTGAAAAAACGTGCGATTATCGGCTAGACAACTACCCCGGCCCTACGATGGCTCCGATGATTGAATTGACTGCCGAGCCAACTCCCAACCTATATAAGCAGGCGAACCCAACAGCATTAATTGGATCCAAGTAACCGGTCATCACGAATATTAAAAATAAACTGAACTAAATCGAATTACAGACTTTTTCTTATAGACTTAAATACAACAACTGCCCCGCCTTAGTTCGCCGTTATACAGGCGCCATTTTGCTGACTAGCAAACTCTATCGACCCGATCGTGCGTTCGACAAAAATCCAGCGCCGAAGTAAAAAGGCCTGACTCACCTCGAGCACGCAAACAGAAAAATAAAATAAATCCAATTAAATCATAAGGTAATGCTCTATATGCATTCAAATCCACGAAAAACCCGACGCACGCCAAAGCCCGGCTAAAAAAAATATTAATTAAACTTTTCATATAAAACTTTGCGACAGCAATCTTTGATGTTATTAATCTGCCGCTCCACAAACAGCATGATGCCGCTACGCCACCTCTAAGCGCGTACAGCCCCTGTTGGTCCGTTGGAAGTTACTTAACTTAAATCGCTTGTTTGCTCAAACGCCTCTTCGCGCTTGGGCGAACTGTTGTGCGGCGCAGTCACTGCGCGAGGAAGGGCGTCATCGCAACTTATCAGTCTCGGCTCCGGGTGCTGTCGATTTTTGGTACCCGTCCGGAAGCCATCAAGATGGCACCCTTGGTCAAAGCCCTCGCCGCCGAACCCGGCATCGAGTCGCTGATCTGTGTCACCGGCCAGCATCAAAGCATGCTTGAACAAGTGCTCGACCTGTTCGATCTGAAGGCCGATTTCACCCTCGATGTAATGACGCCACACCAGACGCTCAACTCCCTGACCGCCGCGCTGTATGCCGCCATCGACCCGGTGCTGGAACAGACTCGCCCGGATCGCGTACTGGTCCATGGCGATACCACGTCGGCCATGGTGGCATCGATGGCGTCTTTCCATCGACGTATCCCTGTGGGCCATGTGGAAGCTGGCTTGCGTACCGGCGACATCTACAGCCCATGGCCGGAAGAAATGAACCGCCGCTGCATCGACCTCAGTGCCGATCTGCTGTTCGCTCCCACCGGACAATCGCGCGACAACCTGTTAAATGAACGCGCCCAAGGGCGCAGCCTGGTGACGGGTAACACGGTGATCGACGCGTTGCAGATGACCGCCGCGCGCATCGACCAGGACGCACGGCTGCGTGACGAGCTGGACCGCCAGTTTCCGTTCCTGCAAACCGGACGCAAGTTGCTGCTGGTAACCGGTCACCGCCGCGAAAACTTTGGCGAGGGTTTTCTCGACATTTGCAAAGCGTTGCGCCACCTGGCCCAGCGCACGGATATCCAGATCGTCTACCCGGTGCACCTCAACCCCAACGTGCTGGGCCCGGTGACCGAACAATTGGGCGACCTGCTCAACGTGCATCTGATCAAACCGCTGGACTACCTGGCGTTCGTGCGCCTGATGCAACACGCCCATGTGATCCTCACCGATTCGGGCGGTGTGCAGGAAGAAGCACCGTCATTGGGTAAACCGGTGCTGGTGATGCGCGACGTCACCGAACGCCCCGAAGCCGTGGCGGCGGGCACCGTGAGACTGGTCGGGACTTCTCCGGCCTCGATCATTGCCGGTGTGGATGCGCTGTTCGACGACGACACCTTGTGGCGCCGCGCCTCACAAGCAGCCAATCCCTACGGCGACGGTCATGCCAGCCAGCGCATCGTCGACGTCCTGATGGGCAGAGTAGTCGAGGACTTCGTCGCGGGTCAGCTGCAGTCGCAACACGAGCCTCTTCATCCGTTGCCGCGCGAGGCGCGCGAGTTGTCCGCCGATTTCTCCTAACCACTGCCCCCTTCTTATCGAATCGAGATTTGCCTGAATGAAGCCTTTCGTTGCCCTCCCTACGGGTGCGCTCAGCGCCTTTGCCTGTGGCCTGAGCCTGCTTGCCCTTATGCCGTCCTTTGCCCTGGCTGCGGACAGTCCGCTCACCCAGGCGATTCATCGTCTCAATGCTGACACCCGCCAGGAGCGCGTCGTGCGCCTGAGCGACCTGGGCATCACCGCGCCGATTCTGCTGGGCGCCAGCGACGCCCGACGCGAACTGTATCTGCCGGTGCCCGCCGGTGTTGTCCTCAATGACGCGACACTGCAAGTGGACGCCAGTTATCTCAACGGCGAAGGTGGCCGCAACACGCTGCTGTTGTCGCTTGATGGATATCCGGTACGCGCCGAAGGGCTCAGCGAGGCACAGGGCGACGCCAGCGCGACATTGGGCGTTGACAAGGCACCGCGTGAAAACGGCTTGGTGCGCTTGGGCATCGCCTGGTCGTCAGTGGTTCCTCGTCCATTGTGCGAAGACGACCGAGTCATCGGCAACGTCCTGCGCATTCAGCCCGAGACGCGCCTGACCTACAGCTACGACGCCAGCCAATTGCGGGACGTCAGCGCAGCCTGGGCCGCACTGCCGAGTGAACCGGGGATCCTGGTCGCGCCGGGCTCATTGTCCGCCACCAGTTACGACGCCGCCTGGAAACTTGGCGTAGCCCTGGCACGTATCGGCAAACACAGCCGCATCCTGCCCTTCCCTGCCCTGCAGGACAGCGTGGACCTCAGCGGCCTGCGCATCCCCGCCGAGCTGCTGAGCATTCCAGCCTTTGCCAGCCTCAATGGCAAAGGCCAGCATACCCTCGCCAACCCGGCCGAGATCGGCGCCCTGTTGATGCTGGGCCAGACCTCGAACGTACAGGCCGACCTGGCGATCAACGACCCGCAACTGCTCCAAGCCGTCAACCAAGCGCTGGATGCCTTGCAGAGTCAGGTCCAGGGAGTCGAAGCGACTGCGGCCAGCGCACTGACCCAGTGGCGTGAACAGCACGTCAACGCAGGTCTGGCCGCTGCCGGCAGCGACAATGTACGCTTGGCGCTGCTGGGCACCCGCCCGGTGCTGATGATCGCCCCGGACGCCACCGGCAAAGCACTGTCATTGCTCGGTTCGGCGTGGAGCAAATTGGCCCGCAGCCGCCAACTGACGGTGAGCGAAGCGCAGACGCCGTTGAGCGACGATAACCGCGTGGCCCTGTCGCGACTGGGCGGCGCCCCTGGCACCTACGATGTCGCCTCGCGGTTCGACTGGAGCGCCTCGTTCCCGTTGGGCAGCGTGGCCTATGACGGTCGTTTGCCGGTCGCGGCCGTGGTGGACGTCTCCGCAGCGCCAGGTGCTTCGGACACCGCGCCGGTGGCCTCGCTGTTCTTCAATGACTACCTGATTGGCGCCCAGCAGTTAAGCGCCAATGGTGAATCACAACGCATCCAGGCCCATATCCCTCGTTATGCGCTGGGTTCGAAGAACGTGTTGCGCGTGTCGTTCCAGCGCCAGCCAGTCAGTGATCGGTGCCTGGAAACGCCTCAGGCTTTCCCGGTTTCGGTTTTGCCCACCAGCCATATCGTGCTGGACGCCAGCGCGTTGGCCGACGACTTTTCCGGCATGGCCGCACGTTTCGCGATGGACACCCAAGTCCTGGTGCCCCAGGCGTACCTCGACCATCCCGCCAGCAGCCTGGCGCGGGTGATTGCGGTCGCCGATGCCGCCGGCGTTTCGCCGCTGCGCGCACAGCTGAAAGTCAGTCCTGACGCCAAAGCCGTGGCCCGCCCGGACAAAGCCTTCCTGGCTTTCGAACTGCCGCTTAAAGACAGCAAGGAATCGGTCCAGGTCGATGATCAGGGTCGCCTGCGCATCAACCACAAGGATCAAGTGCTCCTTGACGTGCAGTCGCTCAACCATCTGGCGTCGCTGCAAGTGGTGCAGACCTCGGGTCAACACGGCCTGGTCTATCGGACCCTGGGCAGCCAGGCGCCGAGCCTGGCCGAACCGATCGTGCTGACCCGTGGTGACGTGGCGATTCTTGGCGATAGCGGCGCCGTTGCCGTCATCGACAGCCAGGATCCCAGTGGCAGCCAGTTGATCGACCGTGAAGAACCCAAGGGCCTCGACGCCTGGCGTAAACCTTCGCTGCTCTGGCTGATTCCCGGCGGCATCGCCTTGTTCTTCATCTTGTTGCTGGCCGGCCGTCTCGCCCGTCGCAATCGCCAGTAACGGAAACCTTCGATGACGTCGCTTTATTGGCCCTATTGGCTGGCCCACTACTACAACTACCTCGAGGTCGCGACCATCGTGGTCGCGGTGTTGATCCTGATCTCCAGCCTGGATGATCTGATCATTGACGTGTGGTACTGGTCTCGCCGGCTGTACCGCAAGTTCACCGTGGACCGTAGATACCGGCCATTGACCGTCGAACAACTGTTGGCCCGGGACGAGCAGCCCCTGGCGATCATGGTGCCGGCCTGGCTGGAATACGACGTCATCGCGCCGATGATCGAAAACATGGTCTCGACGCTCGACTATCAAAACTACGTGGTCTTCGTCGGCACCTACATCAACGACCAGCGCACCATCGACGAAGTCGAGCGGATGCGCCGGCGCTACAAACAACTGCATCGCGTGGAAGTGCCGCATGCCGGGCCGACCTGCAAGGCCGACTGCCTGAACTGGGTCATCCAGGCGATATTCCTGCACGAGAAAACCCACGGCATGACATTCGCCGGCGTGGTGTTGCACGACAGCGAAGACGTGCTGCACCCGCTGGAGTTACGCCTGTTCAACTACTTGCTACCGCGCAAGGACATGATCCAGCTGCCGGTGGTGTCGCTGGAGCGCAATTGGTACGAGTGGGTCGCCGGCACGTATATGGACGAGTTCGCCGAATGGCACGGCAAGGACCTGGTGGTGCGTGAAAGCATGACCGACACCGTGCCCTCGGCCGGCGTCGGCACGTGCTTCTCCCATCGCGCCCTGCGGGTGCTGGCCGGTGAAACGGAGAACCAGCCGTTCAACACCGACAGCCTCACCGAGGACTACGACGTCGGTGCACGGCTGGCCAAGGTCGGCATGAACGCGATCTTCGTGCGCTTCCCTGTGCAGTTTCGTGTGCTGCGCAAATCCTGGTTCCGCAAGCCCTACGAATCGACGTTGAACATGCCGCTCTGCGTGCGTGAGTTTTTCCCCGACACCTTCCGCACGGCGTTCCGGCAGAAGGCCCGTTGGACCTTGGGCATCGGCCTGCAAGGCTGGGAACAAATGGGCTGGAACGGTTCGTTGGCCAACCGCTACCTGCTGTTTCGCGACCGCAAGGGCGTGGTGACAGCGTTCGTCAGCATCATTGCCTACGTCATCCTGGTGCAACTGCTGGCCCTGATTATCCTGCGCCAGAGCGGCTTGTGGGACGTCAGCTTTCCAACACCGTTTGAAAACGGCGGCCTGATCAAGTACCTGCTGTTGGCCAACGGCGTCGCCTTGGCCTGGCGGATCTTGCACCGCTGTTATTTCACCACCGTGTTGTACGGCTGGCAGCATGGGTTGTTGTCCATCCCGCGGATGCTGGTCGGCAATTTCGTCAACTTCATGGCCGCCGCACGGGCCTGGCGCATGTTCCTGGTGGGCAAGGTGATGAATCGTAAATTGGTCTGGGACAAGACCATGCACGACTTCCCGTCCACCGACCTGGTCGCCATCGCGCCGCGCCGCCTGGGCAGCGTGTTGCTGTCGTGGCAAGCCATCACCGACAGCCATTTGCAAAGCGCCCTGGATGAACAGCAGGCGCGGGATGTGCCGTTGGGGCGGATTCTGCTCAACAACGGCTGGCTGGACGATGAAACCCTGGCCGAAGCGATCGCGTTCCAGAACGACCTGCCCCGGGTGTTCGACGTCGCCGAAAAAGCGGCGGCTTCATCGTCCTCGCTCAGCAGCGAGTTTGCGTTGCGCTGGCGGGTGATACCGCTGGGCCGCAACAGCGAAGGTTGTGAACAGATTGCCGTAGCCAACCCGCTTTCCGAGGAGGGCCTGCAACAAATCAGCGCCGAACTGGGCAGTGAGCCGGTGCAACTGATCGCCCGTGAGAGTGAAATCCTCGCGCTGTTGCGTCGGTTGCCAGCGGACAACGGCCACGCCGTACCGGATGCCCGTGCCCCGCTGCTGGGCGACCTGTTGATCGAGATGGGCCTGCTCGACCGCGACCAGTTCAGCCGCGCCATGTTGCAGTATCGGCCGCAGCATCATGGCCGGATCGGCGACTACCTCGTCGACAGCGGCGTCTTGCCGCGAGCCACGATCGAGCAAGCGGTGGCGCGCCAACACAGCCTCTACCCAACGGAGCTTCCGGCATGAACCGCCCCCTTTTTACCCTTTTGGCGGCGGGGCTGAGCCTGATACCGGTGCTTGCCGTTGCCGAGACACTGCCGCTGCCGCTGACCGGTCCCGCCTACGTGGCCGCCAACGAAGCCTACAGCGCCTATGAGCGCAAAGACTACGACCTGGCCATCGCCAAGGCACGCGAAGCCTTGCGCCAGCGCGCCGATGTGACGCGCCTCAATACGCTGATCGCCCTGGCCGAACGTGACAAGCAGCTGCGCGACCAACCCAGGACTGCCGCCTCGGGCCGCGCGGCTGCCGCAGCACCGGGTTTCGTGGCTGCGAACCGGGGCTTCAAGGCCTATGACCGCGAACAGTTCGGCCTCGCGGCGCAATCGGCGCGCACGGCCATCGCCCAGGCACCCCGGCGCCGGGAATATCGCTTGCTGCTGATTGATGCCCTGCAACGCCAGCAGCAACTGGAAGCCGCCGACCAGGCCGTCACCGACGCGCTTGGGACCTTTGCCAACGACAATACGTTGTTGCTGCGTCGCCAAGCCATTCGCCGCCAACTTGCCGTGCCGCCGGCTGTCCAGGGCTACCGCGCCCTGGAGCAAGGCAACGCAGTGCTGGCCGTGACTCAGGCGCGCAAGGCCGTGGCCTGGGCGCCGGAAGTTGCCGCGAACCAGCAACTGCTGATCAGCGCCCTGCTCGCCGCCAAGGATTATCCAGGCGCCGAACAAGCCGCCTCGGCCGCGCTGGCTCGGGACGAGCGTAAAGCCGCGCCATGGATTCTGCGCAGCTATGCCCGCGATCGTCAGGGCAAGGCCCAGGCGGCCCAGACTGACGTTAATCGCGCCCTGGCCCTCAAAGGCCTGTCGGCAAGCGAAGTCCGCGATATCCAGCTCTTTGCCGCCGACGCCGCGCTGGCCCGCGGCGAGCCTCAGCAGGCGTTGAATCAGTTGCAGGCCTTGGGCAACGACGCTGACGATGCCATTGCCAGTCGACGCGCCACCGCGCGCGCGGCGCTGCGCCAGAAAAGCAAGGGCTTGGACAGTGTCGTCCAGGCGCCGCCACCGGCGTTGGATTGCCAGGAAAGCCCTTTCGGCCTGACCTGCGCCATCTGGCCGGGCACAGTGCGCGACGCGGGCACCGCCCCGGCTTCCCAAGCCTATGCCGCCCTCGCTCGCAAAGATCCGGCAGCAGCCTCAGCCCTGGCCAACCAAGCGGTAGCGCGGGCACCGCAGAACCCGGCTTATCGACGCTTGCTGGTCAGCGCCCTGACGGAACAAAACCGCCTGCCGCAAGCCATCGCTGCCGCCAGTGAAGGATTGCAGGCCCACGGCGACGACGCGCGACTGTTGGTCATGCGCGGACGCCTGCGCCAACAAGTGGCCGACGAGGACGGTGCGCGGGACGACTTCAGCCGCGCGCTGGCCTTGGGCAGCCTACCGGCCTATGAAGAGGCCGGACTGTATGCCGCCATCGGCCAGCGCCGCACCGCCCGCGAACGCCTGCAAGAGGCACGCAGCAACGGCGAACTGGCCTCGGCAAGCGATCTGCAACTGGCCTATATTTCGGTCCAGGCGGGCGACGACGAAAGCGCCCACGCGGCATTTCGCAAGGCCGACGCGAGCCACCGGTTGCCGCCGGCGGCAGCCCAGGATGCGGCTTATAACGCCATGCGCGTCCATGAAGACGATGAAGCCGTGGCGTATTTCGAGCGGGTGATCGACGGGCAGAAAACCGCTGAGTCGCCGATGTCCAAGCAGCAGTTGTTCGATACCCGGCGGGCCGTGGGCGATATTTCCCGTACCTGGGGGCTGACCAGCACCACCAGCTATCGCGGCAACAGTTCCAGCGGCCTGAGCGCCGCACCGAACTCGACCAGCAGCGGCAGTGAAAGCAACGACCTTCTGCAGAACAGCACCGAACTGTCCTGGCGCCCGCTGGGGTATCGCAATGCTCGTTTTGTCGAACTCTACGGACGCGTCACCGATACCCTGTGGAGCAAGAACAGTGATTCGGACACCGGCGCCGACGCGCTGCAAGGCGCCCTCGGGGTACGTATCAAACCGTTCAGTTCCGTCAACATCATGGCTGCCTTTGAACGCACCTTCCCCTTGGGTTCGTCAAACGTCGATGGCGACTGGCTGGTGCGCCTGGGCTACGGTTCCAGCATCGGCACAGACCTGCGGGTCGATGTGCCCAGCTGGTGGACCTCGCAGCTGTACGCCGAAGTCGGTCACTACATCAATGATTCACGGGATTACTTCAACAGCGAATGGCAAGTCGGCCGCAGTTACGCAATCGGCGGCACCGGTTCGCGCTGGGTGGCGTTCCCTCATGTCGTGGCGGCGATTGACTACGATTCGAAGATGAAGAGCAACAACAGCGGCGGCTTCGAATCCGGCGACGCCGGGGGCATCGGGGTCGGCAACAACGTGCGCTACTGGTTTCGTGAAGACGCCTACAATGCACCGCGCTCCTACGTGGATTTCTCCCTGCAGTACCGGGCCCGGATTTTCGGCGAGGAACGGGCCAAAGGCGTGTTCGCCCGCCTGACCTATTCTTATTGAGGACTTGATGTGATGTGTATCTGCAACAAGGCGCTTGCTTGAAAATCCTTGGCCATATCGTCAATCGCGTCGCCGTGGCGGCGCTCGCCGTCACGGCGGCGCTTGGCGCGAGTACAGGGACGTACTACATGATGAACAGCAGAGCTGCACCGGACATTGTCGGCATCGTCTGGCAGCCGGACAACCAGACCGTCGGCATCAATGGCCATTGGGAACAGCTGGGAGTCCGCGAACTGCTGGTGCAATGGACGGTGGTGGACGACCAGGCGTTTGTTCCCGGCACCGGTCTGCCCAACGTACCGGTGCTGCCGGATTGGGCGCGGATCGCCAAGGCGCCATGGGCGCAGGATGTCATCCTCGGGCTCGCCGGTCACTTCAGCGAAAACCGTTCACGGGACAACATCGAGCAACTGGCTGCGGTGTCAGAACGTATTGCTCGATTGCCAACACCGCTGCACGTCACCGGCTGGTACTTTCCGGCCGAAGTCGACCCCAGCTGGACTCGCGCCAAAGAGCTGCCTGCATTGCTTGCCAACCTGCCGCGGCCACTGTGGATCAGCGTCTATGACGGCGCCAATATCGGCCCAGCCGCCACCGCCGACTGGCTCAAGCAGTGGCTGCCAGACGACATTGGCGTATTTTTCCAGGACGGCGTCGGCGTCTACGCGCGCACCGCACCGGTGGCACGAACCTATGCCGACACGCTGCGTGATCGCCTCGGCGAGGATCGGGTGCGGATCATTGTCGAAGCCTTCCGTCCCCAACAGGGCGGCGGCTTCCGTTCGGCCACCGCAGCCGAGCTCCTGCCGCAACTGACCGCGTATGACGGCTACCCGCTCTACCTTTTTGACGGGCCACACTACGTGACGCCCGACTTGGTCGGCGAACTGAAGCGATCCTTAGCCAAGCCTTGAGGTGCGCAGCGTTTTGCGGATGGATTTGTATCGTTCTGTATATCAAGGGCCATCAGATACGAAGCCGCCGATTTCAGGCCATTGCGATACACATCCGCGATACACCCGAGCGTTTAACTGTGACTACCGAACAGCAGCACACCCGCTGCCACGGCTAATCCAACCAAGCGCAAGGAGAATCACCATGTTCAATTTCTCGAAACTTTCTTCCCTGGCCATCGCCCTGACACTGGTTGGCGGTGTTGGCTTGTCGAATGTTGCCTCGGCGAGCGCGCAGGCCGACAGCCCGTCTGCCCAACAACTGGCAGAAGGTGGCTCCGATCGCCTGATTCAGAATCGCGTGGCCGAAGGCGGTTCTGATCGCCTGATCCAGAATCGCGTGGCAGAAGGCGGTTCTGATCGCCTGATCCAGAATCGCGTGGCAGAAGGCGGTTCTGATCGCCTGATACAGAATCGCGTTGCCGAAGGCGGGGCCGATCGGTTGCAGGAGCTTCGCGAACGCAGCGCGGTCTGAAGGCGCTGTTGTGGCGAGGGGGCAAGCGTTTGAACAGCCAAGAAAAAGCCCCGCGTCTTTCGAGGCGGGGCTTGTTCACACAGCTATGTATCAGTTGGCCGTGACGACCGCCTGACCGCTCAACGCGAGGTCGAGCAGTTCGCGGTTGGCCACCGCGTACATGGCGTAGTCGGTGCCGCTGGCGGCACGGATGTCCACCAGCATGGCGCGCCAGCGCTCAACCATTTCGCGGTGCTGTTCCAGCCACAGCGCCAGGCGTGTTTCCACGTCCTGGGTGCCGTCGCCCTCTTGCAAGACCGAGATGGTGATCGCCCGTTGCTGCCAGTCGATGTCATCGCGGAACGCTTCGCGGGCCAGGGCCTGCCAGTTGTTTTCCACCGGCAAGGCGCTGATCTGTTGCAGGTACCAGGTGATGTCCAGCGCGCTGCCCACGGCGAAGTACGCCTTGGCCACATCGGCGGCGTTCTGGCCAGTCACGTCGGACGCCTCGATGATCGGCAGCAAGGTGTACAGGTGCGTGGTGCCGGCAACCATGCGCGCGAGCAACTCCGGCACGCCAGCCGCCACGTAGGCTTGATAGCGGGTCTGCCAGCCTTCACGGGTCGGGCCTTCCAGCAACTCGTCGAGCTTGAGGCCCAACGCCGCCAGGTGCGGACCGAAGTGAGCGACGTCACGGGCAGCGTTCTGCTCGTTGCGGCGGCTGCGCAGGAACCAGCGCGTGGCGCGACGGCCCAGGCGCATCAGCTCGTCCATCAGCTCCAGTTGCACGTCGGCCGAGACCTGATGGTCCAGGGCTTCGATCTGGCGGAACCAGTGTGGGAGGTGGAAGATATCCCGCACGATCACATAGGCGCCGGCCACGTTCGCCGGGCTCATGCCCGTCGACTCTTTCAACCGCTGGACGAAGGTGATGCCCATGTGGTTGACCAGGTCGTTGGCGATCTGGGTGCTGACGATCTCGCGTTTCAGGCGATGACGACGCATGGCCTCGGAGAACTTGCTCACCAGCATTGGTGGGAATGCAGTCTCCATGTCACGGGTCAGGTAATCGTCATCCGGCACCTGGGAGTTGAGCAGCGCTTCCTTGAGATCGATCTTGCTGTAGGAGATCAGCACCGACAGTTCGGCACGGGTCAGGCCATGGCCCGCCGCGACACGTTCAGCCAGCTGCTCTTCCGTCGGCAGGAACTCGATGGCGCGGTCCAGCTTGCCACGCACTTCCAGGTCGTTCATCAGGCGCTTGTATTCGGCGATCCGCACGAAAGCGCGGCGTGCCGCCAGGGACAGGGCCTGGGTCTGCTTGTAGTTGTTGCCCAACACCAGGCCGCCGACTTCGTCGGTCATGCTTGCCAGCAACTGGTTGCGTTGCTTGTCGGTCATGTCGCCGGCCTGCACCACTTCGTTGAGCAGGATCTTGATGTTCACTTCGTGGTCGGAGCAGTCGACGCCGCCAGCGTTGTCGATAAAGTCGGTGTTGGAACCGCCGCCATTGAGGCCGAACTCGACACGACCCAGCTGGGTCATGCCCAGGTTGCCGCCCTCGCCCACCACTTTGCAGCGCAGTTCGTTGCCGTTCACGCGCAGCGCATCGTTGGCCTTGTCGCCGACATCGGCGTGGCTTTCGGTGCTGGCCTTGACGTAGGTGCCGATACCGCCGTTCCACAACAGGTCCACCGGCGCCTTGAGCAAGGCGTTCAGCAGTTCGGTCGGGGTCAGTTTGTCGGCCTTGATGTCGAAGCGTTCTTTCATCTGTGGCGAAATCGCGATGCTCTTCGCGCTGCGCGAGAAGATACCGCCGCCTTCGGACATGATGCTGGTGTCGTAGTCGGTCCAGGCCGAACGCGGCAGTTCGAACAGACGCTTGCGCTCGGCAAAGCTGCTGGCAGGCTCCGGGTTCGGGTCGATGAAGATGTGCAGATGGTTGAAAGCCGCGACCAGTTGCAGCTTGTCGGACATCAACAAGCCGTTGCCGAACACGTCGCCGGCCATATCGCCGACGCCCACTACGGTGATGCTGTCTTCCTGGACATTGATGCCGCGCTCGCGGAAGTGGCGCTGAACGCCGACCCACGCGCCCTTGGCGGTGATACCCATTTTCTTGTGGTCGTAACCGGCCGAACCGCCGGAGGCAAACGCATCGCCGAGCCAGAAGCCGTAGTCGATGGCGATGCCGTTGGCGATGTCGGAGAAGGTCGCGGTGCCTTTGTCCGCCGCCACCACCAGGTACGGGTCATCGTCGTCATGACGCACGACGTTGGCCGGCGGCACCAGCGCGCCGTCCTTCAGGTTATCGGTGATGTCCAACAGGCCCGAGATGAAGATGCGGTAGCAGGCGATGCCCTCGGCCGCGATCTCGTCCCGGCTGCCGCCCAACGGCAGGCGACGTGGCAGGAAACCACCCTTGGCGCCCACCGGCACGATCACCGAGTTCTTCACTTGCTGGGCTTTTACCAGGCCCAGTACTTCGGTGCGGTAGTCTTCTTCACGGTCGGACCAGCGCAGGCCGCCACGGGCGACGTTGCCGAAGCGCAGGTGCACGCCTTCGACCCGTGGCGAGTAGACGAAGATCTCGAACTTCGGCACCGGCTTCGGCAGTTCCGGAATCAGGTGCGGGTTGAACTTGAAGCTGAAGTAGGACTTGTTCTGGCCGTTGGCGTCGGTCTGGTAGAAGTTGGTCCGCAGGGTCGCCTTGATCAGATCCAGGTAGCGACGCAGGATGCGGTCTTCGTTGAGCACCTGCACGTCGTCCAGGGCCGAGAGGATCGCCTGTTCCAGACGCAGCTGCTTGTCTTCCAGGTCATCGCCACTGAGCTTGCGCGCCAGGTAGAAGCGGGTCTTGAACAACCGGGTCAGCTCACGAGCAATGTCGGTGTGGTTGTTCAGGGTGCTGGCGATGTAGCCAAGGTCGAAGCCCAGGCGGATCTGCTTCAGGTAACGGGCGTAGGCACGCAGCAACGCCACGTCGCGCCATGGCAGGCCGGCGGTGAGCACCAGGCGGTTGAACGCATCGTTCTCGGCATCGCCACGGACGATGTGGACGAAGGCGTCCTGCAAGGTGTCGTTGAGCTGCTGGATATCGAGGTCCAGGCCTTCGGCGGCGGTGAACGCAAAATCATGGATCCAGAACTCGCGACCATTGGTATGGCGCAGGCGATACGGGAATTCGCCCAGCACGCGCAGGCCGAGGTTTTCCAGGATCGGCAGCACGTCGGACAGCGCCAGCGGCGTGTCGGCGTGATACAGCTTGCAATGCAGCTCACGCTGGCCGGACACCTGGCCCAACGGCTGGTAGAAGCTCATCACCAGCGGGTTGGTTTCGTTCAGGCTCAGCAGGTGTTGCATGTCCACCACGGCGGAGTGCGCGGCAAAACGCTCGCGGTAGCCGGCCGGGAAGCCTTTCGGGAAGTCCGACAGCACGTTGGTGCCCTGGGCTTCGCCGAAGCTCTCGATAACCAGGCTGGCGTAGTCGTCTTTCCAGCTGCGGCAGGCCTGCACGACTTCTTTTTCCAGCAGGACCGGGTCGATGTCGAGACGGTTTTTCGGGTCCACCCGCAGGATCAACTGCACGCGGGCCAGTACCGATTCGGAGAAGAAGGTCCAGAACTCGCAGTCCGACGCCTTCAGGCGATCCATCAGCACTTGCTGGATCTTCTGGCGCACTTCGGTGGAGTAGATATCACGCGGCACGTAGGCCAGGCAGTAGCAGAATCGGCCATACGGGTCTTTGCGCAGGAACACGCGGATCTTGTTGCGCTCCTGGATCTGCACGATCGACATCACGGTGGTGAACAGCTCGTCCACCGGGGTCTGGAACAGGTCGTCACGGGGCAGCACTTCGACCACCTGCGCCAGTTCCTTGCCCAGGTGCGCCTTGGCCTGGAAGCCCGAACGACGTTCGATTTCCTCGACCTTGCGGCGGATGTACGGAATGACTCGCACGCTCTCGCCATACACCGAAGAGGTGTACAGGCCCATGAAGCGGCATTCCTTGATGACCTTGCCGTCGGCGTCGATTTCACGGATCGACACGTAGTCCGGGTACGCCGGACGGTGCACGCGGCTCGGGTGCGCTGCTTTGGCGAACGACAGCAGGGTCGGTTCGCGCAGGTAATTGACGGCGTAGTCTTCGATGCGCAGGTCTTCGGCGGTGAGGCCGGCGCGCAGCAATTTGGTCAGGCCAAGGAAGGACTCAGGGTCGTACTCGATATGGCCGCCATCGGCTTCATCGCGCACCACAAATTCTTCATAGCCCAGGAAGGTGAAGTGGTTGCCCACCAGCCATTCCAGGAAGCTCTTGATTTCGGCTTTTTCGTCGGCGTTCGTGGCGTAGGCACTGTCGTCCAGACTCGCGAGGATTTCCTGGACCTTGGCTTTCATCGGCTCGAAATCGGCCACGGCCACCCGCACTTCGCCCAGCACTTGCTCAAGTTCCTTGCTCAGGACATTGAGTTCGGCGGCGTTGGCGCAGCGGTCGATCTCCAGGTACATCAACGACTCTTGCAGCACGTCGTCGCCCTGGGTGCCCTTCGGCAGAATTTCCAGCAACTCGCCCTTGCTGCCGCGACGCACGCTCAGGACGGTGGTTTGTAGGGTATGAATGCTGTAGCCGCGACGGTTCAGCTCGGTGCGGACCGAATCCACCAGGAATGGCAGGTCGTGGTGCAGCACTTCGACGGCGGTGTGGGTCGACTGCCAGCCGTGGCGTTCGTAATCGGGGTTGTAGACACGCACCTGCGGTTGCGCGTGATCGAAGCGCTCAAGCAGGCGCCAGGCGGACAAGGTGCAGCCGGCGAGGTCGGACAACCGGCGCTGGGTGAGTTCATCGAGGGAAATGATGCCGAAGAATTGTTCAGCGAACAGCGCCACTTGTGGCAGTGCCTGTTCACTGATGTGCTGCGCCAGTGCCGCTTGCAGTTGGTGCTGGAAGTCGGCTTTGCTGGCTGCGGTGAAGAACGCCATCTGTGGTACTCCGCTTGGGCTTGTTATTGATGGTAGCGTCGCGTGCAACCCCTTTCGGGGCCGTCGGCCATCCCGTTCCTGATTCTCGGGCAGAGGAAACAGGATGACAGGTGGGTGAAGCTGGACGAGACCCGCAGGTCACATCCTTTTTCCATGTAATTTCACTGTGATGACCACCTGCAAAAAACACTCCGCGATGCCCTTTGCAGGTACACATCCGTTGCGCAGCTTAACGAGTGCGACAACGTGCCTGCTTGCAACGCTGCGACATATTCGGTCATCGGCTAGCTTTAATAGCGACTCAGCATCGAACAACCCTAGCAGCCTGGAGCCCAAACGGCACCCTGCGCGGGTAATCCAGCAGAAAATCGTCCAGGCTGGCAGAATTCGGTTTTTCGCGTTTTGACGGCTCATCGAGCCAGGAGCCACCCGATGAAAATGACAACTGCCCTGCTGATCGCCAACCCGTGCGATGACGAAGAGGACAACATGGCCATGCTGTGTTGCCACAGCAGCCAGGGCGACATGTTCCTGATGACCCGCTACCCCGACGAAGACGAGCTGGAAATCACCCTCGGCGACGAACCCTCGACGCTGGATGGCGTGAAGGTCACGCTCAGCGCGACGCTGTTGAAAATCGAAATCGCCGCGGCGGATGCCGACGCGCTCAACGGCGATGATGTGCTGGAAATCACTCATAGCAGCGATGCGGCGGACCTGGCGGAAGTGGAATTGACGTTGCAGAACATCCTCAAGGGAACCGGCACCTATATCAGCCAACTCTGAAACCAAAGGCGAATACGCTCCTGTGGCGAGGGAGCTTGCTCCCGCTGGGTTGCGCAGCAAACCCAAAACCAGGCACCACGAATACGGCAGATAAACCGCATCGGTCGACTTGCGACTGCTACGCAGCCGAGCGGGAGCAAGCTCCCTCGCCACGGGGTCGGGGTGTCACTCGGATTGCCGCACCTGATTGCCATCGGCGTCATAGACCAGGTATTCATCGCTGTTACCCGGCCCCCTCACGTAATAACGGGCTTCATTGCCGTTATCCGGAACCTTCATGCTGGTGTAGGAGCCGAGTTCCTTGATTAACTTGTTGTCTTGACTGATCAAGACCAACCCTGAACCATCGCCAGCCCGGGTAGCAGCGGCGTAGCGGGTCTGGAATGCGTTGATCTGGCTGTAATCCAGCGGAATCTGCAACTTGCCAGTCCGGTCGATGGCACCGTAGAGGCTGTCACGCCCGACCACTGCCATGCCGTTGGAAAACGGTTCCACCTCGTCATACGGCAGTTTGATCGGCAACCGCGCACCCTGGCGATTGATGAAGACGAACGTCCCGTTCTTGTTGTCCTGCAGCAGCAGCGGTTGTTGCCCGACAAAACGACCTTTGACGTTGTAGCCTTCAAGATTGATCCGCTTGCCTTGAAGGTTGAAAACGTCCTGGCGATTGCCGTCGGGGGAGCTGGTGTAAAGGTAGCCGTCGCTGTGCTCGATGCTTGAAAACCGCGCGGGCAGGACTTCCTTGCCGTCCAGGGTGTAGGCGCCGTAGAGCCCCTCCGTCGCATAGGTACGAGTGCCGAGACGGGCGATGAACAGGTTGTCGGTCACCGTGGGGTTGACGAATTTCATCGGCAATATGAAACGGTGCCCCTTGGCATCGTAGAGTCCATAAGGTCCGTTGGTTTCACGCTCCACCAGCAGCAGGCCATCACGCAACTCTTCGGTGATGTGTTCGAACGGCAGGTCGACAAGCTTGTTGCTCCCGGCGGGGAAATAGGCGAACTGGCTGCGTAACGCCTGTCCGTCCGACTCGGGGTCGCTGGATTTTTCCGCGATGAACAGGGTGTAGGCATCGGCCATCAGACTGTCCTGCACCTGCACCCAACGGGGCTTGATCAGCCACTGTCCGGCCGGATCGACGAAACCGTAGCGCTCGGCCTCGCGATCCAGGGCGATGTAGCGCGCTTGTTCCGCCAGGACGTTGTCGACCGCGGCGAATTCGACGGTGTTGTCTTCCATCGGATCGAGCACATGAATGACGATACGCTGCGGGGTAGCCTCGAAGCGGTAGTCGACCTCGGTGTTTTTCAATGGCCCGGCCTGAGCGACCAGCGCTTGGGTGACGCGCTCCAGCTGTTGTTGTACTGCCTGGCCGGTCTTGAGCTGAGCAATATCATCCTTGGTTTGCAGCAGCGCGTCGTAATAAGTACGCAATGCCGCAATATCGCCTTCAGACGGGAAGGCACGGGAGTTGTTACCGTTGCTGTAGAGCGCCTTGCCCTCCTCGGTCAGCCCTTGCAACACGAAGGTCGACATCTTCGGCGTACTCAGGCGCACGGAAGCGCTTGCGTCACCCAATGCCGTGAGCTGGAAGGACTGGCCGTCGTCCAGGGTCACGCTTGGGTGATCCTTGTCCAGGACCACTTTGCGGAACGCCGGATAGCTGCGGTAAGAAACCGTCAGGCCCAGACTGGCCAGGGGTTTGTTGACCGAAAGCGCGAAGGCGTCATGGGACGAGATCATGTCGTCGGGCTCGACCTGCGGCGGCGCCTTCAGGTCGGCAAAGCTTTTTTCGCTGCCATCGCGAAAACGCAGGCGCTGCGGCAGGTACTGCTCGGCAGTCGGTTCATTCGGCATGGCCGCGCGCTTCCAGAGCGGATCGAGGCTGTTGGTATCCAGTCTCACTTCGGAACCGTCGGCAAACAGCCGCTGGGCAAAACGCAGGCCTTGGATCGATGCCAGCTCAGCTTTCAGTTGCGCGCTGGTGAACGGGACGAACAGCGTCTCGTACTGCAACGATTGCTCCTCGGCTGGCTCGCTTGTCTCGATACTCAAGCTCAACTGCGCGTCACTGAACCGTTCCAGGGACCTGAGGGTTTCACCGGTGTCCTGGATCAAATAATTGAGGCGTTTCTTGACATCGGGCAGCGCCAATGTGCCGATGTCCTCGAGGCCGCCTTCGTTCAAGTCCTCGGCGACGAAACCTTCATCGGCCGGCGCCCCGCTGTGGTGAAACAGGGTGTAGGACGCAAAGCCCACCACCAACAGGGTGGCCGTCAAAATCGACAGCAATCTCAAACGAGGCTGGGTAACATTCATGGTGGCTTCGGTCGTCAAAGGGCTGGGAAGGCAGGCAGCTAACCACACGGCCTGGCGCGCTGCAAATAGCTTGGCTGGCCCGAGTTCTCTGTCACTTCGGCCTGCCAACACGCGGGAAGCGATGGCACGCTGTGCGGTGGTCAACTGGCTGGTGGTGTTGGCGGGTATGCGGCCGATGAGTCTGCTGAATTCGGGCGGCGGGAAAGTGTGATTCCCTTACGCGGAAGGCATACCGTCTATCGCCACTGTCAACTCTAACAGCTGACACGCGTCGACTATCGGGTCCTAACTGGTGGAGCAAATAACGAAGACCCCATCCCGTTTACCTAATGGATAACCGCAATCATGAACGATGACGCCACTCCTCGTGAAGACGAAGTTCCCCTGGAGACAGTACAAGGTGCCCCCGGCCCCGTGGTCACAGTAGACGAACGTTATATTTACCGAATCTATTCATGTTTGAACCCAGCAGTGAAGCTTGTCGACATGAGTCATCAAAGCACA
The DNA here is from genome assembly GCF_014268655.2 of Pseudomonas marvdashtae. Lineage (NCBI taxonomy): Bacteria > Pseudomonadati > Pseudomonadota > Gammaproteobacteria > Pseudomonadales > Pseudomonadaceae > Pseudomonas > Pseudomonas marvdashtae. The sequence goes on from NZ_JABWQX020000001.1 coordinate 3,272,846, forward strand.
CCTAATGGCATGCACAACGTCAAACTTTTCAGTTCCACTACCGACAAGGCATCCCAATGGCGATTTACCGAACGAACCAATGATGGCTACTACTTAATTCTCAATCAAAGGGACGAAAACCTAGCACTTGGAGAGGCCAGCGATGACAGCGTAATCGCCTCCAAACTTACCCGTAGCCGAGGCCAATACTGGATTTTGAAAGAGGTCGGCAACGGATATTTTTTCTTCGAAAACAAATACGATGGCCTGGTAATGGATGTCGCTGGCGCTAACACAGCGGATAACACCAACATTTGCGTGTACCGCCATCACGCACAAGGATCATCGGCACACCAGCAATTCAAACTCGCAAGAGTATGAGCACAAGCGTGGACCAAACCAAGGAAGGCAGGCATCTCCCTGCCTTCAATCTCTAACTTCATAAGGGGTTTCGAGGTCTCTCATTTGCCACCGAACGCCTTCGGTGTAGTTTCGGGAGCCTCCTGCAACGGTTTGATTGTTGACGATGGCCATTGGCAGGAGCTGGTCGACAGTCCGGCAATCCAGTTGTTGCTAAGGACCTCCGGGCATAGAACTGACCAAACCGCAGGGTTCTGTCGCTAGCGGGCGGTTTTACCGAGGAGGCAACCGTCGGTCGCTCCTCTGAACCAACGCTATTGACGAAAGAATGGGTTCTGGTGTTTCCTGAAACCGGTTTCAGAGCCGCTAATAAATCCAATAAGCAGGTTTCAATCCGTGAATTCTTTCTCCGCCGCCCAGCGCAGCCGCGTGACCATGTTAGATGTCGCCGAACGCGCCGGGGTCTCCAAGGCCAGCGTCTCGCGTTTCATCGGCGAGGACCGCGCGCTGCTTTCCGAAGCCATCGCCCGGCGCATAGAACAGGCGATAAGCGAGCTGGGTTATCGGCCGAACCAGATGGCCCGCGGCCTGAAACGCGGGCGCACACGCTTGATCGGCATGCTCGTGGCCGATATCCGCAACCCCTATTCAATTGCCGTGATGCATGGCGTAGAAACCGCCTGCCGTCGCCACGGCTACAGCCTCGTAGTGTGCAACACCGACCGCGATGATGAGCAGGAGCGCCAGCATCTGGCGCTGTTGCGCGCCTACAACATCGAAGGGCTGATCGTGAACACGCTGGGCCATCACCGTGATGAACTGTTCGAACTGCGCAGCGAAATGCCCATGGTGCTGGTGGATCGCAAGGTCGATCGGCTCGACAGCGACTTGGTGGGACTGGACAACCCGGCGGCCGTCGAAATGGCCCTCGACCACCTCGGACAGCGGGGCTACCGCGATCTGCTGCTGGTGACCGAGCCGTTCGACGGCACCAGCTCGCGCATCGAGCGAGTCGAGAGTTTCAAGGCCGGCATCGAGCGCCGCCCTGCCCTGGCCGGCGCCGTGGTGGAAACCTGCGATCAACTGGCCGGGCGCATCAAAGACTTCCTTGCCCAGCCAGGCCACGGCCCCAAGGCACTCTTTTGCGCCAACGGCATCGCCGCGCTGGCCGCCACCCAAGTATTGCGCCAATTGGGTTGCCATTTGTTCGACGATGTTGGGCTGATCGCCCTCGACGACCTCGATTGGTATCCCTTGGTAGGCAGCGGCATCACCGCCCTGGCACAGCCGACGGCGCAGATCGGCGCCAGCGCGTTCGAATGCCTGCTCAAGCGCTTGCGTGGCGACAACGGGCCGGTACGGACCCTGGATTTTGCGGCGCAGTTGATTGAGCGTGGATCGACGCGCGGGGTCCTTCGATGATTGCCTGGCCTGCAGGTGATGAAATCCAAGGCTAAGCCCTTTTTTTGAACAAAACTGAAACCGGTTTCAGAGGTACAAGAACAATGCATAACCCACCCGTTTCCATCAGCCTCTCCAGCTACGGCGCCGACCTGGTGCGCCAGCACGGCCAAGGCAGCTTCATCGCGCTGCTGGCCGCCGCCGGTGCCTCGCGAATCGAATGGCGCGAAGAACTGCTCACCACTGAACAACCCACCGAGCTGGCCGCCGACGCGCGCGCCCAAGGGCTGAAGAGTGTCTATTCGTCGCCCCTTGAGCTCTGGCTTCCCGGCCAGTCCAAACCCAATCCCGAATTGATCGTTGCCCTGCAACGCTGCGAGGCGTTCGGCTCGACGTGGCTTAAGGTTTCCCTCGGACACTTCACCGACTCCCAAGACCTGTCGGCCCTCGCCGACAGGCTCGCGGCGAGTCCCGTGCAACTGCTGGTGGAAAATGACCAGACCTTGCAAGGTGGGCGGGTCGAACCCTTGCAACGTTTTTTCGCCGCCATCGAAGAGCGCGGATTGCCTGTCGCCATGACCTTCGACATTGGCAACTGGCAATGGCAGGACCAATCGGCCTCGGTGGCGGCCCGACAACTCGGACGGCATGTGGCGTATGTGCACTGCAAGGCGGTGGCCCGGTGCGCCGACGGCAAGCTGATCGCCGTGCCCCCGGCCCTGGCAGACCTGCATCTGTGGGAGCAACTGTTCAAGCACATGCCCGTCGGCGTGATGCGTGCCGCCGAATACCCGCTGCAAGGCGATGACCTGCTGGCCTTGACCGCGGAACATGTCACCACTTTGTCGCGCCTCGGACAATCGCGCCGGGAGCCTGCCAATGCGTGAATTCGATGTGTTGTCGTTCGGCGAAACCATGGCGATGCTAGTGGCCGACCAGACCGGCGACTTGGCCGGCGTCAGTCAATTTCACAAGCGCATCGCCGGGGCCGACAGCAATGTGGCTATCGGTTTGTCGCGACTGGGCTTCAATGTCGCCTGGCTCAGTCGGGTCGGCGCCGACTCTCTCGGACGTTTCGTGGTGCAGACGCTGGAGAAAGAAGGCCTGGACTGTCGCCACGTGGCGGTGGATCCGGCGCATCCCACCGGTTTTCAGCTGAAGTCCCGCACCGACGATGGCAGCGACCCGCAAGTCGAGTATTTCCGTCGCGGTTCGGCGGCCAGTCATCTATCGATCGAATCCATCGCCGCGCCGTTGCTGGGCGCTCGTCACCTGCATGCCACCGGCATCGTACCGGCGCTGTCGGCCACGGCCGGTGAAATGTCCTTTGAATTGATGAGCCGAATGCGCGAGGCCGGTCGCAGCCTCTCGTTCGACCCCAACCTGCGCCCGAGCCTGTGGGCCAGCGAAGCCATGATGATCCGCGAGATCAATCGTCACGCTGCCCTGGCTCATTGGGTCTTGCCGGGGCTTGGCGAAGGTCGCTTGCTGACCGGCCGTGAAGATCCGGCCGACATCGCCGCGTTCTACCTCGACCAGGGCGCCGAAGTCGTGGTGGTCAAGCTCGGCGCCGACGGGGCCTATTACCGCACCGCACTGGACCAGGGCTTTATTGGCGCCGTGCCGGTTCCCCGGGTCGTGGACACCGTGGGCGCCGGTGATGGCTTCGCCGTCGGCCTGATCAGCGCGCTGCTTGAAGGCCGCGACGTCACCGAAGCGGTACGACGCGCCAACTGGATTGGCAGCCGCGCGGTGCAGAGTCGCGGGGACATGGAAGGTCTACCGACGCGCCTGGAGTTATCGGCTGAATTCGAGGCCGCCTGCTGCCAATAGAGGCTGGAGAAGTCTCTCAAACGCACCTGCTGAACAAAAACAACAAGCTCAGGAGTCATGACATGCAAACGCTCAATCTCGCCGCCCGCCGCTGGTGGTACATCATGCCCATCGTGTTCATCACCTACAGCCTGGCGTACCTCGACCGGGCGAACTACGGTTTCGCCGCCGCCTCGGGAATGGCCGAGGACCTGATGATTACGCCTGGGTTGTCGTCGCTGCTGGGCGCGCTGTTTTTCCTCGGTTACTTCTTCTTCCAGATACCCGGGGCGATCTACGCGCAAAAACACAGCGTGAAAAAACTGATATTCGTCAGCCTGATCCTCTGGGGCTCGCTGGCGACCCTGACGGGTGTGGTCTCCAACGCGTACTGGCTGATCGTGATCCGCTTCATGCTCGGCGTGGTCGAAGCCGCGGTGATGCCGGCGATGCTGGTCTACCTGTGCCACTGGTTCACCCGCGCCGAACGCTCGCGCGCCAACACCTTCCTGATCCTTGGCAACCCGGTGACCATGCTGTGGATGTCCGTGGTCTCGGGCTATCTGGTGGAGCAATTCGACTGGCGCTGGATGTTCATCATCGAAGGCTTGCCGGCGGTGCTCTGGGCCTTTGTCTGGTGGCGCCTGGCCGATGATCGCCCGGCCCAGGCCAAGTGGCTCACCGACCAGGAAAAACAAGACTTGGAAAGCGCGCTGGCCGCCGAGCAGGTCGGTATCAAGGCGGTGAAGAACTATGCCGAGGCCTTCCGCTCGCCCAAGGTGATCATCCTGGCCCTGCAGTTTTTCTGCTGGAGCATCGGCGTCTATGGTTTCGTGCTGTGGCTGCCATCGATCCTCAAGGCCGGCCTGAAGATGAACATGGTCGAAGCCGGGTGGCTGTCATCGCTGCCTTATCTGGCGGCGGTGATCGCGATGCTGATCGTCTCCTGGGCGTCGGACAAAGTGCAGAAGCGCAAGCGCTTTGTCTGGCCGCCGTTGCTGGTCGCCTCCATCGCCTTCTACGCTTCCTACCTGCTGGGGGCGGAGCATTTCTGGTGGTCCTACACCTTGCTGGTGATCGCCGGCGCCTGCATGTATGCGCCTTACGGTCCGTTCTTCGCCATCGTCCCGGAGATCCTCCCGGCCAACGTCGCCGGCGGCGCCATGGCATTGATCAACAGCATGGGCGCGCTGGGTTCGTTCGGCGGTTCGTACCTGGTGGGCTACCTCAACGGCTCCACCGGCTCCACCGGCATGTCCTTCTTGTTGATGAGCGGCGCGTTGCTGCTGTCGGTGGTACTGACCCTCGCCCTCAAGCCCGGCGCCAGCGACCGGGTCGTGTCCAAAACTGCGACGCCACAGCCGGCGCCCGCCCGTTCCTGAATCGAGAATCCTCATGAAAAAACACGTCGTGGTGTACAAAGCACTTTCAGCGCAATTGATGGAACGCCTGCAAGCGCAGGCCCAGGTCACCCTGATTGAGCGCCTCGATGAGCAGGGCCTGGCCCAACTGCGCGAAGCCCTGCCCAGCGCCCATGGCCTGCTGGGCGCAAGCCTCAGGCTCGATGCGTCGCTGCTGGACCTGGCGCCCCACCTGGAGGCGATCGCCAGTGTTTCGGTTGGGGTCGATAACTACGATATCGATTACCTGACCGAACGGCGGATCGTGCTCACCAACACGCCGGATGTGCTGACCGAGACCACCGCCGACACCGGATTCGCCTTGATCCTGGCGACCGCCCGCCGCGTGGTGGAGCTGGCCAACCTGGTCCGCGCCGGGCAATGGCAGCAGAGCATCGGCGCCAAGCATTTCGGCAGCGATGTCCACGGCAAGACTCTCGGCATCGTCGGCATGGGACGCATCGGCGAAGCCTTGGCCCAGCGCGGGCATTTCGGTTTCGGCATGCCGGTGCTCTATCACAGCCACTCGCCCAAGCCGGCGGTGGAGCAGCGGTTCGGCGCACGTTATTGCAGCCTCGAAACACTGTTGCAGCAGGCGGACTTCATCTGCTTGACCTTGCCGCTCACGGCCGATACCCACGGGCTGATCGGCGCACAAGCCTTCGCGCAGATGCGTCCCGAGAGCATCTTCATCAATATCTCCCGGGGCAAAGTGGTAGATGAAGCGGCGTTGATTGAGGCCCTGCGCAACCAGAAGATCCGTGGCGCGGGGCTGGACGTGTTCGAGCGTGAACCCTTGAGTACGGATTCGCCGTTATTGCAGATGGACAATGTGGTAGCGACCCCACACATGGGATCGGCCACCCACGAGACGCGGGAAGCGATGGCGCGCTGTGCCGTGGACAACCTGTTGGCGGCATTGGCGGGTGAGCGGCCGGTGAATCTGGTGAATGCGGGGGCGTGGATAGGCTGACCTATAGCCGCCTTCGAATATGCCATCGCGAGCAGGGTCGCGATGGCAACTGTGTTCATTTAGAGATTCAAGCAACACAACCTTTCCGGGCACACCCGCCTTAAACACCGCTGCCAGATTATCCTTTTGATCCTTGCTTAAAATAATATAAACATCCCAAACGGCGAGAACAGTAGAGAGAAACCACACTTTCAACAAAGCAGCTACATTCCTACACTCCCCTCCTACTCAACGGCAAGAACGAACCTACGTCAGCCTCGGAAGTCGCGCAATAGCCTTCACCTCACCCCAATGCTATTAATTAATCACTTGCGAACAAACGCAAGTTGGGCGCTCGCGTCGCGACGCCCATCAACTACATTGGAGTAACCGACATGGGTAGAAAACGCTCTGAAATAAATAACACCTTCTTTGGCCTGCCGCAGGCATTAGGCTTTTCTAAAGACCTCCTCGCAACGGAAGCCGATTTTTTTGCGTCACTGACCAATTAAGCCAGTGACCGATTAATTATCGGCGAACAGATGCCGAAAGGATCCCCTTTCGGCATCCTTTAATGGAGATCCATATGTCAGAACGAGAACTATCACCCACCGAAGCGCTATTCAATATCATGTCCACGCTCCATACACTGGGCCTCAGTGCAGTAACACGATATACGACATCATCCAAGTTAGTAGCAACGGCCGAACTGTTTGATGATAACGACAACCTCGTTGAATCGGGAGCAGGCAAGGGACCAGATTCACTAATAGGCGCACTGGCAGAAAGCATTGAACACTTCAGCACGTTTCAGCCTCTTGCTGATGCTCCCATAGGATACCGCTCCGACAAGATAGCTACTCAAAAAGCAGTTACAGACGATGGAATTTTTACCAGCCTGCCTCACACCGAAAAATTAATCGAATGCTTTAGGCTTACTTCGCTCAACAACAATGAGGAGCTATTCGCGCCGTGCGTCCTTCTATGCCCTGAAACGACGCAAAACATCCACGGCGATTCGAATTCCGCACTGCGTTTTCTATCTCGCTACTCGTCAAACTCAGGAATTGCTTTTGGTTGCACAGAGAACGAAGCACTGTTACATGGTACCCACGAAACAATCGAGAGGCATATCCTTTCTCTTTTCTACATGACTGTCTGTGGCCTCGGCCCGGCAATGGAACTATACACACCTTCTGTCGCGTTGCTTCAAACAGCGCTGGGGAGCCACCCTGCTGCCTTGGCGTCAGCGAACAGACTGCAAGTGATCATTATCAAGGACGTGCTGTCAGTTTATTTTGCAGTGGCATTTCCCAAAGGGGGCCCTGGAGCTCACCATCTTTCACCCATCGGCTCCGGATGCTCGCTTGAAATCCATACTGCAATCCAAAGGGCAGTTACTGAACAGTTCCAGTCCGAGGACTTATATGATGGCGCTGAAGAATCCATAGATAGAGAAACCTTTGACCTATTATCTAAATCAAGGCACCTGAAATGCTTGATTGACTTCGCACCACTCATGAGAGCGACACTTCCTATAATTGACACCCCTGCACACATCGCCCCCTTAACAGTCTCTGAACAATTAGAAAAATTGCAAAAAAACCTATCAAATAAAAGAATGAAAATATTCCGCCGAACAGTAGCTCGTTTTTCAGACTATAGCTTCGTCACTCAAATTTACATTCCAGGACTTGAGCGCTTCAATATCATTAGAAACGGTCGCCTGGTGGTGCCTCAGTACGTGTTACGCGGTTGAATTATCGAACACAAAGCAACCAGGAGCGAGTACATGCACAGCATCTGGGCAATGATAAAAAACGCCTGCAAACAACACACCAGACTTCTAGCAATAACCATAACCACAATCATCGCACTTAAACTGATTACACTTGCCCCTCCACTGTTACTCGGAACCATCATCGACACCCTGCAAGGCACTGGAAATCCAGCATCCAGCACCCTGCTCGCACTGACGACAGGCCTGATTATCGCGGGATGTATTCATGCCATCATCACTCCTTTGCAACTCCATGCGCTGTCGAAGCTGGTCCAGAGCATTATCATGAACGCTTCCATTGAGTGGATCACCGAACTCATAGGCAAAGAGTTTTCGTTATTCAACTCCTGGAGAATCGGCCACTTCATCAAATCGGTCGAGCGCGGAATTACTGCGCACGAACAACTACTCACCTTCATTGTGACCATTGCGCTTCCCGTACTCTTGGAATTCATAGTCGTTGGGGCTGCTTTTATTTACATAGGGGGCGGTGAAATTTTTTTGAGCATGACGGCGTTCGGAATTATCTATCTGGCAGCCACCCATAAAATTATCAAATGGCGGAGGAAGCACATCGATGCAGTCAATGAACAGGAGGATGAGTTAAGCGCCCACCTCTACAACACCCTCAACGCGGGAAAAATCATAAAGCTGGAAAGTGCCATACCTACTGCCCTGCTCCCGTTGAACGCGGCGTTCGGACGTTATGCCAGCGCTGCGGTGACTACGGCATCCTCTGGCGGCCTGCTGAGCACCGCCAAGATACTGTTCGTAAGCCTTTCCACTGGGGGATTGCTCTACTGGGGCGTCGTGGACCAACTTTCGGGTCAGCCCAGTATCAGTGTCGGGCAGCTGGTTGCCATTTTTTCAATCGCGGGGAGTTATCTGCTCAGTATTTCAACCTTGACTGAAGGGTATCGTGTTCTTGATCAGTTCCTTGCAGACCAGCGTCAATTTCAGGGTCTGCTATCACTTCCGGCTTTCGATCGCAGCAATCGGCTGGCGTGGGTTGATTTCCACCGATCCTCAGTTCTGGAGCTTGGACCCTGCGAAGTGGCAGGAACGGGACCGCTTCGCCTGTCGATCAAGCGCTCCCTGGCATTTGTTCAAGGGCAGTCAGTGGCCGTTACAGGCCCTAGCGGCGCAGGCAAAACCACTTTTCTGGAAGTCCTCGCCGGGCTTGATGCATCAATGCGGGACCAACTGAGTATCGACTCGGTACCGGTTTCACTTTTGACCGGTCAAGCTCACTTGGACACCTTGAGGTACTGCCCCCAGCAACCACGGTTTCTGGAAGGCTCTTTTGAACAGTCGGTTCTGTTTGGAGGCAGCGCATCGCCGATTTTGTCAAGAGCCATACGACAACTGGAACTGGATGAGATCGTGACAACACGGCAGGTCAGCGAAAATGCATCAAATATCTCCGGAGGCGAAGCCAAACGCCTGTCGCTGCTGCGCCTGATCAACAAGCCTGGGAAATTCAATATGTTCGACGAGCCAAGCGCATCCATCGAACCTAGGCTAACCACGCCTCTTTGGGACCTGTTATTCGACGTTTTTGCCGGGCAGGGGTTGATATGTGTCACCCATGACATTGACCACTTGCATCGGTTTGACCGGGTCATTGTGATGCATGACGGGGCAATCGTGGAGGATGGTCCGTGGCGGGATCTGATCGACAGGCCAGCAATCAAGCTGCTGATGGATGAGATTCGGATGCAAAACTAGCGAAAATATGAGGTGCCGGATCTACTACGGTAATCGCGAGCAGGCTCGCTCACAATGGATCGGCGGCGCTCCTTGATCCTGCCTCCACCGCCAATCCCCTGTGGGAGCGAGCAAGCCCACTCCCACACCAGATCCAAACCGATCACAAATCCGCACACCAGACAAAATCCCGTTAGTCGCCACCCCCCGCCATGCATTAAAGTAACGCCCCCAGCCCCGGCGTTATCCAGACGCCTGGGCCACCCTTTCCAGGAACAGTCACCGATGGAACATCGTGAAGCGCTGCTGGCGCTGCGAACCTTTCTTTCAACGCAGATTCTCGGCCAGGAAAAACTCATCGAGCGCCTGCTCATCGCCCTGCTCGCCGACGGCCATATGCTGGTGGAAGGCGCGCCCGGGCTGGCCAAGACCAAGGCAATCAAAGAGCTGGCCGAGGGCATCGAAGCGCAGTTTCATCGCATCCAATTTACCCCCGACCTGCTGCCCGCGGACATCACCGGCACTGAAATCTATCGCCCGGAAACCGGCAGCTTCGTGTTCCAGCAAGGGCCAATCTTTCACAATCTGGTATTGGCGGACGAAATCAACCGGGCCCCGGCCAAGGTCCAGTCGGCCTTGCTCGAAGCGATGGCCGAGCGGCAGGTCAGCGTCGGGCGCAGCACCTATGAACTGTCGCCGCTGTTCCTGGTGATGGCCACGCAGAACCCGATCGAGCAGGAAGGCACCTATCCGCTGCCCGAAGCCCAACTCGACCGCTTCCTGATGCACGTCAAGATCGGTTTTCCGGATGCCGCGGTTGAGCGCCGTATCCTGCAACAGGCCCGGGGCGAAGCACTGAATGGCGAAACCAAGCCTGAGCGGCGCGTCAGCCAGCAGGCGATTTTCTCGGCGCGTAAGGAAATCCTCGGGCTGTACATGGCAGACGCCGTGGAGGAATACCTGGTGCAGCTGATCATGGCGACCCGCAACCCGGCCAAGTTCGACCCGGAAATGGCCGAGTGGATCGCCTACGGCGCCAGCCCACGGGGCTCGATTGCCCTGGACCGCTGCGCCCGCGCCCACGCCTGGCTGGCCGGACGCGACTTTGTCAGCCCGGAAGACATCCAGGCCGTGCTGTTCGACGTGCTGCGCCATCGCATCATCCTGTCGTTCGAAGCCGAAGCCGCCGGCATTGACCAGGACCGGGTCGTGCAGCGGATTCTCGACGTCGTCGCAGTCGCTTGAGTATTGGCAATGAATGACCCACTGGCGCCCGTCCCGGGCATCCGCGTCAGCCTTTCGGAGCTGATCGAGATGCGCCACCGCGTGCGCGAGGTGCAATTGTTCTCCACCCCGGGCCAGCGCAGCCCGCTGATCGGGCTGCACCACTCCAAGCTGCGTGGACGCGGGGTGGATTTCGACCAGGTGCGGGTCTATCAGGCTGGCGACGATGTGCGGACCATCGACTGGCGCGTCACCGCGCGGACCCAGGAGCCTCATACCAAGCTGTTCCACGAAGAACGGGAGCGACCGATCTTCATCATGATCGAGCAAAGCCATCGCCTGTTCTTCGGCTCCGGGCAGGTGTTCAAATCGGTGCTGGCCGCCCAGGCCGCCAGCCTGATCGGTTGGGCCGCGCTGGGGCACAACGACCGGGTGGGCGGGCTGGTGTTCGGCAATAACACCCATTACGAAGTCAAGCCCCGGCGCAGCAAGCAGAGCCTGCTGCAATTGCTCAATCGCCTGGTGCGCGTCAATCAATCGCTGAACACCGAAGGTGAGTCGGACCGCGACTCGTTCGGAATCGCCTTGCGCCGAGCCCGGGAGGTGCTGCGCCCCGGTAGCCTGGTGATCGTGATTTGCGACGAACGCGCCCTGTCCGACAGTGCCGAGCAGCAATTGAGCCTGCTATCGCGCCATTGCGACCTGTTGCTGCTGCCGTTGTCCGACCCGCTGGACCACGCTCTGCCCGCCGCGGGGCTGCTTCGGTTTGCCCAACGCGGCGAGCAGCTGGAGCTCGACACACTGAATTTCGAATTGCGCCAGACCTATCGCGCCCAGGCCGAGGCGCGGCTGGAGCGCTGGGAGTTGCTGGCGCAGAAGCTGCGAATCCTGTTGCTGCCGTTGAGCACCCAAGGCGACATGGTCGAACAACTGCGCGAGTACCTGAACCCCAAGCGGCCAGGGAAAACCCGATGAGCAGCCTTGATCAACTGCAGCCGCTCATGGTCCCGCCCCCGATTGGCTTCTGGCCGCCCGCGCCAGGCTGGTGGTTGCTGCTGGTGCTGATGCCACTGCTGGGCCTGGGCCTGTGGCAGTTGCGCCGGTTCATTCCCGCCAGGCGCAGCGATTCGCGCACCGAGCAACCGCTGGACCCGGTACGCCTCGCGGCGCTGGCCGAACTCGCCCTGTTGCCCAAACCCTACGACGGCGCACCCGCCGGGGCCTGGCTGCAGCAACTCAATGCGTTGCTCAAGCGCCTGTGTCGCAATCACTATCCCTACAGCCAGAGCCACACCCTCAATGGACGCAAATGGCTGGCCTTCCTCGATAACCGCTGCCCGGCCGCCGGCCTGACTCGCTGGATGATCCTGGTCGAAGGCGCCTACAAGCCTGAATGCAAGCTCGATGACAAAGCCATCGCCGGCCTGACCCAGGCGGTCGAGATATGGATTCGCAAGCATGTTTGAATTCGCCTGGCCGTGGATCTTCGCCCTGTTGCCATTGCCCTGGCTGATGCGCCTGGTACTGCCGGCGGCGGACAGCGGTGAGCCAGCCCTCAAGGTCAGCTTCCTGGAAGACCTCGAAGGCTTGGTTGGGCGCCGGGCCCGGGCCAACCTGCCCACCTGGCGCCAGCAGGCGCCCTTCATCCTGCTGTGGCTTCTGCTGCTGATCGCCGCCGCCCGCCCGCAATGGCTGGGCGACCCTCTGCCGATCGCCGCCAGCGGCCGCGACCTCTTGGTGGCGGTGGACGTGTCAGGATCGATGGATTTCCCCGACATGCAATGGAAGGACGAGGAAGTCAGTCGCCTGGCGCTGGTCCAGCACATGCTCGGGGACTTTCTCGAAAGTCGCGAAGGCGACCGGGTCGGCCTGATCCTGTTCGGCAGCCAGGCTTATCTGCAAGCCCCGTTGACCTTTGACCGTCACACCGTGCGCCGCTGGCTCGACGAGGCGCGGGTGGGCATCGCCGGCAAGAACACCGCCATCGGCGATGCCATTGGCCTGGCACTCAAACGCCTGCGCCAACGTCCGGCCCACAGCCGCGTGCTGATCCTGGTCACCGATGGCGCCAACAACGGTGGCGAGATCGATCCGCTGACCGCCGCCCGACTGGCCGCCGATGAAAGCGTGAAAATCTACACCATCGGCGTGGGCGCCGATCCGGAGCAAACGGGCACGGCCGGCTTCCTGGGCGTCAACCCGAGCCTGGATCTCGACGAAGCGACACTCAGGGACATCGCCCAAGTCACCGGCGGTCAATATTTTCGAGCCCAGGATGGTGAGCAGTTGCTGGCGATCAAGACCACGCTCGACCAACTCGAACCGGTGGCGCAGCAACCGACCCAGGCGCGCCCGTCCCTGGCGCTCTATCAGTGGCCGCTGGCCGTTGCGCTGTTGTTGAGCATGTTGCTGGTGGCTAGGGAACGCTGGCCGGACAACCCGTTGCAGCGGCTGTTCACCCAGCCGCTGTTTCAGCCATCGCAATCCTCTGAATGGCGCAAGCGGCTCAAGCGCCTGCGACTGCGGAGGCGCCGATGATCGCGCTCTGGCCGCATTGGCTGCGCCCTGGTTTCATCCTGCTGCTGCCTCTGTTGGGTTGGCTGCTCTGGCAACTGTGGCACCGGCAGAAACGCGTGGGCCGCTGGCAGATGATCCTGCCCCCGGCGTTCCATGCGGTGCTGCTCAGCGGTGGCAGCGGCCGTGAAAGCCGACTGCCCTGGATTGCCCTGGGCCTGGGCTGGCTGCTGATGGTGCTGGCCTTGCTCGGCCCAAGCTGGACGCGGGTCGAACAGACCAGCCAGAAACCCGCCGATCCTCTGGTTGTGATCCTGGAACTGAGCCCGGAAATGCTCGCCAACGACGTCCCGCCCACGCGCCTGGAGCAGGCCCGGCGCAAAGTGTTGGACGTGCTGCAAAATCGCAGTGACTCGCAGACCGCGATCATCGTTTACGCCGGCAGCGCCCACACCCTGGTGCCGCTGTCCGACGACCTGGCCACCAGCACCAACCTGCTCGAGGCCCTGACGCCGTCGATCATGCCGCAAAACGGCCACCGCGCCGACTTGGCCGTCATCAAAGCCATGGCCTTGCTCGATCAGGCCGGGCTCGGTCATGGCCGGATCCTGCTGATAGGGTCGTCGCTGAACGAGCAGGAACGCCTAGGCATCCGGCAGGTTCTGGACGGTTCCGCGACGCGCTTGCTGATGCTCGGCATCGGTACCCGCGAAGGCGCGCCGGTGGCCCAGGACGATGGCAGTTACCTCAAGGACGCACAGGGCGCCATCCTGGTCCCGCGCCTCGACAGCCCGAGCCTCAAGTCCTTCATCAATGAACTGGACGGCCGCTACCGGCCGGCACGCCTGGATGACGGCGACCTGCGCGGCCTGGGGCTGCTGGACGGCCCAAGCCGTCTGCGCAGCGATGGTCAGAAACTGCGCCTGGATACCTGGGCGGACCAAGGCTATTGGCTGCTTCTGCCACTGTTATTGCTGGCCGCTTGCGCCGGGCGGCGTGGTTGGCTGTTCTGCCTGCCGCTGCTGTTCGCCTTTCCGCAAACCGGCCATGCCTTCGAATTCCAGGACTTGTGGTTGCGCGCCGATCAACAGGGACAGCATTTGCTCAAGCAAAAACGCCCCGCCGAGGCGGCCGCCCATTTCGAGGACAGCCAATGGCAAGGGGTTGCCTTGTACGAAGCCGGTGCATACAGCGAAGCCGCCCGACGGTTTGCCGAAGGCAACGATGCCCGGGCTCATTACAATCGCGGCAACGCCTTGGCCAGGAGCGGCGAGCTGGAAGCCGCCATCGATGCCTATGAACAAGCCTTGGAGCTGCAACCGGACCTGCGCCCGGCGCAGACCAACAAAGCCCTGGTGGAAAGTTTGTTGAAAGAGCAGGCACCGCCGCCGGATACGCCCAAGCCTGCCGAACGCGAGGAACCGGACCCCGCCGTGCAACCGCCGGATACCAATGCTTCAGCCCAGTCTTCAGAGCCGGGCCAGCCGTCTTCCGACGCCAGCGCGACGCCCGACGAATCCCAGGCATCCCAGGCACCGCCGCCCGGCGCCCAGGATGTTCCCGGCAGCGAATTGCCGGACGAGCAGACCACCACCCCGCCACTGCGTCCGGCCGCGGGCCAGCGCAATGAAGAAGAACAGCGCCAGGCACTGGAACAATGGCTGCGCCAGATCCCGGATAACCCGGGGGAACTGCTCAGGCGAAAATTCTGGTATGAACAGCAAAGCCACCAGGCCCAGGAAAAACACCAATGAGCCGCTGCACCGTCTATCTGCTTCTATTGCTGCTCTGGGCTGCCGGCTCCCAAGCCGCACAGCTCACCGCCAGCGTGGACCGCAGTCGCCTGAATTCCGGGGAGACCGTTGAGTTGACGCTCGAATCCAACGACGCCACGCTGTTCGGTAAACCCGACCTGAGCCCACTGCAAGCGCTGTTCGATGTGCGAGGCACCCGCCAGGTCAACCAGTTGACCACCCTCGACGGCGAGAATCGCGCCACCACCCGCTGGATCGTGACCCTGCTCCCGCGCCAGAGCGGCACCGTGGTGATACCGGCCCTGCAATTGGGCGAAACGACCAGCCAGCCGATCACGTTGCAGGTGATCGAAAGCGAAACCCGCAACGCCTCCGGCACCCTCGCGCCCGTCTTTATCGAGGCCAACCTCGACCAGGCCCAGGTGTATGTGCAGGCCCAGGCGATCCTTACGCTGCGCATCTACCACTCGGTGTCGCTGTACGACGACAGCAGCCTGACACCGTTGCACATTCCTGACGCACGCACCGAGCAACTGGGCGAATCGCGTACTTACGAGAAGGTCATCAACGACGTTCGCCACGGCGTGATCGAACTGCGTTACGGCATATACCCGCAGCGCAGCGGCGAACTGACGATCCCTGTCCAGACCTTCAGCGCCACGCTGGTCGAGCCAACCGCCCAGGACACGGCAACGCCGGGCGCCAAACCTGGCCAGTTGATGCGCGTCAGCTCCACGCCATTGCCATTGACCGTCATGCCCAAGCCCGCCAGCTACCCGGCCGATCTGCCGTGGCTGCCGGCCCGCAGCCTGTCCTTGAGCGAAAGTTGGAGCCCGGAACCGACCCACAGCCAGGTCGGCGACTCACTGACCCGCAGCCTGACGCTGGAGGCCGAAGGCTTGACCAGCGCCCAACTGCCTCCGTTGCCCGCGACCGAGATCAACGGCCTGCGACGTTATCCCGACCAGCCGGTGCTGAGCAGTCGCAGCAGCGAACGCGGCCTTGTGGGCAGTCGTGAAGATCGCGAGGCGCTGGTGCCCAACCGCAGCGGTACCATCGAGCTGCCACCGGTGGAAGTGGTCTGGTGGAATACCCTGGAAGATCACCTGGACCGTACCAGCCTGCCCGCGCGAACCCTGCAAGTGGCGAACAATCCGAGCCTGATGGTGGATACACCGGCGGGCCCCGCTCAAATCGTCACGACCGTGGACAGCGAGACGCTGTGGTATTGGCAACTGAGCACGCTCATCCTGACCTGTACCACACTGCTCGGGTTCGGCCTGTGGTGGCGAGCCCGCTGGCAACCGGCGATCCTGCGCTCGGCCCAGGCCGGACCGAGCCCACGCACCCTGCTGGACGACCTCAAGCGTGCCTGCCTGGCCAACGACCCCCACGCCACCCGCCAGGCGCTGGACGCCTGGGCCCGCCAGCAACCGGAAACCCTGGCCGACATGGCGGCGCGTTTCGTGCCGCTGTCCGACGCCCTCGACGGCTTGAACGGCGCCCTCTACAGCGAAACCGGCCAGCACTGGCAAGGCGAAGACCTGTGGCGTGCGATTCGGACCATCCCGCCTCTTGAGGGCGCACAAGATTCGACCAGCGATTCGAGCCTGCCGCCGCTCTATCCCAAATGACCCTCGCGAACGGCGCCGATCTTTTGTGGCGAGGGAGCTTGCTCCCGCTGGCGCGCGCAGCGCGCCCAAAGCCAGGCGCCTCGGTGTATCGGAAAGGTTGCGACTGGCTAGTTGGGGCCGCTGCGCAGCCCAGCGGGAGCAAGCTCCCTCGCCACAGGATCGCGCTGCAGCAGATCCAGGGAAGTTGACCAAGTCCCCAACGCCATTTCCCAGTAAACTCTGCATTTTTGCGCCGCCTCTCTTCCCGCGGCCATCCTCTGTTTTCTGGAGTCTGCCTTGCGTCTGTTTCACACCTCCGATTGGCACCTTGGGCAAAACCTCCACGGCCAGGATCGCGACTTCGAACACGCCTGTTTCCTCGAATGGCTGCTGCGTCAGCTGGCCAACGAAAAGCCCGACGCGCTGCTGATCGCCGGGGACATCTTCGACACGGTCAACCCACCGGTCAAAGCCCAGGAGCGCCTGTACGACTTTATCGTCAGCGCCCACGAACAAAATGCCAACCTCACCATCGTCATGATCGCCGGCAACCACGACTCCGGCTCGCGCATCGAATTGCCGGCGCCGTTGATGCGTCGCCTGCGCACCCACGCATTGGGCCGGGTGTTGTGGCTGGACGATGGGCAGCTCGACGTCGAGCGTCTGTTGCTGCCGTTGCCGGATGCCAAGGGCAAGGTCAAGGCCTGGTGCCTGGCCTTGCCATTCCTGCGCCCCGCCGAGGTCACCGGCGCACAACTGGGCGACGACTATTTGCGGGGCATCGGCCAGGTGCACGAATGGCTGATCGCCGCCGCCAACAGCAAACGCAAGAAAGGACAAGCGCTGATCGCTGTCAGCCACGCGCACATGGCCGGCGGCTCGGTGTCCGAGGACTCCGAGCGCAGCCTGATCATCGGCAACGCCGAGGCCTTGCCGGCCAGCCTGTTCGGCCCGAGCATCAGCTACGTCGCCCTCGGTCACTTGCACAAGCCACAGAAGGTCAATGGCGAAGAACGCATCCGCTACAGCGGCTCGCCGATTCCGCTGTCGTTTTCCGAGATCGGCTACCAGCACCAGATTCTCGACGTCACCCTGGATGGCGAAACCCTGGTAAACGTCGAACCCCGGCTGATTCCCCGGGCTGTCAACCTGCAACGCCTGGGGCCAGGGCCACTGGCCGATCTGCTGGTGCAACTGAAGGAGCTGCCGGACATCGACCTGTTGGCCGATGTCCAGCGCCAACCCTGGCTGGAAGTACGAGTGCGCCTGGACGAACCGCAGCCGGACTTGCGCCATCAGGTGGAAACCGCCCTGCAAGGTAAAGCCGTACGCCTGGTGCGAATCGCCGCCGAGTATGCCGGCAACGGTGGTGCCGGCGGTGCCGATGACGGCAGCGCACTGGTGGAACTGGACCAACTCAGCCCGCAGGAACTGTTCAGCCGCGCCTGGCAGGACACCTACGGCAATGAAGTCGACGAGCAGACCCTCAGGGACTTCGCCCTGCTATTGCAGGACGTGCAGATGGAGAGCGAGCAGCCATGAAGATTCTCGCGATCCGCCTCAAGAACCTCGCCTCCCTGGCCGGCCCTTTCGAAATCGACTTCACCGCCGAGCCATTGGCCAGCGCTGGCCTGTTCGCCATCACCGGCCCCACGGGTGCCGGGAAAAGCACCCTGCTCGACGCCTTGTGCCTGGCCTTGTTCGGCGCGGTGCCACGCCTCAACAACACCGGTCGCGACGCCAAGGTGCCGGACGCCGACGGCGAAATCGCCACGGGTGACCCACGCACGCTGTTGCGCCGGGGTACGGGCGATGGTTACGCCGAAGTGGATTTTCGCGGCGTCGACGGCCGCCGCTACCGCGCTCGCTGGGAAGCCAATCGCGCTCGGGAAAAAGCCGCCGGCAAGCTACAAGCCAGCCGCCAGAGCCTTCGCGACCTGGACAACGATCAACTGCTGGCCAGCCAGAAAGGTGAATACAAGACCCAGCTCGAAGCCGCCCTCGGTTTGAACTTCGAGCAGTTCACCCGTGCCGTGCTGCTGGCCCAGAGCGAGTTCAGCGCCTTTCTCAAGGCTGACGACAACGACCGCAGCGAGTTGCTGGAAAAGCTTACCGACACTGCCCTCTATACGCGCCTCGGTCGCCGCGCCTTCGACAAGGCCAAGCAAGCCAAGGAAACCCACAAGCTGCTACAGGACCAGGCCACCGGCGTCACGCCGCTGTCCCCCGAAGCCCGGGCCGAACTGGACCAGCGCTTCAACCAAGCCCAGCAATTGCTCAAGGCCCAGCAGGCGCAGCTCAAGCAACTGGAACAGCAGCACACTTGGCTCAAGGACCTGCGCCAATTGCAGGATGAACAGGCCAGCGCCGCCGAGCAGTTGCAACAGGCCCAGGTCGATTGGACCGCGCTGGCGGATGAACGCCTGAAACTGGCACGCCTTGAGCAATTGGCGCCCCAGCGCCATCAATTCATCCGCCAGGCTGAGTTGACCCGGCAACTTGAACCGCTGGCCGTCAGAATCCTGCAACTGACCCAGCAGCAGGTCGAGCTGCATGAACAACAGACCGAACTGGAAAAGGGCCTGGGCGTGGCGCAGTTGGCGCTGGCTGCCGCCCGCCAGCAGAGCAACGATAACGCGCCGCTGCTGCGCCAGGCGTTCGATGAACAAAGCAACCTCGCTCGCCTGGCCAGGGAAGTCGGTCAAGGCGCCGAGCAGTTGCAACAGGCCCAACAGGCTTGCAGCGATGGTCAACGCACCATCGACACGTTGCTCGAACAGCAACGGCACGTCAGCGAGCGCCTGCAACGGATTGCCGGCGAACTGGAGCAAAGCGTCGATCTTGCACCACTGGGCGATGCCTGGAGTGCCTATCGTGATCGCCTCCAACAACTGATGTTGATCGGCAATCGGTTGAACAAGGGCCAGGACGAACTCGCCCTACTGGAACAGAACGCGACTCGCGCCGCCGATGATCTCGCGGCCCGTCGGCAGAATCTCGACGTGCTCTACAAGGAGGCCGGTGCCGAACCGCAAGCGGTCGCCGAGCAGATCCAGTTGCTGGCCAACCTGCTGCAAGACAATCGCAAGCAACTGCGGGCGTTCGAAGAATTGAGCCGGCTATGGGCCAGTCAACAGGAACTGAACAGCCGCAGCGCGCAATTGGAGCAGCGCCAGCAACAAGCCTTGCAGGAGCGCGACCGACTGGTACGTGAAGGTGGCGAAGCCAAGGCCGAGCTGACCGTCGCCGAACAGACCCTGGCCGTGACCCGTGAGCTACTGGAGCGCCAGCGCCTGGCTCGCAGCGAAAGCGTCGAGCAACTGCGCGAACAGTTGCAGGACAACCAGCCCTGCCCGGTGTGTGGCAGTGTTGAACATCCTTACCATCAACCCGAAGCGCTGCTGCAAAGCCTTGGACGATTCGATGAAAGCGAAGAGGCCAACGCGCGCAAGGCCGTCGACCTGCTCAATGAAAAAGTCATTGATCTGCGGGCGCAATACAGCGGAGTCATCGCCCAGCTCAAGGAATTCAAGCAGCAACAGGAACAACTCGCGGCCCAACAACAAAGCCTCGCGCCAAGTCTCGAAGCCCATCCACTGGCGGAGCCGTTGCTGGCCCAGGATTCGGACAAGCGTGACGCCTGGCTGGCCCAGCAAAACAGCCAGTTGACCCAACGCATCAGCCAGGACGAACAGCGCCAGGCTGCCCTGCTCACCCTGCAACAAGACGCCGCGCGCCTGTCGCAACAACTGCGTGATGCCGAAACGGCGAGCCAGCAGGCGTCACAGCATCTGAACAACCAGCAACAGGAGCTGGCCCGGGATCGCCAGCGCCTGGATGAAGAGCTGGAGCATTTCAGCACGCTGTTGCCGTCCGCCACGCTACAGGCTCTGCGCAGCGACCCCGCGGCAACGTTCATGCAACTTGACCAGCGGATCAGCCAGCGCCTGGCGCAACTGGAACAGCAACGCGAGGAACTCAGCGAACAGCTTCAGCGTCAGCAAACCCTGGAGAAAGAACAGGACCGCCAGCAGACCCGCGTACAGCAACTGGAATCGGCGCAACAGCAATTCCATGCGCTGAATGAGCAACATCAATCCTGCCAGCAGAAACTCGCGCACCTGCTAGGCGAACATGCCAGTGCCGAACAATGGCAGCAACAGCTCGATCTGGCCCAGGAACAGGCCCGCAATGCCGAGGCAACAGCCCATCAGCAACTGCAGGATCTGCGCAACAGCCTTGTCCAACTGGCTGCCGAACTCCAGGCCCGTCATGAACAGGCCCATGGTTTGGAGGCCGAACAACAGACGCTGGCCGCTGGCATTGCGCAATGGCGCGCCTCTCACCCTGAACTGGACGACGCGGCGCTCGATGGCCTGCTGGGCCTCGACGAGCAACAGGTCAGCCAACTGCGGCAACGCCTGCTCAACAACGAAAAAGCCATCGAACAGGCCCGCGTCCTGCTGACCGAGCGCGAGCAGCGCCTGCAAAATCACCAGGCCCAACACAACGGCCACCTGCCATCGGAAGAATTGGCCGATGCCCTGTCCGTGCTTCAGGATCAATTTGCAGTCAGCGAACAACAGTGCGCCGAGTTGCGTGCCCAGCAGGCCGAGGACCAACGCCGACAAAATGCCAACCAGGCACTGGCCCAACAGATCGAGCAGGCTTATACCGAGTACCAGCGCTGGGCACGCCTGGACGCCTTGATCGGCTCGGCCACTGGCGACCGTTTCCGCAAACTGGCCCAGGCGTACAACCTCGATTTGCTGGTGCACCACGCCAACGCCCAGTTGCGCCAACTGGTGCGCCGCTATCGCCTCAAGCGCGGAGGCAGCATGCTTGGCCTGCTGGTGATGGACACGGAAATGGGTGATGAGCTGCGCTCGGTGCATTCGTTATCCGGCGGCGAAACCTTCCTGGTCTCCCTCGCCCTCGCCCTGGGCCTGGCCTCGATGGCATCCAGCACGCTGAAGATCGAATCGCTGTTCATCGACGAAGGCTTCGGCAGCCTCGACCCCGAGTCGCTGCAACTGGCGATGGACGCCCTCGACGGCTTGCAGGCCCAAGGCCGCAAAGTCGCGGTCATTTCCCACGTGCAGGAAATGCACGAGCGGATCCCGGTGCAGATCCAGGTCCGTCGCCAAGGCAACGGTTTGAGCACGGTGGAAGTGAAATGAGCCGCGCCACGCTGTATTCCTTCCGTCGTTGCCCGTATGCCATGCGAGCGCGGATGGCGCTGCGCTACAGCGCGATCGATGTGGCTATTGTCGAAGTCAGTCTCAAGGCCAAGCCGGCCGAAATGCTCGCACTCTCGAGCAAAGGCACGGTGCCGGTGCTGCAGGTCGATGGTCGGGTGATCGATGAAAGCCTGGAGATCATGCACTGGGCCTTGGCCCTGCACGATCCGCAGGATTGGAAACTGCGGGACGATGCCCAGGGCCAGGCGTTGACGGCGGCGTTGATCGAGGAAAACGATCAGGTCTTCAAGCTCCACTTGAATCGCTACAAATACCCGGAGCGGCATCCTGAACATCCGGCAGCGCATTATCGGAGCGAGGGGGAAGTTTTTCTGCGCAAGCTGGAAGGACTGCTGGAAACCCGACCCTTCCTGGTTGCGGGCCACCTGAGCCTGGCGGATGTAGCGCTACTGCCATTCGTCCGCCAATTTGCCCATGTCGATCGCGACTGGTATTCCCTGGCGCCCTACCCCCGGCTCCAGAAGTGGGTGCAGGGCCTGCTCGATTCCGAGCTGTTCGTAGCGATCATGGCCAAGTAGCTGTTGGTCTTGCGAGCGCGCTTTTGTGGCGAGGGAGCTTGCTCCCGCTCGGCTGCGCAGCAGACGCCTTGGTTGTAGACCGAATAGGCCTGCTGCGCAGTCCAGCGGGAGCAAGCTCCCTCGCCACAAAAGCGATGATGATGTTCAAGCCGCGCGACCCGATCAGTCTCTCACCAAATTCAACAACCGCTCGCGAGCCACTTCCATTTCGCCGGGAATTGGCTGGGCTGCCGAGACAATCGGCGTGGAATAGAGAAACAGCAACATCACTGCAAGACGCATCGCCATGGTGTCGATCCTTATTGGTAAGGAGTCAATTAACTAGCGTCAAATTTAACCACATGGCCAAGTGATATCACAATAGGGTTTTTACCCAGACGCACGAAGCCTGCGATCTTTTCTCTCTTTAGCACGCTAAGGGAGATGAAAAGATCGCAGGCTTCATTTGCAGCGAGAGTCAGTGTTGGGTCTTGTGGTCCAGCGCCGCGTAGAAGTTGGCGCTCTGTTGCAGGTATTTCTCGGTGTAGCTCTGGGTGCGGTTTTTCTTGTCGCTGATTTCGATGCTGGCACTGGCTGGCAAGGCCACGGTAGCGGAAATGGCGGAAGCAGCGATCACGGAGAAAAGATTCAGATTCATGGCGGTAGTCCTCGGATTCAGTTAGCTGATTTGCCCGTTGGGGCCGTGAAGCAAACTTACGCGCCGAGGCGTCTCGCCTTGAAATGCTTTGTAATACTAGCGACTATCAGTCTCGTTGATACAACTGCGAAGGCCCCGGGAATCGGGGCCTTCGGTCTATTGACGGACCAGGAATTCAAGATCGCTGGGCGCATCCATTGATAACTTCTGCACGGTCTTTCCCAGTAGACCGGTCTTTGGATCACGCTCGATGACCACGATCTGGTTGCTCTTCTGATTGGCCACCAGGACGAATTTTTCGCTCGGATCGAGGCTAAATTCTCGCGGATGATCGCCTTCGACAGAGCGCCGCTGGAGTTCCTTCAGCGTGCCCGTCGCCGGGTCGATGGCCAATACCAGAAGTTCGTTGGTGGTGCCGCGGTTGCTGACATACAGAAACTTGCCATCCTTGGAGGCATGCAGCGCCGCCGCTGCCCTGCCCGGCTGGGGCTTGTCCGCCGCCAAATCAACAAGCTGGCGCTGGGTCAGGCGGCCATCGGCGTAGTCGAACACGGCGACCTGGGCGGTCATTTCCATGGTCAGCCAGGCGTGCTTGCCGTCACGGCTGAACAACAAGTGGCGCGGCCCGCTGCCCGGCGGCAACTGCACGAATGCCGGGTCGGCGGGTGTCAGCGGCAGCTCGGGATTGGCCTTGGGGTCGTAACGGTAGACGAAGACCTTGTCCGCCCCCAGGTCATTGGCAAACACGTACTTGCCGTCTGGCGAAGGCACCGCCGAATGCACATGGCCGGACTTCTGCCGCTCAGGATTGACCCGGCTCGGCTGATGACTGCCCGACTGCACCACCGGCGCCAGCTTGCCGCCTGGCCCCACCGGCAGCACCACCAGGGTGCCGCCCGGGTTTTCCAGCACGGAATAATTGCTGACCAGCAAATGCTGGCCATCGTGGCTCAGACTGGAATGGGTTGGCTCGTTGCCCAGGCTTTGTACCTGATTGATCAGGCTCAGTTCATGGGTCTTCGGGTCGATGGCGTAGCTGCTGACCTTGCCCACCGGATCCTTCTGTCCCGGGCCGTTTTCGTTGACCACGAACAACCGGGTCATGTCCTTGGAAAGGGTCAGCCAGGAAGGGTTGTCCGTCTTGATCACTTGCAGCGGCTTGGCGTCGAGCTGTCCGGTGCGACTGTCGAACTGCATGCGGTAGATGCCTTGGCTCTGGTCCGCCGTGTAGGAGCCGACCAGCAGTTGATAATGTTCGGCGGTTTCTGCCTGGACGCCCATGGCGCCCACGCTGCCGGCCATCAACAACGGCCAGAAACTACGCATCTTCATCTTCTTGGTCCTCGTCGTCGTGGCCGCTGGTCGCTTCCACGCATTCCAGGTGATGGTCGCCCGAGTCGCTGGTGATGATCCAATGCTTCAGGGCTTTGTCAAACGTCGCGGCCTGCATCTGCGCGGGCGTAAAACGCCAGTGCTCAAGGGTGCGGCCGTTCATGCACTCAACGTGCAACTGGTCTTGCTCGTCGAGGGAAAAATCGAACGCGTGCAGCCCGTCAATGATCAGCATGTCGCAGTGTTCGAGGGCGTGCAGCAGGGTGTCGGTGGAAGCAGTCATGGCGATCAGTCGGTCATTGGGAAAGGCAGCATGATAACCCAATGTCGGACCGGGCCTGGGCCCATAAGGTTCGAAAAACCTGCCACCGGCACATTCGCCAACGCAAACAGGCCCGCCCCACACCCGAACGCATTCGAAGTGTGGGAGCGGGCCTGCCTGGATCAGGCAGTCCATCAAAGCTCAATGGACTGCCTGATCTTCAGAGCGCCGCGCGCCCCGGTACGCCATCCACCAGCCGCTGGATGCCCAGCGGGTTGGCGTTCTTCAACGGCTCCGGCAACAGGCTGTCGGGGTAGTTCTGGAAGCACACCGGACGCAGGAAACGATCGATCGCCAAGGTGCCGACCGACGTGCCACGGGCATCGGATGTCGCCGGATAAGGCCCGCCGTGAACCATCGAGTCGCAGACCTCGACGCCGGTTGGATAACCGTTGAGCAGGATGCGGCCGACCTTCTGTTCCAGCAGCGGCGTCAGTTCGCCGAACTGTTCGAAGTCCGCCGGCTCGCCAATGATCGTAGCGGTGAGTTGGCCGTGCAGGCCGTTCAGCGCGGCGGTCAGTTGCGCCTGGTCCGCCACTTCGACAAACACCGTGGTCGGCCCGAAGACTTCTTCCTGCAACGCCTCGTCACCGTTGATCAACAAGCTGGCGTCGGCCTTGAACAACTGCGGCTGGGCCTGGTTGCCTTGCTGCTCGCGACCGGCCAAGTGCTCGATGCCCGAGTGAGCCAACAACTTTTGCAGGCCCTTGCCGTAACTTTGCAGCGTGCCGGCGTTGAGCATGGTTTGGGGTGCCTGGTCGCCGATCAGGGCCGCCACCTGCTGGGTGAACGCGGTGAACTCAGGCGAACGGATGCCGATCACCAGCCCAGGGTTGGTGCAGAACTGACCGCAACCCTGCACCACCGAGGCGGTCAGGTCGCGAGCAACGCTGTCGGCACGGGCCTGCAAGGCTTTTGGCAAGACGATCACCGGGTTGATGCTCGACATCTCGGCGAAGACCGGGATCGGCTGGGGCCGGGCGGCGGCCATGTCGCATAGGGCACGGCCGCCCTTGAGGGAACCGGTGAAGCCGACGGCCTGGATCGCCGGATGCTTGACCAGCCATTCGCCGACACCACCGCCGTAGATCATGTTGAACACACCGGCCGGCATCGAGGTCTTTTCGGCTGCGCGAATGATCGCATCGGCCACGTGTTCGGCCGTGGCCATGTGGCCGCTGTGGGCCTTGAACACCACCGGGCAACCGGCGGCCAGCGCCGCTGCGGTATCACCACCGGCGGTGGAAAATGCCAGCGGGAAGTTGCTGGCGCCGAACACCGCCACCGGGCCGAGGCCGATGCGGTACTGGCGCAGGTCCGGGCGCGGCAGCGGCGTGCGCTCAGGCAACGCGCTGTCGATGCGCGCGCCGTAGAAATCGCCACGGCGCAAGACTTTGGCAAACAGGCGCATCTGCCCGCTGGTGCGCCCGCGTTCGCCCTGGATCCGTGCGGCTGGCAAGGCAGTTTCACGACAGACCACGGCGACGAACTCATCGCCCAAGGCATCCAGCTCATCGGCAATCGCGTCGAGAAACTCGGCCCGACGCGCCGCGCTCAGGCTGCGATAAGCAGGATAAGCCGCCGCCGCGGCCTTGGCGGCAGCGTCGACTTCTTCAGCCGTGGCCTGGACGAAATCATGGGGCAAGGCCTCGCCGGTGCTGGCGTCGACGCTTTGCAGGCGGGTCTGGCCGGCCGCGCTGCGTGCGCCGCCGATGTAGTTGTGGCCAAGGATCTGGTTCATCGCAAGTCTCCTTTAAAGTGTGCCGATAGTACCTGGGTTGAACACCGCGTCTACCGGGGCAATGCCATTGACCAGCGGCGCGCCGAATTCAGCCTGGCTGATTTCGAACACATCCCCCGGCTGGGTGCGGATGCCATCGGCGAACGACAGGGTCGCGGTGCCGAAGAAGTGAACGTGCACATCCCCCGGGCGCAGGAACTGACTGTACTTGAAGTGATGGAACTCCAGGTTTTCGAGGCTGTGGCACATGTTCGCCTCGCCGCTGAGGAATTCGTTCTGCCACAGCACTTCGCCGTTGCGCAGGATACGACTGGTCCCGGACAGATGTTGAGGCAGTTCACCCACGCGAAGTTCCGGGCCAAAGCTGCAACTGCGCAGTTTCGAATGGGCCAGGTACAGATAATTCTTGCGTTCCATCACATGGTCAGAGAATTCGTTACCCACCGCAAAGCCCAGGCGATAAGGCTTGCCGTCGAGACCGATGACGTACAGGCCGCTGATTTCCGGTTCTTCGCCGGCGTCTTCGGCGAACGGTGGCAGAGGGAACGGCTGGCCCGGACGGACGACGATACTGCCGTCGCCCTTGTAGAACCATTCCGGTTGCACGCCGGCCTGCCCGGCCTGGGGTTTACCGCCCTCCACGCCCCATTTGAAAATTCGCATGGTGTCGGTCATCGCGCTTTCGTCACCGGCCTGCTGATGCATCTTGTCCCGGGCAGAGGCGCTGCCCAAATGGGTCAGGCCGGTGCCGCTGACCAACAGGTGCGCCGGGTCCGGGTGATCCAGCGGCGGCAGGATGCGCAACTCTGCGAGCAGTTGCGCGTAGTCGTGGCTGGCACTCAGGCCCAGGCCATTGACCTGCTGCTCAAGCTTCAAGCCCGCTTCGATGGCGGCCAGCGCCAGCTCCCGCACAGTACCGGCGCCCTGCACTTCGCGCACCTGATCGCCGTCGACCAGGCCGACACGGCGCTCGCCGTTACTCAATTCGAACTGAACTAAACGCATGCTGTTCTCCTGTTAAACAAACACAACACTGTACGCATCGATCGTTCCCACGCTCTGCGTGGGAATGTAGCCCGTGACGCTCCGCGTCACTGGACGCGGAGCGTCCCTTGAGGCATTCCCACGCAGAGCGTGGGAACGATCAAACAAAAGCTCTCTTCCACAATTGCAATAAGTTCAGGTACGCGTCGCCCCGCGGGCACTGGCGGCGAACTGATCGGCCGGCAACACGTGCTTGCGCTCTAGCAGGCGATACACCACGCCGGTCAACACCAGGCCGAACACCATCACACCCGACAGGAAATACAGCCCCGACGCCAGGTTACCGGTGTATTCCTTCAGCGCGCCGATCACGAACGGCCCGATGTAACCGCCCAGGTTGCCCACCGAGTTGATAAGTGCAATGCCCGCCGCCGCACTGGCGCCGGCAAAGAAACGCCCCGGCAAAGTCCAGAACACCGCCGTGCAGGAAAACAGCGCGAACGCCACCAGGCACAACGCCGCCAGCTGCAGCACCGGCACCGTCAGCCAGGCACTGAGGAACAGGCCGATGGCGCCCAGCACATACAACACCGCCAAGTGGCCGTAGCGATCGTTCAAGCGGTCGGAACTGCGTGGAATGATCAACAACCCGATAATGCCGAAGATGTATGGCACCGAGGACACGAAACCGGTCACCAGGTCCGTGCCACCGAACTGCTTGATCAGCGTCGGCAGCCACAGGCCCAGGCCGTAGATGCTCAGGGTCACCGGCAGATAGAACAGCGCCAGCAGCAACACACGCTTGTCTTTAAGCGCATGCAGCGGATTGCCATGGCGGGTCTGGCCGTATTCTTCAAGGTCCTTTTTCAGCTCACCGGTCAGCCAATCCTTTTCGCTCTGGTCCATCCATTTGACCTGGTGCGGGCCGTCCGGCAGATAACGCAGCACCGGCCAGGTCAACAGCACCGCCGGCATGCCGATGACGATGAACAGCCACTGCCAGCCATGCAGACCGAGGATGCCGTCCATGCCCAGCAAGCCACCGGACACGGGGCCGGTAATCATCATCGCGATGGGTTGGGACAGAATGAACAGGCCGAGGATCTTGCCGCGATGGCGCACCGGGAACCATTGGGTGATGTAGTACAGCACGCCCGGGAAGAACCCGGCTTCGGCCGCGCCCAGCAAAAAGCGCATCACATAGAAGCTGTACGGCCCTTGCACGAAGGCCATGCCGATGGTGATGGCGCCCCAGGTGATCATGATCCGGGCGAACCAGCGTCGGGCACCGAAGCGTTCGAGCATCAGGTTGCTGGGGATCTCCAGCAGGAAATAGCCAATGAAAAACAGCCCGGCACCCAGGCCGTAGGCAGCATCGCCGATACCGAGGTCGGCGCCCATATGAAGCTTGGCAAAGCCCACCGCAGAGCGGTCCACGTAGGCGATCAGGTACAGCAGGATCAGGAAGGGAATCAGTTTCAGCGTGATGCGACGAATAAGCCGCAATTCCTGGCTCATGGGACCGGTCTCCGATTGTTGTTGTTATAGAAGCTCGGGGGATTTCTCTGGCGATTTACGCTAGGACAACCCCTCCGTTGAACCGGACTATATAGTAATACTATTTGAGCAACAACACTTCCAAACCGCGCAAATTGCGCTTATGTTACGCTTCAGCTAGAACAATATAGTCATACAATAAGAGAATCGATCATGTCTGATAAGAAACCCTCCCTGCGCTCGGCCCAATGGTTTGGCACCGCCGACAAGAACGGCTTCATGTACCGCAGCTGGATGAAAAATCAGGGCATCGCCGACCATCAGTTCCATGGCAAGCCGATCATCGGCATCTGCAACACCTGGTCGGAGCTGACACCGTGCAACGCGCACTTCCGGCAGATCGCCGAACACGTCAAGCGCGGCGTGATCGAGGCCGGGGGCTTCCCGGTGGAATTCCCGGTGTTCTCCAACGGCGAATCGAACCTGCGCCCCACCGCCATGCTGACCCGCAACCTGGCAAGCATGGACGTGGAAGAGGCCATTCGCGGCAACCCGATTGACGGCGTGGTGCTGCTCACCGGTTGCGACAAAACCACCCCCGCGCTGTTGATGGGCGCCGCCAGCTGCGACGTGCCAGCCATCGTCGTCACCGGTGGGCCGATGCTCAACGGCAAGCACAAAGGCCAGGACATTGGCTCCGGCACCGTGGTCTGGCAATTGAGCGAACAGGTCAAGGCTGGCACCATCACCATTGACGATTTCCTCGCGGCCGAGGGCGGCATGTCCCGCTCGGCCGGTACCTGCAACACCATGGGCACGGCCTCGACCATGGCCTGCATGGCCGAAGCCCTTGGCACCTCCCTGCCCCACAACGCCGCCATTCCAGCGGTGGACGCGCGGCGTTATGTGCTGGCCCACATGTCTGGCATGCGCGCCGTGGAGATGGTCCGCGAAGACCTCAAGCTGTCGAAGATCCTGACCAAGGAAGCCTTCGAAAACGCCATTCGCGTCAACGCCGCCATTGGTGGCTCGACCAACGCGGTGATCCACCTCAAGGCCATTGCCGGCCGCATCGGCGTGCAACTGGACCTGGACGACTGGACCCGCATCGGTCGCGGCATGCCGACCATCGTCGACCTGCAACCGTCCGGGCGTTTCCTGATGGAAGAGTTCTACTACGCCGGCGGTTTGCCCGCCGTGCTGCGGCGTCTGGGCGAAGCCAACCTGATTCCGCACCCGAACGCCTTGACCGTCAACGGCAAGAGCCTGGGGGAAAACACCAAGGACGCGCCGATCTACGGCCAGGACGAAGTCATCCGCACCCTCGACAATCCGATCCGCGCCGACGGTGGCATCTGCGTGCTGCGCGGCAACCTGGCGCCACTGGGTGCAGTGCTCAAGCCTTCCGCTGCCACCGCCGAACTGATGCAGCATCGCGGCCGCGCGGTGGTGTTCGAGAACTTCGACGAGTACAAGGCGCGGATCAACGACCCGGAACTGGACGTTGATGCCAGCTCGATCCTGGTGATGAAAAACTGCGGGCCGAAGGGTTATCCGGGCATGGCCGAAGTCGGCAACATGGGCTTGCCGGCCAAGCTGCTGGCCCAGGGCGTGACGGACATGGTGCGGATTTCCGATGCGCGCATGAGCGGCACCGCCTACGGCACCGTGGTGCTGCATGTGGCACCGGAAGCAGCGGCCGGCGGACCTCTGGCGGCAGTGAAGGAAGGCGATTGGATCGAACTCGATTGCGCCAGCGGCCGCCTGCACCTGGACATCCCGGACGCCGAACTCGCCGCGCGCCTGGCCGACATCGCCCCACCGCAGCAACTGTTGGTCGGTGGCTACCGCCAGTTGTACATCGACCACGTACTGCAAGCGGACCAAGGCTGTGACTTCGACTTCCTGGTGGGCTGCCGTGGGGCCGAGGTGCCACGCCACTCTCACTAATCCCCTCGCCACAAGTCACTCAAGCCCAAGGGTTTAGCCTGATGAATACCCGCCGCGCCTGCTATCATGCGCGGCACCCCCTCGTACAGGATCGCGCCGCGCCCCATGGATTACCGCAAACCCTCCGACCGCAAAAGCATGCATGCGCGCATCGTCCAGGAACTGGGCATGCAGATCGTCTCCGGGCGCTTCAAGCCCGACGACAAACTGCCGGCCGAAGCCTTGCTCTGCGAAGAATACGCGGTCAGCCGTCCGGTGTTGCGCGAAGCCACGCGGGTGCTGGTCGCCAAGGGCCTGGTGTATTCGCGACCGCGCGTGGGCACGGTGGTCAAGCCGCGTCGGGAATGGCACATGCTCGACCCCGATGTGCTGCATTGGCTGATGCAAAGCAGCCCGCAAAATGAATTTTTCAACCTGCTGACCAGCGTGCGCAGCATCATCGAGCCGGCCGCCGCTTCTCTCGCCGCGCAATTCGCCACCGATGAAGACATCGCGGCCATCAACGAAGCCTACCAGCGCATGGAAGCAGCTCCGACCCCCGAGGCGCTGCTGCAACCGGACCTGGACTTCCACAGCCGCATCGCCGACGCCACCCACAACGACCTGCTCGCCAACTTGTGCAACATGCTGTCGGTGGCCATCGCCGAGGCGCTCAAGCATTCCAACCAACGGCCCAACCTGCATGAGCTGGCGATGCCCCGACACAAAGCGATCCTCACCGCCATCGAGAACCGCGACGCCCTAGGCGCTCGCCATGCCACGCTGGTGCAGCTGGACGATGCCCGTAGCGCGCTGAACGTGGTGCTGGGCAGCGACCCAGCCTGATCACCCAACTCAACACCCTCGCAGGAACTTCAAAAAGCGCTGTCGACCAGGACGGCATGACTCGCGCTTGAAGAGGCGGTACTTATATACCGCACGCCATACAAAGGGACGCTGATACTTGCCCCGTCGTCATCCCGACGGCCATGAGATCAGGAAAAGGATGTCTTATGACCTCGCCCTCTTTGGCTGACCGCCCCTCTGCGCTTGCGCAAAATGTCAGCTTGCAATTCGCCGACTGCCCGACCTTCGAGCAGATCGTCCAGCAAGAGCTTAAACGCGCCCTCCAGTCGAAATACCCCTCGCTGGTCATCGACCTCGCCAAGACACAATTGGCCAGCCCCGATGCGATCGTCCGAGGTTGGAATTTTCAAGCGCTCATGCCGCTTGTGCTCGACTACCTGTCCCTCGGCACGCCCGTGGATTTTGGTTCACAGGGAATCCTTGAATGCTATCTTTCCGACTCACCGCCCCGACGCCTTCGGCCAGCCGATGGAAGGCTGGACATGGCGCTCGTCGAAAAGTGCGTACTTGAACTGCCTTGGCGCGTCCCCATCGGACTGCAAGATGCACTGACCCATTATTGGAATGGCGACATCGCTGCCCGCTCCCAGGCCGTCCCCCATGCTCGCGCCAGCCGCTGGCAATGGCTCAGCGATACCCTCAAGAACATGCTGAATATCCACGGGCTGCAACAGCCGGGATTGTCCGAACCGGCGCGCGACGCCCTGGACCAGATCGTCCGCTGGCCGGACCGTGAGGAGCGCTTCAAGCGCAATCTTCCACCGGTCTATGCCTACCGTCTGGAAAGTACCGTCACCTACGGAGCCACCAGTACCGTGCTGCCCGGCACGGCCATCCTCCTGATGCATTACACACGGTATGGACTGGTCATTTTACTGAGTTGCCCCGGCAGCGCCGTGCAATCCTTCGAATCGATAGAAGCCTTCAACAGCTTTTGGGCCGAACGAATCTCCAATCGCTACGCCGTCGACACGGTCATCTGCCAACGCTACGAGATCGCTGGCAATGCCTTCGACACCCAGGCCGCGATGATACTGGAGCAGCAACTGACCGACCTGAAAACCGTCCAGTTACCCTCTCGGATCGGACAGAAGGACTTGAGTAAGCTCTTCCAGGAACTGAGCGATCCTGCCCGCTATCTGCACGATGCCCCACGCCTCGCGCCAGACCTCTCGACACAACTGCTGCCTGAATGGCTGGCAAAGGCGTCCCTCCTGGACCAGACCAGATTCCAGCGATACAGCCTGGCACTCGCCGGTGCCAGAAGTCGCGGTCAAGGGCGTCCGCGCCTGATGGATATCAACGCTTTTACGGCAGACGCCTTGCTCGCCCGGATGGAAAAAACCAACGGCAGCAGCCCGATCAGGGCCCATTCCGGGCAATTTCAACCCGACGACGTGCAACTGACCTTCACTCTATCCACGGGATACCCCGGGACCATCGGAATCAGCCAGAAAAAAACCATGAGCCTGACCCAACTGGCCATCAATAACCTGGTCGCGCGCCCCAGCGGCTATCTGGTGCTCAGTCATCGTCGGGGCCTGACCTTACCGGCGTGGTTGACACCCGGCTACATCACCGACAAGGGCGGGCTGATCGAACAGGTAGATATAGGCAGCAGCTATCCGCGTTATCTTCAGCAGGAGCTGCTGAGCGACTCGTCTCAAGCGCGCCAGTACCAAAGAATTTTTGCTGAACAGATCCCGGCGCAGTTGATGCTTGAAGCACTGCAGCAAGCGCTCGATAACCAGAATGGCATGACCCACGAAGGGCTGCGTCTCATTGAGACACTGTTCCAACCTGACGCTGGCGACCAACGGGTTGACGGTCGTCCCGTGTTCATCCGGCACTTGGCTTTCCTGCGCAAGCCCAAGGCTACGCCTGACATCGTCGCCAATATGTTCATCATCGAGGCACAGGGCACCCAAACCGGTCCGCACATATTGTATCGTCCCCTTTACACACCCTCCTTGTTGGCGTTTGCGACGCGCCAGGCGCTGTTAAAGGCCATCGCCACCGCCGGGGATCTGCAAGACAGTGTGCTGACCTGGATGTCCGACGGTGCACGGGCGGTGTATGCCAACGGTGGTTTCCTTGAGCCACACGTCGTGCATTTTTTCCAGGGCGACGAGTTCAACCTGCCCGAACGGCCCGCCCCGGCGACGCTCGCCGACGACGGCGTCAACGATGAGTTGCTGCAATACCAGCGCCACGGCGAGTTGATGCAGTATCTTTATGGCTGCAACGCACGAGCCCTGATCGCCCAGGCCGACCGCAACTCTGTCTCTAACCGCGAGAGCCGCTGGGCGGTGTTCCTCGAAGGTGGCAGCCTGCTGTTCAATGCGTTCCTGTTTCCGGTCTTGCGTGGTCCAACCATGGCCGTCGCCTGGCTATGGAGCCTGATGGCCAGCGCCAGCCAGGATATCCCGGCCCTGGTCAGTCAGGACCCGGAGACCCGCGAACTCGCCGCCGTCGATGTGCTGGTAAACCTGGCCATGCTGGTAAGCCAGTTACGCGCCGCCCGGCTGCCCGCCCGTTCACCGCTGCCCGACGCACTCAAGACGCGAGCTCTTCGCCCTCCCGCCCCACGAGTCGTCGCACAACAATGGCCCGCGCCGCCCCCGCCCAGCGTCTTCGAGGGAACCGTGACCTTACCCGGCGAACCCTCCGGCAGACATTTGGCCCTTGCGTTCAGCAGCCCCCGCTACAACCTGAGCCCGGAACAGCGCACTCGCATACGAGGCATGCAGGTGCCACGCCCCGCCACGTTGCCTGAACCAATAAAGAATGGGCCCTTGAAGGGCCTGTATGTGATCGGCAACAAATGGCACGCGGTAATCCAGGAAAACCTGTATCGGGTCGACCCGGATCCGGAGGCTGGCACTTCGATTGTCGATCCGCTCGATCCCACACAAATCGGGCCTCTGTTGCAATCGGACCTCGACGGCAACTGGACACTGGATTTGCGCTTGCGCCTGGTGGGAGGAGCCCTGCCAAGGCGCCTGGAAAATCAGCGACGTCTCAATGCAAAAAAAGCCGCTGACCTTAGCAATGAACTGGCGGATTACCTCGCGCAAGAGAACAAACGAGACAAGGCGCTGGACATCGCCCAGCAAGTCATGACGCGATTCGAAGAAACACCCGGCTTTACCGAAGAGCAACGCGCGCCGAGACGCAAGCTGTTTTACGACCTGCTCAACGAGCAGACCGAGGCCTATCTCAAATTGCTCGACAGCCTGCCCGAACGAGACAGGTTAGGTATCGGCCTGCCCTCCGAGAGTATCCGCGCACTGATGGAAAATGTAGTCAACAACGCCCGCAAGGCCGTGCTTGTGATCGAAGCACAAATGCAGGCGCTCAATGCGGCTCACCCCGGTTTTTCAGGGGAATTGGTCGTGCGAGTCGTGATGAGCGATATGGACGGCTACCTGACGTACCTTGATGGCATGAGCGATATCAACGACCGCGCAATCCATTGGCTGGAACTCAAGGATGAGTACCTGGAAAAGTTATTGAACCTGGACTCCATCGGGGCGCAAGCGTTCGAACGCCTGACACAGGGTCGTCCGCTCAATGAAAGAAACGTTATCGGTGCAAAGGCCTTGCAGGTGGCTGCACTTCCCATGCTCGCAATCAAAAATCCGGCATCCGATTTACCCGATAGCCTGTACCGCATCGTCACACCGTTGGCGGAGCAAATGCGCTCCCATGCTGATCTGCAAGCGTATGAGCTGTCCCCTTCGGAGCAATTGGACGTGCTGACGAGCCTCACCCAGCACTACGGCGAGGCCTTGGACGCGCTGCAAGGTATGCGAGTGCTCTATGTCGACGATATCAACGAGTCCTATTTCGACAGACTGATCAAGCTGCTCGACAGTCTGTATCGCGACGTATCCCGGAAACTGGCGGCCGAAGTCAAACCCGAACCCACGCCGCGCAAGCGTGGGCCAAAACGTCCCAAGGTAAATTCGGGACGCCCCAATAAAAAGGTGATCAAGACGCGCAAGAATGGCGTGCTGATCGGCGACCTCAAGCCAGCCGGCACCGTCTTGCCGATCGAGGTCGTCGAGCTGCGCTCCGAAGTCGATGACCAGGTCATTGCCACGTATTCGCGTCACGACGAGGTCTGGGATGTCGTTGAAGAACGTCGCCCCACTCCTGCGCCAAGGACGAGAGCTGTCAAAACGATTAAAAGTGATGCGCGCCAGTTGCTGGAGCAGTTGGAAGAACGTTTACGTCGTGTGGAAAGCTATAAGAAGCACTGCCGCCATCCTCAGGAAATCGAGGAAATCATGAACAATGAGGCGGACCGCTTTAGCGCCCTCGCAACCGAACTCGACAGGGCCTTCACCGCGTCGCAAGCCACGCGCACGCCAGCCGAAAAGGCGCTGGGTAACCAATTGTCAGAGGCGATATCCAGGCTGAAGACCAAGGGCAGTGCCCTGCGCACCGAGTTGAGCCTGCAGTTGCCACCCACCGACGGCAACCTGCGGTTCCTTTTCGAAAAAAACCTGATCCAGGTCGCACGCCTGGGCGAACGCAAAGCCCTGAAAGGGGCCCGCATGGATTTTCTTCAGGAATATGCCGTCAATGACCGTAACGGCTCCCCCCTCTGGTACGCTCACTTTCACTACGAAACGGCTGATACACCAAAAGCCGACTATAGCGTCGCGCATCTGAAAAGCCGGGAGCAACGCCGGGAACACTACCATTCGCTGCTCGCCAAGGCGCAAAACCCCTACGCGGTGATGGATGTGCACCGAGGGCAGATTGGCAAATCCCTGGCCAGCGACAAGTTCCTGCCGTTGGCGCCCTGATCGCAACGAAAGAAAAAGCCGCAGCCCCTGGGCTGCGGCTTTTGCCGATCAATCAAGTGAAGTACACCCCATCAATGGGCAAACAACGAATTGCCCTTCTGCCCCGCCAATTTCTCAGGCTTGATCAGGAACCGCGCCAGCGCCGGCAGCAGCCACAGCGCGCCGAACATGTTCCACAGCAGCATGAACGTCAGCATCAAGCCCATGTCGGCCTGGAACTTGATGGCCGAGAAAATCCAGGTGCACACGCCAATCGCCAGGCACAGACCGGTGAACAGCACCGCTTTACCAGTGGATTTGAGCGTCTGATAGTAGGCTTCCTGCAACGGCAAGCCGGCCCGCAGGAAACTTTCCAGGCGGCTGTAGATGTAGATGCCGTAGTCCACGCCGATCCCCACGCCTAAGGCCACCACCGGCAAGGTCGCGACCTTCACGCCAATGCCCATGAATGCCATCAGGGCGTTGCCCAGCACCGACGTCAGCACCAGCGGCAACACGATGCACAGCGTCGCCGCCCAGGAACGGAAGGTGATCATGCACATGGTCGCCACGCAGATGTACACCAGGATCAGGATGGTCAGTTCCGACTCCTTGATCACTTCGTTGGTGGCCGCCTCGATCCCGGCGTTACCGGCGGCGAGGATGAACTCCAGGCCATCGCGGTTATTTTCCTTGGCGAAGTCCTGCACCGCCTTCACGGCGCGGTCCAGGGTCTCGGCCTTGTGATCGTTGAGGAACACCAGCACCGGCGCCAGGGAGCAGCTGTTGTTGTACAGGCCATCGGCCCGGGCAATGGAGTTGTTCAGCACGTCCGGGTTGCGCGACAAGGTTTCCCATTTCAGGTTGCCCTCGTTCATGCCCTTGATCATTTGCTTGGACACGGTCACCAGGGAAATCGCCGACTGCACGCCCTCGGTGTTCTGCATCTTCCACATCAGCTCGTCGATAGGCGCCATGGCCTCGTAGCGCGAGCAGCCTTCGGCCTTGGTCTTGACCATCACCACCAGCACATCGGAACTGGTGGAATAGTTACTGATGATGAAATTGTTGTCCTGGTTGTAACGCGAGTCCGGACGCAGTTCCGGCGCCCCCTGGTCCAGGTCGCCAATCTTCAGGTTCTGGCTGTACCAGAGGCCGCCGCCAAAGGCGAGCACGGCCAGGGCAATCGACACCGGCGCGACTTTGGCGCTGGCGAAATTCGACAGCAGGCGCCAGAACGGATGCTCGCGGGTCGCGTCTTTCTTGCTGCGCTCAACGGCACGCTTGCTGATGCCGACGTAGGAAATCGCCACCGGTAGCAGGATCAGGTTGGTGAACACGATCACCGCCACCCCGATGGACGCGCCGATGGCCAGCTCGCGGATCACGCCGATGTCGATGATCAACAGGGTAATGAAGCCGACGGCATCGGCCAGGATGGCGATCATCCCCGGCAGGAACAATTGGCGGAAGGTGCGCCGTGCGGCGGTCAGGGCGTTGTCCGCCTCGCTGGACTGCAAGGCGATGCCGTTGATTTTCTGCACGCCGTGGGAAATGCCAATGGCGAAGATCAGGAACGGCACCAGCATCGAATACGGATCGAGACCGAAGCCGGCCGCGTGCATCAACCCCAACTGCCAGACCACCGCCACCAGCGTTGTGCTCAACACCGCGACGGTGCTGCGCATGCAGTTGGTGAACCAGTACAGCAGGATCAGGGTAATGACGAAGGCCACGCCGAAGAACAGCACCACCATGACCAAGCCATCGATCAGGTCACCGACCTTCTTGGCGAAACCGACGATGTGAATCTGCACATTCGGATTCTGGGCTTCGAACTTGTTGCGGATCTTGTCTTCAAGCTCGTGGGAAAACTTGCGGTAGTCCAAGGCGAGCAATTTGCCCTGGTCCTGCGGGTCCGGGTAAGACTCCAGCAGCGGGATATCGATGATGCTCGACTTGAAATCGTTGGCGACAAGACGCCCCACCTGGCCGGACTTGAGCACGTTGTTGCGCAGAAGATCGAGGCTTTCGGCCGAGCCGTTGTAACTCTGCGGAATCACCTCGCCACCGGCGAAGCCCTCTTCCGTCACCTCGGTCCAGCGCACGCTGGGGCTCCAGAGTGACTTCAGGCCGGAGCGGTCGACGCCCGAAATGTAGAACACTTCGTCGTGGATCTGGCGCAGCGTCTCCATGTAGTCCTTGGAAAAGATATCGCCGTCGGTGGCCTCCACGGAAATCCGCACCGTGTTGCCCAGGTTCGCCAGGTCATTGCGGTGCTCGAGCATCTTCTCGATGAAGGGGTGCTGGAGGGGGATCATTTTTTCGAAACTGGTGGACGGCCGGATCAGCGTGGCCTGCCAGAACAGGAAAATGCTGACCAGCAGGCAGATGATGATCACTGCCGGGCGGTTGTTGAATATAAGGCGTTCGAGAAACGTCGCCTTGTCTTGGTGATGACTGCTCATGGGGTCCGCCTTCTTGTTATTGTGCCCGTCTGACAGGCCCGGCTCATTTGCTCAATTCGGCGCCCGAGGACGTGGTGGCGCGAACGCCGCCCTGTCCCGCCAGGATCAGGTTGCCGTTGCCCGCCGCCGTGACCGCCGCCACCGAAATACGATCCGGGCGGTTGAACACGCTGAAGGTCACGCCGTCATCGGTGCTGCGCACCACACTGCCGCCGTTGCCGACGATCACGATCGAGCCGTCCGACAGAAGCGTGCTTCCCGACAAACCGAACTCCAACGCGCCACGGGCGGCCTTGAGTTCGACCTGCTCCCAGGTATCGCCGAAATCGGTGGAGCGGTAGAGGTTGCCGCGCAGGCCATAGGCCAACAGTGTCGAAGGCTGGGCGGTGCCAATCACGCCAAACAGCGAGCCCTCATACGGGCCTTCGAGCTTTTCCCAGGTCTGTCCCCAGTCGGGGGATCGGAACATGCTGCCGGCTTCGCCGACGATGAACAGCCCGGCGTCTTTCACGGCGGTCAAGGCGTTGAGGTGGAATTGGTCTTCGTTGTCGAGGCGGTCACTGACGTCGGCCCAGTGCTTGCCGCCATCGGTGGTTTCGTACAACGCACCGTAGGCGCCCACCGCAAGACCATGGCTGGCGTCCTTGAACCAGACGTCCAGCAACGGCGCTTCGCGGGTGAGGTCTTCGAATTGCTTGGTCCAGGTACTGCCGCCGTCGTCGCTGGCGAGGATCTGCGCGTCGTGCCCGACGGCCCAGCCGTGTTTGTCGTCGACGAAAAACACCGCGGTGAGCAGTTGGCGAGTCGGCACCTTGGCCTGGGTCCAGGTCTTGCCCTGGTCATCGGAATAGACGATATGCCCACGGTCGCCGACCGCCACCAGGCGCGGCCCGGCGTGGACAACATCGAGCATCAGGGTCTTGCTGGCCTTGGCCGATTCGACGGAATAGATGACATCGGACGTCGATGCCGCGACCGCCAGCACCGGTGCCGACAAGACGGCAGAGCCCAGCAGCGAGAGCACCGAGGCCAGCAACGCCACTCGGCGCAGCAACGGCGGCCGGCAGCGGCCCACAGCCATGACAGGCTCATTCATAGACCTTTCCCCCATTATTATTGTTATGGCGTGATACGTTGCCAGTCTTGGAGCATAGCCCTGAAACCTGCAATCTAGAGCCACTCGCAAGCGGAACCTATCGTATCGGGCTTTCGAAAGGTCTGACAATCGACGCCACGTTATCTTTTGTTAACCACGGGGGGTTGACGCTTGGAGTGAATGGCGAGGTATTCGGCGGGGTGATGGCCAGGGGCTCGGCGGTGGCGGGTATTCCCGATCGTTCCCACGCTCTGCGTGGGAATGTATCCAGTGACGCTCCGCGTCACGGCTTTAAAACGGACGCAGAGCGTCCAAGGCGGCATTCCCACGCGGAGCGTGGGAACGATCAGCAACGCAGAGCCTGTTTATGCCAGGCTCTTGCTCACCACCTCGAACACATCGGCGGAAAGCCCGCCGGACGCCAGGATGCGCTCCAGCTCGGCCTTCATCAGCGCCTGGCGGGCGCTGTCGTACTTGCGCCAGCGAGTCAGCGGCGCCAGTTGCCGCGAGGCGATCTGCGGGTTGAAGCCGTTGAGCTCGATCACCAGGTCCGCCAGGAAGCGATAACCCGAGCCGTCGGCTGCGTGGAAGTTGATCAGGTTCTGCCCGGCAAACGCGCCCACCAGCGCCCGTACCTTGTTCGGGTTCTTGATATTGAACGCCGGGTGCTCCATCAGCGCCTTGACTCGCGCCAGCCCACCCGGCAGCGGGCTGCCGGCCTGGACGCTGAACCACTGATCCATGACCAGCGGGTTGCCCTTGAAGTTTTCCGCGAACACTTCCAGCGTCTTGGCTTTTTCGGCTTCGTATGGCGAATTCACCAGCACCGCCAGCGCGGTCAGGCGCTCGGTCATGTTGTCGGCGGTGTCGAACTGTTCCAGGGTCGCGCTCAGCACCTCGGGCTTGTCCGTCAGCATCAGGTACGACAGGGCGATGTTTTGCAGCGCGCGCCGAGCGAAGTGCTCGGCCTCGGCCACGTATGGCGTGCGCTTGGACAGGTCGCGGTTGGCTTCATAGCGCAGCCACAACGCCTCGAACAGGCTCTCGGCCAACTGCCGGCGGGCAAATTCGCGGGCGGCGTGGATCGCCTCGACGTCCGCCACCTCACTGATTTCAGTCAGGTAGGCTTCGCTTGGCAGCGAGAGCATTTCCGCGACCATCGCCTGGTCCAGGGATTCGTCCGACAGGACGGTGCGCAACGCGCTGACCAGCCGCGGATCGAGCACCAGGCCCTGGCCCTTCTGATGCTGGCCGATCAATTCCTGCAACACCTGCACCGATAGCTGCTGGCCGGCGTCCCAGCGGTTGAAGCCATCGCTGTCGTGCTGCATCAGGAACATCAACTGGTCGCGATCATACGGGAAGCTCAGCTTCACCGGCGCCGAGAAACCGCGCAGCAGCGACGGCAAAGGTTTCTCGGTAACGTCTACGAATGTGAACGTCTGCTCGGCTTCGGTGACCGAGATCACTCGGGTGGTGCCGTTCGCCGCCGCCTCATCGGCCAGGCGCAACGGGATCTCGGCGCCCTTGCTGTCCAACAGGCCCAGTTCCACGGGAATCACGAACGGCAGTTTTTCAATCTTGTCCGGCGTCGGCGGACAGCTCTGGCGGAAGGTCAGGCTGTAGGTCCTGGCCGCGGCGTCGTAGGACTCGCTCACCGCCAGCCGTGGCGTGCCGGCCTGGCTGTACCAGCGCTTGAACTGGCTCAGGTCGACACCGTTGGCATCTTCCATGGCCTTGATGAAATCGTCGCAGGTCACGGCCTGGCCATCGTGGCGCTCGAAGTACAGGTCGCTGCCCTTGCGAAAACCCTCAGGCCCCAACAGGGTGTGGATCATGCCGACCACTTCCGAGCCCTTCTCGTACACGGTCAGGGTGTAGAAGTTGGAGATCTCGATGAAGCTGTCCGGACGCACCGGGTGGGCCATGGGCCCAGCGTCCTCGGCGAACTGGTGGGTACGCAGGTAAGCCACGTCCTGGATGCGCTTGACGGTCGCGGAATTCATGTCCGCCGAAAAGCCGGCATCGCGGAACACCGTGAAGCCTTCCTTGAGCGACAGCTGGAACCAGTCCCGGCAGGTCACGCGGTTGCCCGACCAGTTATGGAAATATTCGTGGGCAACAATCGCCTCGACCCGCTGGTGCGCGGCGTCGGTGGCGGTTTCGGCCCGGGCCAGCACGGCGCTGGAGTTGAAGATGTTGAGGCCCTTGTTCTCCATGGCGCCCATGTTGAAATCGTTGACCGCGACAATCATGAAGATGTCCAGGTCGTATTCGCGCCCGTACACCTCTTCGTCCCAGCGCATCGACTTCTTCAGGCTGGACATGGCGTGCTGGCACTTGTCGATGTTTTCCGGCTCGACGTAGATGCGCAGCGCCACGGTGCGCTCGGTCATGGTGGTGAAG
The DNA here is from genome assembly GCF_014268655.2 of Pseudomonas marvdashtae. Taxonomy (NCBI): domain Bacteria; kingdom Pseudomonadati; phylum Pseudomonadota; class Gammaproteobacteria; order Pseudomonadales; family Pseudomonadaceae; genus Pseudomonas; species Pseudomonas marvdashtae. The sequence continues at coordinate 3,315,196 of NZ_JABWQX020000001.1, forward strand.
GTGTCTTCGACGCACCACAGGTCACCGGCCACCAGGGCAAACAGGTAGGCCGGTTTCTTGAACGGGTCTTCCCAGGTCGCCCAGTGCCGCCCGTCTTCGCCAGGACCGCTGGCGATTGGGTTGCCGTTGGACAGCAGCACCGGATAGCTGTGCTGTTCAGCCACCACCGTGGTGGTGAACTTGCTCATTACGTCCGGACGGTCAAGGTAATAGGTGATCTTGCGGAAACCTTCGGCCTCGCACTGGGTGCAGAACATGCTGCCGGATTTGTACAGGCCTTCCAGGGCGGTGTTGGTTTCCGGATGGATGCGCACGGTGGTGTCGAGCGTGAACGCCTGGGCCTTGGGCTGCAAGGTCAGGTGGCTATCGTCGAGTTGATAGTCGCCCTGCCCCAGGTCGGCGTCGTCGAGCTTGATCGACAACAGCTCCAACTGCTGGCCATCGAGCACCAACGGCGGCAGCCCGGCACCGCGCTCGGGATTGCGGCGCATCACCAGTTGCGCATGGACCAGGCTGTGGTCCTCGAACAGCTCGAAGGTCAGGTGCGTCTCGTCGATCAGGTATTCGGGTGCCTGATAGTCCTTCAGGTAAATCATCTTCGGTTGTTCGGTGCGCATGGGTCGAATCCTTCTACTGATGCACGGCGAGCTGGTAAGCCGTGTATTTACGAATATTGATCACGCCGGTGTCGAAAATCAGATACTGGCCCTTGATTCCCAGCAGCGTGCCTTCGGCGATCGGGTTCTTGTCCAGGTTGAAGCTGACGATCTTGGCCGGATATTGCTCCACCGGGTAACGGATCTCGACCGGTTCGACGTCCGCTATGGTCTGGATCGCCTGCAGGCCGAATCGTTCCTGCAAACCCTGCAGGCCTTGGGCGCAGCTTTCAAACAGTGAATCACGAATCCGTGGCAAATCCACCGCGACGGCGTCGCCCTTGAGCAAGGCCCGCCAGTTGGTCTTGTCCGCCACTTGGCTGCGAAACAGGTCTTCGACAAAGCCCGACTGCTGCCGGGTCGCCACTCGCAGGATCGGCAACGCCTGGCTCGCGCCCTGGTCCAGCCAGCGGGTCGGCAACTGCGTGGCACGGGTGATGCCGACTTTCACGCCTGAGGAGTTGGCCAGGTAGACCACATGATCGGTCATGCAGAACTGCTCGCCCCAGGCCGGATCCCGGCAAGTGCCCGCCTCGAAATGGCAACGTTCCGGGCTCATGATGCACAGGTCGCACTGGGCCAGCTTGGTCATACAGGGGTAGCAATAACCCTGGCTGAAACTGGTCTTGGTCCGGCGTCCGCAGTGGGTGCAGTGGATCGCACCGAGGTATTCCAGGCGGATCGTTCTGCCGATCAATGGATTGACCGGCACCTCGACGTCGCCCAGGCGAAAGGCGTATTGAACGTTCGGCCCGTCAAGGCGTGCCGACATCTTGCTGATTGCACCGCGGCCAATCTCGATCAATGGATGGCGTCCGATTTGAACAGGATATTCGGCACTTCGGTCGCTTTCGACTGGCATTCCTGCGGGCCCATGTAGCCGGTGCGCTCTTCCTCGGGCAGGTTCTGGATTTCCCAGGCGATCATCGCCTGCAGCGATAGTTCGCGTTGCTCGGCGGTGAGCTTGTTGCCATCGGCCCATTTACCGATTTCCACGGCCAGCTTCAGGCTGCGGTAGATATCGGGGGTGATGTTCTTGATCATTTCGTTAAAGGAAGACATGGGTTCTCCGCGCAAACGCGCATTGTCAAAAGGCACAGGCGCCGGTCAAAGGGCCATTTTACGGCGAGCGAACAGCCCGCCCAACAAACCCGTGAAGCAGCCGACGAGCAGCCCGCCGACGTGGGCCGCATTGGCGATTTCACCGAAACCGATCAGCGAGACCAGCCCGGACAGGCACAACAGCAACCACACCAGCATCATCACCAGCACCCCACGGGGCAAGTGATAGGCCGGGTTCGGTGCGAGCAGTTGGTAAATCCAGCAATGCCCCAGCAGGCCGTATAGCACCCCGGACAGCCCGCCGAACAGCGTCGCGCCACTGAACACGTACTGGGCGAAATTCGACACGAGGCTGAACAGCAGCGTCAGCCCCAACAGGTTGATACCACCCTGGCGCGCTTCGATCCTGCGCCCCAGCTCCCAGTACCACATGCCATTCATGGCGATGTGCAGGAAACCGAAGTGAACCAGCATCGGTGTTACCAGGCGCCACCACTGTCCCGCCGCCAGGCTGTCGCCCAGCGGGGTGAACTGGATGTAGTCACCGACCACGCGAAATTCGAGGAAGGTCAGCCAGCGCAACGTCTCGAGGTTTTCACCCAGCAGGGTCACGGCCGCGACGATCAGGCTCGACAACAACACCAGCGCGGTGATCGGGCTGGCCTTCAGTTGCTGGACAAACCCGGGGCGAGTCGAGGTGCGGCCGGAGGCTGGAAGCTCCAACTGCTGGTCCGGATCGCCAGCGGGAAAACGGGCATAGAGCGAACGCACGTCTTCGCTGATTTCATCCGGCACCCAAAGCACTTGCTCGCCCGCCTCTTCGCTGACGCGATGGGGCACTTGCATGCGTTGCAGCAGCTTGACGAAGCCGCTCAGGTCGACTGCCAGGGGCAGGCGCAAAACCGCGACGACACTCATCGCACAACCTCCGGCCGTTCGACATCGACCCAGACGAACTTGTGCGGATCCAGGCGGGTTTCCTGGTCGAGTCGATAGGCGACCAGCTTGCCATAGAGCACGGCGCTGTAATCCAGGCAGGCCAGGTTCGGACGCAGCGGCGCGGGTTTGCCGCTGCGCCAGTAATGGCCGACGAACAGCAACGGCTCGTCGACGCCATAGCGCAGCAGGTTGTTCTTTTCATCCGGGGACAACGGTGTGCGGGCCACCGGTTCGGGCAGCGCATCGGGTTGGAACACGATGTCGCCGTAGGTCTGCGGGTTGTCTTCCCAGAATTTGGTGCGAAAAAACGAGCGGGTCAGGCCATCGCCGCCGGTCAAGGTCATGCCATGGGGCAAGCGCATATCGGTACCGCGCAGCAAACGGTCGAACACGGTACAGGCGAAACTGCCCGATTCAGCCGAGGCCTGGAGAAAATGCTCGTCGACGCAGCCATTGGGGAACAAACCCCGCAACGGCTCGATCAGGCCGGCGTCCCAGCAGGCGTGCACAACCCGGAAGCGCCCGGCGTCGATAAACAGCGGTAGCTCGTAGAACCACTTGAGGAAATCCTGCCAGTCGCCCGGATGTTGCTCGAATTGACTCAGGGTTTCGTTGAGCAGGCGTGCGTGTCGCGGCGTGTGTTCGCGCACGTAGCGCTGGCCGCTGCCCGGCAACGCCGGTGTGCTCCAGCCCAGGGCGTTGAACTCATGGTTGCCCATGATGCACAACGCCTGGCCGGCCTGGACCATGTCGTGGACGATGTGCAGCGCCTCGCGAATCCGCGGACCCCGGTCAATGATGTCGCCAAGGAACACGGCCATGCGCGACGGATGCCGCCAGACCCCGCCCTGCTTGTGGTAACCGAGTCGGTCCAGCAGGTGTTCCAGCGTCAAGGCGCATCCGTGCACGTCGCCGATCAGGTCGTAACTGCGCGCGGGATCGAGCATCAGTCGCCTCCACCCCCCAACCGACTGCCCCAGCCGAGCTTGGTCCGGCAGACTTCGTAGTAATTGTGGTCCAGCGGGTGGATCAGGCGCAGCTTCTGCGCTTTCTTGCTGACGGTGATGGTGTCACCTGGCGCGCAGGTGAAATGGTTCTGGCCGTCACAGGACACTTGCGGGTAGATCTGCATATCCTTGGACACGACGATTTTCAGCTCACTGTTGCCATCGACCACGATGGGTCGCCCAGACAAGGTATGGGGGTACATCGGCACAATCACAATAGCGTCGAGCTTGGGGTGCATGATCGGCCCGCCGGCAGACAGTGCATACGCGGTGGAACCGGTCGGCGTGGCGACGATCAGGCCGTCGGCCTTCTGGCTGCAGACGAACTGGCCGTCGATATACAGCTCGAACTCGATCATGCGCGTGGATTTGCCGGGGTGCAGCACCACGTCGTTGAGCGCGTCGCCCTGGCCGATGGCCTCGGCGTGACGACGCACCTCGGCTTGCAGCAGGAAGCGGTTTTCCACCAGGTAATGGCCGTCGAGCACCTCGGCGACCTTGATTTCCAGCTCGTCAGGGCGGATATCGGTCAAGAAACCCAGGCTGCCACGATTGATCCCCAGCACCGGAATATTATGCCGGGCCAGTGCCCGGGCGGCGCCCAGCAAGCTGCCGTCGCCACCGACCACGATGACCATGTCGCAGACTTCGCCGAGCATCTTGCGTGACGAAGTCTGCAGGCCGTGGCCCGGCAGCACTTCGGCGATGGTATCTTCGAGAATCACGTGCAGGTGCCGCTCCAGGAGGAAGCGCTTGAGACGGCGAACGGTGTCCAGCACCTGCGAACTGCCCAGGCGACCGATGATGCCGATATTGCGAAATTGCTCCATGAGGCTCCTGCGAAGGTCTGCGGCGGGCGAAAAACACGATTATGGGCGAAAGCGCTCCATAGACAAAATTCTTTAAGCCTCCGGCGCAACGGCTATGCTCGCAAGATGATCCTGTTCCCTGAATTGCTGGACCTGCCCCGCCGCCTGCACCATCCCGAAGTGCGCGACCTGGCGTGGGTGATCGTCGCCCCGCCGATGCTCATCGACCCGCCTTGGCCCCAGCGCCATCCGCTGGCGGGCAGTGATTGGGTGCAACAGCCCCATCGGCTGGAAGATTGGCTGCGACAATTGGACCGCGACAGCTTTCCACTCCTGCAGTGCCTGTCCCAAGGGCGGACGCGGCGCCTGGGCCTGTATTACGAAAGGCTGTGGCAGTTTGCCGTGCAGCACGCACCGGGGATCGAGTTGATCGCGGCGAACCTGCCGATCCGCCGCGAAGGCCATACGCTGGGCGAGCTGGACCTGTTGCTGCGCGATGGCGAAGGGGTTCATCACTTGGAACTTGCGATCAAGCTGTACCTCGGGCCACAGCACGGTAACGGGCTCGATACCGCGCAATGGCTTGGCCCGGGCTGCCATGACCGGCTCGACCGCAAGCTGGCGCACCTGCGCGAGCATCAACTGCCGATCTCGGCACGTCCGGAGAGCCGCGAGGCCCTGGCAGCGCTGGGCATCGAACACTCGGGCATCGGGTCATTTCGCTCGCACCTGTGGCTCGGCGGTTATTTGCTTTACCCCTGGCCAGGCGAGGCCGAACCACCCAGCGGTGCTCATCCCAGGCACTTGCGCGGCCGGTGGCTGCACCAACGAGATTGGCTCGGATTCGTCGCCCAGCGCCCGCCAGGCCGCTGGCAACCCCTGCCCCGCGCGGCCTGGTTGGCCCCGGCGCATTACCCGGCGGACCAGACCTGGACCGCCGCGCAACTGGACGCTTGGCGAGCGACCCTCGACCCCATGGCGCCAGCGCAACTGATGGTGCGCCTGACGGAAAATGCCAAGGGCGAGTGGGAGGAAGCTGAACGGGCATTCCTGGTAGCGGATCTGTGGCCGGATGTGCCGGGCAATGGCTAAGCGCCCGCCCGGCTGAACGCCTGCTCGCGCGATGCGTCCGACTCGATCTAGAAGGACAGCCGTACCGCCAGCGCCGCCAACGTCACCAGCAACACCGGCACCGTCAGAACGATCCCGACCTTGAAGTAATAACCCCAACCGATCTGGATGTTCTTGCGCGCCAGCACATGCAGCCACAGCAACGTCGCCAGGCTGCCAATCGGGGTGATTTTCGGACCCAGGTCGCTGCCGATGACGTTGGCATAGATCATCGCTTCCTTCACCACACCGGTGGCCTGGCTGGCGTCGATGGACAAGGCACCGATCAGTACCGTCGGCAGGTTGTTCATCACCGATGAGAGCAACGCCGTCAACAAGCCGGTGCCCATGGCCGCGCCCCACACACCGTAGCCGGCGAAGGCGTCGAGCCACTGGGCCAGATAGTCGGTCAGCCCGGCGTTGCGCAGGCCATAGACCACCAGGTACATGCCCAAGGAGAAGATCACGATCTGCCACGGCGCTTCTTTCATCGCCTTGCGAGTAGAGATCTTGTGACCGTGAGCCGCGACAGCCAACAACAATGCGGCGCAGACCGCCGAGATCACACTGATGGGAATCCCCAGCGGCTCCAGGGCAAAGCAACCCAGCAGCAGGATCACCAGCACCGCCCAACCTGCATAAAACGTGGCCTTGTCGTGGATCGCCGTTGCGGGATCGTCCAACTGATCAGGGTCATAGTCACGGGGGATGTCGTGGCGAAAGAACCACAACAAGATCGCCAGGCTCGCCGCCACGCTGACCAGGTTCACCGGCACCATCACCGCCGCGTAGCGGTTGAAGCCAATGCCGAAGAAGTCCGCCGAGACGATGTTCACCAGGTTCGACACCACCAACGGCAGGCTCGCGGTATCGGCGATGAAACCGGCACCCATGACGAACGCGAGGGTCGCCGCCGGGGAGAACCGCAACGCCAGCAACATCGAAATCACGATGGGCGTCAGGATCAGCGCCGCGCCGTCGTTGGCGAACAGCGCCGACACCAGTGCCCCGAGCAGCACCATGAATGCGAACAGCTTGCGTCCGCTGCCTCGCCCCCATCGGGCCACATGCAGGGCGGCCCAGGCAAAAAAGCCGGCCTCGTCCAGCAACAGGCTGATGATGATCAGCGCAACAAACGTGCCGGTGGCGTTCCAGATGATGTGCCACACCAAGGCGATATCACCGACCTGCACCACCCCGCTCAGCAACGCCAACAGCGCGCCGAGCATGGCGCTCCAGCCGACACCCAGCCCTTTGGGCTGCCAGATCACCAACGTTATGGTCAGCAGGAAAATCAACGACGCGAGAAGCATGCGCAACAACCTTGGGAGTAAAACGGTTTGAAAGAAAGCGTCAGCAACAGCGCGCCACCGGACGATCGGCCATGGCGTGCAAACGGTAGTAGACCCATTGCCCTTGGCGCCGGTCGCTTCGGCATTGCAATACGCCCCCGTGGCGAGGGAGCAAGCTCCCTCGCCACGGGATCTACCGTACTGTCGAGATCAAACCTTCTTGTGCTGCTCGACCCACTGGCCATAGGCATCGATGAATTTCTGCAGGAACGGTCGCACAGATTCCGACAGGTTACCGGCTTCGTCGACGGCAGTTCCCGCGCCACTCAGGTAAGCTTCAGGTTGCTGCATGCAAGGCACATCGAGAAACACCAGGGACTGGCGCAAATGGTGGTTGGCACCAAAACCGCCGATGGCGCCGGGCGATGCGCTGAAGACCGCGCCAGGCTTGCCGCTCAGGCAACTTTTGCCGTAGGGACGCGAGCCGACATCGATGGCGTTTTTCAGCGGAGCGGGCACCGAGCGGTTGTATTCGGGCGTGACGAACAACAGCGCATCGGCAGCGCCCACCTGCTGGCGAAACGTGGTGTAGGCCGCTGGCGGCGTTACGTCGATGTCTTCGTTGTAGAGCGGCAGCTCGCCGATTTCGACAATTTCCAGTTTCAGATGAGACGGGGCCATGTCGGCCAGGGCCAGCGCAACCTTACGGTTGATCGATGCCTTGCGCAGGCTGCCCACTAAAACGGCCACTGTGTAGACATTACTCATGAGAGGCTTCTCGACTGTCGGTTAAAAGGGAGCCTGTAGTTATAGATGATCGGCACCACAATTGGACCAATGGAACGTCGAAAACCTTCCGGCCGGACTATTTTTTTCATGTAGGAAAACTTACCGCACTTGATCAAGGTCTACAGAACCGCAAATCGAGTGATCTATTTCCAGAGGTTCTAAGCAATGGCAGCAGTACTTGTCGGACAATTTCATGCGCGGGACGCCGAAGGTCGCGTCTATTCGGTGCATGAATTCCAAGAATCAGACCCGTCGCCAGACGGTATTGGCAAGGATGTCATCACCTATAAACTGGCGATTGGCGACCGAGTCAACAAATTAGCTGAGGGCACGTTTGTCCTGGTGCAGTCCGGTGTCGAACTGACCCGCGAACCTGAAACACAGATAGCCTCATAACCTCAGGTTCAATGAGCAGAAGTCGCACCCGCAATTGGGTTAGGATTCAGCCACTCAATGGCTTACCTGCCTAATACGGACTTCTTGCATGCGTTTACGCCACATCGAAGTGATCCAGGCGCTGCTGCAGACCGGCCATCTCGGTACAGCGGCTGAATGGCTGCAATTGCCGGCGGTCGAAGTCGAGTCGATCCTGCGCGACGCGGAGGCCCAGCTCGGTTTCATGCTGTTCGCCAGCGTACGCGGACGGTTGCAGGCCACTCGAGAAACCCTGGAGTTGCGCGAAGGCATCACGCGACTGTACGACACCCTCGAACCGATACAGCGGCTGGCCAGCAGCCTGAAACATTATCAGGCGCCGCCCCTGCGCATCATCTGCACCCCGCCGCTGGCCCAACAGCTGCTGCCCCTGAGCATCGCCGCCCTGCGCAGGCGCCATCCAGATGCGCCTTGCACGCTGCTCAGCCAACCGACACGCGACATCGTCAAGAGCCTGCTGCTGCGTGAAAGCGACCTGGGCCTGAGCCTGCACGATCCCGAACATCCCGACATCCACTGCCAGATGATCGCCCAAGGCAAACTGCAATTGCTCGCGCCCCACGGCTGGCTGCAACCGCGGCAAAAATACATTTCGCTTCAGGATCTGGCGGGCCAATCGCTGGTCGGGCTCGAGGGCCACGATCCGCTGAGCCCGGTATTCGACCATAAGCTGGCGGCGCTACGGCCGGCACCGCTGGTGCAGATTCGCGTGCAGACCCACCAGATGATGCGTGCGATGGTCGAGGCTGGGGAAGGCCTGGCCATTGTCGACCCGTTCACCGCCTCCGGGGCCAAAGGCAGCGGGCTGGACATTTGCCCGGTGTCGCCGGCCGTTCCCATCTGTCTTTATGCACTGAGCCTGAACGGCGCGCCGCCTTCACCGACAGTGCAATCATTGCTGGAGCGGGTTACGGAACAAGCCGAGGCGTTGCTGAACCACTGACGGTCATGCCCAGCGGATCGTCGAACAACCGGTACCAGAACAACGCCACTTCGGCGGTGTGCCGATCGATGCCGCGATAGCGCAGGTGGTCGATTCCTCCCAGCACATAGCCGCAACGCTCGTAGAGCCGGCAGGCGCCCAGATTGTTGTTCTGGGTTTCCAGCATGATGCCCGGCAGTTTTTTCTTGCGACTCCAGAACTGGGCGACATCGAGCAGGGCCTTGGCTACGCCATGCCGGCGAGCCGGGGCATGCACCGCTAATTCGTCGATGTGGGCGTAACCGTTCCAGTTGGTACTGACGACCAGATGCCCCACCGGCTGGTCATCCAGATAAGCCATGAAGATTTCGCTGTCCGGCGCGTCGCGAAAGCTGCTGAACTCTTCCGGATCGATGCCGTAGCACTTGCGATACGGAACGATGGGCGTCACGGGCCATTGATCCACGGGCCGACCGATCTGCGCCGCGCCGTAGACACTGACCTCGAAACTGAAGTCGCTGCCCCAGATGTAGGCCGCGAAGCCATCATCGACGACGCGCACCGACAGGCCGGGGTGCTTGGGGTTCATGACCGGTTGCATGCTGGGGAACGTCCTCATTCCTTGAGACAACCAACGGCGTCGTGCCATCCATTGCCCTTGCCTCTCGAAACTTCACACATCAAAGCGGGTATCCATGGCCTGCCTTCACTTCAGGTTAGAAGAGACTGGCGATTGTCGCGAGATTGACATGACCGAACCCGTGGGCGGTGCATCAGTTGGCCGCAGCCTGCGCCTCGGCCAATTGCGTCCACAATGCCGGGGCACCGGCCGACTTGGCGATGGCTTCCAGACGTGCGGCATGCTCAGCCAAATCGCTTTCGCTGGCACGGATGATCCGGGCCGGCTTGCGGTCCGCAGGCAGACGACGAATTTCGGTCGCCTGGTTACCCGAACCTTCACCGGTGCCGTTGCCGTCCGAAGCGTTGCCGGCCAGGGACAGGCTGGTCTGGCCGCCGGTCATGGTCAGGTAGACGTCAGCGAGAATCTCGGAGTCGAGCAAGGCGCCGTGCAGTTCACGACCGGAGTTGTCGACGCCGTAGCGCTTGCACAGGGCATCGAGGCTGTTGCGCTGTCCGGGGTGCCGCTCCCGGGCCATCATCAAGGTGTCGAGGATGGTGCAATGCTGGGTGATATCCGCCCGGTCATGCTGACCCATCAGGGCGAATTCATTGTTGATGAACCCGACGTCGAACGCCGCGTTATGAATGATCAGTTGCGCGCCCTGGATGAATTCGAAGAACTCATCGGCCACCTCGGCGAAACGCGGCTTGCCCACCAGGAATTCGTTGGTGATGCCGTGCACGCCGATGGCGCCTTCGTCGCTTTCGCGGTCCGGTTGCAGGTAAACGTGAAAGTGACGGCCGGTCAGGCGCCGACCCATCAGCTCGACACAGCCGATTTCGATAATCCGGTGACCGTCGGTCACCGGCATGCCGGTGGTTTCGGTATCCAGTACTACAGATCTGTTGGCCATCTAGTGTTCAGCTCTCAACGGACAGTCTTGCAAAAGCGCGGATGTTAACACGCTCACGTAAGGATGAGCCGAAGCCTGCTTTTTGTGGCCACAGTTTAATCCTGGCCAGACTGACGAGGCCCGGATCAAGCCTGCTTGTAACCGCGCACTTCATCCACCCCTCGGTTGGCCAACTGGTCGGCCCGCTCGTTTCCGTGGTGACCGATATGACCGCGCACCCATTTCCAGGTGACGTTATGACGGTTGACTTGCTCATCCAGGAGTTTCCAAAGATCAGCGTTTTTGACCGGCTCCTTCGCCGCCGTCTTCCAGCCGCGCTTCTTCCAGTTCGCCATCCACTCGTTGATGCCTTTCATCACATACTGCGAGTCGGTCACCAACAGCACGTCGCATGACCGCTTGAGTTCTTCCAGGCCGCGAATGGCGCCCATCAGTTCCATGCGGTTGTTGGTGGTGTTGGCTTCGCCGCCCCAGAGCTCCTTTTCCACGCCCTTGCACACCAGCAACGCACCCCAGCCGCCCGGGCCGGGATTGCCCTTGCAGGCGCCATCAGTGAAAAGTTCTACGCTATCGCTCATGCCAATCTATCCAAAAAATTGCAAAGGCCTGCCGGTCGGGAGCGATCGACGCCCGAAGCCGAATGCCGGCAAGAACCATCAGAAAAGGGTTACGGCTCGATGTGACGGCGATTGACCTTGGCCATCGGCAAGGGAATCAGCTTGCCCATCGGTTCGCGTCGCGCCTGGCGCACCGGGCGCAAGCCGACTGCGATCTTGCGCGCGACCAATAAATAGAAGCCGCCGCCGGACAGTTGCCAGTCACCGGCCTTGCGCTCCCAGCCGGCCAGACGGGCCTGCCACTTGGGCGACGCAAGCGGCGGACGATAGCACCCGAAGCGGCGTTTCTCCAGCGCGAAGCCCAGCAGGTTCAGCCAGTCGCCTACCCGCGAGGCCGAAATGCAACGGGCCTGGCGCAACGCGTCGCTGGCAAAGACATGCCGCAGCCCCCAACTGCTCCACGGATTGATCCCAATGATCACCAAGTGCCCGCCGGGACGTACGCTGCTGGCGGCTTCTCGCAACAAACCATGGGGCGACAAGCAGAAATCCAGGCCGTGCTGCATCACCACCACGTCGGCGGCGTGCTCGCTCAACGGCCAGGCCTGCTCTTCACAGACAATCTCCACGCCAGGCAACGGCGCGCCCAGGCGAACGTTGCGCTGGACCTGCGGCGCCGAAGGCGGTGTCTGCGCCGAGGGACCGTAATGCACCAGATAACCGCCAAAGAACCGGCCCAGCTCGTCTTCGAGCATACGTCGTTCTTCTTCCAGCAAGAATTGCCCAACCGGGCCGGATAGCCATTCACGGGCGGAGCTGATCAGTGCCAGCCATTCAGGATCGGCCTGAGCGAACGCTTCATCGGTCATTGCATTCTCCAACGCGCCAGGAAGTTCTAAGATGCGCCTTTGTTTTGAGCTTGGCGAATTCCGCGATGATACAGATCACTGCCCTGCCCGCGTTTACCGATAACTACATTTGGTTGTTACAGGATCACTCGACCCGGCACTGCGCCGTGGTCGACCCGGGCGACGCCGCCCCCGTCCAGGCCTGGCTCGACGCGCATCCCGGCTGGGTCTTGAGCGACATCCTGGTCACCCACCATCATCATGACCACGTCGGCGGTGTCCAGGCGCTGAGAAACGCGACCAACGCCACCGTGTACGGCCCTGCCAGCGAGAACATCCCGGCGCGGGACGTGGCCCTGGAGGACAACGCCAACGTCAACGTGCTCGGCCTGGATTTCGACGTCTACGCCGTCCCCGGGCACACGTTGGGGCATATCGCCTATTACCACCGCGGCCTGCTGTTCTGTGGCGACACGCTGTTCGCCGCTGGCTGCGGCAGGCTTTTCGAAGGTACGCCACAACAGATGCACCACTCTCTGGGCCGACTTGCCGCGCTGCCTGAAGATACCCTGGTCTATTGCACCCATGAATATACCCTGAGCAACCTGAAGTTCGCCGCAGCGGTCGAGCCAGCGAACCCGGACATTGCCGCCCGCCTGGAAAAAGTCATCCAGCAACGCGACCAAGGCGTCATCACACTGCCTTCGACCCTGGCCCTGGAAAAACTCACCAATCCTTTTTTGCGCACCGCTGAAACATCCGTTAAACAAAAAGCAGACGAACGGAACGGCCAGCGTAACCAGACGCCGAGTGAGGTTTTTGCGGCCTTGAGGGCGTGGAAAGATAAGTTCTAAGGCAGCTATCGATTGATACAAAAATTCTGAATGGTTGACCTGTTGGGGTGCGCTTCCTAGAATCGGCCGACATTTTTGCCCGGAACTTACTTCCAGCCAATGTCGTCATCTATCCGTAGGTCCGTCCAGTCAGACACATTGACCCGCTTGGCTCAAGCCATCGCGGTGGCTGTGTCCGCCACGCTGGCGGGCTGTCAGAGCAGCGGCCAGGTTCCGCAGGCCGATGTTGCGCATACGCCGAAAATCGCTGCGCGGGCCAAGCAGAAGCCGGTTTGGCTCACCGAGAAGCCCACCCCCCAGGTGCCCCAGGACGTGTGGGAACGCATGCGCCAGGGTTTCCAGCTCCAGGAAACCGCCGGCGTCAACCCGCGCATCGAACAACAGCGCCTATGGTTCGCCAGCAACCCGTCCTTCCTGGAGAACGCCGGCGAGCGTGGCAGCCTGTACATCCATTACATTGTCGAGCGACTTGAAGAACGCAACATGCCGCTGGAGCTGGCGCTGCTGCCGGTGATCGAAAGCGCCTACAACCCCATGGCTTACTCCCGGGCCAACGCAGTGGGGCTGTGGCAGTTCATCCCGTCCACGGGGCGTTATTTCAACCTGCGCCAGACCCGCTTCTACGACGGGCGTCGCGATATCACTGCTTCCACCACGGCCGCCATGGACTACCTGACGCGCCTGCATGACATGTTCAACGGCGACTGGCTGCTGGCGCTGGCGGCGTACAACGCCGGTGAGGGCACCGTCAGCCGGGCCATCGAGCGCAACGAGAAACTGGGCCTGCCCACCGACTACTGGAACCTGCCGTTGCCCAGCGAGACCCAGGCCTATGTGCCGAAGCTGCTGGCGCTGTCCCAGGTGGTGCTGTCCCCCGATGCCTATGGCGTGAATCTCAACCCGATCGCCAACGAACCTTACTTCCAGGTCGTCGAGATCAACCAGCGCATGGACCTGTCCAAGGTCGCCGCGGTCGCGAACATCGACGAAGACGAACTGTTCCAGCTCAACCCGGCCTTCAAGCAGCGCACCACCATCGATGGCCCGCAGCATTTGCTCGTGCCGACGTCCAAGGCGCAGTTGCTGACCGCCAGCCTGTCGACGATGCGCCCGGAAGAACTGATCAGCCCGCGTTCGCTCAAACCGGTTTTCGAAACCGCCGAAGACAGCGACGTGGAAGGTGCCAGGCGCACCTACCGCGTCAAGCGCGGCGACAACCTGGCGCAGATCGCCAAGGCCAACAAGGTCCAGACCAAGGACCTGCAACGCTGGAACAAGCTCAGCGGCAACAAGCTCAAGGTCGGCCAGACCCTGGTGATGCAAGACACCAGGGCTACAAAGGCTAACGGCAAGCGCATCAATACGGTCGTGGCCGCCAAGGGCAAGGAACAAAAGAAGCAGACTCAGTACAAGGTCAAGCAAGGCGACTCGCTGTATGTCGTCGCCAAACGCTTCAATGTCGAGATGCAGCACCTCAAGCGCTGGAACCCACGAATGGGCAAGGCGCTCAAGCCTGGGCAGATGCTGACGGTCTATTCCCCGCATTGACACCGGGGCTCCGGTGGCTGGGGGCTTGTTGTGGCGAGGGGATTTATCCCCGCTGGGCTGCGAAGCAGCCCCCCCTGGATCTATCTGATACACCGAGTTGTCAGGTTCTAGGGCCGCTTCGCGCCCCAACGGGGATAAATCCCCTCGCCACAAGCCCCCGCCTTTTTCCTGCCGATACAAGCTGTTACTGTACAGCCCATAAAAGCCCAAGCCGCCTGTATCGGATCCCAGACTTGATACGTCCCCTCCTCCTGCTCCTGATCAGCCTGGCCCTGAGCTCACCCGCTGGCGCCACCATCAGCGAAAGCCATGGCTATGCGCAATTCGGCACGCTCAAGTACCCAGCCCGATTCACCCACTTCGACTGGGTCAATCCGCAAGCGCCCAAGGGCGGCACCTTGCGGATCATGGCGTTTGGCACCTTCGATACGCTCAACCCCTACACATTCAAGGGCAGCAGCCCGGTCTCCACGGCGAATTTTCTGCAGTACGGCATCAACGAGCTGAACGAGCCGTTGATGGTCGGTACCGGCCAGTACGCGCCGTCCGGGGATGAGCCGACGTCGAGTTACGGCTTGATCGCCCAGTCCGTGGAATACAGCGAGGACCGCAGTTGGGTGGTGTTCAACCTGCGACCCGAAGCACGCTTCCACGACGGCGTACCGATCACCGCCTACGACGTGGCGTTTTCCTATCGAACGCTCCTCAAGGACGGCCATCCGCTGTACCGGACCAACCTTCAGGAAGTGCTGCGAGTCGATATCCTCAGCCCGCTGAAAATCCGCTTCGTCTTCAAGCGCTCGGGCAATCCGCTGCTGATCCTGCGCCTGGGTGAGTTACCGGTGCTGCCACAACATTATTGGAAAAACCGCGATTTCAAGGCGACCACCTTCGAGCCGCCCCTGGGCAGCGGCCCTTACCGCATCACCAAAGTCCAACCGGGCCGCCAATTGATCTTCGAGCGGGTCAAGGATTACTGGGGCAAGGACCTGCCGGTCAATCGCGGAAAATACAATTTCAACCGGATGGAAGTGGAGTTCTACCGCGACAGCGAAGTCGCCTTCGAAGGGTTCAAGGCCGGCGAGTTCGATATCTACATCGAACACCAGGCCAAGAACTGGGCCAACGGGTACAACTTCCCGGCGGTCAACCGTGGCGACGTGATCAAGGCGCAGATCCCCCACCAGATTCCGACCCAGACCCAAGGCCTGTTCATGAACACTCGGCGCGCAACCTTCGCCGAGGTCAAGGTACGGGAAGCCCTGGGATTGATGTTCGATTTCGAATGGACCAACCGCACGCTGTTCAGCGGCGCCTACAAACGCACCCTCAGTTACTACCCAAACAGCGAATTCTCGGCGACGGGCCTTCCGGTGGGCCACGAATGGCTGTTGCTCAAGCCGTACCGCGAGCAACTGCCCGCTCAGTTGCTCACCGAGCCCTTCAGCCTGCCCAAGACCGACGGGCGCGGCATTCCCCGGGAAACCCTGCGCAGGGCCCTGGCCCTGCTGAAGGAAGCCGGATGGACCCTCAACGGCCAGCGCCTGCTGAACGCTGAAAGCCAACCCTTGCGCTTCGAGATCCTGTTGGTGAATCCGAACCTGGAGCGCATCCTCCAGCCTTACGTCGAGAACCTTGCCAGCATCGGCATCCAGGCCCGCCTGCGCACCGTGGACCGAGCCCAGTACAAGCAGCGCCTGGACCAGTTCGACTTCGACATGATCCTGCTGACCCTGGGCCAGACCCTCAGCCCCGGCCTTGAACAATGGCAGTATTTCCACTCCAGCCAGGTCGGGATCAAGGGCAGCAAGAATTACGCGGGGATCGCCAACCCGGTGGTCGACCATTTATTGGAAAAGCTGCTCGCCGCCCAGACTCGCGACGAACAGGTGGCCGCCGGCAAGGCGTTGGATCGTGTGCTGCTGTGGCAGCATTACTGCATCCCCAACTGGTATCTCAATTATCATCGCCTGGCGTACCGCAACCGGTTCGCCTTTGTCACTACGCCGCCCTACACCCTGGGCCTGAGCGCATGGTGGCTGAAATCTTCGGAGAAAGATCAATGAAGCCTTTACGCGCCCTGCTCCTGCAGGCCAGCAGCCTGTTATTCGCCGGGCTGGCTTGTGCCGCGCCGCAGCACGCCTTGACCTTGTACAACGAGCCGCCGAAATACCCGGCCAACTTCAAGCATTTCGACTACGTAAACCCCGACGCGCCCAAGGGCGGGATATTTCGCCAGGGCGGGTTTGGCAGCTTCGACAGCCTCAACCCTTTTATCAACAAAGGCGTACCGGCAGAGGACATCGGCCTGATCTACGACACCCTGGCCAAGCAAGGCCTGGATGAACCGTTCACTGAATACGGCCTGATCGCCGAGAAAATCGAGAAAGCCCCGGACAACGGCTGGGTGCGTTTCTACCTGCGCCCCGAAGCCCGTTTCCATGACGGCCATCCGGTGCGCGCGGACGACGTGGTCTTCAGCTTCCAGACCTTGACCAGGGACGGCGCCCCGATGTTTCGCGGTTATTACAACGATGTCGCCGAAGTCATCGCCGAAGACCCGCTCAAGGTCCTGTTCAAATTCAAGCACACCCACAACCGCGAACTGCCGCTGATCCTCGGCCAACTGCCGGTATTGCCGAAACACTGGTGGGCCGACCGCGACTTCAACAAGGGCAACCTGGAGTTCCCCCTGGGCAGCGGCCCCTACAAGGTCAGCGAAGTGAAGGCCGGTCGCTCGATACGCTATGAGCGCGTGAAGGATTATTGGGGCAAGGACCTGCCGGTCAATCGCGGCTTCTATAATTTCGACGTATTGACCACCGATTATTACCGCGACAACACGGTGGCCGTCGAAGCCCTGAAAGCCGGGCAGTTCGATTTCTGGCTGGAGATGAGCGCCAAGAACTGGGCCAATGCCTACAACATCCCGGCCGTCACCGAGGGCCGGCTGGTGAAGGAACAGATCCCCAACGGCAACCCCACCGGCATGCAAGGATTTGTCTACAACCTGCGCCGGCCGGTGTTCCAGGATGTGCGAGTACGCAAGGCCTTGAGCCTGTTGTTGGACTTCGAGTGGACCAACAAGCAGCTATTCAGCGGCGCCTACGCCCGCACACGCAGTTATTTCGAGAATTCGGAGATGGCCGCCACTGGCCTGCCCGGCGAAGACGAGCTGAAGATCCTCGAACCACTGCGGGGCAAAATCCCCGAGCAGGTCTTCACCGAAGCCTTCCAGCCGTCGATGTGCGACGGTAGCGGCATGATCCGCGACCAGCAGCGCAAGGCCTATCAGTTGCTGCAAGAAGCGGGTTGGCGCATCGTCGACGACAAGATGGTCGATACCCAAGGCAAGCCCGTGGTCCTGGAGTTCCTGCTGGCCCAGACCGAGTTCGAGCGGGTCCTGCTGCCATTCAAGCGCAACCTGAGTGACCTGGGCATAGAACTGGTGATCCGCCGCGTCGACGTGTCCCAGTACATCAACCGCGTGCGTTCACGGGATTTCGACATGGTGGTGGGCAGCTTCCCGCAGTCCAGCTCACCGGGGAACGAACAGCGCGAATTCTGGATGTCGGCCGCTGCGGACAAACCTGGCAGCCGCAACACCATGGGCCTGAAGGATCCCGCCGTCGACCAGTTGGTGGAACAGTTGATCAACGCCGACTCGCGCAAGAGCCTGGTCACTCATGCCCGCGCGCTGGACCGGGTGTTGCAGTGGGGCTACTACGTGATACCCAACTGGCACATCAAGACCTGGCGCGTCGCCTACTGGAACCACATCGGCCATCCAAAAGTCCCGCCGACTTATGACATCGGCACCACCACCTGGTGGGTCAAACCGGAGATCAAGCCGGCCGATGAAGTGGAGAAACAAGTGATCGAGCAACAAATCGCCGCCCCCGCGAGTGTGGAGTAACAACATGCTGGCTTATATTTTTCGGCGACTGTTGCTCATCATCCCGACCCTGTTTGGCATCTTGCTGATCAATTTCGTGATCATCCAGGCGGCGCCCGGCGGCCCGGTGGAGCAGATGATCGCCAAGCTCGAAGGCTTCGAAGGCGCCACCAGCCGCATCGCCGGTGGCGGTGCCGAAGTATCGGTGGCCGGCTCCGCCTACCGTGGCGCCCAAGGCCTGGACCCGGCGCTGGTCAAGGAAATCGAGCGCATGTACGGCTTCGACAAGTCGGCCCCCGAACGCCTGTGGATCATGATCAAGAACTACGCCAGCCTGGATTTCGGCGACAGTTTCTTCCGCGACGCCAAGGTCATCGACCTGATCAAGGAAAAGATGCCGGTGTCCATTTCCCTCGGGTTATGGAGCACGCTGATCATGTACCTGGTGTCGATCCCGCTGGGGATCGCCAAGGCGACGCGCCACGGCAGTCATTTCGATGTATGGACCAGTTCGGCAATCATCGTCGGCTACGCGATTCCCTCGTTCCTCTTCGCCATCCTGTTGATCGTGGTGTTCGCCGGCGGCAGTTATTTCGACTGGTTTCCGTTACGCGGGCTGACCTCCAACAACTTCGACGAATTGAGCATGGGCGGCAAGGTCCTCGACTATTTCTGGCACCTGGCCTTGCCCGTGACGGCGCTGGTAATCGGCAACTTCGCCACCATGACCTTGCTGACCAAGAACAGCTTCCTCGATGAAATCAACAAGCAATACGTGGTCACCGCCAAGGCCAAGGGCCTGACGCGCAACCGCGTGCTGTATGGCCATGTCTTTCGCAACGCGATGCTGCTGGTGATCGCCGGTTTCCCGTCGGCATTCATCGGGATTTTCTTCACCGGCTCGTTGCTGGTGGAAGTCATTTTCTCCCTCGACGGCCTCGGGCTCATGAGTTTTGAAGCCGCCATCAACCGCGATTATCCAGTGGTGTTTGGCACCCTGTTCATCTTCACCTTGCTGGGGCTGGTGGTGAAACTGATCGGCGACTTGACCTACACCTTCGTCGATCCGCGCATCGACTTCGAAAGCCGGGAGCATTGAGATGAACCTGTCCCCTCTCAATCGCCGACGCTTCGAACTGTTCAAGGCCAACAAGCGTGGCTGGTGGTCGCTGTGGCTGTTCCTGATCCTGTTCGGGCTGAGCCTGGGCGCCGAACTGATCGCCAACGACAAGCCACTGGTGGTGCATTACGACGACGGCTGGTATTTCCCGGCCCTCAAGCGCTACCCGGAAACCACCTTCGGTGGCGAATTCCCCTTGGAAGCCAACTATAAAAGCCCGTACATCCGCGAACTGCTCGCCGCCAAGAACGCCTGGGTGCTGTGGGCGCCGATTCCGTTCAGCTACCAGAGCATCAATTACGATTTGAAGGTCCCGGCCCCCGCGCCGCCCTCCTCGGTGAATTGGCTCGGCACCGATGACCAGGGCCGCGATGTAATGGCGCGGGTGATCTATGGCTTTCGCATTTCGGTGCTGTTCGCGCTGACGCTAACGGTGCTCAGCTCGATCATCGGCGTGATCGCCGGCGCCCTGCAGGGCTTCTATGGCGGCTGGGTGGACCTGGCCGGCCAGCGCTTCCTGGAAATCTGGTCCGGGCTGCCGGTGCTTTACCTGCTGATCATCCTCGCCAGTTTCGTCCAGCCGAACTTCTGGTGGTTGCTGGGCATCATGTTGCTGTTTTCCTGGATGAGCCTGGTGGACGTCGTGCGCGCCGAGTTCCTGCGCGGGCGCAACCTGGAATATGTGCGGGCGGCACGGGCGCTGGGCATGCAGAACGGCGCGATCATGTTCCGCCACATCCTGCCCAATGCCATGGTCTCGACCATGACCTTCATGCCGTTCATCCTCACCGGCGCCATCGGCACCCTTACCGCCCTGGACTTCCTCGGTTTCGGCCTGCCGGCTGGTGCGCCGTCCCTGGGCGAACTGGTGGCCCAGGGCAAATCAAACCTGCAGGCGCCGTGGCTGGGTATCAGCGCGTTCGCCGTACTGGCGATCATGCTGAGCCTGTTGGTGTTCATCGGCGAGTCCGCTCGCGATGCCTTCGATCCGAGGAAGTGATATGAACCAGGACAATCTGATCGAAGTGCGCGATTTAGCCGTCGAATTCGTTGTCGGCGAACGCCGCCAGCGCGTGGTTGAGGGTGTCAGCTTCGACATCAAGCGTGGCGAAACCCTGGCGCTGGTAGGCGAAAGCGGCTCGGGCAAATCGGTGACGGCGCATTCGATCCTGCGCTTGCTGCCCTACCCGCTCGCCCACCACCCCAGCGGGACCATTCGCTACGCTGGCCAGGATCTGCTGGGCCTGAAGGAAAAAACCATTCGCCATATCCGGGGTAACCGGATCGCGATGATTTTCCAGGAGCCGATGACCTCGCTCAACCCTTTGCACTGCATTGAAAAACAGATCAACGAGGTGCTCGGTATCCACAAGGGCCTGACCGGCAAGGTCGCGACCCGACGTACCCTCGAACTGCTGGAGCTGGTCGGCATCCCTGAACCGCACAAGCGCCTCAAGGCCTTGCCCCATGAACTGTCCGGCGGCCAGCGCCAGCGGGTAATGATCGCCATGGCCTTGGCCAATGAGCCGGAGCTGCTGATCGCCGACGAACCGACCACCGCGCTGGACGTCACCGTGCAGCTGAAAATCCTCGACCTACTCAAGGAATTGCAGGCGCGATTGGGCATGTCGCTGCTGCTGATCAGCCACGATTTGAACCTGGTGCGAAGAATTGCGCATCGCGTATGTGTCATGCAGCGCGGTTGCATCGTCGAACAGGCATCGTGCGCAGAGTTGTTTCGCGCGCCGCAACATCCGTACACTCGGGAACTGCTGGCCGCCGAGCCCAGCGGCAACCCGGCGACCAACGTCGTCGGCCCGCCGTTGTTGCAGGTCGAGGACCTGAAAGTCTGGTTTCCGATCAAGAAAGGCCTGTTCAAGCGCACGGTGGATTACATCAAGGCCGTGGACGGGATCCGCTTCAGCCTGCCCCAGGGCCAGACCCTGGGCATCGTCGGCGAGAGCGGTTCGGGTAAGTCCACGCTGGGGCTGGCGATCCTGCGGTTGATCGGAAGCCAGGGCGGGATTCGCTTCGAAGGCAAGCAGCTCGACAGCCTGACGCAACAACAGGTCCGGCCATTGCGCCGGCAGATGCAAGTGGTGTTTCAGGACCCGTTCGGCAGCCTGAGCCCGCGGATGTGTGTGAGCCAGATCGTCGGCGAAGGCTTGCGGATCCACAAGGTCGGCACCGAAGCCGAACAGGAACAAGCGATAATCGCGGCATTGAAGGAGGTAGGCCTGGACCCGGAAACCCGGAACCGCTACCCCCATGAATTTTCCGGAGGGCAACGGCAGCGTATCGCCATCGCCCGGGCCCTGGTGCTCAAGCCGGCGTTGATTCTGCTGGATGAACCAACGTCAGCCCTGGACCGCACCGTGCAACGCCAAGTGGTGGAGCTGTTGCGGTCGTTGCAAACCAAGTACAACCTGACGTACCTGTTTATCAGCCATGACCTGGCTGTTGTCAAAGCGCTGAGCCACCAGCTGATGGTGGTCAAGCATGGCCAAGTGGTCGAACAAGGTGATGCCCGCAGCATATTCGCCGCGCCGCAACACCCCTATACACAGCAGTTGCTGGAGGCCGCTTTCCTGGCTCCAACAACTGCCGAATAACCTGAAAGAGGAGCAACACATGGGTTTTCTCGCCGGTAAGCGCGTACTGATCGTCGGTGTCGCCAGCAAGCTGTCCATCGCATCCGGCATCGCCGCCGCCATGCATCGCGAGGGCGCTGAGCTTGCCTTCACTTATCAGAACGACAAACTCAAGGGTCGTGTCGAAGAGTTCGCGCAAGGCTGGGGTTCGAGCCCTGAGCTGTGCTTCCCGTGCGACGTGGCCAGCGATGAAGAAATCGCCAAGGTCTTCGAAGCACTGAGCAAGAAGTGGGACGGCCTGGACTGCATCGTGCACTCCGTAGGCTTCGCCCCGGGCGACCAACTGGACGGCGACTTCACCGAAGCCACCACCCGCGAAGGTTTCCGCATTGCCCACGACATCAGCGCCTACAGCTTCGTGGCCCTGGCCAAGGCCGGTCGCGAAATGATGAAAGGCCGCAACGGCAGCCTGCTGACCCTGTCGTACCTGGGCGCCGAGCGCACCATGCCGAACTACAACGTCATGGGCATGGCCAAGGCCTCCCTGGAAGCCGGCGTACGTTACCTGGCCGGTTCCCTGGGCCCGGACGGCACCCGCGTCAACTGCGTATCGGCTGGCCCGATCCGCACCCTCGCCGCTTCCGGCATCAAGAACTTCCGCAAGATGCTGGCCGCCAACGAAGCGCAAACCCCGCTGCGTCGCAACGTCACCATCGACGAAGTCGGCAACGCCGGCGCCTTCCTGTGCTCGGACCTGGCGTCCGGCATCAGCGGTGAAATCATGTACGTGGACGGCGGCTTCAACACCACCGCCATGGGCAACCTCGAAGAGTAATCTTCACGTTGCAACAAAAACGCCGCTTGCCCTGGAAAGGCCAAGCGGCGTTTTTAATTCGATTTTTGTGGAATGGCCAGCAGCAGCGAGGCGAAGGAAAACAGAAACATCAACGCCGCCAGCACCCCGGATACGGTGTCGTACGAGTAGGCCAAGGAGACTACCCCACCCAAGAGTGACGTAAAAAATAGCGGAGCATTGGCAAATACATACACGCCAATACGCAGTGTGAAAGATCGATGCCTGAGAAACTGCTGGGCGAAACTGCCTAATCCCGTCAGGGCCACAGACGTCGCAGTCAGCATGATCAATATGACCAAGTACATCGCAACTGCGGGAACTCCTTGAGTATCGTTGGGGTTCTCAGGGTTCTCCATCACAGTGTCCGCTGGAAAAAAAAACAGCATTGCGCACGCTGCCATTATGCAAATGATAGCGCCCCCCAGTCCTTTCTCTTCGCGCAACATCGTGGGTCACCTTGAAAAATTAATGGGAAGCTCGCCAGTAATTCGTATTTCATAATCCTGCGCTCGGGCAACTCGCCCCACTTGACGCAGCGCAGTCGTCACCTTTTCATCAAATACCGGACGATGATTGCTGGCATTCGCGTCGTAGCGATCCGAGAAAGCTTTGGCAGTACCGGTAAACTTAAGGCTACCTGATGTATTGCGAATCACCTTACCGGTGATTTGAAGCGTGATGTTTCCAAGATAGATCCTTGCGATATTCGAGTCTTGAGCTGTGGAGTAAGGAACCTTCAGATCTACAGTGGTTACTCCTATTCCGGCGGTGTTGATAACCGCCATCAAGTCGGGAATTTTATTCGGCGCCGGGCTGATTCCCGTTCGGTCGAGTCGAACGCTGGCCGGTTTACCTTTCCCGAGTAGCCAATGGCTTATAGCTTTGAAAGGAGTGAAAACGCCTCCAGAAAACTCCTGCTCGATAGCCAATTGTTCTATTTTTTTGATCTTCGCCCCCTCCTTTATCCCGAGCCTCCAGGCACTGGCTGTGTCAAGCTTGGAGTTTTTCAGCATCAATAAATCAGCGCCGTGTGCGACCTTCAATTCACCAATGATGATACCGTCCAGTCCATAACGTACAGGTGAGTTATTACGCATGGCTACAAGATGGCGCCCCAGCATTTGAGGCCAATGACCTCGTGCGTACGCCACGTTGCGTTCTTCGATCATTTTTCCAATCATCGCCATTGGGGCAGGTGATGGAAGTCCTCTCCCGCTTCCGCGCGACGTGCCGAACTCATCGGGATAAACAAATGTGATGGGTAATTCATTGTTCATAGGGGTACCAGTCAAGTCGAATGATCGATAACGCTGCGGTTACAAGTCAGCATTACGCCGCGTAAAACTCATTCTGCGTGCTTACCGCACCCCTCGTGCGGTACATATGTATCGCGTTGTGCCGGTTAAAATGTCGCGCTGTTTATAACCGCGCCTTCGAACTCAACCCCTTCAATACCCCTCCGGAAACGTCGGCAACGTCACCAGGGGTAGCATTCCAGCAGCTTTCGAAACGCATAAAAAAACGCCGCTTGCCCTGGAAAGGCCAAGCGGCGTTTTTTGTCTTCCGTAAATCCCTTCTCAGTGCCGTCCCTGCTTCTGCGCATACATCGCCGCATCCGCGTCGGCCAACAGGCTGTCGATCGATGCGTGCCGCTTGGGGTCGTATTCGATCTGGCCGACGCTGAAGCGAATGTCATAGCCGCGCTGCAAGGTCGCGTTGCGCTCTTCCGGGATCTCCCCGAGCCGCGCCATGATCGCCGCGGTCTCGACATGGGAAGCGCCGGTGAGCAAGGCGACGAACTCATCGCCGCCCAGGCGACCGATGACATCGCTTTCGCGAAAGGCGATACGCAGCACGTCGGCAAAGGTTTTCAGGGCGCTGTCACCCTCGGCATGGCCGAAGCGGTCGTTGATCGGCTTGAAGTCATTGAGGTCGAAGAACAGCAACGTGGCCGGTCGCGACAGCCGATTACACACGCCCAGCGCATGCTGGGCCAGCGTCTTGAAGCCTCGCCGGTTGGACAACAGCGTCATTTCATCCATGCTCGCCATCTGCACGGCAATCATTTCCTGCTCGGCCATGCTTGCCAGGTCGCGCAGCATTTCGCGTTCGTCGTCGCTGAGCTTTCGCGGCTTGGTGTCCAGCAGGCACAAGGTGCCCAACTTGCTGCCATCCTCCAGGCCCAATGGATGCCCGGCGTAGTAGCGAATACCCGGCCTGTCCGTGACCAGCGGATTGTCGTAAAACCGTTCGTCCTGTTCCGCGTCGCAAATCTCCAGGATTTCATCCTTTAGGATCGCATGTCCGCAGAAGGAAACCTCGCGCGGGGTTTCACTGGCGTCCAAGCCCGCATTGGACTTGAACCATTGCCGGTTGGCATCCACCAGCGACACCAGGGCAATGGGCACGTTGAACAAGCGTCGGGCGAGACGGGTCAAGCGGTCAAATCGTTCCTCGGGTGCAGTATCCAGCAGCTTGAGCGACTGCAGGTGCTTGAGACGGACGGCTTCATTGTCCGGTTTGCGTGGTTCAAGCATCGTGAGCTCCGTTGGCGAGACTCACTGCAGTCTAGTTCACTGCCGTAGCGAACTCGAACAGCATTTTGCGGCGCAGGCTAATACAATCAGGCACAGCCCATCACACAGGACACGGACGATGAAGCCTGCCCAACATGACGCCGCCCCGCGTTTCTGGCGCGACGCGGCCCTGCCCTTCATCGAGGCGCGGGCCATCGCCGATGGGCGCAAGGTCTGCTATTCGCGTCACTCCCACGATCATTTCTCCATCGGCGCGATCACGGCCGGGCGCAGCACCTACTTGCATGAGCAATCGCGATTCCAGGTGCGCAGCGGGACGGTGGTGCTGATGAACCCTGGCGACGTGCACGCCTGCAACCCGATCGACGATCAGCCTTGGTCCTACGTGATGTTGTATGTCGACACCCACTGGCTGCGGGATTTGCAACGCCGCATTGGCTTTGATCCGTCGCTGGATTTCCAGGCGTTCGACACCACCCACAGCCGCGATGCCGCGCTCTACTCGGGGTTGTGCGGCCTTTATGAGCGGTTGGTGGATGAACAAGTCGGTACTGGCGACAAGCAAGCCGCCGTCGAAGCATTTTTCACCGACCTGCAGCATCGTCTCAACCCGGCCGGGCGCCCGGACCGGGGCAGCCATCCGGCGCTGATGCGGGCAGCGCAGTTTATCCATGATCACTGCACCGAAGCCCTGAAGCTCGAAGACATCTGCGCCTTCGCCCAGCTATCGCCATCCTACTTGAGCCGGGCTTTCAAGCGTCATTACGGCATGACGCCCCACGCCTTCCTGATCAACCGCCGCATCCAGTTCGCCCGCCAACAATTGCGCGAAGGCAAGTTGATCGCCGACGTGGCGCTGGACAGCGGGTTCGCCGACCAGGCGCATTTCCAACGGGCGTTCAAGCAACACCTGGCAGCCACGCCGGGGCAGTACCGCGGCTGATTGGCTTGTAGCGCTTCATCAAGGCAGCAACAGATACACCGCACTGGCGACCAGCAATGCCGCCATCGCCCGGTTGAACAGGCGCATGGTCGCCGGGTTGCCCAGCCAGGTACGCAAGAAACTCCCGGCATAGGCCCAGCAGCCCACCGAGACGTAGCAGATCACCAGGTAGATCGCCGCGAACTGCCACACCAGTAGCGCCTCGCCGTCAGCCACGAACGCCCCCATTCCCGCCACACAGGCCAACCAGGCCTTAGGGTTGAGCCATTGCATCAGCGCACCGTAGAACATCGTCGGCGCGCGGCCCTCGTCCCGCTCGCCCAGCTCACCATCGTCGATCGCCAGTTTCCAGGCCATGAACAACAGGAACGCTACGCCGGCCCATTGCACCACCCGGGTCAGGCCCGGCCAGCGCTGCAACACCTCGTGCAACCCGAGGCCCATCAAGACCAGCAACAGGACAAACCCGAGGGTGGCGCCGGCTACATGACGCAACGTGGCCCGAAAGCCATACCGCGCCCCGGAGCTGAGGGCGACGATGTTGACAGGGCCGGGCGTGATGGAGGCGACCAGGGCAAAGGCCGCCATGGAAAAAACAAGGCTCATCGCATACCTACTTCATTTGAGTGGGAAGGCTGCCAGGCTAAAGTACGGTGCCGGACGGGTATTGAAGAAAACTGCCTTGTCTTCGAACCTCATCGCTCTTTTTTACGCAAATTTTACGCGGCGAACGAGGGACCAAATCGATACTGTGCCACTCTTCCAATCAGGCGTTTCCCATGTCCATTGCGGTACTGCGTCTCATCGGTTTCATCCTCGGTATTTTCTTGACTACCCTGGCGGTCAGCATGGTGATCCCGCTGTTGACGCTGATCTACTACGACCGCAACGATGACGTGTCGGCGTTCCTCTGGTCGAGCCTGATTACATTCGTCTCTGGGGTTGCGTTGGTAGCCCGAGGCAGACCGGAACAGGCCCAGATGCGCCCCAGGGAAATGTACCTGCTGACCACCGCCAGCTGGGTCGTGGTTTGCGCCTTCGCCGCATTGCCAATGGTGTTCATCCAGCACATCAGCTACACCGATGCGTTTTTTGAAACGATGTCGGGCATCACGACCACCGGCTCGACCATCCTGACTGGCCTGGACACGGCATCCCCCGGCCTGCTGATCTGGCGCTCGATGCTGCACTGGCTCGGCGGGATCGGCTTCATCGGCATGGCGGTGGCGATCCTGCCGCTGCTGCGGGTCGGCGGCATGCGACTGTTCCAGACCGAATCATCGGACTGGTCGGAAAAGGTCACGCCGCGCTCTCACGTCGCGGCCAACTACATCTTATGGATTTATGTCGGGTTGACAGCCCTCGCGACACTCGCGCTGTGGCTTGCCGGCATGACCCCATTCGAGGCGATCAACCATGCGATGTCGTTGATTTCCACCGGCGGCTTTTCCACCTCGGATTCATCCCTGGGGCACTGGCCGCAACCGGCCATTCATTGGGTGTCGGTGGTCATCATGATGGCGGGCGCGCTGCCCTTCACTCTGTACGTCGCGACATTACGCGGCCACAAGCGCGCATTGCTCAGGGACCAACAAGTCAGGGGGTTCGTCGGTTTCCTGGTCATCACCTGGCTCGTGGTCGGGACCTGGCTGAGCTTCAACAGCGACCATACATGGTGGGACGCGGTCCGCATCGTAGCCGTCAACGTGACGTCGGTGGTCACCACCACGGGCGTGGCACTGGGCGACTACAGCCTGTGGGGCAGCTTTGCCTTGATGTTGTTCTTCTATCTGACATTCGTCGGCGGTTGCTCGGGATCGACCGCCGGCGGACTGAAAATCTTCCGTTTCCAGGTGGCCGGTGCGTTGCTAAAGAGCAGTCTGAAACAACTGATTCATCCCCGGGCGGTGATTCAGAAAAAATACAATAACCACCCCATCGACGAAGAAATCGTCCGCTCGCTGCTGACGTTTTCGTTTTTCTTCACCGTCACCATTGGCGTGATCGCCCTGGGGCTGGCGCTGATCGGCCTTGATTGGACAACGGCCCTGACCGGCGCGGCCACCGCAGTCTGCAACGTGGGGCCAGGACTGGGTACGATCATCGGTCCGGCTGGCAATTTCTCCACCTTGCCGGACGCGGCAAAATGGCTGCTGACCATCGGCATGCTGCTGGGGCGATTGGAGATCCTGACAGTGTTGGTATTGTTCACGCCGGTGTTCTGGAGATACTGAAAAAATTCACTGTCGATTTTTCGGTGGAGTCGGCCTGGGCCCGGTTCTATGCTCACCCCATGAACCTACAAGACACGCTACTGCCGCCGCACGCCGAAATGGTCCGCGCCATGCTCGAACGAGACACCGCCTACGAAGGGGTGTTTTTCACAGCGGTCAAGACCACCGGTATTTTCTGCCGCCCCAGTTGCACCGCCCGCAAGCCGAAACCAGAGAACGTGGAATTCTTCGCCCATGCCGACGAAGCCATGTCCGCCGGCTACCGCGCCTGCCTGCGCTGCAAGCCGTTGGATGCCGCCGCGATCGCCCCCGACTGGGTCCAGGCGCTGCTCCAGGCCGTGGATGCCCAGCCGGACCTGCGCTGGACCGATGCCCTGCTACAGGAACGAGGCATCGAACCGCTGAAGCTGCGCCGCTGGTTCAAGCAGCAC
This sequence comes from Pseudomonas marvdashtae, assembly GCF_014268655.2. Taxonomy (NCBI): domain Bacteria; kingdom Pseudomonadati; phylum Pseudomonadota; class Gammaproteobacteria; order Pseudomonadales; family Pseudomonadaceae; genus Pseudomonas; species Pseudomonas marvdashtae. The sequence goes on from NZ_JABWQX020000001.1 coordinate 3,344,166, forward strand.
TTCGGCATGACCTTCCACGCCTACCTGCGCACCCGGCGCCTGGGCATCGCCCTGGGCGGTATCAAGGAAGGCGCCTCGATCGACAACGCGGCGTTCGATTCCGGCTACGAATCGCTGAGCGGCTTTCGTGACGCCTTCGTGAAATCCTTCCACATCACGCCGGGCCGCGCCGGCCTCAGCGAGCCGTTGCTGTTCACCCGCCTGACCACACCGCTGGGGCCCATGCTGGCCATGGCCGAGCGTCATGGCCTGGTGCTGTTGGAGTTCCTCGACCGCCCGGCCTTGACCAAGGAACTGGAAGAATTGCGGCAACGCTACGGCTACACGGTCGCGCCGGGGCACAACGCTCATCTGCAACAGATCGAACGCGAGCTGGCCGACTATTTCGCCGGGAAGCTCACATGCTTCACCGTCCCGCTGCACATGCCCGGCAGCGCCTTCGCGGCGCGGGTCTGGGCGCAGTTGCAGAAAATCCCCTACGGCGAAACCCGCAGCTACGGTGCCATCGCCGCCGCCCTGGGCAGCCCCGGTGCCAGCCGCGCCGTGGGCTTGGCCAATGGCCAAAACCGCCTCGCCATCATCATCCCCTGCCATCGGGTGATCGGGGCGGATGGCTCGTTGACTGGCTATGGTGGCGGTCAGCCGCGCAAGGCGTTTCTGTTGCGGCTGGAGAGGGCCGCGGTGCAGGTTTCCCTGCCGCTGGCGTTTTGAACGATGCCCCGGACAAAGACCTGATGCCTGTGCCCTATCACCAAGCGACGGCATTCCTGGCAAACCTTGACGAAGACTGGCGACGCCATGTCGAGGCGACCGGCCCCTGCCTGCTGCAACCCAAGCCGGCCCGCGATCCCTATGAGGCGCTGGTGCGGGCGATTGCCTATCAGCAACTGCATGCCAAGGCCGGGGATGCAATTCTCGGCCGGCTGTTGGGGCTATTTCCCCAGGGGACCTTCCCGCGGCCCGAGCAAATACTGGCGACCGACGTTACGCAGATGCGCAGTTGCGGCTTTTCCGCCAGCAAGACCGCGACCATCCAAGGCATCGCCCAGGCGGCGCTGGACGGGATCGTACCGGATTACGCCACGGCGCTGGCCATGGACGATGAAGCGTTGATCGAACGCCTGGTCACCTTGCGCGGCGTCGGCCGTTGGACCGTGGAGATGCTGCTGATCTACAGCCTGGAGCGGCCCGACATCTTGCCAGCGGACGATTTCGGGGTTCGCGACGGTTATCGGCGGCTCAAGGGACTGGACGCTCAGCCGAGTCGCAGGCAGATGATCGACATCGGCCAGGCTTGGAGCCCTTATCGGACCGTCGCGGCGTGGTACTTGTGGCGGGTGCCTAACCGCTGACCGTCTAAACTATCCGGGTCATTTCAATTCGGACCGGAGGCAACCATGCAGCTCGAAGGATCCTGCCACTGCGGCGCCGTAACGTTCAGCCTGGACTGCGTTCACCCCTACCCCTACCAGCGCTGCTACTGCTCGATTTGCCGCAAGACCCAGGGCGGCGGCGGTTATGCGATCAACCTGGGGGGCGACGCGAAAAGCCTGAAGGTGCAAGGTCGCAAGCACATTACGATCTACCATGCGCGCCTCAAGGACGAAAGCGACAAGCGGTCCCACCGCAGCAGCGCCGAGCGGCATTTCTGCTCACTGTGCGGCTCGGGATTGTGGCTATTCAGCCCGCAATGGCCGGAGTTGATCCATCCTTTTGCCTCGGCCATCGATACACCGCTGCCGGTGCCGCCGGAACACACCCATCTCATGCTCGGTTCCAAGGCGCCGTGGGTCGAAGTCGAGGCGCACCCGGGCGACCAACAATGGGAGGTGTATCCAGAGGAATCGATTGCCCAATGGCATGAGCGCCTGGGTTTGACCCGTTAGGCTGGCACGCCGCTGTGGAACCGAAACTCCGCGTCCGCCGACTCGATCAGCTCGCGCTCGGCGGCACGGACTCGGTCGATGACCTGGGCAATGTCCTTGGCGTCACCGTATTGGTAGGCCAGTTTCAAGTAACCCTGGAAGTGCCTGGCTTCGCTTTTCAGCAGGCCGAAATAGAACTTGCCGAGCTCCTCATCCAGATGCGGCACCAAGGCCTCGAAACGCTCGCAACTGCGGGCTTCGATGAAGGCGCCGACCACCAGCGTGTCCACCAGTTTCACCGGCTCGTGGCTGCGCACCACCTTGCGCAAACCCGAGGCATAGCGTCCGGCGGAGAGCTGGCGCAACGCGACCTTGCGCTTTTTCATCAAGCGCATGACTTGCTCGTGATGCACCAGCTCTTCCCGGGCCAGGCGCGACATCATGTTGATCAGGTCGACATGGGAGTGGTACTTGGCAATCAGGCTCAGGGCGGTGCTGGCGGCCTTGAACTCGCAGTTCTTGTGGTCGATCAGCAACGTTTCCTGGTCGGCCAGCGCGGCCTGGACCCAGGCATCGGGGGTGCGGCAGCCGAGGAATTCGTGGATTTCGGGAAGGATCATGGGGCTCACGGCAAGAAGGTAGTCGAGCGAAGGGCGCCGATTATACCGGCCTGCCCCCAGACCACCAGCCACCGCTGTTGATATGCATCAAGTCGACGGACCGTTCATAGCAACTATAGTTGAGCAACGCAGTGCCTTTTCATTGCTGGAGACACCGATCATGCAAGCCATTCGCAGCATCCTGGTGGTCATCGACCCCGAACATTCGGAAAGCCTGGCACTCAAGCGCGCCAAACTGATCGCCGGCGTGACCCAGGCGCACCTGCACCTGCTGGTGTGCGACAAACGGCACGATCACGCTGGCATGCTCGGCGTACTGAAGGCGGCCTTGGTGGCGGACGGCTACAGCGTCACCACCGAGCAAGCCTGGAACGAAAGCCTCTACGAAACCATCATTGACGTGCAGCAGGCCGAAGGGTGCGGCCTGGTGATCAAGCAGCATTTCCCCGACAGCCCGTTGAAGAAGGCCCTGTTGACACCCGCTGACTGGAAATTGCTGCGCCATTGCCCAACCCCGGTGCTGCTGGTCAAGACTACGGGCTCCTGGAAGGACCGGGTCATCCTGGCCGCCGTCGATGTCGGCAATGCCGATGGCGAGCATCGCCACCTGCACTCCACCATCATCGATCATGGCTATGACATTGCCAGATTGGCCAAGGCGCACCTGCATGTGATCAGCGCCCATCCGTCGCCGATGCTCTCGTCCGCCGACCCGACCTTCCAGCTCAAGGAAACCATCGAGGCTCGCTATCGCGAGCAATGCCGCGCGTTCCAAGCCGAATTCGATATCGATGACCAACACCTGCATATCATGGAAGGCCCGGCGGACGTGCTGATTCCCTTCATGGCCCACAAGCTCCAGGCGGCGGTCACGGTGATCGGCACCGTGGCCCGCTCGGGTTTGTCAGGGGTGCTGATCGGCAACACCGCCGAAGCCGTGCTCGATACCCTGGAAAGCGATGTGCTGGTGCTCAAGCCGCAGGAAGTCGAGGATCACCTGGTGGAGCTGGCGGTCAAGGAATGAGGCGCGGACGATAAGGCTGTTGTGGCGAGGGAGTCCCCGCCGCGTCGCCGACGCTGCGCTGTCGCGCAGGGAACAGGTCTTGTGGCGAGGGGATAACGGTCCAACTGAGCCACACTGCAGCCTGTTGAAAAGTACTTTAAAAACATGGATTTGTAATTTGTTCCATAAGGGCTTGCTCCCGCTCGGCAGCGCAGCAGACGCCTGGATTTTCCAGGTTCAGGAATTATCAGGATCAAGAGCGAGGGTCGCTTCGCAACCCAGCGGGAGCAAGCTCCCTCGCCACAAGAGCTACCTGGTCCAAAAACTAAAAGTAACTTGCCACACATGAAGGCCTGTCAGCCGCCGATCGCATCCTTGAGAAACCCCGGCGCGATGTAGCGCTGGTAATGGGCTTCGGACAGCAGGAAAAATTCCCGATCAATGGCATCACGCAGGTCCGGCAGCTCCCAATCGCGAAATTCCGGCATCAGCACCATGCCGTAGGCTTCGAGGTTGTTGATTACTCGCGCGCCCCGGGCGATCAACTGGTAGGCCCAGCAGTATTCCGACTGGTGGGGCACGAAGCGGATCTTGCGTGTCTCCAGTTGCTGGCGCAGCAGGCCCGGGTCGAACACCTCCAGCTTGGCCACCATCACCTGCACCAACAGCTGCTCCAGCCGCATCCACACCGCGCGTTTTTCCTCCTCGTTGTAGCCGTTCCAGTGAATCACTTCGTGGTGGAACCGCTTGCAACCACGGCACACCAAGTCACCGTAGACAGTGGAACAGAGGCCGACGCAGGGGGTCTTGATGAGCTGGTTGGGCATAGGTAACGCACACGCAAAAAAACAGGACAGGCCGGCATGTTAGCCCTTTGTCTAAGATTGATCACCCCTTCAAACTTCATGGGCCAACTTACCTTTAATATTTTTTTCCCGTAGAATCAGCCAGCCTTTTAAGGCGCCAATGTCCGTTAGAAGCTGTTTTCAAAGCGTCACGAGCACAGTCGTTCCTTCAGAGCGGTGTTGGCGAAGGGTCTTTCCAGCGGGGAAAGCCCAACGCCAACCCTCATCAGCTCCCGTTCTGCAGGCGTAAAACTTTGAAAGCAGCTTCTGTGAGGAACTCCGGCAACTCTGGCGTGGAGGCCCAAAAGGCCCCTGACGCGCATGAGTGCCGTGAGTTTCTGGATGAGCGTCCCGGACACCCATTTGGGACCACTGATGAGGGTAATAACTGTGCTTGAAGCCTACCGCAAACATATCGAAGAGCGTGCAGCACTGGGTATCGTTCCCCAGCCGCTTAACGCCGAACAAACCGCAGGCCTGGTCGAGCTGCTGAAGAATCCCCCGGCTGGCGAAGAAGCTTTCCTCGTTGACCTGATCACCAATCGCGTTCCGCCTGGCGTCGACGAAGCCGCCTACGTCAAGGCCGGTTTTCTCTCCGCACTGGCCAAGGGCGAAGCCCAGTCCCCTCTGATTGACAAGAAGCGCGCGGTCGAACTGCTTGGCACCATGCAGGGCGGCTACAACATCGTCACCCTGGTCGAGCTGCTGGACAACGCCGAGCTGGCGCCGGTAGCGGCCAAGGAACTCAAGCACACCCTGCTGATGTTCGATGCGTTCCATGACGTCGCTGAAAAAGCCAAGAACGGCAACGTTCACGCCAAGGCCGTGCTGCAATCCTGGGCCGATGGCGAGTGGTTCAAGAACCGCCCGGTGCTGGCCGACAAGATCAGCCTGCGCGTGTTCAAGGTGACTGGCGAAACCAACACCGACGACCTGTCCCCTGCCCCTGATGCCTGGTCCCGCCCGGACATCCCGCTGCACGCCCTGGCCATGCTGAAAATGGCCCGTGACGGCATCGTCCCGGACGAGCAAGGCAAGACCGGCCCGATGAAGCAGATCGAAGAGATGCGTGGCCAAGGCTTCCCGATCGCCTACGTCGGTGACGTGGTCGGTACCGGTTCGTCGCGTAAATCGGCAACCAACTCGGTGCTCTGGTTCTTCGGCGATGACGTTCCGTACGTCCCGAACAAGCGTGCCGGCGGCTTCTGCTTCGGCAGCAAGATCGCGCCGATTTTCTACAACACCATGGAAGACGCCGGCGCCCTGCCGATCGAATTCGATGTGTCCAACATGCACATGGGCGACGTGATCGACCTGTACCCGCATGCTGGCAAAGTCTGCAAGCACGGCACCGATGAAGTCCTGACCACCTTCGAAATGAAGACTCCGGTCCTGTTGGACGAAGTCCGCGCTGGCGGCCGTATCCCGCTGATCATTGGCCGTGGCCTGACCGAAAAGGCACGCGCCGAGCTGGGCCTGCCACCGTCGGAGCTGTTCAAGAAGCCTGAAGCACCGGCCGAAAGCACCAAGGGCTTCACCCTGGCGCAGAAAATGGTCGGCAAGGCCTGCGGCGTGACCGGCGTTCGCCCGGGCACCTACTGCGAGCCGAAGATGACCACCGTCGGTTCCCAGGACACCACTGGCCCGATGACCCGTGACGAACTCAAGGACCTGGCGTGCCTGGGCTTCTCGACCGATCTGGTGATGCAGTCGTTCTGCCACACCGCGGCTTATCCGAAGCCGATCGACGTGACCACCCACCACACCCTGCCTGACTTCATCATGACCCGCGGCGGCGTGTCCCTGCGTCCGGGCGACGGCATCATCCACAGCTGGCTGAACCGCATGCTGCTGCCGGACACCGTCGGCACCGGTGGCGACTCCCACACCCGTTTCCCGATCGGCATCTCGTTCCCGGCCGGCTCCGGCCTGGTGGCCTTCGCCGCCGCCACCGGCGTCATGCCGCTGGACATGCCCGAGTCGATCCTGGTTCGTTTCAAGGGCAAGCTGCAACCGGGCGTCACCCTGCGTGACCTGGTCCATGCCATCCCTTACTACGCGATCCAGAAAGGCCTGCTGACCGTCGAGAAGAAAGGCAAGAAAAACGCCTTCTCCGGCCGCATCCTGGAAATCGAAGGCCTGGAAACCCTGACCGTCGAACAAGCTTTCGAGCTGTCCGACGCCTCGGCGGAACGCTCGGCCGCTGGTTGCACCATCAAGCTCTCCAAGGAATCGATTGCCGAGTACCTGCAGTCGAACATTACCCTGCTGCGCTGGATGATCGGCGAAGGCTACGGCGATCCTCGCACCCTGGAACGTCGTGCCCAGGCGATGGAAGCCTGGCTGGCCAACCCTGAGCTGCTGGAAGCCGACAAGGACGCCGAATACGCCGAGATCATCGAGATCGACCTGGCCGACGTCAAGGAGCCTGTGCTCTGCGCGCCGAACGACCCGGACGACGCCCGTCTGCTGTCCAGCGTTGCTGGCGAGAAGATCGACGAAGTGTTCATCGGCTCGTGCATGACCAACATCGGTCACTTCCGTGCTGCCGGTAAACTGCTGGAGCAGGTCAAGGGTCAGCTGCCAACCCGTCTGTGGCTGTCGCCGCCGACCAAGATGGACGCTCACCAGCTCACCGAAGAAGGCTACTACGGCATCTACGGCAAGGCCGGCGCACGCATGGAAATGCCAGGCTGCTCGCTGTGCATGGGTAACCAGGCGCGCGTTGAACCGAACTCCACCGTGGTGTCGACGTCGACCCGTAACTTCCCGAACCGCCTGGGCGACGGCGCGAATGTCTACCTGGCTTCGGCCGAGCTGGCGTCCGTGGCGTCCATCCTGGGTCGCCTGCCGACCGTCGAGGAGTACATGGAATACGCCGGCAAGATCGACAGCATGGCAGCGGACGTGTACCGCTACCTGAGCTTCGACCAGATCGCCGAGTTCCGTGAAGCGGCTGCAAATGCCAACATCCCGGTCGTTCAAGCCTAACGCTTAAAACGCCCGACTAAAAACGCCGCCCCTCTCGCGAGGGGCGGCGTTTTTTTATGCCTGCCTACAGAGCGGCGCCGGTCAGGCCGTCAGCGAATAGACCAGCGCGGTAATCGCCACCAGACCCACCAGCCCCACGAAGACATTGGACGCCTGGCCGCGATAGCGCGCCATGGCCGGGACTTTGCGGATGGCGTACATCGGCATCAGGAACAAAATCGCCGCAATGACTGGACCGCCGAGGGTTTCGATCATGCCCAGGATGCTCGGGTTGAGCGTGGCGACGATCCAGCACACCAGCAACATGAACGCCGCAGTCAGGCGATCGAGGGTCTTGGCGGCTGGACGGCGTCCGCTCTTGACGATCAGGCCCTTGAGACCTTCGCTGGCACCGATGTAATGGCCGAGGAATGACTTGGAGATCGCCACGAACGCAATCAATGGCGCTGCGAAGGCAATGGTCGGATTGCTGAAATGGTTGGCCAGGTACGACAGGATCGACAGGTTCTGCGCCTTGGCCTCGGCCAACTGCGCCGGGGACAGGGTCAACACGCAACTGAACACGAAAAACAGCACCATCACCACCATCAGCAGATGGGCACGCGACAGGATCTGCGCGCTGCGCTCTTCAGCGCGAGGACCGTAGCGACGCTTCTGATCCACCGCAAACGCCGAGATGATGGGCGAATGATTGAACGAGAACACCATCACCGGAATCGCCAGCCACAGGGTATGCAGCAGCGCCGAAGGCTGCGGCAACGTGGAGGCCGTGGCCAGGATGCCGCCGTTCCAATGCGGAACCAGGAACACCGCCAGGAACAGCAGCGCCACGATGAAAGGATAGACCATCAGGCTCATGGCCTTGACGATCGCCTGCTCGCCGCAGCGGACCACGGCCAGCAGGCCCAGGATCAGCATCAGCGATAGCACGGCGCGAGGTGGCGGCTGCACATGCAGTTGGTGCTCCAGGAAGCTGCCCACCGTATTGGTCAGCGCCACGCTGTAGATCAGCAGGATCGGAAAAATCGCAAAAAAGTAGAGCAAGGTGATCAGCGCACCGGCCTTGATACCGAAATGCTCCTCCACCACCTCGGTGATGTCCGCGCCTTCACGGCCGGACAACACGAAGCGGGTCAGGCCACGGTGCGCGTAAAAGGTCATGGGGAACGCCAGCAAGGCGAGGATCACTAGCGGCCAGAAACCGCCGAGGCCGGCATTGATCGGCAAAAACAGCGTGCCGGCGCCAATGGCGGTCCCAAACAGGCCCAGCATCCAGGTCGTATCGTGGCGACTCCATTGGCTGAGGGTGGCAGGGGCTGTCGTTTCAAAGCGCTCTTCGACGCTATTGGCCTGATCATTCATCCGGTCGGATCTCCGCATTCCGGTCACATGCACCCGGCCGGGACGAGTCGGAAAAACCCGACAGGCAGCGCCCTGGCCGAAACAGGGGCGCGATTGTCCGGGATTCGTGAGCAGAAGCAAAGGCTTAGCTGAAGAGCGGTCAAGCGGATCAGAGGGTTCAAGTTCGAAACGCAAGTCGAAAATCCATGACCGCCAGTGGATCCGAAATGAACAGCTAAAAAGCCCCGCCTCCCGTCCTTCGCCCCCTACAATCAAGTTCATTACCGATGATCAACAAACCGCCCACAGGAGCACAGCATGACCGCAACCGTTCTGGTACTGGTGGAAACTGTCAACGAATACCTGCCGATCCTGGAACGCCAGGGCTATCACCTGGAATTGGCGCCAACCCCTGCCGAACGCAGGACGGCGATATTCGAACACGGCGATCGCTTCAGCGCCGTATTGACCCGCGGCCCGCTGGGTTTGACGGCGGAGGAAATCGCCGCCCTGCCCAACCTGAAAATCATCTGCGTGATCGGCGCCGGTTATGAACAAGTGGACCTGCAAGCGGCCAGCGACCGTGGCATCGTCGTCACCAACGGTGCCGGGGTAAACGCTTCCTCGGTGGCCGACCATGCCATGGCGCTGCTGCTGGCGCTGGTGCGTGACATTCCTCGCGCCGATGCCAGCGTGCGCCGTGGTGAATGGGCGAAAGTCATGCGCCCGTCCCTGGCCGGCAAGCGCCTGGGTGTACTCGGCCTGGGCTCCGTGGGCATGGCCATTGCCAAGCGGGCGGCCCTCGGTTTCGACATGAGTGTCAGCTACCACAACCGCAGGGTGCGCAATGATGTCTCCTATACCTTCTGCGCCACGCCCATGGAACTGGCTCGCGCCTCCGATTTCCTGATCATTGCCACGCCCGGTGGCCTGGACACCCGCCAGCTGATCAACAAACAAGTCCTCAATGCCTTGGGGCCCAACGGCTTTTTGGTCAACATCGCCCGGGCCAGCGTCGTCGCGACTGGCGATCTGCTCAACGCCCTTGAACAACGGCGAATTGCCGGAGCGGCCCTGGACGTGTTCGATCACGAACCCGAGGTACCCGATGCGTTGAAAAAACTGCCAAACGTGGTGCTGACGCCCCACGTCGCAGGCCTGTCGCCGGAAGCGACCCGCGGGACGGTGGAGCTGGTGGGCCAGAACCTGACCGCGTTCTTTTCCGGTAAACCAGTGCTGACCCCAGTGCCATTGCCCGAGGCGCAGATTTGAGCCGAACACTGGCTCAACTCCACCGTTGTCCTCGGGACAGACTGGCAAACCCGCAGGCCATCAGGCCGGCTGATTACCTTGCAACACGCTAACCTATAAGACCCGTGCGTGCTTGTGGCGCCTGCGTCACCCCATTAGATTAGCCAATGATCGATGGCCTCCAAAATAAGCAGAAGGGATAAGCATGGCAGTTACTGATCAGTCCACCCGGGTGCGCGACGGTGAAGAACTCGATGCCAGCCTGATCGACCCGTACCTCAAGGCCCACATTCCCGGCCTGACCGGCACACCGGTGATCAGCCAGTTTCCTGGCGGCGCGTCGAACCTGACCTACCTGCTGGAATATCCCGAACAGGAATTCGTGCTGCGCCGTCCGCCGTTCGGCCACAAAGCGAAATCCGCCCATGACATGGGCCGCGAGTTTCGTATTCTCAATCAGTTGCGCGACGGTTTCCCGTATTGCCCGAAAGGCTATGTGCATTGCACCGATGAGTCGGTGATGGGCGCCGAGTTCTACGTGATGGAACGGGTCAAAGGCATCATCCTGCGCGCCGAGTTGCCGCCGGAACTGGGCTTCGACGCAGCCCGTACCGAAGCGCTGTGCAAGAGTTTCATCGACCGTCTCGTCGAACTGCACCGGGTCGATTACCAGGCGTGCGGCTTGGCCGACCTGGGCAAGCCTGAAGGCTACGTGGCCCGACAGATTCGTGGCTGGAGCGACCGCTACGAAAAAGCGCTGACCCCCGACGCGCCGAAATGGGAGGTGGTGAAGGCCTGGCTCAACGACAAGATGCCCGCCGATCACCCCACCTCAAGCATCGTCCACAACGACTATCGCTTCGACAACGTGATCCTCGACCCGGAAAACCCGATGCAGATCATCGGCGTGCTGGACTGGGAACTGACCACCCTCGGCGACCCGCTGATGGACTTGGGTAACAGCCTCGCCTACTGGATCGAGGCCGGCGATCCGGCGCCGGTGCAATTGCTGCGCCGCCAGCCCAGCCATGCGCCGGGCATGCTGACCCGTCGGGAATTCGTCGATTATTACGCCGAGCGCGCCGGCATGCGCATCGACAACTTCGACTTCTATTACACCTACGGGCTTTTCCGCCTGGCGGGTATTGTCCAGCAGATCTACTACCGCTTCTTTCATGGCCAGACCCAGGACAAACGCTTCGCGCAGTTCGTTCAGATGAACCAGCTGCTGGAACAGATGAGCCTGCAAGTCATCCATAAATCCACGCTCTGAGCGCACCTATAACAAGGAAACAGCATGTCCAAGACTCAGTTGTTCGACCTCGACGGCAAGATCGCCTTCGTTTCCGGCGCCAGCCGCGGCATCGGCGAGGCCATCGCCAAACTGCTGGCCCAGCAAGGCGCCCATGTGATCGTCTCCAGCCGCAAGCTCGACGGTTGCCAGCACGTGGCCGATGCGATCATCGCCGCTGGCGGCAAGGCCACCGCCATCGCCTGCCACATTGGTGAAATGGAACAGATCAGCCAAGTGTTCGCCGGGATTCGCGAGCAGTTCGGTCGTCTGGACATCCTGGTAAACAACGCAGCCACCAACCCGCAATTCTGCAACGTGTTGGACACCGACCTGGGCGCGTTCCAGAAGACCGTCGACGTCAACATTCGCGGCTATTTCTTCATGTCGGTGGAAGCCGGCAAGCTGATGCGTGAAAACGGTGGCGGCAGCATCATCAACGTCGCGTCGATCAACGGTATTTCGCCGGGCATTTTCCAAGGCATCTACTCGGTGACCAAGGCCGCGGTGATCAACATGACCAAGGTCTTCGCCAAGGAATGCGCGCAGTTTGGCATCCGCTGCAACGCGCTACTGCCGGGGCTGACCGACACCAAGTTCGCCTCGGCGCTGGTCAAGAACGACGCCATCCTGAAAACCGCCCTGGCGCAGATCCCCCTCAAGCGTGTGGCCGATCCAAGCGAAATGGCCGGCGCAGTGTTGTATCTGGCCAGCGATGCGTCGAGCTACACCACAGGTGTGGCGCTGAATGTGGACGGGGGTTTCCTGTCCTGAGATGCTCCTCGCAAAAATGAATATTTATTCCACCAATTGCAATTTAGGAATATTTATTCCATAAAGAGCCCTTCTGAAAATAAAAATTCAAAGGGCTCTTCTCATGCGTGAACTCGGCATCGGTCTGATTGGCACCGGCTTCATGGGCCGTGCCCATGCCTTGGCGTTCCACAATGCCAAAGCGGTGTTCGACCTTCCCCTGGACCTGAAACTGGCCGCCCTGGCTGACGCCGATCCGCAGCGTGCCCGACAGTGCGCCCAGAGCTGGGGGTTCGAGACGTCCCACGGCGACTGGCAGCAACTGATCGACAATCCCAACGTCCACCTGATCGCCATCACCACGCCCAACCATTTGCATTATCCGATGGCCTTGGCCGCGCTGGCCGCGGGGAAACCTGTCTACTGTGAAAAACCCCTGTCAGTTTCCCTGGAACAGGCCGACCGCATGCGACAGGCCGCCAAGGCCGCCGGCGTGGTGACGCGGGTCGGCTACAACTATCAGCACAACCCGATCATCCAATTGGCGCGGGAGATGATCCAGCGCGGGGACTTGGGGCGGATCGTCAGTTTCCAGGGCGAATTCAGCGAGGACTTCATGGCCGACCCCACCTCGCCGTGGTCATGGCGCTGCGAAGCCGAGCATGCCGGCGGTGCCTTGGCCGACCTGGGCAGCCACTTGCTGGCCATGGCCCGGCATCTGCTGGGTGACATCGAAGCGGTATGCGCCGACAGCCAGACCGTGCACAGCCAACGCCCCGCTCGCGCAGGCACCGCCGAACAATGTGCCATCGCGGTGGACGACCAGGTCCACGCGCTCTTGCGCTTCGCCAATGGCGCGCGGGGCACGGTCAGCAGCAGCTGGCTCAAGCACGGCTACAAGAACCACCTGAGTTTCGAGATCAGCGGCACCCTCGGCACCCTGGCATTTGATCAGGAACGGCTGAACGAATTGCGCGTCTGTCGCGCCGGCCAGCCGGGCTTCCAGCGCTTGCTGGCCGGGCCGGACCTGCCCGGCTATGCCGCATTCAGCCCGGCCGCCGGACACCAGTTGGGGTACAACGAATTGAAGACGTTGGAAGTGCAGGAACTGATCATGGCCCTCGCTGGCGAAGGCGGCAGCGGCACGGATTTCGAGGAGGCTTGGGAGGTGGAGCGACTGGCGGCGGCGATTCGCGTGGCGGCGCGGGAGGAGCGTTGGGTGAAAGTCAGGGAGCGCTAGCCACTGATTTCCCACTCTGGCCATACAGAGGCATGTTCAGCCTGAATTTTCTTGGGCTTGCAACCCAACCAACCGCCCCGCCAACGCCTTGGCCTGGCTCGCCACATCAGTTACGGCAGTACTTTCCCACCACATCCCCCGCAGTGGCGGGCCCATGGCGAACAGGCGGCTGGCCGGCTCGCCTTTGGCATCCAGCACCGCGCCGTCGGCACGCGCGGCGATGCCCAAGGCCAGCGGCCCCGGCTGGATCAGCCCTCGGGCCAGCAACTGTTGCGGCAACGGTCGTGCAACGCGTCGCCAGTCATATTCGATGCCGCTGGAGTTGATCAACGCGGCGCCCTGCACCACTTCCAGTCCGGCCTCTCCCCGTCGGCGAACATTAATGGCCACCGATCCCCCGCCAGACACCGCCAGTCCCTTGAACGACGCCGCCTGGATCCGCAGCCGCCCTTCCTCGTGCAGACGCGCCACCAGCTCCGCGCTCAACGGTGGCGAGCGATGGTGATGGCTTTCCCACCACGGCCGCACATGCCGCACGAACTGTCGGCGCTGCACATCGCTGGCCTGGTTCCACAAACGCCCGATGTGCGCGCGCACGGTGTCCAGCGGTGCCTGCCAATCAACCCCTTCGGCCTGCGCTTGACGGCATTGCTCGCGCAGGGCGCGCATCAACTGGCGGGGCGAACGCAGGTTGTGATCTTCGGCGAGGAAGTCCACCCAGGCCGGTGGCTGGCGGCGCACATGGGGCAGCAGGCCGTGGCGGGAAAACACTTCGATCGGCCCGCGATGCCCGGCCTGCTCAAGCGATACCACCGCGTCGACCATGGTCAGCCCCGAGCCGATGATCAGCACGGTGGATTGCGGATCCAGTTCACGCATCGCGGCCACATCCCAGGGATCCAGGGCCGCGGCATTCAAGCCGCTGGATTCGGTTTGCGGAGTGCGCGCCGCCGGGAACATGCCCGTGGCCAGCACCGCGAAACGGCCACGCAGGACTTGGCCGTCGTTCACCGTCACCCTCACGGCATCGTCGACAAGCCGCAGGTCCACGGCCTCCCCACGCACGTGCTCGGCGGTCGAACCGTTTTGTGCGCCCCACTCCCGAGCCTCGGCCAGGCGCTGCTGCACATAAAGGCCAAACAGCCCTCTTGGAGGAAACAGCTCGCTGACCGGCACGTGCTGCTGGTCCGACTCAGGCCAGCCGCCCGCCTCGATGAACTCGGTAAGCCATTGCGTAAGGTCGTCGGCATTGTCCGGGTCGACGCTCATGCGCGCCGCGTTGCCGTTCAGCGTATGGCCCAACTCCACCGCGCTATAGGCCTCGCCCCGGCCCAGCTCACTGCGCGGCTCGACAATCAACACCTCGCGCCGGCCCGGCAGGCGCAGCAACTGCGCGGCCAGCATGGCCCCGCTCAGGCCGCCGCCGATGATCAGGATGTCGGCTTCGCGGGTATTGCCTTTCATCGTTTGCGCCAGCGCTGTGTCCATACCGCTCTCCAGGAATCAAATCACCACATTGCGTACGAATCGCGCCGCCACCGCGCCATCATTGCGATAGGCATGGGGCTGGTTGCTGGCAAACATGAAAAACTCACCGACGCCTATGCGGCGCTCTTCACTGCCCAGCAGCAACGTCAGGCAGCCTTCGAATACATAAAGTTGTTCGCTCCATCCATCTGCATCGCACTCGGAATGGTAATGCTCGCCCGGCTCCAGCCGCCATTCCCAGAGTTCTACCTCACGGCTGGCGGTGGCCTTGGCGAGCAACACAGCTTTGCTGCCCGGGATCACACCGGCCCAGACCAGTTCGTTGATGCGGCTCGGGTCGCGGGCTTCGGGGGCCTGGATCAAATCGCTGAAGGCCACGTCAAGGGCTTCGGCGACCCGATCAAGGGTGGTCAGGCTGACATTCTTTTCGCCGGCCTCGATGGCCACCAGCATCCGCCGGCTGACCCCGGACCGTTCGGCCAGCGCCGTCTGGCTGAGCTGGGCGGCATGCCGCAAGCGGCGGACGTTCTGGCTGACGTGTTGCAGGACGGAGGCCCGCTGCCCATTTTCTTTGTGCACTATATTGCTCATTTGCCGGGGTTGCGCATTATACTGCCCACCTTCTTCATCCGGGCGCATTGTGCGTCCGCCTCATGTGGCGCGCAAGGTCATGGCATCGGTGAATTCCCCTCAAGCATCCTCCCGTTTTCCAAGGCTCAGCAAGGCCGAATGCGTGCTCGTGCTGATCACCATGATCTGGGGCGGCACCTTCCTGCTGGTGCAGCACGCCATGACGGTCAGCGGGCCGATGTTTTTTGTCGGCCTGCGCTTCGCTGCCGCGGCGGGCTTCGTTGCGCTGTTCTCCTGGCGCCATCTGCGAGAAC
This sequence comes from Pseudomonas marvdashtae, assembly GCF_014268655.2. Lineage (NCBI taxonomy): Bacteria > Pseudomonadati > Pseudomonadota > Gammaproteobacteria > Pseudomonadales > Pseudomonadaceae > Pseudomonas > Pseudomonas marvdashtae. The sequence goes on from NZ_JABWQX020000001.1 coordinate 3,359,738, forward strand.
TGACACTGTTCGAACTCAAGGCTGGGTGTTTCATCGGCGTGGCGATCATGCTCGGTTATGGCTTGCAAACCGTCGGCCTGCAAACCATTCCCAGCAGCCAATCGGCGTTCATTACCGCGCTCTATGTACCCTTCGTGCCCTTGCTGCAGTGGCTGGTGCTGGGTCGGCGGCCTGGATTGATGCCGAGCATCGGCATCATGCTGGCGTTCACCGGGTTGATGCTGGTGTCCGGCCCGGCCGGGGCGTCGTTGAATTTCAGTCCGGGCGAAATCGCCACGCTGATCAGCGCCATCGCCATTGCTGCGGAGATCATCCTGATCAGCGCCTATGCCGGCCAGGTCGATGTGCGCCGGGTGACCGTGGTGCAACTGGCAAGTACGGCGGTGTTGGCCTTCCTGATGGTGGTGCCGACCCAGGAAGTGATTCCTGACTTTTCCTGGCTGCTGTTGATCAGCGCCGTCGGCCTGGGCGCCGCCAGCGCAGCGATCCAGGTGGCGATGAACTGGGCACAGAAAAGCGTCTCCCCCACCCGCGCCACGCTGATCTATGCCGGCGAACCGGTGTGGGCCGGCATCGCCGGGCGCCTGGCGGGCGAACGGTTGCCGGCGATTGCACTGTTGGGCGCTGGATTGATCGTGGCGGCGGTGATTGTCAGCGAGTTGAAGACCCGGGGCAAAAATGCCGTTGAGGTGATTGAAGTGCCTGAACGCGAGGGTTGATTACCCTTCCCTCGCACGGATTTGAAAGATCCGGACGAAGTCAGCCACGAACAATCAAGTTATCTAGATCGTAGACGCCACCGCCTTGCATGACGTCGACACGGTGCAAGATGCGCAGCGCCCGATTACCGGGTTGCTCGCTGCGAGGCGCCGAACCGCTGAGCAGTAACGCCCTGTTGTCCAACGTGAACTGTGCGTTGAGTGTCGGCGTCGCCGCGACAGCTTTCCAGAAAGCATGTTTGAACAGGTCGAAACGCTCGAAGACTTGCCCGCGCAATTGATCGGCAACCAACGCCGGGACAGGGGCACCCTGGCTGCTCGCCGCTTGCGTCTGCCAGGCCTCAGCCACCGCCAGCCCTGCTCCGCTGACGACACCGGGACAATCCCGACGGTCGTTGAACATCACGTAGACCGGCTCCAGCCCGGAATCGTGGGGGAACACCACGACGTAATCATCGAATCGCACCTCTTCGACAGAGTCGAACGAGGCCAATTCTGGCACCGATGAAGACCGGACAAAGCCAGCGGAGTCGAGCCGATCCTGCTTGGGCGTCGCGGCTGATTCCACGCCACGGGGTAGCGCCCATTCGACAACGGAGGACTGCGGGCCATCCGTCGTCAAACGGTAAACCCTCTCGTCTTCATGCCAGAGCGCCGGCCTGACACGAACCTTTGCGGGCAACGCCCCGGCGCAGGGAGTGATGTAGATTTCAAAAAGCTCGCGTATTGCTTTCAGCCCATAAGACAGGCTGCCGGGTTTCACGGCGACCGTCGTGGTGCCCATTCGCATCGGCAACTCGACTTCGCCACGCTGAGCGGCAAGTGCCTGCCAATCAGGATCGATCAGCGAGAGTTCGGCCAACGCCACGCAGAGGCCAAAGCGCACTGCCTTGGCTCGACTGGCGAACCTGAAGTTCAGCACGCCGACGTATTTTCCGAGATGCTCCCGCGCGCCGTCAGTCATCGACCAATTGAACTCGGCGACTGCGGAACGGAGCGTCTTTTGCAGGTCTGTTCGCTGGCGGGGCACCAGCGGCTGCGCATTGCTGATTAACAGACTTGGGCGTTCCAGATTGTCGGCGGCAGACAGACGAAACAAAGTGGCGCCGAGGTCTGTTCCCCGTATATGCACAAGCTGCCCCAAGGTATTGTCCAGCGCGGTTTCGGCCTTGGAGTGAAGCTCCGCGTGGCGCTGGGCAATCAACGACAAACGCGCAATATAACGGCTGTGGTTGACAGTCGCCTGCTGCAGATTGGCTTGCCAGGTGGTCCCGTCCGCTTTGTTGTAGGCAAGATTTTGCTTGGCTGCGTTCTTCGCAAATTCAAGGCGCATTTTTTTGCGTCCGAATGCACCTACGGCCATGAGCACATCGTGCTGTGCGCGCTCGACGTGACGGATGGCTTTTTCCATGTTCGCCAGTGTCGCGCTTGGACTCTGTTGGGTTTGCAGCGCCTTGATAGAACTCTCAAGCAGCGTGAAGGCCGATTCGGTCGTTCGCTCCGCAGCGGCAAGGTCCGCTGTCACCCGCTGCGTGTTGGCAAGCTCGCGCTTGGCTCTCGCTGTCGCCTGCTCGGCTGAGCTCAACCTGGGTCCTGGCTTGACCGACGCCGGAAGCGCCCCGCCCTTGAAAGGAATGATGTTGTTTTTAAGATGCCAGTGTTTTACGTAATAAACGACTGCCCCGGAGGAGTTCCGGTTCGTGGTGTCCTCTGGGTAAAACAGCAGGTCCGCACCGCCGGGATGCCCCACTATTCGATCAAAGTGATTAATCAGCCTGTCATGATCTTCTTCACGAATATCGACGTTCCAGATCTGGTCGACGAACATCTGAAACTCGGACTCGGTGTAATCCTGGAGTTTTGCTTTAAGTTCCATCTTTGGTTTTCCTTGTTTAAGCGTGTGCCTTCGATGACGCGCCTGCTCACGACGGGTTGAGCAGGTGCGTTCAAAGGGCTGGTTTATTCTGGCTTGAAGCCTGGTTTGTTATGGCGGGATCGCCATTCCTTGACTTCTTTCAGGGTCCCTACGAGGCCGTCATCTTGGCCTTTGCTGGGGGACGAGAAATAACGCCATAACCGTCTGGATGCTCAGTGACAGCTTCGAAATAGGGAAGCGCTCATCACCTTGATCAACGGTGTCCTTTATCTATTAACGTGAAGACCAAGGTTTTTACTCTCATATCCTGGGTATATTGAAAAACAACCTTTTTATCGGGATACAATTCTGGGTCCAACGGGTACGAATCCCACCCCCCAGTCATCCCTATCGGAACTGGCATTTTTATAGGGCCTTTCGATTCCATCGGCTCACCAAAAATGGCATGGACATCAGACTGCGTCATCTCTGGCATATAGGGGGCAGGAAGCTCGCCTTGATATTTGGAGGTCGAAGGTGTGGTTCGTATGAGGGTAACGAAAAGCGTCTCGAATCTCCTTGTCTCCCGCCAGAAGTCCAGCTCTATGCCCGGTTCCGGGTCAAGTCCAAGTCGATCTCGCCCCTCATACATTTCGGTCAATGTTTGGTCGGGAAGTACACCCTGCCCTACCAATACCTCGTGCGAAGTTCCGATACGTTCGATTAGGACTTCAAATTCAAAAGCTTTCATCAATACCACCCCTGGTTTTTATGCAGATCGTGCAACAACTTTTGGGCCGCATCTATATCTGACTCTGAAGCTCCAGATTCGACAAGTCCCGGTTTTAGTGCTGCTAAATTACTGTTCACTGCTGCCTCCAGATCTGCAGCGTCATTCATGCTTTTCTCGACGCTGTTGCGCCCACCATACGTCTCACTGAATTTCTGATGAACACTCGAAGGAATAGCAATACACGGCGCCCGTCGGATGGCGTCCCGAATTTCGGAGGTGCTCATATTTTCATAATGCATACCCATATGAATTTCCAACGCCTTCCTAGACGGTATGTGATCAATGTCCAACCCATCCCCTCTGCTTCGACCACTGAGCTCGTTATACGGCCCTACCTCCAACGGTTCCACCGGAGGGCCGACAAACACCAATCCCGGCGAAGGCAGTTCCATATCCCCCGGATACCCCGGAATACTCGCACCGCCCTGCACCGGATCAATAGCCGGAAACGTCTGGTTTTCCGGTAGGACGGGGATGACAGGGTTGCCGGGGTAAACCTGCGACAGCGGTGGCGCACTCGGTAAGGTGGTCGGGCCGAGCAGTTCGATGCCCGGCGGGACCAGGGGTGTTCGGGTGCCGTCGCCGACAGGCGCCGCCGGCCAAGGTATGACGGCCGGGACGATACCCGGTGTGCCGAGCAGGCTGTTTGGCGTGGTGATGCTGATGCGGTCGAGGTTGAATGGGTTTTCACCCAGCTCTGCCCGCTCCTGGTAACGCAGTTCGAATTGGCGACGCTCACCCACCCAAGTGCTTTTCGGCGCATAGGGGGCAAAGCCTCGTTCGATGCGTTTCTGATTGACCTCGTCTGCGTTGCTGAACAGCGTCGGATGCTCGGCCAGGGTTTGCCATACGGCCTGATCGAAAGCACTGAACGACTTGATTTCCCGCGCCCGTAGCTGGTGGCCGAGCTGTTCGGGAATGGCCGCGCCCTGGGCCCGGCTTGCGGTGTTCCACCAATCATTCGCTGCCGGTTTGCCAGCGCCCGTGACGATGCCCGAGCCGAGGGGTGGCAAATCGAAAGAGAAATAGGTGGGTGGCAGGCCAGGCACGCAGACGATGCAGTCTTGAATGCGCAGGTCCACGCCCGCCGGCAAAGTCACCACCTGAGGCGCCATTGCCGTCAGCACCGGTGGGCTTGCAGGCATCGCCTGGCTGGCGGCATCGGCGGTAAATTGCAGGTGTCGGGTCGGTGAGCCGGGGACTTCGGCGTTGTAGAGGCCGGTCAGGGGATCAAATACCGCGCTGACGACAGGGACATGAGTTGCGATCATGTTGCCGGTATTGGCAACGTGAAGCGCAGTGCCTTCGGTCACAGCTTGTGGCTTGAGCCGGTACGCCACTTCAACCGAACCGCCGGCATCAGCAATCGATCGCAGCGCGGGGCTGTCGGTGACGCCGAGCGCTTGCGCCGGTACGCCGACGCCCTGGAACAAGCGGCTACGTTGTTCGGGCGTCAGCTCGCCGTTGCCCAGCTCCGGCGAGTAGACCATCGCGGTGACGAAGACCGGGCCCGTCCTGGCCAGGATCCGTCCGTAGTCCTTGAGCGTTTCGACGGACGCGGCGACAGCCTGTTCCAACACCGCTGCAGCTTGCTGGCCGACAAACACGGCGTCCCGCGTCAATACCATCCCGCCCGCAGTCATCGAAAGCGCAGGCACACTCAGGGTATGGACTTGCCTGAACCGCTCCAGTCGAATGCTTTCATCCACTTGCTGTTTAAAGCGGATGCGCTCCGCTCGCTGCTCGGCATACTGGCGTTGGCGCTCCCAGACAACCTCTCGCTCCCGCCAAACCACGGTCTGTTCGGCATGGTGCCGGGCCAGCGCGTTGGATTTTTCGGTCAGGGCCTTGATCTGCGCAGACAGTATTTGCGCCTCTTGGGCAGCGGTATAAGCCTGCTCCCAGAGTCGATGACCTTCTTCAGCCGCGGCGCCGAATTGAGCCAGTCGCGTGCGGTAGTCGTTCGCCGAACGGATGAGCGGATCCTGTCCGTCGAAGACACGGGCCGCGCTGTTCTTGGCGTTGAGTTCCGTGGTTTTTCGGGCGATCAGCCCGTCGATCTCATTTTTCTCTTTGGTGATGGTGTAAAGGTGCCAGCGCTCGGTCGAGTTCGAAGTGGGCGGCCGTCTTGCCGCAGAGATTTCCTTTTGCAGCGACGCGTCGAGTTGTTGCTTTTTATTCGCGAAGTGTCGATCCACCTCGGCCCGGGCGGAGGTGTGGCGCTGCACCATGGTCGCCAGCACTTGTTGGCGCGCTTGGTCCTTGGCCTTCGCGGCAGCGACGGCCTTGGCTTTCGCAGCGTCGGCTTTCGCTTTTGCAGCGGCTTTCGCTTCTTCGGCCTGGCGTTGGAGCGTCGCTCGCCGCCGCTTTTCCATCCCCTTGGCTGAACGCTTTGGGCCGCCTGTCGCTCCGACGCGGTTTCCTCCGAAGCCGCCGCCATACCCGCCGCCGGAACCGCCACCCGGTGCGGGCCGCCCCGGTCTGATGACTACTGTTCCATCTGATCCATCGTTAAGTGTTTGCTTTGCCATACAGTTCTCCTTTTCTGTATGGCGCAGCATGGCGATGGAGCCCTGTTCGGGTGCGGTACATATGCACCGCACCCGAACACTGTCTTTAAGGCAGGAGTGCCTTGTTACCCTTGGCCGATCCCAACGAACCGGCGCTTACCGAAACATCCAAAAATAGGAAAAATCCATCTGCCTTGTAGGATTCTGCGACACCCTCGCGGTTGGTGATCTGGAATACGCCACGTATGATCCCGGACAACCTTTGCCGAATAGAAACCTATGTCACTGATAGTTCTATTGCTTTTGCCCTTCATCGGCAGCTGCCTGGCGGCCTTGCTGCCGCATAACGCGCGTAACGCCGAATCCTTGCTGGCGGGCCTTGTGGCGCTGGCCGGCACCGTTCAGGTGGCATTGTGGTACCCGCAGATCGCCGATGGCGGCGTGATCCGCGAGGAATATTCATGGTTGCCGAGCCTGGGCCTGAACCTGGTGCTGCGCCTGGACGGTTTCGCCTGGCTGTTTTCATTGCTGGTGCTGGGCATCGGCACGCTGGTGTCGTTGTACGCCCGCTACTACATGTCGCCGGACGATCCTGTACCGCGTTTCTTCGCGTTTTTCCTGGCGTTCATGGGCGCCATGCTCGGGTTGGTGATTTCCGGCAACCTGATCCAAATGGTGTTTTTCTGGGAACTGACCAGCCTCTTCTCGTTCCTGCTGATCGGCTACTGGCATCACCGCGCCGACGCTCGACGTGGTGCCTACATGGCGTTGATGGTGACCGGCGCCGGCGGGCTGTGCCTGTTGGCCGGGGTGATGCTGCTCGGCCATGTGGTGGGCAGCTATGACCTGGACAAGGTCCTGGCCGCCGGCAACCTGATCCGTGACCATGCCCTCTACCCCATCCTGCTGCCGCTGATCCTGATCGGCGCCTTGAGCAAAAGCGCCCAGTTTCCTTTTCACTTCTGGCTTCCCCACGCCATGGCCGCGCCCACGCCGGTGTCGGCGTACCTGCACTCGGCGACCATGGTCAAGGCCGGTGTCTTCCTGTTGGCGCGGTTGTGGCCTTCGCTGTCGGGCAGCGAAGAATGGTTCTACATCGTCGGCGGCGCAGGCGCTTGCACCTTGGTGCTGGGCGCCTATTGCGCGATGTTCCAGAACGACCTCAAGGGCCTGCTCGCCTATTCGACCATCAGCCACCTCGGGCTGATCACCTTGCTGCTGGGCCTGAACAGTCCGCTGGCGGCGGTGGCGGCGGTATTCCATATCCTCAACCACGCGACGTTCAAGGCTTCGTTGTTCATGGCCGCCGGGATCATCGATCACGAGAGTGGCACCCGGGACATTCGCAGGCTCAGTGGCCTGGTCAGGCTGATTCCGTTCACCGCGACCCTGGCCATGGTCGCCAGTGCGGCGATGGCCGGGGTGCCGCTGCTCAATGGTTTCCTGTCCAAGGAGATGTTCTTCGCCGAAACCGTGTTCATCTCGGCCACGGCCTGGGTCGAGTTGGCGCTGCCAATCATCGCCACCATCGCCGGCACATTCAGCGTCGCTTACTCCCTGCGCTTTACCGTGGATGTGTTCTTCGGCCCCACCGCCACCGACCTGCCCCACACGCCTCATGAACCGCCGCGCTGGATGCGCGCGCCGGTGGAGTTGCTGGTGTTCACCTGTCTGCTGGTGGGGATTTTTCCGGCCCAGGTGGTCGGTTCGTTGTTGGCCGCCGCGGCGCTGCCCGTGGTGGGCGACCCGCTGCCCGAGTACAGCCTGGCAATCTGGCACGGGCTGAACGCGCCCATGATCATGAGCCTGGTGGCGATGTCGGGGGGCATCGTCCTGTATCTGCTGCTGCGCAGCCAATTCAAACAAGGCCACATCAAGCATCCGCCGTTGATCGGTCGCCTCAGTGGCAAGCGGCTGTTCGAACGCTGCCTGGTGCTGATGATGCGCCAGGGCCGACGGCTGGAGCGCAGGATCAGCACCCGGCGCCTGCAAGCCCAACTGTTTTTCCTGGTACTGGCGGCGGTGTTGGCCGGGCTGATTCCGATGCTGCACAGCACGCTGGTCTGGGGCGACCGGCCGAAGATTCCCGGCTCCGTCGTGTTTGTCACCCTGTGGGTGCTGGCCATCGCCTGTGCCTTGGGCGCGGCCTGGCAGGCCAAGTATCACCGTCTCGCGGCGCTGACGATGGTCAGTGTCTGTGGCCTGATGACGTGCGTGACCTTCGTCTGGTTCTCGGCCCCCGACCTGGCCTTGACGCAACTGGTGGTTGAGGTGGTCACCACCGTGCTGATCCTGCTGGGCCTGCGCTGGCTGCCACGGCGGATCGAAGACGCGCTACCTCGGCCGAACAGCGAACGGCGCGCACGTATCCGGCGCCTGCGGGACTTGCTGCTGTCCGTCAGCGTCGGCGCCGGCATGGCGCTGCTGTCCTATGCAATGCTGACGCGCCAGACGCCCAATGACATCTCTTCGTTCTACCTCAGTCGGGCGCTGCCCGAAGGCGGCGGCACTAATGTGGTGAATGTGATGCTGGTGGACTTCCGCGGCTTCGATACCCTGGGGGAAATCACCGTGCTGACGGCGGTGGCCCTCGCGGTGTTCGCCTTGTTGCGACGGTTCAGGCCGCCCAGGGAAAGCATGCAACTGCCGGCGCAACAACGCCTGCTGGCGCCGGACGTGGTCACCGACCTGGTCAACCCGCGCCACGCCAGCGACACCGCGCTGGGCTTCATGATGGTGCCCTCGGTGCTGGTGCGGCTGTTGCTGCCCATCGCCTTGGTGGTGTCGTTCTACTTGTTCATGCGTGGCCACAATCAACCGGGTGGCGGCTTTGTCGCTGGGCTGGTGATGTCGGTGGCGTTCATCCTCCAATACATGGTCGCCGGCACTCAGTGGGTCGAGGCGCAAATGAGCCTGCGACCGCTGCGCTGGATGGGCACCGGGCTGCTGTTTGCCACCGTCACCGGCCTGGGTGCGATGGCGGTGGGCTATCCGTTCCTGACCACCCACACCTGGCATTTCACATTGCCGCTGCTGGGCGACATTCATCTGGCCAGCGCGCTGTTTTTCGACATTGGCGTGTACGCCGTGGTGGTCGGCTCGACGCTGTTGATCCTCACCGCCCTCGCCCACCAGTCGGTGCGCGCGCACAAACCGAGCCTGCATCCCAAACCCGTCGCACAACCGATAGGAGCCGCCTGATGGAAGAAGTCATCGCAATTGCAATCGGCGTGCTGGCCGCCTCGGGGGTCTGGCTGGTGCTGCGGCCGCGAACCTTCCAAGTGGTCATGGGCCTGTGCCTGCTGTCGTATGGCGTCAATCTGTTTATCTTCAGCATGGGCAGCCTGTTCATCGGCAAAGAGCCGATCATCAAGAACGGCGTGCCCCAGGATCTGTTGCACTACACCGACCCACTGCCCCAGGCCCTGGTGCTGACCGCCATCGTGATCAGCTTCGCCATGACCGCGTTGTTCCTCGTGGTGTTGCTCGCGTCCCGGGGACTGACCGGCACCGACCATGTGGACGGTCGGGAGCCCAAGGAATGATGCTGACGTCTCACCTGATCGCCGCGCCCATCCTGTTGCCGCTGCTGACTGCCGCGTTGATGCTGATGCTCGGCGAAAAGCACCGTCCGCTCAAGGCGCGGATCAACCTGTTTTCCAGCCTGCTGGGCCTGGGCATCGCCGTGCTGTTGTTGCGCTGGACCCAGGACCAGGCGCTGCCCGCGTCCATTGGCGTATACCTGCCGGGCAATTGGCAGGCACCGTTCGGTATTGTGTTGGTGGTCGATCGCCTGTCAGCCCTGATGCTGGTCCTGACCGGCATCATCGGTGTGTGCGCCCTGCTGTTCGCCATGGCCCGATGGGACCGTGCCGGGACGAGTTTTCATGCCTTGTTCCAGATCCAGCTCATGGGCCTGTACGGCGCGTTCCTGACGGCGGACCTGTTCAACCTGTTCGTGTTTTTTGAAGTCTTGCTGGCGGCTTCCTACGGTTTGATGCTGCATGGCTCGGGCCGGGCGCGGGTGTCGTCGGGGCTGCATTACATTTCCATCAATCTGCTGGCTTCGTCGCTGTTCCTGATTGGCGCGGCCCTGATCTACGGCGTCACAGGGACATTGAACATGGCCGACCTGGCCTTGAAAGTGCCCCTGGTGCCGGAAGCCGACCGCGGCCTGCTACACGCTGGGGCGGGGATTCTCGCGGTGGCGTTCCTGGCCAAGGCCGGCATGTGGCCGCTGAACTTCTGGCTGGTGCCGGCCTACAGCGCGGCCAGCGCCCCGGTGGCGGCACTGTTTGCGATCATGACCAAGGTGGGCGTCTATACGATCCTGCGCTTGTGGACGCTACTGTTTTCCGGGCAGGCCGGCGCGTCGGCGTATTTCGGGGCGGATTGGCTGATCTACGGCGGCATGGCGACGATCGTCTGCGCGGGGATCGCCATCCTCGCGGCCCAGCGCCTGGAGCGCATGGCCAGCCTGAGTATCCTGGTCTCAGCGGGGATCCTGCTGTCGGCCATCGGCTTTGCCCAGCCCAACCTCGTCGGGGCCGCGCTGTTTTACCTGGTGAGTTCGACCCTGGCGCTCTGCGCGCTGTTCTTGCTGGCCGAATTGATCGAACGGTCACGCTCGGCCAACGAAGCGCCATTGGACGATGACCTCGACAGCCTGCCGCGCCCGCTGGAATCCCTACAGCCGCCCAAGGGCATCAACCTCGACGACGAGCAGAAGGCCGTGGTCGGCCAAGTGATTCCCTGGACGATGGCCTTCCTCGGCTTGAGTTTCATTTTCTGTGCATTGTTGATTATCGGCATGCCGCCGCTTTCAGGCTTCATCGCAAAATTGGGTCTGCTCCATGCGTTGCTCAATCCCCAGGGGCTCGGCGCGAGTTCCGAGGTACCCGTGTCGCCCGCGGCGTGGGGCTTGCTAGGGTTGCTGATCCTGTCGGGGCTGGCTTCGCTGATTGCTTTTTCACGACTGGGCATCCAACGATTCTGGACGCCGCAAGAACGGCCCTCACCGCTGCTGCGACCGTTCGAATGTCTGCCGATCATCGTCTTGTTGGGCCTGGGGATCGCCTTGACCTTCAAGGCTGAGCCGTTGCTGCGCTACACCCAGTCCGCCGCCGACGCGCTGAACAACCCCGAACATTATGTGATGTCGGTGCTCGCCACCCGCACCGTGCCCAACCCTGAAACCCGCGCTGGGTTGCGCGAGGTGCAGCCATGAAGCGTCTGTTTCCCGCGCCGTGGCTGTCCCTCGCGCTGTGGCTGCTCTGGCTGGCGTTGAATCTGTCCCTCAGCGCCGGTCATGTCCTGCTTGGCGCTGCGCTGGGCTTCCTGGCGCCGTTGATGATGCGCCCGCTGCGACCACGCCCGATCCGCATCCGGCGACCGTGGGTAATGCTGCGGCTGTTCTTGTTGGTGGGGCGCGACGTACTGGTGTCCAACGTGGCCGTCGCCTGGGGCGTCCTGAATGCCGGGCGCCGTCCACCTCGCTCGCGGTTCCTCAAGGTGCCGCTGGATCTGCACGATGCCAACGGCCTGGCGGTGCTGTCGATGATCACCACGGTGATTCCCGGGACGGTCTGGTCGGAACTGGCGCTGGACCGCAGCATCCTGTTGATGCACGTGTTTGATCTGGAGGACGAAGCGGCATTCATTGCGCATTTCAAGGCCACCTACGAGCGGCCCTTGATGGAGATTTTCGAATGAGCCCGCTGCTCTCCAATGCGATCCTGCTGAGCCTGTTTCTGTTTTCGCTGACTATGGTCCTGACCCTGGTGCGTCTGTTCCAAGGCCCTTCGGCCCAAGACCGGGTCCTGGCGCTGGATTACCTGTACATCGTTGCGATGCTGATGATGCTGGTGCTGGGTATCCGGTATGCCAGTGACACGTATTTCGAGGCAGCGCTGCTGATCGCCCTGTTCGGCTTTGTCGGCTCGTTCGCCTTGGCCAAGTTCCTGTTGCGTGGCGAGGTGATCGAATGATGGGCGAACTGTCGTTGTGGGTGGAGATCCCGGTGGCAATCCTGCTGGTGTCCAGCAGTGTGTTCGCCCTGACCGGGGCGATCGGGCTGGTGCGGTTGAAGGATTATTTCCAGCGCATGCATCCGCCGGCGCTGGCCTCGACGCTGGGCGCCTGGTGCGTGGCGCTGGCCTCGATCATTTATTTCTCGGCCCTCAAATCCGGGCCGGTATTGCACGCGTGGCTGATACCGATCCTGCTGTCGATCACCGTGCCGGTGACCACCTTGCTACTGGCACGGGCGGCCTTGTTCCGCAAGCGCATGGCGGGGGACGACGTGCCGGCGGAGGTGAGCAGTCGCCGGACCGACTGACAGACATTTCGAGCTGGTACAGCTTTTGTGGCGAGGGAGCTTGCTCCCGCTGGGCTGCGCAGCAGCCCCAAGGCCTGCCACCTTGGTGTGTCAGGCTGATTGTGTTCAATTTTTCTGGGAGGGCTGCGCCCTCCAGCGGGAGCAAGCTCCCTCGCCACAACGGCATTCGTGAATCAAGCCCACGCCACCGTCAGCAACCCCGCCCCTAACACGACACACAACGGCGAGTAGACCCAGGTGTCGAGCCGGGCGAACGTCGAGTCCTTGACCTCCTTGAAGAAGCCCACCAGGTTCGACTCGCCGATGGCGCGGGCAAACATCACCAAGGCAATCGCGCTGATCAGCCACTGCAGGGCCCGGTGGGTGACGGGCGGCGCGAGCAAGCCGACCCGCAGGCACACCAGCACCGCAATCATCAGCAGCGCGATGGCCACCAACAACGTCAGCCATCCCGACGGGTTGAATGCCGGCCGCAACGTGCCGCCCTGCTTCACCGGAACCTGCGGCACCACCGCCGAAGCCGCCCATCGGCCACCGAGGGCCCAGTACATATGAATCAAGCTGATGGTCGCAAACACTGCGACCAGCGACCGAGCCACTAAAAGCGTCATTCGCCAGCCTCCTGAATAAGGTTGAACAATCATCCTAGCTGGAATTTGGCATTTCGCTGGACGGGCGCAGGTTGCCAGTTTCCAGCGAATGACGCCTTGCCCAGGATCAACTGTTCAATCGGCTGGCATCGAGCGCGCTACAGGGCGGCGGAAACCTTGTCGGCAACGTCCTTGGGCAACCATGCTTGCCAGACCTGGGGATGGGCCTTGAGGAACGCCTCGGCCGCTTCACGTGAAGGGGTGCGTTTCTCGCTCATGTCGGCCAGGGCCTTGTTCAGCGGTTCGATGGGCAAGTCGACCTTGCTGAAGAACTCGGCGATGTCGGGATGCTGCTTCTGGAACGGCGCGGACACGCCAATCGACAGTTTCGAGGCCAAGGACCGGGTTGGCTTCGGATTCGGGTTGTCGGCGTCGGTCAGGGTTTTCCAGGCCTCGGCATCGAACGGCGGCTCTTGCAGTTGCACCAGTTTAAAACGTCCGAGCAACGGCGTCGGCGACCAGTAATAAAACAGGACGGGCTTGCCACGACGGATCGAGGAAGTGATTTCCGCGTCGAGGGCGGCTCCGGAGCCGCTGCGAAAATTGACATAGCTGTCGGAAAGACCGTAAGCCTTGAGCTTCTGTTTATTGACCACTTCGGACGTCCAGCCGATGGGGCTGTTGAGGAAACGTCCCTTGTCGGGGCTTTCCGGGTCCTTGAACACGTGCTTGTAGCGCGCCAGGTCCTCGACGCTACGCAGGTCCGGCGCCAACGCCTTGATGCCCTTGGCCGGGTCACCCTTGATGACGTATTCCGGCACCCACCAACCTTCGGTCGCACCCTTGACGGTATCGCCCAGGGCGACCACCTTGCCTTCAGCCTCGGCCTTGACCCACACCGGGCTGCGCCCCGCCCATTCCTCGCCGATCACTTGGATGTCGTTATTGGCCAGGGCGGTTTCCAGGGTAATGGTGGTGCCCGGCAACGTATCGGTCGGTAGCCCGTAGCCCTTTTCGACGATGACCCGAAGGATGTCGGTGATCAGGCTGCCGCTCTCCCAGTTCAGGTCGGCGAAATGGATCGGCGCCGATGCGGCTGATGACGGGAGTGGCGAAACCAATGCAGCGAGGGTGGCCCAGGCAGCCAGCCACTGTCGAACGCGTTTCATGCTTGATACCTCATGCCGGATACAGCAGTGACCGAACGGCGTTGCGAACCAAGCGCAAGCCTGTGAATAATTCAGTCAATTGACTGTAGCCAAGGTTCCAGCAAGCGCCGTGTAAAAACTGTTACAGGTGCGCAAAGTCCGAAAGCGATTCAAACCGATGCGTCCGTTTACTTAGCTGCGGCGCACTTTCTATTCGCTGGCCTTGAATGTCACGAGTTCGCCCTTGCGCCATTTGGCTGCCTTCGCAGTGACCGCTTTCAGAGTCTTGGTCAAGCCTTCCAGCAACTGCTCGTTGGCCGCGAACACCGTCACCACGCTGTGGCCTTCCTTAAACAGGATGGCATGACCGTCTGCTGTCGTGACGAACGCGTAGTCACCCAGGCCATAGACTGTCAACTTGATCTCACGAAACTTGATTTCAAACTTGCCACCCTCGCGACTTGGCAATACCGCCGCGCGAAAATGGTCGCCAACCTTGAGTTCGAGCCTGGGCTTGTCATCCACCACCAGCGCCGATTCGGTATCGATTTCGGCAATGTAAATACCTTCGGCGGTCTGCTCGGTAACGTAGACAAACCGTGACTGGAATTGCTTGACCAGTTTTGCCCGCAGGTCACCCAGAACAAATAACGCATGCATGTCGAGATTACTTACTGCCAAGGAAACATCCCCATCTTTTTAAACGGCCCACGCTCCAGGCGTGGACCAAGAGAACCCGCACGGTCGCAAGGGACCTGTCATTGAATTCAAAAGTGAACGGCGCACCCTGACCCAGGGCGAGAGAAGACTAAAGGATCGCCACGCTCGCTGTCTTTCCCAGAGATCGTCAGGGGCTGAAGGAAAACACCACACTGATTATCGGAAAAGGTGGGACTACTAACTTTAGGGAAATTTCTCACTTAAAAAAGCATTTTTCTGACATCGAGACCAAAAAAAATTGCTTTAGATAGGCACCACATCCACACGGTGCTGCTGATTCTAGAGCAGCCAACGGCGTGGAGACTACTCGAAACAACCGACAATTCGTCGGTAAACCATAGAAAAGGAATTCACATGGGTACTTTCACAACCCTGATCCGCCCCGTTACCTCGCGTGTTGTCCAAGCACACGAGCCCGCTGATGGCTGCGAAGGCAGTGCAAATTCCTTGATCCAGCCGCAATACAGGGTCGTTCTGGCTGGCAAGTGCTTTTTTCATATCGAAGAGACGTCGACTGGACGTGTAAGAGGTTTCCGAGCCGATCATAACGAAGCCTGCCACTTGGCCAGGAGCCTGGAACAGAACCTTGCCGTCCCATCTGCGCCCTGTCCATGACTTAACTGAGCCGCCGACCTGCAACTGCTGCCATACTGGCGGCCCAGCGAAGACCGCCGCCTATCGGCGGTCTTCGCACAATAATATGACTTGAACGGAAGGCGCGACGTGACGGAACTTGATATTGGCGATTTTTTCATCCGTGGCGAAGCGAGAGAGGTCGAAGGCGAGTTCCAGGCCGTCATTGTAATGCGCGCCAAATCACCTTCGACCGCTGTCACCTATCACCAGGTGGAGAAGGATCGCTGGTTCAAGACCTCGGAAATCGCTGCCGAGGCCGCAAGGGATGCGGCAAAAGCCTTGAAGCTTGCGGTGGACGAAGGTGCGCTGAAAGCTTGAAATCGATCGAACTCCTGGTGAGCGCTTGCCCTCAGATAAGGGAAGCAACCGAGGCGCCATGACGGTGCCAGCCTAAAGGAGTCCCCCATGCAACAGCCATCCCATGATCTCAAGACCCTGTTCGACCAACTCGGGCTGCCCTCGGAGGGCACCGACATCGACGGTTTCATCGGGGAGCACCCACTGGACCCGGACACCAAGCTGGTCGATGCGCCTTTCTGGTCGGATCAGCAAAAGGATCTTCTCAGGGATTGGCTGCTCGCCGACGGTGAGGAAGCGGTGCTGGTGGATCAACTGAATGTGCGCTTGCACGACGGCAAGTAACCTCAACCACCAGGCGGCTCTTGTGGCGAGGGAGCTTGCTCCCGCTCGGCTGCGCAGCAGTCGCCGGCCTTATTGGGCCCGCTTCGCAGGCCAGCGGGAGCAAGCTCCCTCGCCGCAAGAGCTCGGCGCACAGGTTGCGTTGAGATTCAGCGCGCCTTCTCAGGCTTATAGCCCAACCGCAACCCACCCCAATGACGGCCCTTGAGCATGATCGGCACCGACAGGTCATGCATCAATTCACCCGTATCGCGCGTGTACGTCTGCAGCAGCACCGGCTGCTGGTGGCTGCCGCAGCGGATCCCGGTGCGATCGGAAAACTTGCGCTTGGTGCGGTTATTCAGGGTATCGACCTGAGGATCGCCGGTCAGCGGCTGGCAGAACGCATTGTTATGGGTCGGCACGTAGCCTTGCTGGGTACAAGCGATCGCAAACACCAGGCCCTCGTGCCGGGCCAACAACGGCTCCTGGATACCTGGCAACACCTGATCGGTGTAGCGGTCGAAACGCGTCTGGAACTTGGCCGGATGGGTGTTGGGGATGGGCTGGTAGCTGCGGTCGAACAGGTCGTCCAGACTGATACGACCCTGGTCGATGTCCGCTTCGAACTGCGCAGCAATCCGGCTCGCCCCTTCGCGCGCAAGGTCATAGACCCGCTGGTGATAATCGTCCAGGCCCACTTCGGCCAGGCGTTCGCTGATGGTTTCGGCCTGGCCTTCCATCTGGATGGCAGCCTCGGCCAGGCGCTGGGTCTGTTGGTCACTGACCGCCAGGTCGCTGCGCATTTGCTCGATGGCATGGAACAGGCTATCGAGTTGCCCACGGTTGGTGTCCGTGCCTTGGGCGATGGCGCTGACCTGGGTTTCGACGCCGGCCGCGAGCCGGGCAATGTTCTCCAGGTGTTGGCCGGTGTGCTCGACTTGCTGCACGCCGCTGTCCAGGTCGCCGGCCAGTTGGCGGATCTGTTCGACCACTTGCGCGGTGCGCTGCTGGATGTCCGCCACCATGACCCCGACCTCACCGGTCGCCGCAGCCGTGCGTCCGGCCAGGCCGCGAACCTCATCGGCCACCACAGCGAAACCGCGTCCATGCTCACCGGCCCGCGCCGCTTCGATGGCGGCATTGAGGGCCAGCAAGTTGGTCTGGCTGGCGATCGATTGGATCACCAGGGTGACACGCTGGATTTCGTCGCTGCGCACGCTCAGCGCCTCGATCAACTCGCGGCTGTCGTTGGCGCGCTGGCTGAGCTGGTGCATGCGGCTGATGGACTCCACCAGCTCGCTGCGCCCGGCCACACTGCTGCGATGGGCCTCGCTGGCCGCGCCCAAGGCCTGCTGGCTGAGCTGCGAGGTAGCCTGCTCGGTTGCGATCATCGCTTCGGCGTTGCTGACAATCTGCGCCGCAGCGCCGAGCTGCGACTGGACCTTGCCGGCCAACTGCTTGACGGAATAGGCCACGCCCGCGGCAGACAATGCGTTATGGCTAGTGGTGTAGGAGAGGTCGCGGGTCAGTTCGGCCAGGCTGTCGCTCGCCGCCGATACCGGCGCGCTGGCCAGGCGCGAGCGCAGGCGTGGCAACCAGACGATGAGCATCGCCAGGGGTAGGCCCACGTACAACGGCCAACCGCCCAGGGTCACGCCGCACAGCAGCAAGACCAGCGCGAGGCTTTGCAACGTCGGCGCAAGCCAGCGTGCCGTGCCACGCGTCGCGGGCACCGATGCCGGCACCGTCCCCGCCAGAGATCCGTCTGTCGCCATTTTCGCCACCATAGTTCTCATTGTTATGCACGCATTAAACGCCACTACGGGGCCATTATCCATGGTCCATTAGTCGTGTTTTTGCGTCAGCTCAAGAGAAACGGGCAGGCAGGCGAAAACAAAAGATCGCAGCCTCCGACAGAAGGCTGCGATCTTTTTACGGAACGCGGATCAGGCCTGACGCTGGTGCTTGTCGATCTGTTCGTGACGTTCCTGGGCTTCGATGCAGTACTTGGTGGTCGGGCTGATCAGCAGGCGCTTGAGGCCGATCGGCTCGCCGCTGTCGTCGCACCAGCCGAAGCTTGCGTCGTTGATGCGGTCCAGGGCCTGCTCCAGTTGCGGCAGCATGCGTTGGTCGCGATCGATGGCGTTGACCAGCCAGGTGCGCTCTTCTTCCACGGAAGCGGCGTCCGCCGGGTCGGCCGGGGTGTCCAGACTCTCAATGGCGATTCGGTTCTGTTCGATGCGCTCGTGGGTTTCAACCTTCATGTTCTGCAACAGCTTGGTGAAGTAAGCCAGCTGCTCGGCATTCATGTAGTCATCCGCCGGCATGGCCAGCAACTTTTCCTTTGTCATTGATTTCTCTATAAAAAAACGTGCATTAAGGCGAATTATGAAGCGTCCCGCATTAAGCCGCCACGCTCATCGGGAAGGCGCCGTCTATTCCAAGCGCCACCCGGCACTCAATTTACGAGGGGCGGCAGTCTAAGGCCGAGTTGTGGCGTCAGCAACTGAAAACATGGGGAAAATGTCCGACAACCCCTACAAATGCTGTCTGACAGGCTAAAGGCGGTCATCGGAGTGCGTTTATAACAAGAAATTCAGTGCAATGGATGTATTAAGAAGACAAATGGCAACGCCACGCGGGTCAGGCGTGGCGCGTTGTCGCATCGGCGGGAGGCCTAGCGCTTGAGTTTGCGTTTGTTGCGGTATTGGTCGATGACCACCGCGACCACAATGATCAGCCCCTTGATGATGTCCTGGATATAGGCATCGACGCCGACGAAGGTGAATCCGCTGGCCATCACCCCGAGGATCAGCGCACCGATCACCGTTCCGGTGATGCGCCCCACCCCACCGGCAAGGCTGGTGCCGCCGATCACCGCCGCGGCAATCGCGTCCAGTTCATAGGACATGCCCATGCCGGCCTGCCCGGTCGCCGCCCGCGCCGATGCCACCACCCCGGCCAGGCCCGCCAGCAACCCGGCGATGCTGTAGACAATCACCAAGTGACGCTTGACGTTGATGCCCGAGGTGCGCGCCGCCTGCATGTTGCCGCCGATGGCGTAGGTGTATTTGCCGTACTTGGTGTAGCGCAAGGCGATGTGGAAGATCACCGCCACCACCAGGAAGATGATCACCGGCATCGCGCCGTGGCCGATGGCGGTGTAGGAATCGGACAACATGCTCACCGGCTGGCCTTCGGTGTAATAACGCGCCAGGCCACGGGCCGAGACCATCATGCCGAGGGTGGCAATAAAGGGCGGGATACCGGTCATGGCGATGATGCTGCCGTTGATGGCCCCGGCCAGCAAGCCAACGCCCAGTCCGGCGATCACCGGGATCCACACCGGCAAGTCCGTCAGGGAAGGAAACACCGCTCGGGCGAAATCCGAAGTCTGGGCCAGGCTGGCGGCGATCATCGCCGACAACGCCAGCACCGAGCCGGATGACAGGTCGATGCCAGTGGTGATGATCACCTGGGTCACGCCGATGGCCAGCAGGCCAATGATCGACACTTGCAGGATCATCAGTACCAGGCGCTGGGAGTTCATCAGGAAACTCTGGTCACGCATGATCCAACCGAACATCTCGAACACCAGGCCGATGCCGATCAGCACCAGGAAGATGCTCAGTTCCGTCGGCAGCCGCCGACGCGGCCTGGCCGGTGTGGCCGCAGGTTTGTTTTCCAGTATCGCGTTCATAGCCACTCACCTTTTCTATTCGGACTGACGGGCATCAGGACAAACCCGAGGCCAGTTGCATCACTCGTTCCTGGGTCGCTTCGCTGCGCTCGAGGGTGCCCATCAGGTCGCCTTCGTGCATCACCATGACCCGGTCGCTCATGCCCAGCACTTCGGGCAGTTCCGAAGAAATCATGATGACCGCCATGCCTTCGCTGGCGAGGTAGGAAATGAGCCGGTAGATCTCGGCCTTGGCGCCGACGTCGATGCCGCGTGTCGGCTCGTCGAGAATCAGGATCCGCGGGTTGGTCATCAGCCATCGGGCCAGCAAGGCCTTCTGCTGGTTCCCGCCAGACAACGTGTCAATGCACTGCTCAAGGGACGGGGTCTTGACCCGCAACTTCTTGCACATGTCTTCACACAACGCACGCAGGGCCTTCTGCTGGATGAATCCATTACCGACGTAATGGGGCAGCACTGCCATTTCCATGTTTTCCAGCACCGAAAGGCACGGAAACAGCCCGCTGAGCTTGCGGTCCTCGGTCAACAGCGCGAAGCCCTTCTCGATCGCCATGTGCGGGTCGGTGATGCGCACCGGTTGTCCGTCCAAGAGGATTTCGCCACCGGTGCTCGGCGTCACGCCGAAGATCGCCTCGGCGACGTTGGTCCGGCCCGAGCCCATCAGCCCGGCGATACCGAGGATCTCCCCGGCGTGCAGGTCGAACGATACCCCTTTGAAAATGCCGTCCAGGCTCAGGTCGCGTACCGACATCACCAGATCACCGATGGGTTTGTCGCGCACCGGGAACAGCTGGCTCAGTTCACGCCCGACCATCATCGAAATCAGGCTGTCGCCGTCCATGCTGTCGGCCCGTTGCAGGCCGATGTACGCGCCGTCACGAAACACCGCCACTTCATCGGCGATGGCGAACACTTCATTCATTTTGTGGGTGATATAGATGATGCCCTTACCTTGGGACTTGAGGTCGGCAATGATCGAGAACAAGTGGGCGACTTCCGTCTCGGTGATGGCCGAGGTCGGCTCGTCCATGATCAGGATGTCGGAGTCGTACGAAACAGCCTTGGCGATCTCGACCATCTGCCGCTCGGCGATGCTCAGGTTGCCCACCTGCTCTTCGGGGTCGAGCTTGATCCGCAGGCGCTCCAGCAACCGGGCGGTGCAGCGGTGCATTTCGCCGTGGTCGACCATGTGCAGGCCGTTGAGCTGTTCGCGGCCGATCCAGATGTTCTCGGCGATGCTCATGTGCGGCATCAGGTTCAGTTCCTGATGGATCATCGCGATCCCGGCCTGCAAGGCCGCCAGGGGCGTGTCGAAAGTGACCGGCTTGCCGCGCAGGCGCAGTTCACCGGCGTCCGGCTGGTAGATGCCGGCGATGATTTTCATCAAGGTGGATTTGCCTGCGCCGTTTTCACCCATCAGGGCCAGCACCGAGCCGGGGCGTACCCGCAATTGCACGTCGGACAAGGCCACCACGCCGGGAAATCCTTTGCTGACGTTAATGACTTCCAACAGGTACGGTTCGTCAGGTATTGCGCCCGGTTGGAACATTGTCACCGGGACGCTCGAAGCAGTCGCTGAAGCGAACATGGTCAGGTACTCCCTTGGCGAGGTCGGCGCGGCGACCTCGCCTGTTTATTGTTGTGGTAAAAACAGCTGGAACGTCACTTGAACTGATCGACGTTCTCCGGCGTGATCAAGCGGTACGGCACCCACACGGACTGCTCGACCGGCTGTTTCTTGACCATTTTTACCGCGGTGTCGATGGAGCCGTCGGCCTGGCCCTTGGCGTCCTGGAACACCGAGACGGCCATTTCGCCTTTCTTGATGGCGTTCAAGCCGTCCGGCGTGCCATCGACCCCGGCAATCAATACGCTGCCTTTCTTGGTGCCCGCTTGCTTGAGCGCCATGGCCGCACCGATGGCCATCTCGTCGTTGTTCGACACCACCGCCTGGAATTCCCGGCCCTGGGTCAGCCAGTCGTTGACCAGGGTCATGCCCTTGTCCCGGGACCAGATACCGGTCTGTTCCTGTTCGATCTTGATACCAGGGTACTTGGCCAGTACTTCCTTGACGCCCTTGGTACGGTTGGTGGTGGAGTTGTTGGCCAGGTCGCCCAGCAGGATCACGATGTCGCCCTTGCCGCCCATTTTGTCGGCCAGGTACTGCATCTGCATGCGCCCGGCCTCCAGGTCATCCGAGGCAACGGTGACCACGCCGGCGGGCAGTTTCATGTCGTCGGGACGACGGTTGACGTAGACCAGCGGAATGCCTGCGGCCACGGCGGCCTTGGTGATGCGCTGGGTCGCGGCGGTGTCCACCGGGTTGACGATGATCGCGTCGACCTTCTGACTGATGAAGCTTTCCACCTGGCTCAGTTGCTTGACCACGTCGCTGCGCGCGTCCTCGAACTGCAAGGTGACGCCGTCCGGCAGGGCCTTGGCTTTCTTGTCCATGGATTCGCGCAGGTAGGTCAGCCAGGTGTCATCGAACTGAGACATGCTGACACCGATCTTCAGGTCCGCCAGGGCAGCGCCACTGGCGAGCATCAACGACAGGGCCAGCGAGGCAAAACGGGTCTTGGTCTTCATGAACGGTCTTACTCCACATTCTTGTTGGTTTTATGGATAAGGCGTGACGGATTCAGGAACGCGGCAAACGCACGATCGGCGCGCCGGGCATGCAACAGACCACGGCGTCCTTGCGCTGGATGCACAGGGATTCAAGCAAGGGAAGGATTGCGGACAGGCGCAAGGACAATGGCAGGTGAAACGCAGAGCGGTTGAAGGTTTTCATCGACGGTACCTGGCTGTGTTTCTTGTTTTTGTTTAGTTCGTCGTCTATTCAAGGCGGGCCTGGATAAACGCGAACAGGGTTGTCGGTCACCTGGAATCGACTTTATTGGAAAATATTTTCCATATCAACTCATTTTAGAATTTAATTCGTTTTTTATTCCATGGCCGACAGGCGTGGATAAACACACCACGCTGCCCTGCTCCGCACTCTGCCTTGCAGCGTCCAGCACATGGGTCGTGGCCAAGGCATCGCGGGCCGCTACCGGCAGAGGGCCGTCGCCCTGCAACGCGGCTTGGAGGCGTTGGTAGAACGCCAGCCAGCAACCTCGCTCCGAGGCCACGCGCTCTCGTTCGGCACCGTGTTCGAACCAGCCCCAGCGCCGATGTTCCTCGGCGCCCCAGCGCTCGCCCTCGGTGGCCGGGCTCAGGCCCGCCAATGCCTGGGCTTCTTGTCCATCGAGGCCTTCGACGGTATAGCAGCCTTGCGTGCCGCTGACCCGAAAGCGTGGGCGCGGCGCGTTTTGCAGGCAGCTACCGCTCAGGTGTGATACCACGCCGTTTACGTGGCTCAGTGACAGAAAAAAACCGTTGTCGTAGGCCTGGCCCGGCTGTCGATAATCCAGCTCGGCGTACACCCGTGCCACCGGGCCGAACAATTGCAGCGCCTGATCCACCAGATGGCTGCCCAGGTCCCGCAGGAACCCACCGCCGCTGCCTTTGCCCACCGATGTGGGGGAGTAGCGTTCGACACTCGATTCAAACCTAACGATTTGCCCCAAGGCGCCGGATGCCAGCAATTTTCGAACCGTCAGGAAATCCGAATCCCAGCGACGGTTCTGGTACACGGTCAACGGCACATTGCCCTGCTCGGAGGCCAATACCATCGCTTCGGCCTGGGCGGCATCGGCGGCGAAAGGCTTGTCGCTGACCACCGCCACGCCACGCTCGATCGCCTCCATCACAATGACGGGACGTCCATCCAAGGGCGTGGAAACCACCACGGCGTCGACGCCGGCCGCCACCAACTGTTCGAGGCTGTCGAACGGCTGGGCGTGTGGATGTTCGGTCGCCAATTGCTGGCGCCGCTCGGCGGACCGGGTCACCACGCCAACAAACGTAGCCCCCGGCAGACTGCTGATCAGCGGCGCATGAAAAAACCGTCCGCCCTTGCCATAGCCCACTAATCCGATTCGCATGAAAATCCCTTATGCAATTTCTATAGGAACGTCTCAGCCGTAGAAACGAGGACGCTGCGGCAACTCGACCTTCACGATCTGCCCACTCTGCTGCGCTTCGATGCACGCATCTGCCGCCACCGCCGCCGCGTAGCCGTCCCAGGCCGATGGCCCACCGACGCGCCCGGCGCGTACGCCGTCGATGAAGGCTTGCAGTTCAACGTCATAGGCGGCGATGAAGCGGTCTTTCCAATCCATCAGGATCGCGTTGGACAGCTTGGCGTCGCTGCGCAGTTGCACCTGGGACGGTTCTGGCAGCTTGGCGATGCCGGTCTCCCCCACCACTTCGCACTGGATGTCATAGCCGTACTGGCAGTTGACGAACACTTCGACGTCGATGCGCGTGCCCTTGGCGGTTTCCAGCAGGACGATCTGCGGATCCCGCAGGTGGGCCAGGGCCTTGCTGGTCTTGCGTGGGAATACGACCTGCACCGACACGTAGTCATCGGCCAGCAACCAGCGCAACACATCCAGCTCATGGATCAGGGTGTCGGTGATCGCCATATCGGTCTTGTAGTTTTCACCCACGCGAGGGTTTCGATGGGCGCAGTGCAGCATCAACGGCTCGCCGATCTGGCCGCTGTCGATCACCGCTTTGAGCGCCCGATAACCTTCGTCATAAGGGCGCATGAAACCCACCTGCACCAGGCGCTTGCCGTGGGCCACTTCGGCGTCGACGATCCGGCGGCAGCCTTCGGCGGTGACGGCCAGCGGTTTTTCACAGAACACCGGCTTGCCGGCCGCGATGGCCGCCAGTACGAATTCTTCGTGGCTCGGCCCCCAGGACGTGACCAGGATCGCCTCGACGTCCGGCGCTTTGATCAAAGCGTGGCCGTCGGGGTAGACCTCGGCGGTCAGCTTCAAGTCGGCCACCACCTTTGCCGCCTGGGCGAGGTTGATGTCGGTCACTGCCACGACCTGGCTGTTGAGCAAGGTCTGGCTGCAACGACGGATATGGTCCTGGCCGATGGCCCCGGTGCCGATGACGCCCAGCTTCAAAGACATGTGGAACTCCTTAATGTAGGTGTTGGGGCAATCAGTATTGACGGGCCTTGGCCAGTCGTTCATTGAGGGTCTTGGCGACGGCATCGGTGCGGGCGCTGGTGGAAACTTGCGCCACGCCGACACGCCACCACGACAGGTATTTGTGGATCATGGTCTTGGGCAAGACCTTGATGTCGATCAGCGTCGAGACCGTCTGGCGCCGGGCGTCGGCCAGGGCCGCGTGAAGCTCGTCGAGGGTCTTGACGGTGTAGGTCTTGCAGCCGTAGGCCGCCGCGCTCATGGCGAAGTCCACCGGCACAAAGCCGCCGTCGAGCTTGCCGGTGTCCGGGTTGCGGAAGCGGAACTCGGTGCCGAAGCTGTCCATGCCGTGTTCCATTTGCAGATTGTTGATGCAACCGAACGTCATGTTGTCCAGCAGCACGACGTTGATCTTGCGGCGCTCCTGGATCGAAGTGGCGAGTTCCGAATGCAGCATCATGTAGGAACCGTCGCCGACCAAGGCATAGACCTCTTTTTCCGGCTCGGCGAGTTTCACGCCCAGGGCAGCGTTCACTTCGTAGCCCATGCACGAATAACCGTATTCGACGTGATAGGTGTTCACCCCCAGGCTGCGCCAACTGCGCTGCAAGTCGCCGGGCAAGCTGCCGGCGGCCGCGACGATGATCGCGTCATCCGCCAGGGTTTCGTTGAGGGTGCCTAGCACCCGGCTCTGGGTCAGGCAGGAACCGGTGAGCTCGATGAATTCGCGAAACACCGCCGGGTCCATGTGATCGTTGATTTCCGGGACGAAGTCCTCGGTCTTGAAGTCAGCCTGATAAATCCGGTCCACTTCGGCATCCAACCGCGCCTTGGCCTCGGCGATCTGCCCGGCCCATTCGGCACGATAGTCGCCCATCGCGGCGGACAACGCCTCCAGGCCCGAACGGGCATCGGCCAGCAGCTGCACGCCATCGAGTTTCAACGCATCGCAGGGGTTGATGTTGAGGTTGAGGAACTGCACGTCGGGGTGTTGGAACAGCCATTTCGAAGCGGTGGTGAAATCGCTGTAGCGCGTGCCGACACCGATGATCAAGTCCGCTTCCTTGGCCAGCAGGTTCGCCGCCAGGCAACCGGTTTCACCGACGCCGCCGACGTTCAGTGGGTGGCTGGAAACCACGGCACTTTTGCCGGCCTGGGTCTCGGCAAACGGAATCTCGAAGCGTTCGGCAAAGGCCTGCAACGCGGCGTTGGCGCCGGAGTAGCGCACGCCGCCACCACAGATGATCAACGGCTTGCGCTTGCCCTTGAGCAGCGCCAGGGCATCGCCGAGCATCGCTTCGGTGGCCGGGCGGCGGTCGATGCGGTGCACGCGTTTTTGCAGGAAGTAATCCGGATAGTCGTAGGCCTCGGCCTGCACATCCTGAGGCAGCGCCAGGGTCACCGCGCCGGTCTCGGCCGGATCGGTGAGCACGCGCATCGCCTGGATCGCGGCGGTCATCAGTTGCTCGGGGCGATTGATCCGGTCCCAATATTTGCTCACGGCCTTGAACGCATCGTTGGTACTGATGCTCAGGTCGTGGAATTGTTCAATCTGCTGTAGCACCGGGTCGGGCTGGCGGCTGGCGTAGACGTCGCCCGGCAATAGCAGCAACGGAATGCGGTTGGCCGTCGCGGTGGCGGCGGCGGTCAGCATGTTCGCCGCGCCGGGGCCAACCGATGAGCTGCAGGCGTAGATCTTGCGCCGCAGGTGCTGCTTGGCAAACCCGATGGCGGCATGGGCCATGCCCTGTTCGTTGCGGCCCTGATGGACCACCAGGTCGCCACCGTCCTGTTCAAGCGCCTGGCCCAGGCCCAGCACATTGCCGTGGCCGAAAATGGTAAACACCCCGGCGACGAATTTGCTCTGGACGCCATCGACCTCGATGTACTGGTTATCGAGGAATTTCACCAGGGCCTGGGCCATGGTCAGTCGTGTTGTGGTCATGCTTGCACCTTATCTGGAATGCAGGTCTGGAATGCAGTCTGGAATGCAATTGGCGGCGCTCGGTTTCGGTTCCCCTTGCAGAGCCCGGCCAGATCGGCAGTCGCGTCAGGCCTGGGAGCTTTTCAGGTGATTCATGCTCGCCCCTAGTGCCTGGCGGATATCGGCCAGTTCATGGACGCTTTCGGCAAACGGCTCGAAGGACAAGTAGCCTTCATAACCTGCGGCCCGCAGCGCTTCGATCTGCCCAGCGTTGCCGAGGATGTCGGCCTCGCCGACCAGCACCCGATGACCGTCGCGAATGGTCGCCAACGGTGCCTGGGCATCCTCGACGCCGGAGATGTGCACCAGCCCGGTCAGTTCAGGGAAAAACTCCTCCTCGCCCGCCAAGTAATGATGAAAGGTGTCATGCACCAGGCGGAACACATCCAGCCCGCCGATGGCCTTGATCGCTTCCACTGCCGTGCGCTTGCGCCGCAATGAACACTCTTCGAAACCCAGCGGCTCGATGAAGCCGTAGATGCCAAAGGCGCGCAGGATCGGTGCCAGCTCACTGAGCGAGGTCCGCAGCCCCGCCGCGCGCTCGGCCTCGCTGCGCGGGTCGGCGCGGTCGTTGAGCGGGCACATCACCAGCCCCTCGGCGCCGCATTCACGGGCGTAGTCAGCCAATCGCACGGCCTGGGTGCGGCGCTCCTCGTTCCACACATCGAAGGGGTACAGGGCGTTGATCGACAGCACCTTGATGCCGCGTTCCTCGCACAGTTCACGGACCCGGGCCGGCGGCATGCCGTCTTCGATCTCGACGCCCTTCAAGTCGTTGCGGATCTCAATGGCATCGGTTTTCAACGCCAGGGCCAGGTCGATGAACGCCGGCAGTGACAGGCGCGGGGCAACCATTCGGTTCAAGGCAAAACGCAGGGGCTTGTTCATTGTTGTTCTCCCTCCGGCATTCATTTAATGAGTTATTGGGCAGTGGGCATGCTGAACTCAGGACCCTTGGCGATGCTGTCCGGCCAGCGCTGCATCACGCTCTTGTAGCGACTGTAGAAGCGCAGGCCTTCTTCGCCGTAGGCATGGTGATCGCCGAACAGCGAACGCTTCCAGCCTCCAAAGGAATGCCAGGCCATGGGCACCGGAATCGGTACGTTGATGCCCACCATGCCAACCTTGATGCTGCGGGCAAACGCCCGGGCGATGCCGCCGTCGCGGGTGAAGCACGACACGCCATTGCCAAACTCATGGGCGTTGATCAACGCCACCGCCGTGGCGAAATCCGGCACACGAACGATCCCCAGCACCGGGCCGAAAATCTCTTGCTGGTAGATGCTCATCTGGGCAGTTACCTGATCGAACAGCGTCGCCCCGACAAAAAATCCCTGCTCGGCCCCCGGCACCTTGAAGCCCCGACCGTCGACGATCAGCCGCGCACCCTC
This sequence comes from Pseudomonas marvdashtae, assembly GCF_014268655.2. NCBI lineage: Bacteria > Pseudomonadati > Pseudomonadota > Gammaproteobacteria > Pseudomonadales > Pseudomonadaceae > Pseudomonas > Pseudomonas marvdashtae. The sequence continues at coordinate 3,387,793 of NZ_JABWQX020000001.1, forward strand.
GGCCACGCCGGCGTCGATGAAACCTTCCACCTTGGCCTTGTGCTCGGCAGTGACCAACGGCCCCATGTCGGTGCCGGCCTGCTGACCGTTGCCGACCTTCAACTGGTCGATACGCGGCAGCAAGCGAGCGATCAGTTCATCGCCGACGTCGCCCACCGCCACGGCAATGGAAATCGCCATGCAACGCTCGCCTGCCGAACCGTAGGCCGCGCCGATCAGCGCGTCCGCCGCCTGATCAAGGTCAGCATCGGGCATGACGATCATGTGATTTTTCGCCCCGCCCAGGGCCTGTACCCGCTTGCCGTTCGCGGTGCCCTGCTGGTGGATGTATTCGGCGATGGGGGTGGAGCCGACAAAAGAAATCGCCTCGATGTCCGGATGCTGCAACAGCGCATCCACGGCCGTCTTGTCGCCCTGGACCACGTTGAAAACCCCGTCCGGCAAGCCCGCCTCCGTCAGCAACCGAGCCATCAACAGGCTGGCGGACGGGTCGCGCTCCGAAGGCTTGAGAATGAAACAGTTGCCGGCGACCAATGCCAGGGGAATCATCCACAACGGCACCATCACCGGAAAGTTGAACGGTGTCACGCCGGCGCACACGCCCAAGGGCTGGCGCAGGTTCCAGTTGTCGATGCCGCCGCCGATGTTGTCGCTGAAATCGGTCTTGAGCAGGCTCGGTGCACCACAGGCGTACTCGACGATTTCGATGCCGCGGGTGACTTCGCCGTGGGCGTCGGACAGCACCTTGCCGTGTTCGCGACTGATGATTTGCGCCAGTTCGTCATGATGACGGTCCAGTAGTTCCTTGAACTTGAACATGACGCGCGAACGGCGCAATGACGACTGTTCGGACCAGACCGGGAACGCCGAGAGCGCCGACGCGACCGCCGCTTCGACGGTCCCCGGTTCGGCCAGCGCCACCCGAGCCTGCACCGCGCCGGTGGCTGGGTTGAAGACATTGCTGAACCGGGCGGCGTCGTTGTCATGCACGCGACCGTTGATGTAATGGCCTATAACCGGGGTGTCGCTCATGGTGCGGGTTCTCCGTGCGGATTCTGTGGGTCAGAGGTCGAGCAGCCAGCTGTGCTGCGGATCGTTATGGAACTGCCAGACCCGCTTCGGACCGGCCATGACGTTCAGGTAGTAAGACTCGTACCCGTAAGGCACGCTGACCGGGTGATAACCCTTGGGTACGACCACCAGATCGCTGTTTTCCACGGCCATGGCCTGGTCGATGCTGCGGTCGTCGGTATAGACCCGCTGGAACACGAAGCCCTGGGACGGGTTGACCTGGTGGTAATAGGTCTCTTCAAGAAAGCTTTGATGCGGCAAGTCATCGGTGTCGTGCTTGTGCGGCGGGTAGCTGGACGAATGACCTGACGGCGTGCGCACTTCCACCACCAGCAGCGAATGGGCCGGTTCGCTGTCGGGCAGGATGTCGCAGACGTAGCGGGTATTGGCGCCCTTGCCGCGCACACTGCGCTTCATGCTCTCGGGACGGATCAGCCGTGGCCCGTATTCATTCGAGGCAGCACCCGGCGCTGCGCACACCGCCACCTGCACGTCGCTCAACGCGGTGACCTGGGCCTGGCTGCCGGGCGGCAGGTACGCGGCGTAAGGGGATTTATCCTCGAACACTGACTGGCGATCGCCGAGGTTGTCCCAGTCGAAGGCGCCCTGTCCCGGCGCTTCGCCCTTGAGATGGATACGGCCGCTGAGCAGTACCACGCACAACTCCTTGTCCCCGGCAGCCACCGGAAGGGTTTCGCCAAGGCTCAGGCGGTAAGCGCCGAAACCGACGTATTCCAGCGCGTCGCGCGGCAGTTCGACCATGGTTCGGCCGCCAGGATTGCTCTTGATCAAAAGGCTCATGCCGGGATCCTCTCTTGCAACAGGGCACGCAGCGTGTCGTAGCCCTTCTTGGCGTAGATATAACTCGGCGCCACCGCGGGGTCCTGCTCGGCTTCCACCACCAGCCACCCCTGATAATCGGCAGCCAGCAGCACGTCCAGCAAGGCGGCGAAATCGATATCGCCATCCCCCGGCACCGTGAACGTGCCATTGATGATGCAGTCAGGGAAACTCCAGAGGTTGTTGCGCGCCAGTTGCACAACAGGTTTGCGCACGTCCTTGAAGTGCACATGGCAGATGCGCTCGATGTGTTTGCGCAGCACTTGCAACGGTTCGCCGCCGCCCATGTAGCAATGGCCCGAGTCGAACAACAGGCCGACCTCGCTGCCGGTCAAGGCCATGAGTTTGTCGATGTCCGAAGGTGATTCGACGTAGGCACCCATGTGGTGGTGATACGCCAGGCGCACGCCTTGGGACAGCGTGAAGCGCGCCAGTTCGGTCAGCTTGTCGGCGTAGGTTTGCCAGGCTTCGTCGGTATGAAAGCGTGGCCGTTCGATCAACGGGATGCGCTGGCCCTGGATGGAATCGGCGACTTCGCCGTAGACCAGCACCGTCGCGCCGTTCTGCGCCAACAGCTCGACATGGCTGGCGATCGCGTCGATTTCCTCGGCCGCCGAACGTCGCGCGAGGCGGCTGGAGTACCAGCCGGAGACCAACGCCAAATCATATGGACGCAACACGTCCCCGACGCCCTTGGCATCCTTGGGGAATTTGCCGTTGAGCTCAAAACCTTCGTAGCCGATTTCCTTGCCTTCGCTCAGCGCCGTGCTCAACGGCGTCTCGCCACCCAGGGACGGCAAGTCGTCGTTGCTCCAGGAAATCGGGTTGATGCCAATTCGAATAGCGGGCATGGCTGCACCTTTTTTGTTGTTTTCTCTAATGTTCAACCGATCACCTGTGGCGAGGGAGCTTGCTCCCGCTCGGCTGCGCAGCAGTCGCAAACTTATGGTTGCGGTTTATCTGTTGAATCGGGGTGGCTGACTTTGGGACTGCTTTGCAGTCCAGCGGGAGCAAGCTCCCTCGCCACAAGAGCCGGCGCAACATCCATCAAGCACGGGCGCTGCGCCAGGCCTCGATCAATTCCACAAACCTGCCCTGCACGTCCCGAATCAACGTTTCATCATCGATTTCCCCGGCCAACCAGGCCCGGCTCGGTTCTTGGAAAATCGTCCGGCCCACGGCAAAACCCCGGCACGTGGTGCTTTGGCTGGCTTGCCGAAAACCTTCGGCCAGCGCGGCGGCGGGCGCGTTGAGGCCCAGCAGCACCACGCCCCGGCAATACGGGTCACGCGCCTGGATCAGTTCGTCGAGTTGCTTCCACTCATCGCAGGTCTGGGCTTCGATTTTCCACCACGCCGGGAAGATCCCCAGGTTGTAGAGGCGCTTGAGCGCGCGATAGAGCACGTCCGGATGGGCCGAGGGGTGATCCTTCGGCGGAATGACTTCCAGCAGCAATTCATGGCCGCTAACCTGGGAGGCCTTGTACAAGCCCATCAGTTGCGCCTCCTGTTCCAGGCGCAGCAGCGGCTCGTCATCGGGGTGGAATTGCACCAGGCACTTGATAATTTGTTCCTGCGGCCAGGCGATCAGGTTGCTGCCAATGGACCGTCCATGCTCGAAGGCCAGTGGCCGCGAACCTTGGACCTCCACCGGACGCGCCACCCACCAGCCACGTCCGGTGGCGGCGTTCAACGAGTCCTGGCCGAAACGCTGGTCGGCCAACAGGCCGACGTCGGCATCGATGCCCTGGCGTTGCAGGTCGGCCTCGACCCGCTCCACGGCCTGGATGAACAGTTGTTTGAGCTGGCCGATGCTGTCGAGGTCGCGCCCGCTCTTCTGGGCCAATTCCACCAACTGCCAACGATGGTCGAAGGCAAAAACGAACAGCTGCTTCCAGATCTTGCGCGGTACGCTGACCTGATGCAGTCGTTGCAACACGACGTCCTGGTCCGGCCGGGTGATCGGTACCGGGCTGTCGAATAAGTACTCGAGTTCGGCCCGGGTCGGCATGGCCGGGGCACAGGCGTGGCGCGACACCACCAGACCACCACAGGCATTGGCCAACTGGCAGCAGCGCTCATCGCTCGCGTCCTCCAGCCAACCGGCGAGGAAGCCCGACATGAACGCGTCACCCGCGCCGAGCACGTTCAGCACCTCGACCCGCACGCCGGGATAGATGTCGCCGTCCTCCAGTCGGTTCGCAATCTCGCCGTGGATCACCGTGCAACCCTGCGGGCCGAGCTTGACCACCAGGGTGGCCGCCGTCAGCGAGCGTACGGTGCGCAGCGCGGTCAGCAAGTCTTCGCTGCCGCCGGCAATCAAAAACTCTTCTTCGGTGCCGACGATCAGGTCGAAACGCGGCAGGATGCCTTGGACGTGCTGGCTGACTTTGCGGTCGGCGACAAAACGGGTTTCCCCATCGGCCTTGCTCGCCAAGCCCCAGAGCACCGGGCGGTAATCGATGTCGAGGACGCGCTTGACCTGATGTTTCTCGGCAAAGTCCAGCGCCTGGATACTCGCCTCGTAGACGCCTTCGGTGGAGAAATGCGTGCCGGTGATCAGCAGCGCCTTGCTGGACGCGATGAACGCCTCGTCGATGTCTTCGGCCCGTAGCGCCATGTCCGCGCAGTTTTCCCGGTAGAACACCAGGGGGAAGGTTTCCCGGTCCTTGATCCCCAAAAGGACCATGGCCGTCAGGCGTTCAGGATCGACTTTTATGCCGCTGACATCGCAACCTTCACGCGCCAGGGACTGGACCAGAAAACGCCCCATGTGATCATCGCCTACCCGGCTCAGCATCGCCGACTTGAGTCCCAGGCGGGCCGTGCCGAAGGCGATGTTGGCAGACGAGCCGCCGAGGTATTTGGCAAAACTGCTGACATCTTCCAGGCGCGCGCCGATTTGCTGCGCGTAGAGATCGACGCCCAGGCGTCCGAGGCAGATCACATCCAATTGACGCCCACTGGCAAAACGAGTCTGGCCCATGCTGGCTCCTGTTATTTTTATCAGCCTGCGCTTGGCGCCGGAACCGACGCCAACGCTTTGTTGGAAGCAGACTAAAACGAGCGGGCGGCAATAATCAATATTTATTCCATAAATTTTTATCATGGAATATTTTTTCCAATACGCTACTGCTCAAGCGAGCCAGACGCAGTGCATCGTTTCAGCAGGCGTTACAACGTTGTCTGCCGCTGATTTTCCCAGCGCCTACGCTGTAGACTGCGACCAGCCAACCTATTGTCGAGGGCCTACCCGATCTGCGGGGTGCCCTATAAGAACAAGCCAGAAGGATTTCCTATGACCCGCCCCGATCTGCCGGCGCCGTCCGAGAGCGCGTCCGAAGCCGCCCTCCCCAGCCCACCGGTCAACGCCGAGCGGCTGTTGCAACTGATTACCGAGGAATACGAAAGCCTGCCGCGCCAGCTCAAACGCATCGCCAGCTACATGAGCCAGCAAAGCGACCGGATCATGGTCGACCGCATCAGCGACATCGCCCGGGAGTGCGAAGTACACCCGTCGGCCATCGTCAGGTTTTCGCAACGCTTCGGTTTCAGCGGCTTCAGCGAAATGCAGGCACTGTTTCGCGAGGCGTATACCCACAAGACCACGCCGGTACAGAACTACCAGCAACGCATTCGCAGCATGATCGCCAACAAGTCGCAGAAAGCCAGCGCCGGCGACCTGGCACGCGAATGCGTCAATGCCACACTGTCGGGCATCGAGCGCCTGGGGCTCGAGCTGGACGACGAAGCGTTCGAAAAGGCCGTCGACCTGGTGGTCAACGCCGATAACATCTATGTCGTCGGTGTACGCCGTTCATTCGCGGTGGCCGATTACCTGGTCTACAACCTGCAACACACCAACAAGCGCATCCATTTGGTCTCCGGCCTGGGCGGCAGTTATCGCGAGCAGATGCGCAGCGTGCGGGCCAACGACCTGGTCATCGCCATCAGCTTTACGCCCTACGGCAAGGAAACCCAGCATTGCCTGCGCATCGCCCAGCATCACCAGGCCAAGACACTGATCATCACTGACAGCAACCTGTCGCCCCTGGCCAAGCGGGCCAATGCGGTATTGTTGGTGAATGAAGGCAGCTCGTTCGCGTTCCGTTCCTTGAGTGCCACGTTGTGCCTGTGCCAGGCGTTGTTCATTGCCGTGGCGTACCGGCTGGAACTCAAGGTCGATGAAATCCATGAACAGGTCGGGTTCGAGGATTGACCCCTGACCTGCCAAACCGCTGAAGGGAAAACCATGAAACTGATCGGCATGCTGGACTCACCCTACGTACGACGCGTCGCCATTTCCGCCAAACGCCTGGGAATCGCCTTGGAACATGAATCGGTCTCGGTGTTCAGGCACTTCCAGCACTTCCAGAGCATCAATCCGGTGGTCAAGGCACCGACGCTGGTGCTTGACGATGGCTCGGTGCTGATGGATTCCACCTTGATCATCGATTATCTGGAAACCCTGGCCGGGCCCGGGAACAGCCTGATGCCGACCGAGCCAGGGCAACGGTTGCGATCGCTGCAGTTGATCGGGCTGGCGTTGGCGGCGTGCGAGAAGTCGGTGCAGATCTATTACGAACGCACCCTGCGACCGACGGAAATCCAGCATGCGCCATGGGTCGAGCGGGTATCCGGCCAACTGCTCGCGGCCTATGAGGCGCTGGAACAGGCCCTCGCCAAACAACCGCTGCCCACTGACGGCTCGCTCGATCAGGCCGGTATTACCGTTGCGGTGGCCTGGACCTTCACTAATCTGTTGGTCGCGGACCAGGTGCAAGGCAAAGCGTTCCCGCAGATCAGCGCGTTTACCGGCTATGCCGAAGGGCTGGAAGCGTTTGTCAGCACGCCGGTGGAATAACGAATGGATACGGCGGGCTCCTTGTCGGCGTCCATGAACTTTTTTTCAGAAAGCCGACAGGTATTATTTGGCAGAATGCTGCGCAGTCGCTCCAATTTCCTCACCCGGAACTGCCCATGAACCGCATCCTGACCATCGAAGACGACGCCGTGACCGCCCGTGAGATCGTCGCCGAACTGACCCGCAACGGCCTGGACGTCGATTGGGTCGACAATGGCCGCGAAGGCCTGGAACGGGCCGTCAGCGGTGACTACGACCTGATCACCCTGGACCGCATGCTGCCCGAGCTCGACGGTCTGGTGATCGTCACCACGTTGCGGACCATGGGCGTGGCCACGCCGATCCTGATGATCAGCGCCCTTTCCGATGTCGACGAACGCGTGCGCGGGCTGCGCGCCGGCGGCGACGATTACCTGACCAAGCCGTTTGCCACTGACGAAATGGCCGCCCGCGTCGAAGTGCTGCTGCGGCGCAACAATGGCGCCCGCGAACCGGAAACCGTGCTGCGGGTGGCAGACCTGGAGCTGAACCTGATCAGCCGCGAAGCCAGCCGCAACAGCCAATTGCTGAGCCTGCTGCCCACCGAGTACAAGCTGCTGGAATTCCTCATGCGCAACAGCGGCCAGATCCTCTCGCGCATGATGATTTTCGAGGAAGTCTGGGGTTATCACTTCGACCCGGGCACCAACCTGATCGATGTCCACATCGGTCGCCTGCGCAAGAAGATCGACCCGCCGGGCCTGGAACCGCTGATCCGCACGGTACGAGGTTCCGGCTATGTCATTGCTGAACCCCGCTAAGGGCTGGCGCTCCTCTAGCAGCCGCCTGCTGGCGCTCTACAGTGCGCTGTTCGTGCTCTGGAGCGCGATCCTGATGGGCGTGATGTATTACGAGGTATTCGGCTATCTCGACAGCCTCGCCAAGCATTCCCTGATGCAGCGCCAGCATCTGTTTGCCCGCATCCACGGCGATCAGTTGGAAGACGCGCTGATGGCCAGCCTGACCCTGGATGAGCGCGGCGTCGACGCCTACGGCCTGTTCGATCCGCAACTGCGTCATTTGAGCGGGCCGATCCAGCGCATTCCCGCCGACCTGCCCCTGGATGGCAAGATCCACATGCTTGGTGGCTGCGTCGATTCCGACGATCCGGGCGTGCCGTCCGACAGTTGCGATGCGGTAGCGACCCGGACCCAGGACGGTCGCTGGCTGGTACTGGCACGGGACAACGGCTCGCTGTTCGCGGTGACGCGGATCATCCTGCACGCCTTGTTCTGGGGCGTGTCGCTGACCATCCTGCCAGGCGTTGCCGGCTGGCATCTGCTGCGCCGCCGTCCGCTGCGGCGCATTCGTGCCTTGCAGGCGAGTGCCGAAGCAATCGTCGCCGGCGATCTGAAGCATCGCCTGCCGCTGTCGAGTCGTCGCGATGAGTTGGACATGCTGGCCGCCATCGTCAATGCCATGCTAGACCGCATCGAACGATTGATGAATGAAGTAAAAGGCGTGTGCGACAACATCGCCCACGACCTGCGGACACCGCTGACACGCCTGCGCGCCCAGCTTTATCGCATCCAGCAAGAGGCGGCGGACGGCTCTGCCGAAGCGCTGCAGATGGACCAGGTGATCGCCGAGACCGACACGCTCATGGCGCGATTCCGCGGCTTGCTGCGAATTTCCGAGCTGGAGGATCAACAGCGCCGCTCTGGCTTCGTGCGCCTCGACCCGTTGCCGCTGTTGCAGGAATTGCACGACTTCTACCTGCCGCTGGCTGAAGAAGGCGAACTGGTCTTCATCCTGGAAATACCCGACAGCCTGCCCTTGCTCAACGGCGATCGGGCCTTGCTGTTCGAAGCGGTGTCAAACCTGTTGAGCAACTCGATCAAGTTCACCCCGCCGGGCGGCAAGGTGATCCTGCGAGGCGTCGATCAGGGCGACAGCACGCGCATCGAAGTAATCGACTCCGGCCCCGGTATCCCCGAGGCAGAACGCAAGGCGGTGTTCCGGCGCTTCTATCGCGCCGAGGGCAGCAGCCAGCACGGCGGATTCGGCCTGGGCCTGTCGATCGTCGCCGCGATTGTCAGCTTGCACGGGTTCACGCTGGAGGTGGACCGCAGCGAGTCGGGAGGCGCGCGTCTGGTGCTCGATTGCCGGGCGACGTTGTTGTAGGGTCCCGGCACCTGTGGCGAGTTCAGCTTCAGGCGGGATCGCTGCTGCGATGCAACGGCGTGTTGTGCAGCTCGTACCGCAGTTCATCGATCAGCTTGGCCAAGCCTTCCTCGGACCGGATGCTGTCGACGCTCATACCGCTGACCACCAGGTCAACCTCGCCGCTTTCCCGGTGATACAGGCGGATGGTGAGCGTGCCATCGCCGTTGAGGTTGCACTCGCAGGACAGAGGGGCAAAGTTTGTTTCGAGACGGGCGCGCAGAGGAGCCAGATGGGTCATGGCGTGCACCTCAGCTTCGGCGTCGTAAGAGAGCGGTGGATGCCCCTTGCCTCCTGGCTTGTCCAGACGTCCTTTCGCGCTCGATTTGAAGGGGTTTGCTGTACATCGTGGCGTATTCCTTGACTGTTTCGTGGGGGACGCGGCATCAACAGGAACACCGCACCCTTTCAGCCTAAGGAGGTTACAGTCCGAGCAAAACCCGAATTTGCACCAGCGCGCCAGGTGCATTTGCACTGGCTATCATTGTGCCTTCATCCGCCATTCATTGGCGAACAAGCCGCGTTCCCGCGCCCATACAATCGCCTCGCTGCGGCTGTGGACGTCGAGTTTCGAATAGAGCGTTGCCACATGATTGCGCACGGTATTGGGGGCCAACTTCAAACGCGCGGCAATTTCCTTATCCGCCAGTCCCTCGCAAATCAGCCCCAGCACATCACGCTCCCGGGCCGTCAGTTCGGTGAAAGACGTCGTCGGCGACTGCGCGTTGATGCTTTTTACATTGGCCAGTTTTTCGATCAGGGTCCGGCTGAACCATGAGGCGTCCTTCATCACTTCCTCGATGGCGGCCACCAGCTCCAGCTCCGAGCGCTTGCGTTCGGTGATGTTCATCAGCACCAGCAAGTAGCACGGTTTGTCCTGGATGAGCACGGTGTCGGCCGCCACTTCGCAATCGATCTGTTCGCCGCCCTTCTTGTGCACCTTGACGTCGACGCGGGACACCGTGGCCGTCTTCTCCAGCCGGGCAAAGAGTGTCGCGCCCGCCCCTTTGTCAAGAAACCCGATTTCATCCACGGTCTTGCCCAGCAGCTCCTCGCTGCTATAACCCGTCGTCTGGAGGAACGCTTCGTTGATTTCCAGCAGCTGCTGCTCACCGCTGCAGATCAAGGTCGGCACCGGGGACAGGCGAAACGATTTGGCAAAACGCTCCTCGCTCTGGCGCAACGCCGTTTCCGCCTTGCGCCGCGGTTCCATGTCCATGAAGGAAAACAGCATGCAGTCCTCGTCGTGCAGGTCCAGCGGCTGACCGGCAACGATCACCTGTTTATTGGTGCCGTCAGGCAAGCGCATCTCCGCCTGCATCTGCGGAATGGTCACCCCCTGCCCCAGGCGCTCGATGGCCAGGGCGCGCTTCTCGGCCGCCTCGAGCACATCCAACTCGTACACCGAACGCCCGATCACCTGCTCGCGACTGTAGCCGGTCATTTCCAGGAATCCCGCGTTGACCTTGATGTAGCGCAGGTCACTGAGACGGCAGATCACCGCCGGCGCCGGGTTGGCGCCGAAGGTCTTCTCGAAACGCTGTTCAGCGCTGGCCCACTCGGTGGCGTCGCTGAGAATAAGCACCAGGTATTCCGGTTCGTCGTTACGGTCGGTCAGCACCATGCTGCGGATGCGGTGCACCCAGGTGCGGTCCGGATCCGCCACCGGTGTGACTTCCACCAGCACGTCGGTGAATTCATCGCCGCGCGCCACGCGGGCGATCGGGTAGTTTTCCTCGGGCAGCGAATGATTGTTGCGGTAGCGCAGGTTGAAGCGTTGGGCGTACGCCTTGGCATTGCGACCCAGCTCTTCAAGCTCCTTGACGCCGTGCATGGTCAAGGCGGCTTCGTTGGCCCAGGCGATGGTCTGGTCGACCTCCACCAGGATCACGCCGTCAGACAGCCCGGCGATGATCTGCAGCAATTGGCGGCGATTGGTATCGGTGTTCGGGACGTCCTGATTCATTGGGTCTCCATGGGTCATAACGTTCAAGCACGGATGCGTTGAAGGTTACGACCACATGGGCTGGCGATAGTGCGCCAGGCCCTCAAAGCGCCGAAGCGATAGCCTTGCCGACGTCCTGGGTCGAGCCTTGCCCGCCCAAGTCCGGGGTGATCGGTCCTTGGGCAATCACCTGCTCGATAGCCTGGAGAATCCCGTCATGGGCCGCGCGATAACGTTCATCGCCATTGCCGAGGAAATCGAGCATCAGCGCGCCGGACCAGATCATCGCGATCGGGTTGGCGATGTTCTGCCCGTAGATGTCTGGCGCCGAGCCGTGCACCGGTTCGAACAGCGATGGAAAGCGGCGCTCCGGGTCGAGATTGGCCGACGGCGCGATACCGATGGTTCCGGCGCAGGCCGGGCCCAGGTCGGAGAGGATATCGCCGAACAGGTTCGAGGCAACCACCACGTCGAAACGGTCCGGCTGCAAGACAAAACGCGCGCAGAGGATGTCGATGTGTTGCTTGTCCCAGGTCACCTCGGGGTAGTGCTCGGCCATCAACGCGGTGCGTTCATCCCAGTACGGCATGCTGATGGATATCCCGTTGGACTTGGTCGCCGCCGTCAGGCGCTTGCGTGGTCGAGCCTGGGCCAGGTCGAAGGCAAACTTGAGGATCCGGTCGACGCCTCGGCGGGTGAACACCGATTCCTGCAGCACGAACTCATGCTCGGTGCCCTCGAACATCTTGCCGCCGACCGATGAATATTCACCCTCGGTGTTCTCACGGATCACCACGAAATCGATATCCCCCGCCTCTCGTCCGGCCAACGGGCACGGTACACCTGGAAACAGGCGCACCGGGCGGATATTCACGTACTGGTCGAAATCGCGGCGGAACTTGAGCAACGAGCCCCACAGGGAAATATGGTCCGGGACCTTGTCCGGCCAACCCACGGCGCCGAAGTAGATGGCGTCGAAACCCTTGAGTTGCTCGAACCAGTCGGCGGGCATCATCTGCCCGTGCTCCAAGTAATAATCGCAGTGGGCCCAATCGAGCACTTCAATGTTCAAGTCCAACTGCCACTTCTTCGCGGCCTGCTCCAATACGCGCAGGCCTTCGGGCAGCACTTCCCTGCCAATGCCATCACCGGCAATCGCAGCGATTCGAAAGGGTTTGCTCATCAATCATGACTCCCAAGGGTCCGTTCAAACGATGGCCACATCACAACCCACCGATGTGGAAGGCTTTGACTTCAAGGTATTCATCCAGGCCGTACTTGCTGCCTTCGCGGCCCAGGCCCGACTGTTTGATACCGCCGAAGGGCGCGACCTCCATGGAAATGATCCCGGTGTTGAGGCCGACCATGCCGAACTCCAGCGCCTCGCCGAACCGCCATGAACGGCGCAGGTCCTGAGTGAAGTAATAAGCGCCCAGGCCATAAGGCGTGGCATTGGCCAGGGCCAGGGCCTCTTCCTCGGTGGTAAAGCGCATCAGCGGGGCAACGGGGCCGAAGGTTTCTTCGTTGGCCAGCAGCATCCCGGCATGGGCGTCGCCCAGCACCGTCGGCTCGACAAACTGGCTGTCGCCCTGGGGAATGCCGCCACACAACAATCGCGCGCCCTGGCTCAGCGCATCGTCGATATGCCGGGCGACCTTGCTCACCGCCGCCGGGTTGATCAACGGGCCGATCATGACATCGGCTTCAAGGCCATTGCCGACCTTGAGCTTGCGCACCTCCTGCACCAGGCGCTCGGCGAAGCGTTCGTAGATACCGTCCTGCACCAGGATGCGGTTGGCGCAGACACAGGTCTGGCCGGCGTTGCGAAACTTGCTTTGCATGATACCGACCACGGCCTGCTCCAGGTCCGCGTCGTCGAACACAATGAACGGCGCGTTGCCGCCCAGCTCCAGGCTCAGCCGCTTGATGTGCTCGGCGCTCTGGCGCATCAGCAATCGGCCGACCGCCGTGGAACCGGTGAAGGAAATCTTCCGTACCGTGGGGTTGCTGGTGAGCTCTTCGCCAATACCGACAGGCAGCCCGGTCACGACGTTGAAGACCCCAGCCGGAATCCCGACCCGCTCGGCCAGCACCGCCAATGCCAGCGCCGACAAGGGCGTCAGGTCCGAAGGCTTGACGATGACCGGACACCCCGCCGCCAAGGCCGGCGCGCACTTGCGGGTGATCATCGCATTGGGGAAATTCCACGGTGTGATGGCGGCGCAGACACCCACCGGTTGCTTGAGCGTGAGCAGGCGACGGTCGCCGCTGGGGGCCGGTATGGTTTCGCCATAGATCCGGCGGGCTTCTTCGGCGAACCATTTGACGAACCCGGCGCCATAGCGAATCTCGCCCTTGGCTTCGCTCAGCGGCTTGCCCTGCTCATAGGTCATGATCAGCGCGAGGTCGTCGAAGTTGTCCATCATGGCTTGATACCAACGCTCCAACAGCCCCGCCCGCTCCGCCGCCGGACGCGCCCGCCACGCCGGCCAGGCACGCTCGGCGGCCTCGATGGCGCGCCGGGTCTCATTGCCTTGCATCGCGGGGACGCGGGCAAGCGTTTGGCCAGTGGCTGGGTTGATGACGTCGAGGGTGGCGCCATCGTCGGCGGCGATCCACTGTCCATCGATATAGGCCAGTTCCGCCAGCAGGCTGGGGTCTTTCAGGTGTTGTGTGAGCATGGTCGTGTCCTGTTCCGAGGTAGTTCCAGTCTAGGGAGACGCTGCGGCGCAGGATGCTGAAAGTGGGGGTTGGGCGGTGTTGGATGCTGAAGTTTTGGGGTGGGACGGCAGGCTATACCGAGGGGCTGCGGTTGCGTTTTTTCTGAGCGTCCCCGGTAATTTGGGTGTATATCCGTTTTTTGGTGATGGCTGATTATGGTTTCGCTTTTACAGCGACTCACTTTCGAAGAGCGCGAAAGTAACCAAATGTATGGTCAGCCTACCTTTTGCTACTCAGTCACGATGAACGGTAAATCAGGCTTGCGCTAATGTATCCGGGCTCCATGTGAGCGCGGGTACGCGCTCGGCCCTTGATGAGTATTCGCTCCTGCCTGTCCTTAAAAGCGCTTCAGCTTCGAAAGCTTCTTTGCTTATCAGGTTCTCAGCCAGGATATTTGCCGTTTATCGCCATCACTTACTGACGTCGCAAAAGCCGGTGGTAAAACTGGATCACGCAGTGAAATGCCCGTTGTAGGTGCCACCTTTGGTCAACAGCGCCCAGACGATCCTGGCCATTTTATTAGCCAGAGCACAGGCAACTTTGTTGATTGGTTTTCGGGCCAAAAGGTTTCTAGCCCAGACGCCGAGCGCATCGTTTCGTTTATCGATTCGGTAAAGCAGGGTTTGGGCGCCCTGCATCAACAAGGTTCGCAAATACCGATCCCCACGCTTGCTAATACCCAGTAACGTGGTTTGCCCCCCAGTCGAGTATTGCCGCGGCACTAACCCCAGGGAGGCCGAAAAGTCTCGGGACGATTTGTACATCGAAGCATCCCCGACATCGGCCACCAACGCGCTAGCGATGAGGGGGCCGATGCCGGGGACGCTCTGTAATCTTTTGCCGGCGTCACTCCTGTTTACCTGCTGCTTGATCTCGGTATCCAGCGCTTTGATTTCGCTGGTCAATTGACGAATGTCATCAAGCATCCGATTAATAGCCTGCCTCAGGCGCAGAGGTAGATTGTGTTCTTCCATCAATGTAGGAACCCGATCCAGCGCGGCATAGCCGGCGGGAAAGATAACGCCAAACTCCAATAAGAACCCGTGCACCTGGTTGATCACGCCGGTGCGTCGACTTACCAGTGATTTACGCAATTTATGCACCGTCGACAATACCTGCTGGTCGACCGACTTGACCTGCACAGAGCGCGTTCTGGGGCGTGATGCGGCTTCGCAGATAGCTTCGGCATCAATGAAATCGTTCTTGTTGCCCGTGACGTAAGCTTTTACATGCTGTGGCGCAATCAGTTGGACCTGATGGCCGAGCTTGGTGATTTCTCTCGCCAGAAACTGTGACCCGCCACAGGATTCCATGGCGACTTTGCAGGGTGGTATTTGTGCTAGCCACGGTAGCAACTGGCTGCGATTAAGCTTCTTGCGCAGAACCATGTGGCCTTGCGCATCTTGGCCATGCAAGTGGAAGCTGTTTTTGCCAATGTCGATGCCTAGAAGCGTCACGCTGTTCATGAGAAAGCCTCCTCAGGAAAAGGGAGAACCTCAGAAGTTTAGACCTGAGATTCTCGCCGGGCTGACCATCTCATTAGCGCTTTTGCCCCACCACTCGGCACCTCGCCTCGGCTCGGTGTGCCCTCACTCCGGCATTGCTCCGTGGGCCCGCCGCGAAGGCCCATCCATGGGCCAGCGCGGCTATCCCGGCATCCATGCCGGGATGCCCACTGCGCAATGCCTGCGTTCGGCCAGCGTGGTTAACGGGGCGCCGAGATCAACGTCCACCGCGAGGCGGCCTGATAGCCGACCTGGTTTGGGTGGGATTGCGTTTTTCCTGTGCGGGCCTGCTTGCTGCGGCATTCAAGAAAAACGATACCCGTGGCGAGGGAGCTTGCTCCCGCTCGGCTGCGCAGCGGCCGTAAAACGCAACCCTGCGATTATCCAGATACACCTTGCTGAATGGTTTTGGGTCTGCTGCGCAGCCCAGCGGGAGCAAGCTCCCTCGCCACAGGTTTATCGTTTGCTCTCGAAAGCGGCGTTTGCTTGTGGGAGTGAAGATCAAGGTACTTTCGTCATCCTGCCAACTGCGACTGCCAACTGCCATCGCGAGCAGGCTCCCCCAGAAGAAACGCGGTTCCAACCAAAACCAGGTCGGCTATCAGGCCGCCTCGCGGTGGACGTTGATCTCGGGCGCCCCGTTAACCACGATGGCCGAACGCAGGCGTTGTGGAGTGGGTATCCCGGCATGGATGCCGGGATAGCCGCGCTGGCCCATGGATGGGCCTTCGCGGCGGGCCCACGGAGCAACGCCGGAGTGAGGGCATGCCGAGCCTTAGCGAGGCACCAAGTGGTGGGGCAAAAGCGTTTTGCTTACTTTTGACTGGGCCGGCTTCCGGGCTTCACAAAAGTGAGTCGCTGTAAAAGCGAAACCGCCAGCAGCCGTTACCAAAAAAATGGATATACACACATAGCGCTAGAGCTTTAGAGAACCGAGCACCTGCGCCAAAAACCGCTCCCCCGCCTCCATCTGACTCACCTCGATAAACTCATCAGGCTTATGCGCCTGCTCAATCGAACCTGGCCCACAGACCACCACAGGCACATCCAACCGCTGCTTGAACAACCCACCCTCAGTCCCAAAAGACACCTTCGCCGTCCCCGTACCCGGCGCAGCAAAGTCCTTGAGAAAACGCACCGCCTCAACACTCGGATGCGTATCGAGCCCCGGATAGACATTCAACGTCTGGATCTCGATGTCCGCCACGCTCGAAAGCTTCTTCGCCTCGCGAACGATCACCTCGGCCTGCTCACGCAGGTGCTCCAAAAATTGATCCAGATCATCGGCCGGCAGATTGCGCACTTCGAAATCCAGCGTACACAGGTTCGGCACGATGTTCAGCGCCTTGCCGCCGACGATTTGCCCGACATGCACGGTGCTGTAGGGCACGTCGTAATCCGCATCCTGGGCGCCCTGCTCCTGCAATTGCTGCTGGCTGCGGCGCAACGCCGCGATGAAGTCGCACGCCACGTGGATGGCATTGACCGAGCGCGGCGCCAGGGATGAATGGGCCTCCAGGCCACGGCAGTAGGTGTGGTAGGAGCCCTTGCCCTTGTGGCCCAGTACGAACTGCATGTTGGTTGGCTCGCCGATCACGCAGAGGAACGGCCGCACCGGCGCCAGGTGCAGCACGTCGAGCAGGCGTCGGACGCCCACGCAGCCGATTTCTTCATCGTGGGAAAGCGCCAATTGCAGCGGCCGGTTCAACGAATGATCGGCGGCGTCGAGCATGGCGTCGATGGCCAGGGCGATGAAGCCCTTCATGTCACAGCTGCCACGCCCGTAGACCCGGCCATCGCGGAACGTCGCCTGGAACGCCGGGACGGTCCAGGCCTGCCCCACCGCCGGGACGACGTCGGTGTGTCCGGACAACAGGACACCGGGTAATTCCCGTGGACCGGTGCTGGCGAACAGGTTGGCCTTCTTGCCGCTCTCGTCCTTGACGATCAGCGACTCGATGCCCTTGCCCAGCAGCACATCGCGCACGTATTCGATCAGCGCCATGTTCGACTCCGAAGAGACCGTTTCGAACGCCAGCAGACGTTCGAAGATGGCTTGCACACGGGGTTTCATGAGGCCTTGCTCCGTTGTTCGACGGATGGGGCGAACCGGCGGATGGAGAACGGTTCGATTGACGTGCTGGTGCTGCCGGTGCTGATCAGTTCGGCCATGACGTCACCGACGCCCGGGCCGAGTTGGAAGCCATGGCCGCTGAAGCCGAAGGCGTAGTACAAGCCGTCGACGTTGCCGCTGGCGCCCATGATCGGCAGGTTGTCGGGCAGGTAGCCTTCGATGCCGCTCCACACGCGGATGATGTTGAGGTTGCCGACGCCCGGCAGCAGGCGCCGCATCTGCTCCAGTTGGTTGAGAATACTGCGTGGCTCGACGTAGGCGCGGCGGTTGAGCATGTCCGGCACGCGGCGATAGCCGCCGCCGATGATGATGTTGCCCCGTGGAATCTGGCGAAAATAGATCACTTCTTCAGGGATCTTGGTGAACACCCCGATCACCGTCGGCAAGGCGTAAGGCACCGGTTCGGTGACGGCCATTTGCGGGCCGTTCGGCGCCAGCGGCACCGGCTCGCCGAATTGCTCCGAGAGCTTTTGCCCCCAGGCGCCCGCCGTGATCAACAGCTGCGCGGCGCTGAACCGGCGGCCATCGGTGGTGGTGACGCTGAATTCACCGTTGGCCTTTTGCACCTCGGCGACTTCCGTGCGTTCCTCGATCCGCGCCCCCAGTCGTCGGGCCGCCCGGGCGAACGCCGGTGCCGCGAGGCGCGGGTTGGCGTGACCGTCGTGGGGCGCGTAGGAACCGCCCTTGACGTCTTTGCCGAGGAACGGAAAGCGCGTATGCAATTCGTTGCCTTGATAGATCTGCAAATCCAGCTGCCGGGCTTCGGGCGCATCGGCGTAGGCTTGCAGCTCAGCGACTTCATCCTCGCGATAACACACGCGCAGATGCCCGCTGGGGATGAATTCCAGGTCGTCGTCGATCAGCTCCGGTAACCGCTTCCACAGCGCAAAGGAACGGTTCGCCAATTCAAGCTGGCCAAGAAATCGTCCTTGGCGCCGCACGTTGCCGAAGTTCACACCGCTGGCGTACTGACCGATCTGGTCGCGCTCCAGCAAGATCACCGACTGGCCCCGTTGGCGCAGGAAAAACGCCGACGCCGAGCCCATCACCCCACCACCGACAATGATCACGTCGGCTTTATCAACGGTCATGGTGTCACCTCCCGGGTCGACATCGAAAGCGGTTTGACCGGTGCCTGACCACGCTGACGCCCGACCTGTTGCACCGGCACGCCCGCCGCTGCGGCGATCACTTCGGCCCCGGCCTGGGAGCAATAGCGCCCCTGGCAGCGGCCCATGCCGACCCGGCTGAACGCCTTGGCCCGGTTGACTTCACACGCGCCTTTTTCACTCACGGTGCGGCGTAGCTCGCCGGCGGTGATCATTTCGCATCGGCAGACGATGGCCTCGTCCGGCAACGCCTTGGCCTGCGCCGCCGGCCAGGGAAACGCCTGGGCCAGGCCGAGGCGAAATTCATCCATCACGCCCAAGGCCCGCCGTGCCTCGGCCATCCGTACCGCGTCCACCGGTTGTTGCAGGTCACTGAGCAAGGCCATGGCGACTAGGCGCCCGGCGTGCTCGGCGGCATCCGCGCCACGGATCCGCGAACCATCACCCGCCGCATAGACACCGCTGACCGTGGTCCGGCCCTCATCATCGGTTTCCAGCAGCCATTGCCCAGACGCCTCGTCGAAGCGCAGTCGACACCCGGCCAGATCGGCCAGTTGAGTTTCCGGGCGCAGGTGATAACCGAGCGCCACCGCGTCGCAATCCACCGTCAGCGTCTCGCCGTTCGCGGTGCGCACGCGAACGCCACTCACGCCTGTGGCCGGCTCACCGAGCACCTGCAACGGCGAAACCCCGAGGTGCACCGCGATCTTCGCCCGATACAACTGCGCCAGCAGTTTCATGCCGGTGAACAGCAATCCAGGACGCGCCATGAGTTTGGGCAAGGCCTGGATGCGCTTGCCCAGCGGCGAAGTGTCCAGCACCGCCGCAACCTGGGCCCCGGCTTTCACATACTGGCTCGCCACCAGGTACAGCAACGGCCCGCTGCCCATGAACACCACCCGATGACCGATGGACACCGCCTGGGCCTTCAAGGCGATCTGAGCGCCGCCGAGGCTGTAGGTGCCGCCCAATTGCCAACCCTTGATGGGCATCAAGCGGTCGGTGGCGCCGGTGCAGAGGATCAGCGCGTCGTACTCCACCGTTGAATGCTGGCCTTGGCTGACGCAGCACAGTTGCCCTGGCGTCAGGTTCCAGACCAGCGTGTCCGGGCGGTAATCGATCTGTGGGCGCAGGCGATCGAAGCTCTCATGCAGGTCGCGGGCCTTGTCGGCTTCGGTGCCGTACAGCGTTGCGTAGTCGCGGGTGAACCCTTCAGGCTGGCGACGGTAGATCTGCCCGCCGTCACGCCGGCTCTCGTCGACCAGGACCGGTTTGAAGCCCGCCGCGACCAAGGTCTGGGCGCAACGAATGCCGGCCGGCCCGGCGCCGACGATGACTATCCGCGCAGTGGCCATACTGCCTCCGGTTGTTGAGTGATGATGTCCAGCCCCTCACGGACTTCCTGGGAGCAGGCGCGCAAGCGTTCGCCGCTGCGGGTCCAGACCCAGCAATCCTGGCACGCGCCCATCAGGCAAAAACCGGCACGGCTGCCCGGGTCGAACTCCGACTGGCGCAGCGCCGGGCCGCGGGTCAGCAAGGCGACCATCAACGTGTCGCCCTGCAACGCTTCGATGGGCACGCCATCCACCTGCAAGTTGACGACGGGTCGGCCTTGCTCGGCCAACCTCACAAAACGCGCGTTCATGCGTAGGCTCCCACGATCATGCTGTTCGTATCCTGTTGGCTCTTGAGCAGCTCGCCGCTGTCGTGATGACAGAGCACTTCGCTGCCGCCGTCGATCACCCGTCGAGGTGGCGCGGTGCGGTTGCACAGGCCATCGACCCGCACCGGGCAGCGGTTGAGGAAGGTGCACAGCTCTGGTTCATTGGCCTTTGGCCCCAACGATGGAAGCGTGCCGCAGGTGGTGGCGCCGCAGGTTTCCAGCCAGCCCTGGCGCAACTCCGGGACCGAATGAATGAGCAAATCGGTGTAAGGATGAAACGGCGCCTGGGCGAACGATTGTCGGGTGCCCGCCTGGACCTTGTGGCCGCTGTACATCACCACAATGTCGTCGCACAGGGCGCGGACGGTGGAGATGTCGTGGCTGATGAACAGGTACGAGACGCCCAGTTGCTGGCGCAGGTCGCGCAGCAACTCCAGGATCGCCGCGCCGACCACGGTGTCGAGCGCCGACGTCACTTCATCGCAAAGGATCAGATCCGGCTTGGCCGCCAGCGCCCGGGCCAGGTTGACCCGCTGCTTCTGCCCTCCGGACAACTCGCTCGGGCGGCGCTCGGCCAAGTCCCGTGGCAGACGGACAAGGTCGAGCAACTCGCCGATGCGCTCGCGCAGGGCCGCGCCCTTGAGGCCAAAATACATCTTCAGCGGCCGGCTCAAGATGGCGCTGATGCTGTGCATCGGATTGAGCGCGGTGTCGGCGTTCTGGAACACCATCTGGATGCGCCGGAACTGGTCAGCGGTGCGTTCGGACAGGCTGCCGCCCAGCGGCGCTCCATCAAATGTCAGCCCGCCGAGGGCCGGAGGCAGCAGCCCCGCAACCACTCGGGCCAGGGTCGATTTGCCCGAGCCGGATTCGCCAATCACGCCGATGGCCTGGCCTCGCCGCACGGTCAGGTCAATGCCTTCGAGCACGCGGATCGCCGGCATGCCCTGCGCGTTCTTGTTGCCGTAGCCGGCGGTCAGGCCTTGGATGGTCAACAGTGGCGCATCCTCGGCCACGCCGCAGGGCGGACGGATCGTCGTGTCCGGCCGCGCCGCCGCCAGCAGGCTGCGGGTGTAGGCATGAGCCGGGCCCTTGAGCAGCGGCGTGGTGGCGCTCTGTTCGAAGATCTGTCCGCCGTTGAGCACCACGATCTGATCGGCCATCTGCGCCACGACCGCCAGGTCATGGGAGACATAGACCGCCGTCGCGCCACGCTCGCGCACCACGCGCTTGAAGGCGCGCAACACGTCGATCTGAGTCGTGACATCGAGGGCGGTGGTCGGTTCGTCGAGCACCACCAGCAGCGGATCGCTGATCAGCGCCATGGCCGCCATCACTCGCTGCAATTGCCCGCCGGAGACTTGGTGGGGGTAGCGCTGGCCGATGCGCTCGGGGTCGGGCAACGCCAGGTCGCGGAACAATTCGATGGCCTTGGCTTCGAGCACCGCCCGGCTGCCCAGGCCGTGGATCAAGGCGCCCTCCACCACCTGATCAATGAGTTTTTTCGCCGGGTTGAACGCCGCGGCGGCGCTTTGGGCGATGTAGGAGACGCGATTACCGCGCAGCCGTTGCAGCTCGCCTTCGCTCAGCGCGAGCATGTCATGCTCGCCGATCCGCACCACGCCGCCAGCCAGCCGACAGCCGCGTCGGGCATAGCCGAGCAGTGCCAGGGCGATGGTGGTCTTGCCGGAGCCGGACTCGCCAATCAACGCCAGCACCTCGCCTTTTTCCAGGGAAAAGCTGACGCCCTTGACGATCTCCACTTCACTGCGTTCGCCGCAGGCGACCACTCGCAGGTTTTCGACTCGAATCAATTCGCTCATCTCAATGACCTCCCGAACGTCGATTGCGCCGCGAGGACAGGCGGTCGATAAACAGGTTGACGCCAATCGTCAGGGTGCCGATGGCCAAGGCCGGAATCACGATCGCCGGCGCGCCCTGGTTGAGGCCGCCGATGTTTTCCCGCACCAGCGAGCCCAGGTCGGCGTCCGGCGGTTGCACGCCGAGGCCGAGAAAACTCATGCCGCTGAGCAACAGCACGATAAAACCGAAGCGCAGGCCGAGGTCAGCCAACACCGGGTTGAGCATGTTTGGCAGGATCTCTACGCAGGCAATGTACAGCCGGCGCTCGCCACGGGTGCGGGCCACTTGCACGTACTCAAGGGCCTCGATGTTCACCGCCATGCTGCGAGCGATGCGGAACGCGCCCGGGGTGAAACTCAGCACCGCCGTGCAAATCAACAGCGTTACCGAGGAGCCGAAGGCCGAGACCATGATCAGCGCGAGCATCTTGCTCGGAATCGAGATGAAGGCGTCCATCAGGCGGCTGATCAGCTCGTCCAGCCACTTCGGCGACACCACCGAGAGCAGCGCGCAACTGGTGCCCAAACCGCTCGCCAACACTGCCGCCACCAAAGCCAGGCCGACGGTAAACCGCGCGCCCACCAGGATCCGGCTGAGCATGTCACGGCCCAAATAATCGGTGCCCAGCGGGTAAGCAGCACTGAGGCTGTCAAAGACGTTGTCGGAGACCACTTCGCCAACCGGATGTGGTGCCAGCCAGGGGCCGAAGATCGCCACCAACAACCAGATCAGACACATCGCGGCACCGAGCAGGCCGAGCCAGGCGGTGCCATGGGAAACCTTGCCATAAGCCAGTTCAGGCGCGGCAGGCGGGGCTTTCACAATGAGATTGTTCATTGGTTTCTCAGCCTCGGATTGGACAGGATCGCGCACAGGTCGGCAATCAGCACCAGCATCAGGTACGCCGTGCAGAACAGCATGGTGCAGGCCTGGACCAAGGCCATGTCGCGGTTCGTCACGGCGTCGACCATGAGGCTGGCGATGCCCGGATAATTGAAAATCGTCTCGACGATCACCACCCCGCCCAGCAAGTAGGAAAGGCTCAAGGCGATGGCATTGGCGATGGGACCGATGGCGTTAGGCAAGGCGTGGCGCAAGACCACCCGCATCGGGCTCACGCCTTTGAGGCGGGCCATTTCCACGTAGGGGCTGTCGAGCTGGTCAATCACCGCCGCCCGGGTCATGCGGGCCATCTGCGCGACGATCACGCAGCACAGCGTCATGACCGGCAAGGCGTAGGTGCGCATGAATTGCAGCGGCGACGTGACCTCGCTGGAATAGGACAACGCCGACAGCCAGCCGAGGTTGACCGCGAAGATCAGCACTGCCAGCGTGGCGACCAGAAACTCCGGCACCGCCACCATCGTCAGGGTGAAAAAGCTCAGCACGCTGTCGATGCGCCCGCCCCGGCCCATCGCCGAGCCGATGCCCAGGATCAGCGCCACCGGCACCGACACCAGCGCCGTCGCAGCGGCGAGCATCAGGGTGTTGGGCACGCGTCCGGCCATCAGCTCGCTGACCGGCACGGCGTTGGAAATCGACACGCCCATGTCACCACTGAGCAGGCTGGTCAGCCAGTGCAGGTAACGCAACACACCTGGCTGATCGAGGCCCATTTTCACCCGCAGGGCCGCCACTTGTTCAGGCGTGGCGAACTGTCCGAGGGACTGTTGCGCCGCGTCTCCCGGCAATACCGCCGTGATGGCGAACACCACCATCGAGACGATCAGCAGGGTTACGATCGCGGCGCCGAGGCGCCGGCCGATCAACCACAATGTGTTGCTATTCATCATCCGATCCTCTTGCCAGGTCGCGGAGCCAGACAACGCTCATCAAGCATCCAGCCAGACTTGCTCGGAGAACATGTAGCCCATGAATCCGCCCAGCGGGTTGGTGCCATAGCCCTTGACGCGCTGGTCGACGCCGTCAATGTTGCTGATGAACACGGGGATGCCGATGCCACTGTGGTCATGCACCAGCGTCTGCATGTCGGCGTACATCTTGCCGCGCTTGGCCTCGTCGGTTTCGCCCCTTGCCTGCACCAGCAGTTGGTCGAATTGCGGGTTTTTCCAGCCGGATTCGTTCCACGGCGCCGAGGACTGGAAGAACTGCGAGAACAGCATGTCGGCATTCGGCCGCGGGTTGATGTTGCCGAAGCTCAGCGGGTGCTTGGCCCAATGGTTGGACCAGTAGCCGTCGCTCGGCAGCCGGTTGACGTTGAGCTTGAGCCCGGCTTCCTTGGCCGATTGCTGCAGCAGCACGGCGACGTCCACCGAACCGGTGGCGGCCGGCGAACACATGACTGGCATGCTGATACTTTCCATGCCGGCTTTCTTCAGCAGGAAGCGCGCCTTCTCGGGGTCGTAGGTGCGTTGTGGCAGGTCGGCGTTGAAGAAGCGCGCACCGGGGGCGATCGGGTGATCATTGCCGACCCTGGCGAAGCCCCGGAAGATCGCCGACTTGACCTGCTCGCGATCGAGCAGCAACTTCATCGCCTCGGTGAATTCCGGGCTTTGGCCTGGCATCTGGTCCTGGCGAATGATCAAGTCGGTGTAGTTGCCCGACGGCGAATCGACGACCCGGTGGCCAGCGCTGTCCTTGATACGCGTGGTCGAACGCGGGTTGACCTCGTTGATGATCTGCACGTCGCCGGACAGCAGCGCGTTGACCCGTGACGGCTCGTCGGCAATACCGATGAATTCGATCTCGTCCAGATAGGGCAAGCCGGGTTTCCAGTAGTTGGCATTGCGCGCGCCGATGGAGCGCACACCGGGCTTGAATTCCTTGACCTTGAACGGACCGGTGCCGATGCCCTGGCTGAAATCGCTGGTGCCCTCGGGCACGATCAACATATGGGAAACGGCGAGGATCGACGGCAGCTCGGCATTCGGACCGCTGAGGCGGATCTGTATTTCGTGGGTGCCGTTGGCCTTGACCTCCTCGAACTGCGACGCCAGTGGCAAGACCTTGGATCCGGTGATCGGATCCTTGTGCCGCATCAGCGAAAACACCACGTCCGCCGCCGTCAACCCTTTACCGTTGTGGAACGTGACTTCCTTGCGCAGGGTGATCACCCAGAGCGTGGCGTCGGTGGTATCGATGCGTTCAGCCAGTTCCAGTTGCGGCACCATGTGGCTATCGAAACGGGTCAGGCCGTTGTAGAACATGTAGTGGCGCACATAATCGGTGGACGATGAGCCTTTGGCCGGGTCCAGGGTGTCGGCGGTGGAACTGGTGATGCCGGCAACGCGGATACGTCCGCCGGGCTTGCCCTTGCCGGGGCTTGCGGTGTCATCGGCCAACAGCTTGCCGGCCGCGCCAAACAAGCTGCCGGCACCTGCTGCCGCGACCCCGGCCAACCCCAGCATCTGCAACGCGTGGCGGCGTGACATGCCGCGGTTGAGCCCTTCGAAAACACGCAGACTTTCTGTGCCGGTAATCAACTGGCCGTCGATGCTGTTCTTATTGTCAGTCATGTCAGTTCTACCTTCCGCAAGTGATAGGGGCTCGGTTGCGCACGGTCGACGCAACGGGATGTTGAAACGGCTGTTGAAACGCAAAGCGCAGCCTTGAAATCAGTGTAGGTAGTCCTGCAGGCGGTAATACGCGCCTACCAGCGGCAGGAACCAGGGCTTGCCGAAGTGCCCGGGAATCGCCGGCCAGTCGAGTTCCCGCCAGGGGTTTGCCTCGACATTCCCGGCCATGACATCCGCCATGACCTGGCCCATGTGCACCGACATCTGCACGCCGTGGCCGCTGTAGCCCATGGAGTGATAAACCCCGCCGTGCTGGCCGGCCCTGGGCAGGCGGTCGGACGTCATGTCCACCAGCCCGCCCCAGCAATAGTCGATCTTCACGTCGGCCAGTTGCGGGAACATCTGCACCATCGCCGCCTGCAGCACCTTGCCGCTCTTGGCATCGGAAACACTGTCGGACATGGCAAACCGCGCACGACCGCCAAACAGCAAACGGCTGTCGGGGGTCAGGCGAAAGTAATTGCCGATCATGCGGCTGGTAACGTAGGAGCGGCGTGCCGGCAGCAAGCTGTCGATCAGCGACTGGGGCAATACCTCGGTGGCGACCACGAAACTTCCAACGGGTACGATGCGCCGTCGGTACCAACCGAGCCCGCCTTGCTGGCAGGCGCCAGTGGCCAGCAGCACCTGGGACGCGTGCAGCACGCCTTTGCTGGTATTGACTTGGTAGCCGCTGCCGCTGGCTTTCCAATCCTTCACCTCCACGCCCTGGAAGATCAACGCGCCGTGACGCGCCGCCGCCTCGGCCAGGCCGACACCAAAGCGCCCAACGTGCATCTGCACACCGTTGCGCTGCAGCAGGCCACCGTGGAACTGGGCCGAATTGACCTCGGCGCGAACCTCCTGCGCGGACAGCAATTGCACCTCGGCGTCCACTTCCTTGCGGATCAATTCACAGGTGCGCGCCAACCCTTCGTAGTGCATCGGCTTGGCGGCCAATTTGAGCTTGCCGTTGCGCGTCAGGTCGCAGGCAATCCCCTCCTGCTCCACCAACGAGACCACGCTGTGCACGGCGCTTTCGTAGGCCTGGTAATACGCCCGGGCTTTCTCGGCGCCGAGGCTGGCGGTGAGCGAGGCATAATCCTGGGCGACACCCGTATTGCACTGCCCGCCGTTACGCCCCGACGCCTCGCCGATCACCCTTCCAGCTTCCAGCACCGCCACGCTCGCGCCCTTCAAGGCCAGGGCACGGGCCGCGGCCAGGCCGGTGAAACCGCCACCGACGATCGCGACATCGACCTGCCCGGGCAACCCGCCGAGCTGGGCACCGGTGAAGGCCGGTGCGGTATCGAGCCAATAGGACTCACTGCCCATGTCTAACCCCTTACCTTGAAGAGTGCGCTCAACTCAGAGCCCGACCAGACCGGGCAACCCGCCGATGTCCGGAATCTGGTGGTAGCCATAGACCGCATTGCCTGGTTGCTCGTGACCACGGGCGACGAAGGCCTTGTTCTTGATCTTCATGTCGTGGGCCGGCATCAGGTCGTAGCGAAAGCTCGACGACACATGCAAGACGTCCTCCGGCCCGCAGCCAAGGTTATCGAGCATGAATTCGAACGCCGCCAGGCGCGGCTTGTAGGCCTGGGCCTGCTGGGCCGTGAAGACTTTGTAGAAAGGCGCGCCGAGCTTGTCGACGTTGGACATGATCTGCTCGTCCATCGCGTTGGAAAAAATCACCAGGGGGATCTTGTCGGCGATTTTCGACAGGCCCGCCGGCACATCGGCGTGGGGGCCCCAGGTTGGAACGGCATCGTAATAGAGCTGGCCTTCACCGCGGTATTCGACGCCCCAACGCTTGCAGACCCGCATGAGGGAGGTCTTGATGATTTCATCATACGGCCGCCAGTCACCCATCACTTGGTCCAGGCGATAAGCGGCGAAATCCTTGACGAACTGGTCCATCTGCCCGGCATCGACGCGGTCGGCGAACAGCTCGCGCGTCATGCTGCCCATCTGGAAATTGGTCAACGTGCCGTAGCAGTCGAAGGTGATGTACTTGGGTCGAAGAAAGCTCATGTGTGCGGTCCTGGTTTGTTGTTGAAGGCATGACGAGGCAAACATTGACGCCGTTCGTGAAGCATCGGTGCAACGCTGCATCACGTTTTCATTACAACACCATGAGACCGTGGAAAAACCGTTAAAAAGAGTGGCCGCTTGGTACAAACCACCGTTTTTCAGGGCCCGCTCAGCAGACTTTGCGGGATGCTCCAGACACGGGCGTTGCACCCGTGTTTGTGTGGGTTTGAGGGCAGTTATGGTGCGTAAAACGCCTCATCAGGGCGGCTTTTACGGCAGATTCTGCGCCACCGCGCGAGGGCCCGGCCGCGCGAAACCTCCACTGGGGGACGGTGACGAGTGCGCGCATGGTTCACTCCTGGAAGGGTTGCCTGAGCATGGAGCGGTCATGCGCAAACCCATCAGCCCTCATCAAGATGGCGATACTCAGCCCCCAACTGGCCCGCCAACTGCTTCGCCCGGCCCAGGCGAATCGGCCCGCGCTCGATGTCGATCAACAGGCTGGGGCATTCGAGCAACGGCAGCGACGTGCCTGCTTTCACCCGCCCATCGGTCATCAGCAGCACCCGTTGTTGCTCCGCCGGGAAGCGCTTGCGCCGGGCCGCGAGCCAGCGCCCGGCCTCGTTCACCGCCGCCAGCAACGGCGTGCCGCCACCGGCGCCCAGCGTATCGAGCCAGTCACGTAGGCCAATGGCGGCCTTGAGACCTTGCACATGCCAGAC
The DNA here is from genome assembly GCF_014268655.2 of Pseudomonas marvdashtae. Classification (NCBI taxonomy): domain Bacteria; kingdom Pseudomonadati; phylum Pseudomonadota; class Gammaproteobacteria; order Pseudomonadales; family Pseudomonadaceae; genus Pseudomonas; species Pseudomonas marvdashtae. The sequence continues at coordinate 3,415,983 of NZ_JABWQX020000001.1, forward strand.
CGGAGCGCCACCGCTGGCCGTCAGCAACGCCAATCGGGCGCGTTGTCGGTAGGCATCGTCGAACAGTTGCGCCAGCAGACCCTTGCCGTCGCTCAAGGCCTGATGGCGACGGGTCGAAGCCGAGGCGTCGACGATCACCAGCCACAGCTCATGGGCTGAGCGCTGGCGCCATGTGAAGCGCAGGTCCGCAGGCAGGCGTGGACGGCCGTTGAGCAAGGTGCCCGGCCAGTCCACCACGCCGCCGGTTGCGGTTTTGCTTCGGCCTTGACGGCCCTGGTCCAACCGTCCCGGACGGGGTCTGGCATTCGCCCCCGCCAGCGAACGGGGGCGAATGCCTAGGGCTTTTTTGGCCAGCTCGGCACATCACGCCGGGCGCCGATGGGCAACGCCCTGGCCGGCAAGTCGCCCCATTGGCCCTGGCCTTCGCTGGGCCTGCTCGCCTCGTTCGGACTCGACTGCGGGGCCTGGGACGGTTCCGGTGCCGGCGCGGTGTGGCCGCGTCGGCGATGACGCAGGGCAAACTCGGCGACCGCATCGATGTCCTCGTCGGCAATGGCATCCGCGCCACGCCAGGCCGCATGCGCGCGGGCGGCGCGCAACCAGACGAGGTCGGCGCGCAGACCATCGACTCCGGCGGCAAAGCAACGCTCGGTAATCTGCCCCAGCGCCGCGTCATCCAGCGGGATCTGCGCCAACCGCGCCCGCGCCTGCTCGCAACGTTCGCGCAGTTGCTGCTGGGCCGGTTCCCACTCGGTGCAAAACGACGCGGGGTCGCTGTCGAAATCCAGTCTCCGGCGAATGATCTGCCCGCGCTCGGAAGGTGCGGTGTGGCCGTCCAGCACTACGTTCAGGCCGAAGCGGTCGAGTAGTTGCGGACGCAATTCACCCTCTTCCGGATTCATGGTGCCGATCAATACAAAGCGCGCCGAATGCCGATGGGAAATGCCGTCGCGCTCGATCAGGTTGGTACCGCTGGCCGCGACATCGAGCAGCAAGTCCACCAGGTGATCGGGCAGCAGGTTCACTTCATCGACATACAGCACGCCCCCGTCGGCCTTGGCCAGCACGCCGGGGGAAAACTGCGCGCGCCCCTGCGCCAATGCCGCGTCCAAATCGAGGGTGCCCACCAGCCGCTCTTCGGTGGCGCCCAGGGGCAAGGTGACGAACTGCCCGCTCGCCAGCAGGTCCGCCAGCCCCCTGGCCAGGGTGGACTTGGCCATCCCTCGCGGGCCTTCGATCAGCACGCCGCCGATCTTCGGGTCGATGGCGGCCAGGCACAGCGCCAGCTTCAGGTCATCGGCGCCGACCACGGCGGAGAGCGGGAAATGGGGGGTATCGGTCATGTGAGATGTCTCATGAAGTATGAAGATCCCCTGTGGCGAGGGAGCTTGCTCCCTCGCCACAGGGGCCCGCGTCGATCATCGATAAGTCAGCCATCTTCTTCAATGTCCAACAACAGATGTTCCAGCGCCTCGCGGTATTCACCGGGATCCTGCCACATCCCCCGCTGCTGCGCCTCGAGCATGCGCTCGGTCATGTCTCGCAGCGCGTCGGGGTTGTGCTGGCGAACGAAATCCCGGGTATCCGGGTCGAGCAGGTAAGCGTCGGCCAGCAAGGCGTATTGGTGGTCGTCGATCAACTGCGTGGTGGCGTCGAAGGCGAACAGATTATCCACGGTCGCAGCCAGTTCGAACGCGCCTTTGTAGCCGTGGCGCTTGACCCCGGCGATCCATTTCGGATTGGCCGCACGGGAGCGGATGACCCGGTTCAGTTCTTCCTTCAGGGTGCGAATCCTGGGCAGGTCAGGCTGGCTGTGATCGCCGTGGTAACTGGCTGTCGGCTGACCGCTCAGGGTTTCGACCGCCGCGAGCATACCGCCTTGGAACTGGTAGTAATCGTTGGAATCGAGCAGGTCGTGCTCGCGGTTGTCCTGGTTCTGCAACACCGCTTGGACCTGGCTCAGGCGCCGGGAGAATTGATCTCGCGCCGCAGTGCCCTGATCGCCTGAGCCATAAGCGTAGCCGCCCCAATTGAGGTACACCTGCGCCAAGTCTTCTCGGCTCTGCCAGAGACGACCGTCGATGGCGCCCTGCACACCCGCGCCATAGGCACCGGGCTTGGCGCCGAAGATCCGCCAGCCGGCCTGGCGCGCGGCGTCTTCCAACGGCACGCCCGATTGCAGCAAGGCTTCGCGCTCGCCACGGACTTTCGCCGCCAACGGGTTCATGTCGTCAGGTTCATCAAGGGCCGCAACGGCTTGCACCGCCGCATCGAACAAGCGGATCAGGTTGGCGAAGGCATCCCGGAAGAACCCGGACACCCGCAGCGTGACATCGACCCGCGGCCGGTCCAGCAGGCTCAACGGCAAGATCTCGAAATCATCGACCCGCTGGCTGCCCGTGGCCCACACCGGGCGCACGCCCATCAATGCCATGGCTTGGGCAATGTCGTCGCCGCCAGTGCGCATGGTGGCGGTGCCCCATACCGACAGGCCAAGTTGGCGCAAGTGGTCGCCATGGTCTTGCAAATGCCGTTCGAGGATCAGGTTCGCCGACTGGAAGCCGATGCGCCACGCGGTGGTGGTGGGCAGGTTGCGCACATCGACGGAAAAGAAGTTGCGGCCGGTAGGCAGCACGTCCAGGCGCCCGCGACTCGGCGCGCCACTGGGGCCGGCCGGGACAAAGCGACCGCCCAAGGCGTCGAGCAAGCCGCGCATTTCCGCTGGGCCGCAAGCGTCCAGGCGCGGCGCGACGACCGAGCGCAGATGCTCGATGATGTCCGCGACAGCTTCCCAGCCCGGCGCGTCGAGCCATGCGACTTCGCCTGCCAGTGCTTGTTCGATCAACCCTGCGGCGAACAGCTCCAGGCGCTCGCGGGTGTCGCCGACGGTGCGCCATGGCTCGTCGCTGACCTCGCGCAACGCCGCGGGACGGTCCGTTTCCCAGGGTTCGGCCAGGGCACAATCGAGCGGATCGAACCCCAACCCGAACGCCTTCGCCAACGCCCGCAGCAAGCTCGATTGAGCGCCCTTGCCGTCGCCTCGGGGGATGCGCAGCAACGCCAGCAAGGTGTCGATGCGCAGCCGCCCGGCGGGCGACTCGCCGAAGATGTGCAGCCCATCGCGGATCTGCGACTCCTTCAAATCGCAGAGGTAAGTGTCCAGGCGCGGCAGCCAGATCGCGGCGTCGGCGTCGCTGTCGAGCGCGGCATCGAGTTGCAGTTCGCGGTCGATGTGGGTCTCGCGCACCAGGTTCAAGATGTCCCGTTGCAGCTCCCGGGCGCGGCGCGGGTCGAGCAGTTGCGCCTCGTAATATTCGTCGGCCAGCAGCTCCAGGTTACGCAGCGGCCCATAGGTTTCGGCCCGGGTCAGCGGCGGCATCAGGTGGTCGATAATCACTGCCTGGGTCCGACGCTTGGCCTGGGCACCCTCACCCGGGTCGTTGACGATGAACGGGTAGATGTTCGGCAGCGGCCCGAGCAACGCATCCGGCCAGCAGTTCTCCGACAGCCCGACGCCCTTGCCCGGCAGCCATTCGAGGTTGCCGTGCTTGCCGACATGAATCACCGCGTGGGCGCCGTAGGTGTGGCGCAACCAGAAATAAAACGCCAGGTAGCCATGGGGCGGCACCAGGTCCGGGTCGTGGTACACCGCGCTCGGGTCGACCTGATAACCGCGCGCCGGCTGGATACCGACGAACGTCAGGCCAAGGCGCAAGCCGGCGATCATCAGTCGGCCGTCGCGGAACATCGGGTCCTGCTCGGGCGCGCCCCAGCGTTCCCACACCGCCTGGCGATTGGCCTCGGGCAGCGCGTCGAACAAGCGTTGATAAGCGTCCAGCGCCAGGCTTTGATGGCAGGGCCGCAGGTCGAGACTGTCCAGGTCGTTACTGACACCGCCGAGCAACTGCTGGATCAACGCAGTGCCGCTGTCCGGCAATTCGGTCGCCAGCGGATAACCTTCGGCCTGCATGGCGCGCAGGATATTCAGCGCCGCCGCCGGGGTGTCCAGCCCGACGCCGTTGCCGATGCGCCCGTCCCGGGTCGGGTAGTTGGCGAGGATCAGCGCCACGCGTTTCTCTACGTTGGGCAGGCGCGCCAAGCAGGTCCAGCGCCGGGCCAGTTCGGCGACGAAGTCCATGCGCTCCGGCACCGCCCGGTAGCAGACCACATCGCTCTGGCTGCGCTCGCTGCGCCAGGCCAGGTCCTTGAAACTGACAGGACGGCTGATGATCCGGCCATCCAGCTCGGGCAAGGCAATGTGCATCGCCAGGTCGCGCGGCCCCAGGCCCTGTTCGCTGGCGCGCCAGCCGGGTTCATTATCCTGGGCGCAGATCGCCTGGATCACCGGGATGTTGCGGCGAAACGGCCGCAGGTGCGGTGCTTCAGGGCTCGATTGAGCGAAGCCGGTGGTGTTGAGAATCACGCCCGCCTCTATCTCTTCCAGCCAATCTTCCACCTGTGCCAGGCAGCCGGGTTCCTTGAGGCTGGCCACGGCAATCGGCAGCGGATTCAGCCCTGCCGCTTGCAAGCGCTGGCAGAACACGTCGATGAACGCCGTGTTCGCTGCTTGCAGGTGAGAACGGTAGAACAGCACTGCCGCGACCGGTTGATCGGCCTGCCAGTCGGCTTGCCAATCGTTCAGGGTCGCGTTGGTTTTCTCGGCATGGTAAATAGCCGTGCGCGGCAGCGGCTGCGGTTCGGCCCACGGGTAATCGCGGCCAAACCATTGACTGCCCAGGTGGTGAAACAAGTTGAGGGCGTTACCCAATCCCCCCTGGCGCAGGAACTGCCAGAGCCGGTCGCGATCCTCGAAGGGCACATTGCTCAGGTCGCTGAGCTCCGGATCGGGGCGATCATCCCCCGGCACCAGGATCAGCTTCACGCCGCGCCCGGCGAGTTCCATCAGCCGCTCGATGCCGTAGCGCCAATAGCCGATGCCACCGTGCAGCGACAACAGAATGACCTTGGCATGACGCAGCACGTCGTCGACGTACAGGTCTACCGAGGCGTGGTTCTGCACCTGCATCGGGTTGGCGAGGCGAAAATCCGGGAAGTCGTCCGGCAACTGTCGCGCCGCTTCGGCCAGCAGCGCCAGGCTGGAATCGCCGCTGCACAGGATCACCAGCTCGGCGGGGGTTTGCCCGAGGTCGGCAATGTTGTCATCCGACACGAAACCGCCGGGCTGGGTCCTGAGCAGGTGCATGGCTTAGGCGCTGAGGGCAGCGCGCAACTGCGCTTCAAGCAACGCGGCATCCAGCGCCTGGCCGATCAGCACCAGCCGGGTGACCCGCGCTTCATCGGCGCCCCACTGGCGGTCGAAATGCTTGTCGAAACGCGTGCCGACGCCCTGGATCAGCAGGCGCATCGGCTTGTTCGGGATTGCCGCAAAACCCTTGACCCGCAGCACGCCGTGCTGGACCACCAGTTGCGTCAGCGCGTCCAGCAGCAGGCTTTCATCGGCCTGGGGCAGCTCGATGGAAATCGAATCGAAGGCGTCGTGATCGTGATCGTGGTCGTCTTCATCGCCGTCATGGTGGTGATCGTGATGACTGTGGCGCCCATCGATGTGTTCTTCGGAGCCGGCGCCCAGGCCGATCAGCACGTCCAGGGGCAGGCGACCGCTGCTGGCCTCGATGACCTTGACCGCTGGCGGCAGTTCTTCAGCGACTTCCAGACGGACTCGGGCCAGGTCTTCGGGGCTGATCAGGTCGGCTTTATTGAGGATCACCAAGTCGGCGCTGGCCAGTTGATCGGCGAACAGCTCGTGCAGCGGTGATTCGTGGTCCAGGTTCGGATCGAGCTTGCGCTGGGCATCGACCTGATCGGGGAATGCGGCAAAAGTGCCGGCGGCCACGGCCGGGCTGTCGACCACGGTGATCACCGCATCGACCGTGCAGGCGCTGCGGATTTCCGGCCACTGGAAAGCCTGGACCAAGGGTTTTGGCAATGCCAGGCCGGAGGTTTCGATGAGGATGTGGTCAAGGTCGCCGCGCCGGGCGACCAACTCGCGCATCACCGGGAAAAACTCTTCTTGCACCGTGCAGCACAGGCAACCGTTGGCCAGTTCATAGACGCGGCCGTTGGCTTCTTCTTCGGTGCAACCGATGGAGCACTGCTTGAGGATTTCGCCGTCGATGCCCAGCTCGCCGAATTCGTTGACGATGACTGCAATGCGCCGGCCCTGGGCATTGTCGAGCATGTGCCGGAGCAAGGTGGTCTTACCCGAGCCGAGGAAACCGGTGACGATGGTGACGGGGAGTTTGGCCAGTGTTTTCATCGGATGCCCTTTGGCAAGGTGGCGGGCAAACGGGACGACAACCGCAGGCAGGCACGCGCGGAAGATTTCGCCACCGGATCACCCCGCCCGGTTGTAGTGAGAATCTGTTGTCGAGGCAGGTCTCCTGGCTTTCGGCGGGCCAGTCCGGGCTTGTCTTGCAAAGCCTTGCACTGGCGTTTCCTGCGCCTTCCCGTGCGCCTTTTTTTAAAGGACTTGCACAGTGGCCTGGCAGGAACGGCACCGTTCACAGTTGCGGGGGCAGCCGCGGCTTGGACCGCGTTCCCTTCTTAGCTTTGGCACACGCCAAAGAACCTCGAAGACGCAAGGCTACGCAGGGTGTGCAGGCGGGTCAATCTCTGGAAGGCAATCTGCCGGCGGCCGAGGCGGCGCGGCGAGATCAACGGGCCGCGACGCGCCAGAGCCGGGCGATGTCCCGCGCCCGCTCGCTCAACAGGCGTGGCGCATCGGTGCAGGCTTCTTGCAACGTCATCGGTCCGTTCGCCAGGGCAAAGGCCGCATCGATGCCGTGCTCGTACAGCGCCTGGTAACCCTCCCCCAGCGTGCCGGCAATGACCAGCACCGGTACGCCGTGGCGTCGGGCGATGCGGGCCACGCCAAAAGGCGTCTTGCCGCGCAGGGTCTGGGCATCGAAACGGCCTTCACCGGTGATGACCAGGTCAGCGCCGTTGATCGCGTCGGCCAGGCCGGTCAACTGCGCAACGACTTCCACGCCGGTACGAAACTGCGCTTGGAGGAACGCCTTGGCGGCAAACCCCAGGCCGCCGGCGGCGCCGCTGCCCGGCTCGTCGCGTACGTCGCGGTTCAACACCTGGGCGCAGTGTCCGGCGAAGTGCCCCAGCGCGCCGTCCAGCCGTTGCACCTGCTCGGCGGAGGCGCCTTTCTGCGGGCCGAACACGGCTGACGCGCCATGGGGCCCACACAATGGGTTATCGACATCGGCGGCGATCTCGAAACGCACGCCGGCCAGGCGCGGGTCCATTTGGCTCAGATCGATGCGCGCCAGGTTGGCCAGGGCGAGGCCGCCGGGCGGCAGCGAGTGCCCGTGTTCGTCCAGCAAGGCGACGCCCAGCGCTTGCATCGCACCGGCACCGCCGTCGTTGGTGGCGCTGCCGCCAATCGCCAGGATGACTCGCTCGGCGCCTTCGTCCAGCGCTGCGCGGATCAGTTCGCCGGTGCCAAAGGTGCTGCTGGAACAGGCGTCGCGCTGCTCCGGCGGCAGCAATTGCAAGCCGCTGGCCTCGGCCATCTCGATGATTGCGGTGCGGCTGTCGGGCAACCAGCCCCAACGCGCGTCGACAGCGGCGCCCAGCGGACCGCGAACCCGAGCCTCACGCCACTGTCCGTTGCAGGCAGCCAGCACGGCTTCCACCGTCCCCTCCCCGCCGTCCGCCATCGGGCATTTGATCAGCTGCGCGTCTGGCCAGATCTCTGCCAGCCCTCGGGCGATGGCTTCGGCGACGCCTTGGGCGCTGAGGCTGTCCTTGAACGAGTCGGGGGCGATGATTATTTTCATTTTTTGTTCTCCGGTTCCGTGCACAGCATGCTGCCAGCTGGCCGCAGCCCTGACGCCGGTCCGCCGCACAAAACGGCTTGGACATTATTGTTCAAATTCACAAAGGCCTGGCTGCGCAGTCCAGCGCGAGCAAGCGTCCTCGCCCACGGGCGGCTACGTAGATGACTGCGGCAATAGCTGCACGCCCAGGTACAACGCCAACATTCCGTCCAGCCTGAGGGGGTCGACGCCGCTGAGCTCAGCGATGCGCTCCATGCGATAACGCAAGCTGTTGCGGTGGATCCCCAGGGCGTCGGCGCAGGCCTGGCTCTGGCCGTCGTGTTCGCACCAGCTTCGCAAGGTCGCCAGCAACTGCCCGTTACTGTCCTTGGCGATCACTTTGCGCAACGGCGTCAGCAGTTCATCGAGTGCATCGTCGCTGCGATGCCGCCAAAGCATCACCGGCAATCGATAACGGTTGAGGATCAGCAAGCGCGATTGCGGCAGGACATCGCGCCCATAGGCGAGCAGGTCCGCCACGCGCCGGTAGCAGCGGCGCAAGCCCGCCAACCCATCGGCCTGGCCACCCACCGCCACCCGCAGGATGTTCCAGCCGAGCCCATCGAGTTTGGCCAGCAGCCGCTCGTTTTCCACCGACGCTGTGACGGGCCGGCACCAGAGCAACGACGATTTCGACGAGGTCAGGCACCAACTGTCCGGATAGCGCGACATCAGCCATGCGCTCAGCGCCTCGACCGTCTGGCCGGGGCCATGCTCCAGGCCCAGTTCAAACAGATAGGGTACCCGCGGCAATTGCGGCTTGAGGCCCATTTGAAGGGCTTCGTCGAGCAGCCGTGGCGAATCCCCGGCGTCACCCAGCAACAAGGCCAGCAAATCATCGCAGCGCTGGCGGCGCCATTGCTGCTCGGCCTGTTGGTTGCGCTGGCCGAGCAGCATTTCGGCGGTCATGCGCACCAGTTCGGCGTAGGTGCGCAGGTGTGCGGGATCGCCGGTGATGCCTAGCACCCCGATCAATCGTTGATCGAGCATCAGCGGCAGGTTGATCCCCGGCTGCACGCCCTTGAGGTGCACCGCGGTGTGCTCGTCGATTTCCACCACCCGACCATTGGCCAGCACCAGCTGCGCGCCTTCATGGCGGGTATTGATGCGCTCGCGCTCGCCGCTGGCAAGGATCAGGCCCTGGTTGTCCATGACGTTGACGTTATAGGGAAGAATCGCCATCGCCCGGTCGACGATGTCCTGCGCCAGGTCGTGATCGAGTTCGAACATGGGCGATGGTCCTTGCAAGCGGCGTGATTGTTGTTTTAGGCGTGGGTTTGGTCAGGCGCACAGGGTCGGCATCCAAACCCTGTGCCCTGGCACAAAGACACAGGACCTTGGCCTGGCCGAGACTCAAGGTGCGGTCAACGTTACCCCTTGGCACGCCAAAATCATAATAAAGAGAGACCCGCCATGTCCCAGAGCGCAGCAGCCCTCCTGGCTACCCCCGACGAAAAAAATACCGTCTACAAGCGCATAACCCTGCGCTTGATCCCGTTCATTTTCATCTGCTACCTGTTCAACTACCTTGACCGGGTCAACGTTGGCTTCGCCAAGTTGCAGATGCTCGACGCGTTGAAGTTCAGCGAAACCGTGTACGGCCTCGGCGCCGGGATCTTCTTCATCGGCTACGTGCTCTGCGGCGTGCCAAGTAACCTGGCCCTGACCAAATTCGGCCCGCGGCGCTGGATCGCGCTGATGATGATCACCTGGGGCACGCTGTCGACCTGCCTGCTGTTCGTCACCACGCCGACCGAGTTCTACACGTTGCGGCTGTTCACTGGCGCCGCCGAGGCCGGGTTCTTTCCTGGCGTGGTGCTGTATCTCTCGCAGTGGTTTCCGACGTTCCGTCGCGGCCGGATCATGGCGCTGTTCATGTCGGCCATTCCAGTGTCCGGCCTTTTGGGCAGTCCGTTTTCCGGTTGGATCCTCAATCATTTCGCCGCCGGTCAAGGTGGCCTCGCGGGTTGGCAGTGGATGTTCCTGTTGCAGGGCGTCCCGACGGTGATCCTCGGGGCACTGGCGTTTTTCCTGCTCAGCGACACCTTCGCCAACGCCAAATGGCTGACTGACCATGAACGCGCCGTGCTCACCGCCGACCACGCGGAAGACTTGGCCAACAAGCCGAAAACCACAACCGACTCCTTGGCGGCGGTGTTCAAGAATCCGGCGATCTGGGCGTTCGGCCTGGTGTATTTCTGCATCCAGAGCGGCGTGTACGCGATCAACTTCTGGCTGCCGTCAATCATCAAGAACCTGGGCTTCAGCGATAACCTGGTGATCGGTTGGCTGAGCGCGATTCCCTATCTGCTGGCGGCGGTGTTCATGTTGCTGGTGGGCCGTTCGGCGGACTTGCACAAGGAGCGTCGCTGGCATTTGGTGGTGCCGATGCTGATGGGCGCGGCCGGGCTGCTGATCGCGGTCAACTTCGCAACCACGCCGGCGATCGCCATCCTCGGCCTGACCATCGCCACGATGGGCGCCCTCACCGGCCTGCCAATGTTCTGGCCGGTGCCCACCGCCCTGCTCAGCGCCGGCGCGGCGGCCGGCGGGTTGGCGCTGATCAACTCCATGGGCCAAATGGCCGGTTTCCTCAGCCCCTATCTGGTCGGCTGGGTCAAGGACGCCACCGGCTCGACCGATGCGGCGCTGTACCTGCTGGCCGGCGTGATTGTCTGCGGCAGCCTGCTGGCGTTGCGCATGACCCGTACGCTTCGGGCCTGACCCCGTTACCCCGTGGGAGCTTGCTCCCACGTTGACCAGAGGATTTGATAAATCAGTTGGATCCAAGCGGCGGTTCTGGTATTTGATTGGACCTTTCCCATCGATAAAAAGGATCTTGTCCATGAGCTATCGCACGCTGGGTCATTCCGGGTTGCAAGTCTCGACGCTGACCCTGGGCACCATGATGTTCGGCGAACAGACCAGCACCGAGGATTCACTGCGGATCATCGGCAAGGCCTGGGACCAGGGCATCAACTTCATCGACACGGCCGACGTCTATACCAACGGCCGCTCCGAGGAAATCGTCGGCGAGGCGATTGCCCGTCATCGCCAGGAGTGGGTGCTCGCCACCAAGGTCGGTTTTGGCCCGCCGGACGGTGTGCCCAACCGCAGCGGCCTGAGCCGCAAGCATCTGTTCAATGGCATCGAGGCCAGCCTGACGCGCCTGGGCACCGATTACCTGGACATCTATTACCTGCACCGCGAAGACCACAACACGCCGTTGCAGGTCACGGTGTCGGCCATTGGCGATCTGATTCGCCAGGGCAAGATCCGTTACTGGGGCCTGTCCAACTACCGCGCCTGGCGCATCGCCGAGGTGATTCGTATCGCCGACGATCTGGGCGTCGACCGGCCGGTGATCAGCCAGCCGTTGTACAACATCGTCAATCGCCAGGCGGAAACCGAACAGATCACCGCCGCGCAGAACTACGGCCTCGGCGTGGTGCCCTACAGCCCCCTCGCCCGTGGCGTGCTCAGCGGCAAATATGCGCCGGACGTGGCGCCGGATGCCAACAGCCGCGCCGGCCGCCAGGACAAGCGCATCCTGGAGACCGAATGGCGGGTCGAGTCCTTGCGCATTGCCCAGCAGATCCAGCAATACACTCAGGAACGCGGCGTGGGTATCGTCGAGTTCGCCATCGCCTGGGTGCTGAACAACCGCGCCGTCACGTCGGCCATCGTCGGGCCGCGCACCGAGGAGCAGTGGGACGCGTATACCAAGGCGCAGGCGGTGCAGATCACGGCGGACGACGAAGCCTTCATCGATTCATTGGTGACACCGGGGCATGCTTCGACACCGGGCTTCAATGACATGAGCCACTTCGTGCCGGGGCGCGTACCGCGCACGTAGTAGTATGCAACCCATATAACCGTGGCGAGGGAGCAAGCTCCCTCGCCACAGGTAAAACGGTAGTCCCAATAACAAGAGGCACCCGTGTCCAAAGGCATCGTTCTATCGGTCTCGGCTTCCGCCCTGTTCGCCGTCATGTACTACTACACCTCGCTGCTCACGCCCCTGACCGGACTGGAGATCTTCGGCTGGCGCATGCTGCTGACGATGCCGTGCATGACGGCCTTCATGCTGATCTCGCGGGAGTGGAAACTGGTCTCGGATCTCGTCCAGCGCCTGGTCGCCACACCGCAACTGCTGCTCGGGGCGATGGCCTCTTCGGCGTTGATGGGCGCGCAGCTGTGGCTGTTCATGTGGGCACCGCTCAATGGCTACAGCCTGGATGTGTCGCTGGGGTACTTCCTGTTGCCGCTGTCGATGGTGCTGACCGGCCGTATTGTCTATGGCGAACGCCTCTCGCGCTTTCAGAAAATCGCCGTGTTCTTCGCCACCCTCGGAGTGCTCAACGAGCTCTACCAGGTCGGCGGGCTTTCCTGGGCGACGTTGCTGGTGGTGGTGGGTTACCCGATCTACTTCATCTTGCGCAAACGCCTGCGCACCGACAACCTGGGCGGGCTCTGGCTGGACATGACGCTGATGCTACCCTTGGCATTGTGGTTCGTGCAGAGCGGTGAACAGGGTTTCGGCGTCTTCGATCAATACCCGTGGCTGTCGCTACTCATCCCGGTGCTGGGCGTCATCAGTGCCTCGGCGCTGGTGGCCTACATCGTTGCCAGCCGGCTGCTGCCGTTCAGCCTGTTCGGACTGTTGAGCTATGTCGAGCCGGTGCTGTTGCTGGGCGTCGCGCTGCTGTTGGGGGAAAGCATCGAGGCGCAAGAGTGGCTGACCTACATTCCCATCTGGATGGCGGTGGCGGTGCTGGTGTTCGAAGGGTTCAAGCATCTGGTGCGACAGCGGCGCAGGGCCTGAAGGCCAAGCACCCACCGGAAATAAAAAACCCGCCAGGCATCACAGCCAGGCGGGTTTTTTCATGGGTCAGGCATCACTCGGTGGCAAGCACGCCACGACGCACCTGGTCACGCTCGATCGACTCGAACAGTGCCTTGAAGTTGCCTTCGCCGAAGCCGTCGTCGCCCTTGCGCTGGATGAATTCGAAGAACACCGGGCCCATCAGGGTTTCCGAGAAAATTTGCAGCAACAGGCGCTTGTCGCCCTGCTCGGAAGCGCCGTCCAGCAGGATGCCGCGCGATTGCAGTTCATCTACCGGTTCACCGTGGTTCGGCAGGCGGCCTTCGAGCATTTCGTAGTAGGTGTCCGGCGGTGCGGTCATGAAGCGCATGCCGATCTTCTTCAGCGCATCCCAAGTCTTGATCAGGTCGTCGGTCAGGAAGGCCACGTGCTGGATGCCTTCTCCGTTGAACTGCATCAGGAACTCCTCGATCTGCCCGGCGCCCTTGGACGACTCTTCGTTCAAGGGAATGCGGATCATGCCATCCGGGGCGGTCATGGCCTTGGACGTCAGGCCAGTGTATTCGCCCTTGATGTCGAAGTAGCGGATCTCGCGGAAATTGAACAGCTTCTCGTAGAAGTTCGCCCAATAGGCCATGCGTCCGCGATAGACGTTGTGCGTCAGGTGGTCAATTATTTTCAGGCCGGCACCGACTGGATTGCGGTCTACGCCTTCAAGGAAGACGAAATCGATGTCGTAGATCGAGCTGCCTTCGCCGAAACGGTCGATCAGGTACAACGGCGCGCCGCCGATGCCTTTGATCGCCGGCAGATTCAGTTCCATCGGGCCGGTTTCGATATGGATCGGCTGGGCGCCGAGTTCCAGGGCGCGCTGGTAGGCTTTTTGCGAGTCTTTGACACGGAACGCCATGCCGCACACCGACGGGCCATGCTCGGCGGCGAAGTAGGACGCCACGCTATTGGGCTCGTTGTTGAGGATCAGGTTGATCGCGCCCTGGCGATACAGGTGCACGTCCTTGGAACGGTGCGTGGCAACTTTGGTGAAGCCCATGATCTCGAAGATCGGCTCCAGGGTGTTGGGTGTAGGGGACGCGAATTCGATGAATTCAAAGCCCATCAGGCCCATCGGGTTTTCGTATAGATCTGCCATGTTGGCGCCTCATCATGCTTAATCAATTAACAAGAAACGTTAGTTGCCAGTGATGCTGAGGGCACGCGGCGGCGCGCAGGAAATACCACGAACGCTGCGGGCGAGGTAGTCGCCGTAGATCAGTTGAAACCCAAGTATCTTCATTGTCGACCCAAGGCTCTTGCGGGCGAGGCTTCTGCTGCCAGAAGACGTTATTCTTATATGCGTAAACGGATTCTACACAGCGTAACCCTGTTTGTCCGTCTTGGGTATCAAATCGCCTTTGCAGCCGAACGCGCAAGCGGTTTGTTGCACAGGAAAATTCCCGTCAGGATCAGCCCCCCGCCCACGCACATCATCGCCGTAAGCCGTTCGTCGAGTAGCAACGCACCGAGCAATACCGCCGTCAGCGGATTAAGCGCGATGAACACCCCGGAACGGGTCGCGCCGATTTTGCGGATACCGTCATACCAGGCGATATAGGCCAGCGCCGAGCCCAGCACGCCGAGATACAGCAGGCTCAGCCATTGCCTGATATCCAGGGCTGACAAAGCACCAAAATGGATATCGCCACTGGCGGCACAGGCCACCCACAACATCAAGGTGCCCAGCAGGATCGACCAGGTGACAGTCTGCAGAGGGCCCAGACTCTCACTCAGGCCCTTGGAAAACAGCGAATAGATCCCCCAGCCCAGCACGCAGCCAAAAATCAGCACGTCACCCATCCAACCCTGTCCCGTGGTCTGCAGCACGGACGGATCACGGTTGACGATCACCAACCCCGCCCCGCCGATGCACAACAGGATGCCGGCGACTTTCAAGCGACCCAGCCGCTCCCCGAACAGGCACCAGGACGCCAACCCGATCACCGCCGGGTTCAACGCCACAATCAGCGAGGCCCGCGACGCATTGATGTGCTGCAAGCCGTAAAAGAAGCACAGGTTGTAGACAAAGATGCCGAAGAAACCCAGCACCGCCAACCAAAGGCCCTGCTTCAGGCTGGGCTTGGCCAGGGGGATGCGGGCCAGGCCGAGAAACATCAGCAACGCGATACTCGCCAGCAGAAAGCGCAGGCTGGCGGCAAACATTGGGGCCAGGGCATCGGAGAGGATCCTGCCGGCGACGAAGGTCCCGCCCCAGATCATGGTCACCATGGCGAGCTTCAAGTAGACCGGCAGATCGGAAGGTGTTGGAACGGCGTGTTCGCCAGAGGTCATCGCTTCACCTAATTTGAGATTTATCCGAGTCCCGTATCACTGGGATGATGTATCGTTACTCTCATGTCTCATCATCGTAAAATGAGCTTTTACTCATGACCCTGACCCAACTGGAAATCTTTTCGCTGGTCGCCGAACTCCGCGGCTTCACTCCTGCGGCAATACGGTTGGGGATCGGTCAGTCCGGGGTGTCGCACGCCATCAAATCCCTGGAACAGGAATTGGGCGTCGAATTGTTCCGACGCCATCAATCCCTTGTGGAGCCCAGCGACATCGGCCAGCAACTGTTGTTGCGAGCCAGGGCGATGCTCGGACTAGCCGATACCTTGCGCCAGGAAGCCGCCGACGCCCGGGGCATGCGACGCGGGACCTTGCGCATAGGCTCGTTCGGCCCGACTTCCTCGATGAAATTGCTTCCGACCATCCTGCGGCGCTACCGCGCCTTGCACCCGGGAATCGAGGTGCATGTCGACGAAGGGCCGGACCGTCAGGTGCTCCAATGGCTGGATGAACGGCGTATCGACGTTGGTTTCGTGGTGCTACCCGAAGAACGCCTCGATACGTTCGCCTTGATGGAGGACCAGATGGTCGCCCTGTTGCCCGCCGCCCACCCCTCGCCGCCCGAACCAGCGTTGAGCTCAGGGATCTGTGCGACGACCCCTTCATACTCACCGAGGCGGGCTCGTCGGAATTGGTCTGGCGGCTGTTCAATAGCGCGCGACTCACTCCGAACGTACGCTATCGCTGCTCGCAACTGCTCAGTACGCTGGATATTGTCAGCCGCGGGGACGCGGTGAGTGTGGTGTCTGAAGGCTCGTTGCCTTCCATCGAGAATCCAGGGTTCGTTTTTCGGCCTCTGTCGCCTCCGATTCCAAGGCAGATCGGCCTGGCGGTGCTCGACCGCCGCCAGTCCTCGCCGGCAACCCTGGCGTTTATCGAGCTGGCCAGGACGCTGCTCCCGGTCTAACGTCAAGCATGCCCGCTGCGGCGAAGCTTGCTCACTTGGCGGGCATGCTTGAGTTATAAATAAATCGAGGGGAACAAGATCATAACTTTCGATAATCTTACCAGCATGAATCTAATAGCCAGATTCCGCCGCCAAGGTCTTGACGTTGGTGGCGTGCCTGAGGTGAATCCGTGCTGTTGTTACATAACGAAAAAGTTACGATTTACACTTTTTGGTTTAACTACTACAATTTTTTCTGCCTGTACCAGATAGCAGGAGAGACATTAGTCACCGAGTCGCTACAAGGCGCTGGGCTTATAGCTTTGTTTGCGGTTGGTATCAGCCATATATTTTGATTGGAGTAATGATATTGTCCAGACTCGCTGAATTTCGCAAAGCCGAAAAGGCCCTTCAAGAGCAGCTCGCGCAGCTGGAAGCCTTGAAGAATGACGCCGGGCTCAAGAAAGAAATCGAATTCGAAGAGAAGCTCCAGGGGCTGATGAAGACTTATGGCAAGGGCCTGCGCGACATCATCGCGATTCTCGATCCGAATCCATCCAAGTCAGGCCTGTCGCCGGCCAAGACGCCGAAGACCCGGCGTGCCCGTGTCGTCAAGGTGTACCAGAACCCGCATACTGGCGAATTGATCGAAACCAAGGGCGGCAACCATCGCGGCTTGAAATCCTGGAAAGAGGAGTATGGTGCGAGCACCGTTGATTCCTGGTTGCGCAGCTGAGAGCCACTACAATGCAAAAGCCCTGACGTAGACTCAGGGCTTTTTTATGGGCTGAACTTCTGGCTTGCTTCGAGCGCATTACGCCGAAGGTCTTATAGTTTCAGGCTATTTCGTACTGACTGTATTTCATCCTGGCTTTCAGCAAATACCTGCGCCTGTCCAGCGTAGGACAACACGTAGGCGCTCCCCTCGCTTAATGCTGCAACCAACGTCTGCGACAATACATGACTGCCGTTCTGCGTGATTGTGCAAGTGGTTTCCAAAGCGTTGACGCCGCCCAACATGGAAGGGTGAATCTTAGTGCATGCACTTTGATATCCGCCTTGAAAAAAATCTTTTTGGATGGATTTGCGCATTTCCAGCAACACGCCTTGCAAGTTGACTTGGTGACCGGCCTCCACGGGTGTGGCGGTCAGCTCCATGACCATTACCGCGTTGCCTGAAGGGTCGTTCTTGGTCGCACGCTGCCGGGTGGTGCCCGGTGGTGTCACGGGAGCTGACGCGTCGCCAGGGAGCGACTCGATGAGCCAGCCCTGGGGCCAGGTAACCTGCGGTTCGGCCGCACTGGCCCCAAGACTTGCAGCGATGACAAACAGCGGGACAACCAGCGAAAGGAACGGTCGAAACATTGCGTTGCACTCACGGACGAATCGTCAAGTCTGAAGCGCGTCGCACCGCGAGGCAATAGCCAGGTTTGGCGATGTCGCCCCCCTTGCGTATCATGGACACACCTGCAAGGAAGCCGTCTGACGCAAGCCCAGGACCGTCGCGCCAAGCGTGCGACGCCGTTTGCCCCACTTATTTTCCGGAGGGCCCATGAGCCTGCACGAACTCAACACTTTCCCTGGCGTCACCGCCCAGCCCGACGCTGCAACGGCCAAGTTCGTCTTCAACCACACCATGCTGCGGGTCAAGGACATCACCAAGTCTCTCGATTTCTACACCCGCGTGCTGGGTTTTTCCCTGGTGGAGAAACGCGATTTCCCGGAAGCCGAATTCAGCCTGTATTTCCTTGCGCTGGTCGACAAGAGCCAGATCCCGGCGGACGCTGCGGCGCGTACCGAGTGGATGAAATCGATCCCCGGCATCCTCGAACTGACCCACAACCATGGCACCGAAAACGACCCGGCATTTGCCTACCACAACGGCAACACCGACCCACGTGGCTTCGGCCACATCTGCATCTCGGTGCCGGACGTCGTCGCCGCCTGCGAGCGCTTCGAAGCGTTGGGCTGCGACTTCCAGAAGCGCCTGAGCGATGGCCGCATGAAAAGCCTGGCGTTCATCAAGGACCCGGACGGCTACTGGGTCGAAATCATCCAGCCCGCACCGCTGTAAACGCCTCGCCGGATAAAAAAACCCCATGGGCCGAAGCCCATGGGGTTTTGTTTTTCCAACGGCTGGCGTCAGGCCGGCGCGGAGGTGCGGATCAGGTGATCGAAAGCACTCAGCGAAGCCTTGGCGCCCTCGCCCACGGCGATGACGATCTGCTTGTACGGCACGGTGGTCACGTCACCGGCGGCGAACACGCCAGGGATCGAGGTTTCACCCCGGGCATCGACGATGATCTCGCCACGCGGTGACAGCTCGACGGTGCCCTTGAGCCAATCGGTGTTAGGCAGCAGGCCGATTTGCACGAAGATGCCTTCCAGCGCGACGTCGCGCACTTCACCGCTTGGACGGTCCTTGTAGCGAAGGCCGTTGACCTTCTGCCCGTCACCCGTCACTTCGGTGGTCTGGGCGTTGGTGATCACCGTCACGTTCGGCAGGCTGTGCAACTTGCGCTGCAACACCGCGTCGGCGCGCAGTTGGACGTCGAACTCCAGCAAGGTGACATGAGCCACGATACCGGCCAGGTCGATCGCCGCTTCGACGCCGGAGTTGCCGCCGCCAATCACCGCCACGCGCTTGCCTTTGAACAGCGGACCGTCGCAGTGCGGGCAGTACGCCACGCCCTTGTTGCGATATTGCTGTTCGCCCGGCACGTTCATTTCGCGCCAGCGAGCACCGGTCGCCAGGATCACGGTCTTGGCCTTGAGGCTCGCGCCGCTGGCGAACTTGATTTCATGCAGGCCGCCATCCTTGCCTGGCACCAGGCCGCCGGCACGTTGCAGGTTCATGATGTCGACGTCGTACTGCTTGACGTGCTCTTCCAGGGCGACGGCCAGTTTGGGGCCTTCGGTTTCCTGGACCGAGATGAAGTTCTCGATGGCCATGGTATCGAGCACCTGGCCGCCAAAACGCTCGGCCGCAACGCCAGTGCGGATGCCTTTACGGGCCGCGTAGATTGCCGCCGAAGCACCGGCCGGGCCACCGCCGACCACCAGCACATCAAAGGCATCCTTGGCGCTGATCTTCTCGGCCTGGCGTTCGATGCCGCTGGTGTCGATCTTGGCGAGAATCTCTTCAAGGCCCATGCGGCCCTGGCCGAAGTTGACACCGTTCAGGTAGATGCTCGGCACGGCCATGATCTGGCGCTCATCGACTTCGGCCTGGAACAGCGCACCGTCGATGGCGACGTGACGGATGTTCGGGTTCAGCACCGCCATCAGGTTCAGCGCCTGGACCACGTCCGGGCAGTTCTGGCACGACAGCGAGAAATATGTCTCGAAGTTGAACTCACCTTTAAGGGAGCGGATCTGTTCGATCACTTCGACACTGGCCTTCGAAGGGTGGCCACCGACTTGCAGCAGGGCCAGCACCAGCGAAGTGAATTCATGCCCCATGGGGATACCGGCGAAACGCAGGCTGATATCGGCGCCCGGGCGATTCAACGAAAACGATGGCTTGCGCGCATCGGTGCCGTTGTCGAGCAAGGTAATCTGGTTGGAAAGACTGGCAACGTCTTTGAGTAACGCGAGCATTTCCTGGGATTTCGCACCGTCGTCGAGGGATGCGACGATCTCGATCGGCTGGGTGACCCGTTCCAGGTATGACTTCAACTGAGCTTTAAGATTGGCGTCCAACATACGGGCGATTTCCATGTTTGAATTTCAGAAAAAACAACGCCCGAGCGAATCTCGCCCGGGCGTTTTTTGGGGCGAAGCGGCTTACTTGGTTAAGAGCGGATCGCCCTCGGATAACGCACTGGCTTAGATCTTGCCGACCAGGTCCAGGGACGGAGCCAGGGTGGCCTCGCCTTCTTTCCACTTGGCTGGGCAGACTTCGCCTGGGTGAGCAGCTACGTACTGAGCGGCCTTGATCTTGCGCAGCAGCTCGGAAGCGTCACGGCCTACACCACCGTCGTTGATTTCAACGATCTTGATCTGGCCTTCAGGGTTAATCACGAAGGTACCGCGGTCAGCCAGGCCAGCTTCTTCGATCAACACGTCAAAGTTGCGGGAGATGGTCAGGGTCGGGTCGCCGATCATGGTGTACTGGATCTTGCCGATGGCTGGCGAAGTGTTGTGCCAGGCAGCGTGAGCGAAGTGAGTGTCGGTCGAAACGCTGTAGATCTCGACGCCCAGCTTCTGGAATTCGGCGTAGTTGTCGGCCAGGTCTTCCAGTTCGGTTGGGCAAACGAAGGTGAAGTCAGCTGGGTAGAAGAATACGACAGACCACTTGCCTTTCAGGTCGGCGTCCGAGACTTCGACGAAAGCGCCGTTTTTGAAAGCGGTGGCTTTGAACGGTTTAACTTGGCTGTTGATGATAGGCATCGTTGACTCTCCGTCAGGGGTTGAAAAGTTGATGAGGTGAATCTTAGCCACTCATTCCGCTGAAGGCTCATTGGCAAACCTCATGCGAATGATTGGTTTTGGCTATCAGGAATCTATATAGATAGAAGAAATCTGTAGGCGCTGCCAAAGGTGGCGATCTGTTGATCGTGGCAATCGACGAACAGTTCACAAGGCTGGACCGATGGATCGCAGCCTTGTATTTGACGACGTTGAGTCAGGCGGTTGGTGTACGCATGGTGACGAATTCTTCGGCGGCGGTGGGATGAACGCCGATGGTTTCGTCGAAGTCGCGCTTAGTGGCGCCAGCTTTCAGGGCAATCGCCAGTCCTTGGACGATTTCCCCGGCATCCGGCCCGACCATATGGCAACCCAACACTTTGTCCGTCTTGGCATCGACCACCAGCTTCATCAGCGTGCGTTCCTGGCATTCGGTGAGGGTCAGTTTCATCGGCCGGAAACGGCTTTCGAAGATTTGCACTTCGTAGCCCTCTTCGCGGGCTTGCTCCTCGGTCAGGCCAACGGTGCCGATATTCGGCAAGCTGAACACGGCCGTGGGGATCATCCGGTAATCCACCAGGCGATATTGCTCGGGCTTGAACAGGCGGCGCGCCACGGCCATGCCTTCGGCCAGCGCGACCGGTGTCAGCTGCACGCGACCGATCACGTCGCCAATGGCCAGGATCGACGGCTCGGCGGTCTCGTACTTTTCATTGACCTGCACAAAACCTTTCTCATCCAGCGTGACGCCGGTGTTCTCCAGGCCGAGGTTGTCGAGCATGGGGCGCCGGCCGGTGGCGTAGAACACACAATCGGTAAGCAACGTCTTGCCATCCTTGAGCTCTACCCTCAGGCTGCCATCCTCCAGTTTTTCGATGCACTTGATGTCCGCGTTGAACTGCAGATCCAAGCCGCGACGCTCCAGCTCTTCGGCCAGATGCTTGCGCACCGCGCCGTCGAAGCCGCGCAGGAACAGGTCACCGCGATAGAGCAAGGAAGTTTGCGCGCCCATGCCATGGAAAATCCCGGCGAACTCCACCGCAATGTAACCGCCGCCCACCACGAGGATGCGCTTGGGCAGTTCCTTGAGGAAGAACGCCTCGTTGGAACCGATGGCATGCTCGCGCCCTGGAATGTCCGGAATCACCGGCCAGCCGCCCGTGGCGATCATGATGTGTTGGGCGGTATGGCGTTGGCCGTTGATCTCGACTTCGTGCGGACCGGTAATCTTCGCGTGGCCTTCATGCAGCGTGACGCCACTGTTGGCCAACAGGTTCCGGTAGATGCCGTTGAGTCGATTGATTTCGCGATCCTTGTTGGCGATCAGCGTGGCCCAGTCGAAACTTGCCTCGCCTGCCGTCCAACCATAGGCTGACGCCTGCTCGAAGTCCTCGGCGTAATGCGCGCCGTAGACCAGCAGTTTTTTCGGCACGCAGCCCACGTTCACGCACGTACCGCCCAGGTAACGGCTTTCCGCCACGGCCACCTTCGCGCCGAAACCGGCGGCAAACCGCGCCGCCCGCACACCGCCGGAACCGGCGCCAATCACATACAGATCAAAATCGTAGGCCATCTTCTATCTCCTTCGGCAGGTCATCAGCATACCTGCTGTTCCTGCATGGGAGCAGCCAGATTGGGCAGCGATGGAAATGATTATGGGGGCGCAAGCGCAAAAGCCAACCGGCATTTTGCAGGTCGCCTTTGTGGCGAGGGCTTGCTCCCGCTCGGCTGCGAAGCAGACGCAATTCAACGGGGCGCTTCGCGCCCAACGGGAGCAAGCTCCCTCGCCACGGGAATTCAGCGCCTGGAACGGCAGGCAAAAAAACGCCCCGAACCAGGCGGGGCGTTTTTTTTCAAGGCATGGCGCAGGCTATCAGTAAGCCTTGCCGGTCTTGTAGAAATTCTCGAAGCAGAAGTTGGTCGCGTCGATGTAGCCTTCGGCGCCGCCACAGTCGAAACGCTTGCCCTTGAACTTGTACGCCATCACGCAGCCATTCTGGGCTTGTTTCATCAGGGCGTCGGTGATCTGGATTTCACCGCCCTTGCCTGGCTCGGTCTGTTCGATCAGGTCGAAGATGTCCGGGGTCAGGATGTAACGACCAATGATCGCCAGGTTCGACGGGGCGTCTTCCGGCTTCGGCTTTTCAACCATGCTGTGAACGCGGTAGATGTCGTCGCGGATCATTTCACCCGCGATCACGCCGTACTTGTTGGTTTCCTGCGGATCGACTTCCTGGATCGCCACGATAGAGCAGCGGAACTGCTTGTACAGCTTGACCATCTGGGTCAGTACGCCGTCGCCTTCCAGGTTGACGCACAAGTCATCCGCCAGCACCACGGCGAACGGTTCGTCACCGATCAGCGGGCGGCCGGTCAGGATCGCGTGGCCCAGGCCTTTCATTTCAGTCTGACGGGTGTAGGAGAACGAGCACTCGTCCAGCAGTTTGCGAATGCCGACCAGGTATTTCTCCTTGTCGGTGCCCTTGATCTGGTTTTCCAGCTCGTAGCTGATGTCGAAATGGTCTTCCAGGGCGCGCTTGCCACGGCCGGTGACGATGGAAATTTCCGTCAGGCCTGCGTCAAGGGCTTCTTCGACGCCGTACTGGATCAGTGGCTTGTTCACCACCGGCAGCATTTCCTTGGGCATGGCTTTAGTCGCTGGCAGGAAGCGAGTACCGTAACCGGCTGCTGGGAACAAGCATTTCTTGATCATATAAGTCCTTGAAAAGGCGGTATGTACGAGTTTCGGCGCAGTCTAATCAGCCAGCAGGCGCCTTACAATGCCTGCACTGGCCAACCGATGCCATCATAGAGAAATAAACCGTCGGATAGTTCAATCCCCTTTCGTTCCGATGGTTCCAGCGGTCCCACTGTACGCCCCTGAGCGCTGTTTGCGAGCATTTGGCGTATCATGGCCGCCTTGATCACGCCAACGAGGCAGCTAGATGTCGGCAACACAGAACGCAAACGGTTATTCGGTCACCCAGGACAAGGACGGCCAATGGTGGATTACCAACTACCATGGTGAACAAGTCGCCGGCCCCCTGCCCAGTAAAGCCATGGCGGTTGAAGTGGCCGCAGTTTTCCAGGACGAACGCTCTGCCCCGGCCCCTCGGGAGCGTGAGCAGGCGCCCGCGCGCAATAATCGCCGCAAGAAGTAATCGATCGATCCCCATCGAGGCCAGGTTGTCTTGATGGGGCGCGTGGTTTAGCTGTACCGGAATGGCCATTCGCTATAATCTCGCGCCATTCCTCCCCTTCTCGATGACGATCCCATGAAAAAAATCCTGGCGCTGTTCGCAGTCCTGGCCTTGGCAGGCTGTGCCTCGGCACAAAAGACCTATCTGGATAACGGCGAACAGGGCCTGACCATCGATTGCTCGGGCGAGGCCAACTCCTGGGCGACTTGTTACGAGAAAGCCGATGCGTCCTGTGCCGGTACGGGCTACCGCATCGTCGGCACCGACGGCACGCCACAGGCCAAGGAAAGCGAGAAAACCCTTGGTGTCGACATCGGCAACTTCACCAGCCGTAGCGTGCTAGTGGTATGTAAATAATCTAGATGTGGATCTCGGCGAACTTGATGCCCAAGCCCCTCAGGGTCTCGATCAGGTCGTCGAGCCGGCTGAAAGATTCGACTTCGTCCTGGTCATCCACCAGGAAATAACTGCGCCCGGCGCTTTTCTTGAAAAATACGATCCACTCGCCCGGGCTTCCAGGGTTCTGGATCACATGGGTGGCGTGGATCAACCCTTCTGCGTGGCGCTCGCGCACCTGCTCGCGTTTCATCGACTCAACTCCATAAATGACAATGCCGCCAACGTTCACCGTGGCGGCATTATTTTTGTCGAGGGCGCAGCTTAACCGATGCCCGGCCTGCTCGTCAGGCCGAGCGTGCTCAGCCGGAGATGCAAGCGTTGGCCGCGTCCTGCACATCACCCGGGCGCACCGGCACGTTGGACATGCTTTCGTGCAACTTGATGCTGCTGCCGCTGGAGCGCTCGTCAATGTCAAATACCGCGGCCGGCAGCGCCGACAGCTTGCCGGGGACGATCATCCGGACACCGTTCTTGTGCGGCTCCATCTGCAGCGGGCCACGGGTCTTCAGCAACTTGTCGGCCACGCACTTGGCGTATTCATGGGGTTTCTTCCCGGAGATGACGCTCATGGTGGGAGGCGACTGGTTGATGTCCGATACCGATGCACATCCACCCAAGGCCAAGGCCAATACCCACACGCTGCGCTTCATATGATTCCTCCGGTAAAGACCCTCCGACAATGCAAACGCCGTTTTTCTCCGGCGCCCTGCGCTTTTTTATCCATCCCGCGCGCAGTAAATGGACGGCACCTGGAACGGGGGACGGATATTAACCCGCGGTGCTGATAAACTGCGCGCCATAATTATTGCTCCACCTTACCGTCTTGATTTGCAAGAAATGCCCTTCTGGAGGCGCCCATGAAATTCATCCACCAGCGCGAGCACCTCAACGAGGACGATATCGTCGTTATCGAATGCTCCCAAATGTGCAACATCCGTTTGATGAACGACGCCAATTTCCGTAGTTTCAAGAACGGTGGCCGGCACACTTACCATGGCGGCGCATTCGACACGTTCCCGGCCAAGATTACCGCGCCTAGCACCGGTTTCTGGAACATCACCATCGACACCGTCAGCCATCGCGCCATCAGCGTCACACGCAAGCCGACCCTGACCCACAAAATCAAGATCATCCGGCGCTCCAGCTCGAAACTGAGCTGAGCCGCCCCGTGCCAAAGACAGGACAGACCGTGGCCCAGACAACCAAATACGTGATCAAGTACAAGCTCAACGGCGAACGCCGCTTCGAGTTCGCGCAGTTGCAAGATGGCACCGAAGAAGAAGCCAAGGCAGAGCTGGAGAAGCTGCATGGCGAGAGCGATGAGATCAGCGAGGTCAAGGTCACCAAGGCGCTTTAAAGACGCAGCCATATGCATCCGTGGCGAGGGGATTTATCCCCTCACCACAAAAGCTTTTCAATACCGCAAGAATCGGGGTGCCCGACAACACAGCACTTTCCAGACTGAGCAGTCCTTCCATCAAGGGTTGCAATAATGTTCCCTACGCTCCCCCTGCCCCGCCCCATCGCCGACCTCGACTGGCCCGCCCTGGAACAAAGCCTCGACCTGGACGGCTGCGCAATCATCCGCAATCTGCTGCCGGCCGCGCTTTGCCTGGAACTCAGTGGCTTGTACGCCCAGCCCGGGCTGTTTCGTTCCCGGGTGATCATGGCGCGTCATGGATTCGGCCGTGGTGAGTACCAGTATTTTCGTTACCCGCTGCCTGAGGCCATCCAACAACTGCGTCAGTCGCTGTATCCGCTGTTGGTGCCGCTGGCTAACCGCTGGAATGAATGCATGGGTTTGCCAGTACGATATCCCGACCAGCACGCCGATTTCGTCCAGCGCTGTCACGCTGCCGGGCAACAACGTCCCACGCCCTTGCTGTTGCAATACGGCCCGCAGGATTACAACTGCCTGCATCAGGATCTGTACGGTGAGCACGTGTTCCCTTTGCAGGTGGCGATCCTGCTGTCGGCACCGGACCTGGACTTTACCGGTGGCGAGTTTGTCTTGACCGAGCAACGTCCGCGCATGCAGTCGCGTCCCCAGGTCATCGATCTGAAACAGGGCGATGCCGTGGTGTTTGCCGTGCACCAGCGCCCCGTCAAAGGCGTTCGCGGTTATTATCGGGTGAACTTGCGCCACGGCGTCAGCCGCGTGCTCAGCGGCCGCCGGCATACACTCGGGATCATTTTTCATGATGCGCAATGACAATACGCCCATCACCTTGGACCTGTTCGCCGACCAGGCGCCCACCACGCCCGGCCAGGCCGAACAGATCGGCGAGCAGTCCTTCGTGCTGCGCGGGTTTGCCTTGCCCTGGCTCGACCGGTTGCTGCCGGCGCTGGATGCAGTGTTGCAGGCCGCACCGTTCCGGCAAATGGTCACGCCCGGCGGCTTTACCATGTCGGTCGCCTTGAGCAGCTGCGGCGCGCTCGGCTGGACCACTGACCGCAGCGGCTACCGTTACACAGCCCATGACCCGCAGACAGGCCAACCCTGGCCGGACATGCCGGCGGTTTTCCGCGAACTGGCGCGCGCCGCTGCCCGGCAGGCACAGTTCGAGCATTTCGAACCCGATGCCTGCCTGATCAACCGCTACGTGCCCGGCGCGAGGATGTCGCTGCACCAAGACAAGAACGAACGCTCCCTCAGTGCCCCTATCGTCTCGATGTCCCTGGGTCTGCCGGCGGTGTTCCAATTCGGCGGCTTCGAGCGCAGCGATAAAAGCCTGCGGATCCCGCTGTTCCACGGTGACATCGTGGTCTGGGGCGGCGTGGATCGGTTGCGTTATCACGGCGTGCTGCCACTCAAGCAGGGAGAGCATCCGCAACTGGGCGCCCAGCGGATCAACCTGACGTTTCGCACCGCCGGCTGAAGGTGCCGAATTCAACCGCAAGACCCGGAGTGTTGCCGCCATGCGGGCTCGCTACT
Organism: Pseudomonas marvdashtae; assembly: GCF_014268655.2. Lineage (NCBI taxonomy): Bacteria > Pseudomonadati > Pseudomonadota > Gammaproteobacteria > Pseudomonadales > Pseudomonadaceae > Pseudomonas > Pseudomonas marvdashtae. The sequence continues at coordinate 3,442,894 of NZ_JABWQX020000001.1, forward strand.
GTAGGCAAAACGGGCCAATGGATAGAACGACCATGAACAACACTTCCAACACCCTCGCCCCTGAACTCGACCCTCGTTGGGCCGCCGTGCTCGCTCGGGACCCGCGCGCCGATGGGCAATTCGTCTACGGTGTGAGAACCACCGGCATCTATTGCCACCCCAGCAGCCTGTCGCGCCTGCCCAACCCGCGCAACGTCGAATTCTTCGATACGCCGGAACAGGCCCAGGCAGCCGGGTATCGTCCCAGCAAACGCATCGCCAGGGACCAGACGCAGATCGCCGCGCAGCAAGCGGCGCGGGTCGCGGCCGCTTGCCGGCAGATCGAGGCAGCTGAAAACCTTCCTGGGCTCAGTGAACTGGCCGAAGCCGCGGGCCTGAGCCCGTTCCATTTTCATCGGGTCTTCAAGGCCGTTACCGGCCTGACGCCCAAAGCCTATGCCGCCGCCCACCGCTCACGCAAAGTGCGCGAACGCCTGGCCGATGCCGGGACAGTCACCGAAGCGCTGTACGACGCGGGGTTCAATTCCAACAGCCGGTTTTATGAAGCCGCCGATAAAGTCCTCGGCATGAAACCCGCCGACTACCGCGCCGCCGGGCAGAACACCGACATTCGCTTCGCCGTCGGCCAGTGCTCCCTCGGGGCGATCCTGGTGGCGCAAAGCGAGCGAGGCGTGTGCGCGATCCTGCTGGGGGACGACCCGGATGTCCTGGTGCGCGACCTGCAAGACAAATTCCGTCGCGCCAACCTCATTGGTGCCGACCGGGAATTCGAGCAATTGATTGCCCAGGTGGTGGGCTTCATCGAAGCACCGGCGCTGGGGCTGGACCTGCCACTGGATCTACGCGGCACCGCTTTCCAGGAGCGGGTCTGGCAAGCCCTGCGGGAGATCCCGCCAGGCAGCACCGCCAGCTACGCCGAGATCGCCCAGCGCATCGGCCTGCCCAAGGCGGTGCGCGCCGTGGCCCAGGCCTGCGGCGCCAACAGCCTCGCGGTGGCGATCCCCTGTCACCGGGTGGTGCGCAGCGACGGCAACCTGTCGGGCTATCGCTGGGGCGTCGAGCGCAAGCGTCAGTTGCTGGCGCTTGAACGCTCGTCCGAAGACTGAACGCCGATGTAGATCGCGACCGAGTCGGGGGCGTTGTACACCTCGAAATCGGTGGTGAAACGACGCAGGGTCTGCGGGTTATCGGCGAAATACGCCCAGATCAAGCCCCAAGCCTCGATCACGCAGTCAGGCATCGGCCCCTTGGCCGAGAACACCAGGTAATCCCCGCCCTCGACGTTAACGGCGGGGTAGCCTGCGCTGGTGGCATCGACCTGCACACCGGCAGTCACGTTGAAGTAGCCGGTGGCGTCGGACTCATAGTCGGAGTACACCCCATAGACGAACGATTCCGACTGCCTGGCCGGGATCTGGTCGAACAGCCCTTCGGTGAAGAACCGCTGCCACATCGGGCCGATCCTGGCCGTGTCGCCCTGTTGCTCCTCGGAGTTGCGGGTGCGCACCTGCAAGCCGGCAACGGTGAACGGTTCGACTGTCTTGAGTTTCACATCCATGGGTCAGGCTCCTTGATGAGTGAAGCCGCATGGTACCCATCCCATCGCCAGGAACAACCCCGCGTACCGATTGAAAAACTCGACTGGCCTCGGCCGGGTCACTCCTGCTAAAAGCGTTGTTTCCTTCTGCCGTCGGAGACCCGTACATGAGCCAGTGGCCAGACACGCGCATTGTTGACCTGCTCGGGATCGAGCTTCCCATCATCCAGGGGCCGCTGGCCGGGGTGACCGGTCCGGCCATGGTGGTCGCCACCTGCAATGCCGGGGGGCTGGGCTCGATGCCGGCGGCAATGCTGGATGTGGAGCAACTGCGCCAGGCGCTGACGACGATCAGCGAACAGACCGACAAACCCTTCAACGTGAATTTTTTCTGCCACCAGCCACCGGCGTTCGACGCGCAGCGGGCCGAGGCCTGGAAGCAACACCTCAAGCCTTATTACCAAGAGCTGGGCGCCGATTTCGAGGCGCCGACACCCGTGTCAAATCGCACTCCGTTCGACGATGCGGCCTGCCGGGTGCTGGAAGAAATGCGCCCCAGGGTGGTGAGCTTTCATTTCGGCCTGCCGGAAAAATCGTTGCTGGATCGGGTCAAGGCCACCGGGGCGAAAATCCTCTCTTCGGCCACCACCGTCGACGAAGCGATTTGGCTCGAACAGCACGGTTGCGACGCGATCATCGCCATGGGCTATGAAGCCGGCGGGCATCGCGGGATGTTCTTGAGCGACGACCTCAACACCCAGGTGGGCCTGTTCGCCTTGCTGCCACAGGTGGTGGACGCGGTGAAAGTGCCGGTGATCGCCACCGGTGGTATTGGCGATGCACGGGGAATCGTCGCGGCGTTTGCCCTTGGCGCGTCGGCGGTGCAACTGGGCAGCGCCTATCTGTTCACGCCAGAAGCCAAGATCAGCGACTCCCATCGCCGGGCGCTGCACACGGCCAAGGAAAGCCAGACCGCCATCACCAACCTGTTCACCGGTCGCCCCGCCCGGGGCATCGTCAACCGGGTGATGCGTGAAGTCGGCCCAATGAGCCCGCTCGCGCCGGCCTTTCCTCTGGCGGGCGGTGCATTGATGCCCCTGCGTGCCAAGGATGACGCGGACTTCGCCAATCTCTGGGCCGGCCAGGCTTTTCCCATGGGTCGCGAGCTGTCGAGCGGCGAGCTGACCCGGCGCTTGGCCGAGGAAGCGCTGGCCCGTTTCAAGGGCTGACTGGACGGCGACGTCTACACGAGCAAGGCCGCTCCCGCAAATGCAGCGTTCCGTTTGTGGTGTATTCGCTATATATTCCGCTATATAGCGATACCGCCCCACGGAGCCTCTTTCATGCGCCTCACCCGCTTTGCGCCGTTGCTGCTGATCCCGCTGCTGGCCATTGGCGCTGCCCAAGCCGAGGAAGTCCAGGTCGCCGTTGCGTCCAACTTCACCGCGCCGATGCAAGCTATCGCCAGCGATTTTGAAAAGGACACCGGCCACAAACTGACAGCCGCCTTCGGCGCGACCGGGCAGTTCTACACCCAGATCAAGAACGGCGCGCCGTTCGAGGTCTTCCTCGCCGCCGACGACACGACGCCGGCCAGGCTGGAAAGCGAAGGCGATACGCTCAAGGGCTCGCGCTTCACCTACGCCATCGGCACGCTGGCGTTATGGTCGGCCAAGGCCGGTTATGTCGACAGCGAGGGCCAAGTCCTGCGCGAGAACGGATTCCAGCATCTGTCCATCGCCAACCCGAAAGCCGCGCCCTACGGCCTGGCCGCCACTCAGGTACTGGAAAAACTTGGGTTGACCGCGCAAGTCAAAAGCAAAATCGTCGAAGGCCAGAACATTACCCAGGCCTATCAATTTGTCTCCACGGGCAATGCCGAGTTGGGCTTCGTGGCCCTGTCCCAGGTGTACAAGGACGGCAAGCTGGCGAGCGGTTCAGCGTGGATCGTCCCGCCCGAGCTGCATGATCCGATCAAGCAGGACGCGGTGATTCTCGGCAAAGGCCGGGACAACCCCGCCGCGCTCGCATTGTTGGAATATCTCAAGGGCCCAAAAGCCGCCGCGATCATCCAAGCCTACGGTTATCAACGCTAAATGCCGCTGACCAGTGCCGACTACGCCGCCATCTGGCTGACCCTGAAACTGGCGTCGCTGACCACGGTCATCCTGCTGCTCATCGGCACGCCCATTGCCCTGTGGCTGTCGCGCACCCGGTCATGGCTGCGCGGGCCTGTGGGCGCGGTAGTCGCCCTTCCGCTGGTGCTGCCGCCCACAGTTATCGGCTTCTATCTGCTGCTGGCGTTAGGACCCAATGGCTGGATCGGCCAGTTTACCCAAGCGCTCGGGTTGGGCACCCTCACCTTCAGCTTTACCGGACTGGTGATTGGCTCGGTCATTTACTCCATGCCCTTTGTGGTGCAGCCGTTGCAGAACGCTTTTTCCGCCATCGGCAGTCGTCCGCTGGAAGTCGCCGCCACCCTGCGCGCCGGCCCCTGGGACACGTTTTTCAGCGTGGTCGTGCCCCTGGCCCGGCCCGGCTTCATCACTGCGGCGATTCTCGGTTTCGCCCACACCGTCGGCGAATTTGGCGTGGTGCTGATGATCGGCGGCAACATCCCGGAAAAGACGCGGGTGGTGTCGGTGCAGATCTACGACCATGTCGAAGCCCTCGAGTACGCCCAAGCCCACTGGCTGGCGGCGGCGATGTTGGTGTTTTCCTTCCTGGTGCTGCTGGCGTTGTACTCCAGCCGCCGGGCACGCGCAGGTTGGAGCTGATCGATGATCCAGGCGAAATTTCAACTCAGCCATGGAGATTTTTCCCTGGACCTGGACGTGCGGCTGCCCGGCAATGGCGTGACGGCGCTGTATGGCGAGTCCGGCTCCGGCAAGACCACGTGCCTGCGCTGCATCGCCGGGTTGGAGCGGCCGGCGCAGGGTTTCATCGAGGTCAATGGCCAGGTGTGGCAGGACAGCGAGCGCGGCGTATTCGTGCCGCCCCATCAACGCGCGTTGGGGTACGTCTTCCAGGAGGCAAGCCTGTTCGAGCACCTTTCGGTAAGCGACAACCTTTCGTTCGGTCTCAAGCGGGTGGCACCGGCGCAGCGACGCGTGGACATGGACCACGCGACGCAACTGCTGGGCATCGGTCATTTGCTCGACCGGCGACCGTACAACCTGTCCGGCGGCGAACGCCAGCGCGTGGGCATCGCCCGCGCCCTGCTCACCAGCCCCCGCTTGTTGCTGATGGATGAGCCGCTGGCGGCTCTCGATACGCGGCGCAAGAATGAAATCCTGCCGTACCTGCAACGGCTGCATGACGAGCTGGACATACCGATCCTCTACGTCAGCCATTCCCAGGACGAAGTGGCGCGCCTGGCTGATCACATCGTCCTGCTCGACGCCGGCCGCGCCCTGGCCAGCGGCCCGATCGGCGAAACCCTGGCCCGGCTCGACCTGCCCCTGGCTCAAGGCGATGACGCGGGCGTGGTAATCCAGGGCAGCGTCAGCGGCTATGACCCCGCGTACCAATTGCTCACCTTGACACTGCCCGGCAGCCAGCTCCAGGTGCGCGTCGCCCATCAGCCAATGGCTGTCGGCCAGCCGCTGCGCTTCAAGGTCCAGGCCCGGGACGTCAGCCTGAGCCTGGCGAACGACGCGCAGACCAGCATCCTCAATCGGTTGCCGGTCACGGTGGTCAGCGAACTGGCCGGCGACAACGCCGCCCATGTCCTGATCCGACTGGAAGCCGCCGGCACGCCGCTGCTGGCGCGCATCACCCGTTACTCCCGGGACCAGTTAAAGCTTCAACCCGGCCAGGTGCTGTGGGCGCAGATCAAGGCAGTGGCGGTGTTGGCGTAGAACCTAGGATTGGGGCGACAGCAGAATCTCGGCACGACCGCAACGGGCAGCGGTCAATGAATTCACAGGCCACTGAATTCGTCGCCAAGGATCAATCATGCCCGACACGCTACTGCCCGATGCACTCCCGGCCGACCTCCACTATGTCGATGACACCGCCCCGGGCATCACCCGCAAGAAATTGCGCGGCAAGTTCTGCTATTTCGACCCGTCGGGCCAGCGCCTTACCGACCCTGCCGAAATCCAGCGCATCAACGCCCTTGCCGTTCCGCCGGCCTACACCGATGTGTGGATCTGCACCGACCCGCGCGGCCATATCCAGGCCACCGGGCGCGACGCTCGGGGACGCAAGCAGTACCGCTATCATTCGCGCTGGCGCGAAGTGCGCGATGCCGACAAGTATTCACGCATGCTGGAATTCGGACGCACCCTGCCCCGCTTGCGCAAACGCCTGGAGGAAATCCTCGCCACACCCGGTTTCAGCCGCGATAAAGTCATGGCGACGGTCATCACCTTGCTCGACGTGACGCTGATCCGCGTCGGCAACACGCAATATGCCCGGGACAACCGCTCCTATGGCTTGACCACCCTGCGCAACAAGCACGTCGAGGTCAACGGCAGCGCCATCGCGTTCCAGTTCCGCGGCAAGAGTGGCGTCGAACACCAGATCACCGTAAAAGACCGGCGCCTGGCGCGAATCGTCAAGCGCTGCCAGGAAATTCCCGGACAAAACCTTTTTCAATACCTGGACGAGAACGGCGAGCGTCACGCCATCACGTCTTCGGATATCAACGCCTACCTCAAGACGCTCACTGGCGCGGACTTCACCGCCAAGGATTATCGCACCTGGGCCGGCAGCGCCGCGGCGCTGGACGGGCTGCGGACGTTGCAATGGGAGACCGAAACCGAAGCCAAGCGCCATGTCGCCGAGATGGTCAGGCAGGTCGCACGGCAGTTGGGCAACACGCCCGCCGTCTGTCGCAAATGCTACATCCACCCCGCCGTGTTGGAAGGATTCATGCGCGGTGTCCTGCGCGAACTGCCTAAACCTCGGGTGCGCAAAGGCCTGAGTGCGCAAGAAGCCGCGCTGACGATGTTCCTGCAACGCATGACCCAAGCGGTCGAAGCCTGTTGAGCGAAGCGCTGGATGAGTGACCGCTCTGGATTTGCCCGCGACACAGTGGAACATCCGACAGCAGGCGAACTCCCAACTGTACAGAGCCGCTGATCCGCAGACTCGTCACCGCGTCAAGCCGAGAGGAGTTTCAGATGTCCGAACACATTGTCCATTTCCATTGCCAGATCGACCAGGGAACCACCGAACGCTTCCGGGACAACTGCCTGGAAGCCATCGAAAAAGGCGCCGACTCGCTGATGCTCAACCTGTCTACGGTCGGCGGCAGCACCAATTTCGGCTTCACCCTCTACACCTTCATCAAGTCCCTCCCCGTGCCCGTACGAGCGGTGAATGCCGGCAACATCGAGTCGATGGGCATCGTCATGTACCTCGCCGCCAGCGACCGCACCACCGCCCCGCACTCACGCTTTCTGATCCACCCGATGAATTGGTATTTCGGCCAGAAATCGGTGGACCATTCGCGCCTGCGCGAATACTTGTCCAGCCTGGACAACGACGTGGCGCGGTATGTGGAAATCTATGTGAAGGAAACCGCCGGCGCCGCCACGCAACTGGATATTTTCAAATGTCTCTGCGCGGAGGAGCGCGTGATCCCGGCCGAAAACTCCTTGGCCTTCGGCATTGCCCACCGCGTGGAACAAGTGGTGTTTCCAGCCGAGGCCAAGCATTGGAAAGTCAGCGGCGGCGAGGATTGAAACAACCCGGGAACGATGAACAAATACAATTTGCCAGCGCCAGGTTTATTAACAAAATCGATACTGTATAAGTTCAAGCGAAACGGCTGTCCAAGTTTTACGTTGCGGTATTTTCAACTCGATGCCATTCGTCGCCAGCGAAACGTTTTTTTTAAACTTCCCTGGGCAGTTTTCTTTCACAGTACTGCGAGGCACGATTTACTCGCTTAACCAAAATGAGGAATCTCGAAATGGCTAATAGCGGAAACAAAAACCCAGGTAACTTCGCAAACGACCGCGAGAAAGCATCCGAAGCCGGCAAGAAAGGCGGACATGCTTCTGGTGGCAACTTTGCCAACGACCGGGAAAAAGCCTCTGAAGCCGGCAAAAAAGGTGGCGAACGCAGCCATGGCGGTGGCAGGAAATCGTAAGCTGGAGAACCGTTGGGGCGCGGCCTGACCGCGCCCTGGCGCTTAACCCTGTCGAGGTCACGCATGAGCCAGGATCGATTCATCGTCAGTTTCATCGCCGACGGCCAACCCGACAACCGGGTGCTGGAGTACGATGCCGAGACTCTCAGCCCCAAAAAAGCCGAGGCACTTCTGAGGGTTACGTTTGCAGAACTAAAGAGCGTCAAGATAACTGACGTTCAAGTTCAGAAAAGAACCAAGCCAAACGAAACGGAACATGATGTGCCGGGGCACTTTAAACAGCCGTAGCCTATATAGACCCGCCCTGACCAACTCCCAGCCTATATATCTCCCGCTGGGCTGCACAGCAGCCCTGATAATTATTCAATAAACACATACATCGATCGTTCCCACGCTCCTGCGTGGGAATATCGCCAGGGACGCTCCGCGTTCCGCTTACGGAGGGTGACGCAGAGCGTCACGGGATGCGTTCCCACGCAGAGCGTGGGAACGATCAACTCATCGGAGTAGTAGTCTGGGGACCGCTTCGCGGTCCAACGGGGATAAATCCCCTCACCACAAAAGCATCCAGCAGATTCGCTTTCAGTGGGCATGCCCCGTCGGATCCTTGATCTGCCACACCTGCCCCTTCTGCCAGGCATCCGCGCCCGGATCGATCGTCGGCGCGTTGATACCAGCGCGGGCGCGTTTTTTCGCTTCGCTGTCGATGCCCATCCGGCGGTCGCGCTCACGGACCAGCTGCGGGTCGATCTGGCCATCGGCGGTGAAGCCCATCATCAACTGCGGAACGCCGTAAGGCAGCGCATTGCCTTGTTCGGTGTGCCAGGTGTGCCAGGTCTTGCCGTAGGTGCTGACGAGGTTTTTCATCAAGCGGGTCTCTGCCACTTCGGGTATGCCCGGCGCAACCAACTGCCCCGACTTCACCTCGTGCACATGGCTGTGCCACAGCTGCTTCTCGCTGGCCGGCAAGCCTTCGAACAGCCGCTTGCTGATGATGTATTCCACGCCCATCAGCTTGGCATTGGCGCTGTTGGCATCGAAGATCGCACACTGGAACACCTCTTCGTTCAACGCCGTGCAGTAGTGATGCGCTTCCATTTGCCCGGACATTCGCCCGTTGTAAAAATGAAAGCCATCCAGATAGGTATCCAACGCCTGCAACGGAGGCTTGTTCTGCATGATCCCCGCCCCCGCTTCCAGCGTCGCGGTGGTCGGACTCTTCGCGGCGCCCGGGGCGTCCACCGCTGAATCGCTATTGCCACCCGCGCAGCCCGCCAGTCCCACCGTCGCCGCGCACAGCATGGCCCAGGTTCCATGAACGATCTTGCCTGACATCTCGACTCTCCTTTCCATGATTGTTCATGAGAAAAGCGGCCAAGGTTCGAGGTTTGATTTTTCCCTTTGGGCAAGCGACGAGCGGCGGTTATTCGCGAGCGCTGTAGGCCTGTTTCACCGTATCGATCCAAGAGGGATCCAGGCGCAATTGCTCCGGGTCCAGGCCCAGCGCCTGCATCTTTTGCTGATGCTCGTCGGCTTCGCGATTCAGGGAGGCCTGCTCACTGGAATTGGCGTCCAGCTGGTGCATCTGGGTCAGGCCCAAATGATAGAACCGCAACAGCTTCATCGCCGCCGGGTCTTGCGCCTGCACGCCGGCTTTCACCTGGTGCATCACATTGGTGATGCTCATCAGGCTGCGCTTGAGTTGCCAGCCGTAGACCGCCGCCGCCATCCAAGGCTGGGACCAGAAATACACGCGCATCAGTCCTGCCATCACCAGCACCGCAGCGAATACCCCGCCCACGTTGAAACGAAAATTATCACCCCCAGGGGTTCCGAACAGCATCACGGCCAGGGTGGACAGCAGCATCGCCAGCGCCAGGAACACCACCGCAATGATGAGGGTGCTGCGCCGCGTCTGCTGCCGGTAGGCCGCCGCGTCCCACGGTTTGATCTCGAACATCGCGTCGCAATTTCCTTGTGTGGCGTGAAAAGACTCGCGCATTATCGCCTGCCCGGTCGATTTAGCTATGCTGGGGCTCATTTTGTGAGGCAACCAACCCGAAGGACCCGGATCAAAGTCCATGGCGATACCGCGAGGATCGTGCGATCTTTCTGCGTGGACGTTTTTTTCAAGATGCCGCTCGTCGTGTGTACGGCATCGTTTTCAAGGAAAGCTGAATGACTCAAAGACATGTAATCAACGCCTCGGTAAGCCCCAAGGGCAGCCTGGAGACTTTGTCCCAGCGCGAAGTCCAGCAACTGAGTGAAGCCGGTTCCGGCAGCATCTATGATCTTTTCCGCCAGTGCGCCCTGGCTATTCTCAACACCGGCGCCCATGTCGATAACGCCAAGACCATCCTGGAAGCCTACAAGGACTTCGAGATCCGGATTCACCAGCAGGACCGGGGCGTGCGCCTGGAGCTGCTGAACGCGCCGGCCGACGCGTTCGTCGACGGCGAGATGATCGCCAGCACCCGCGAAATGCTCTTCAGCGCCCTGCGCGACATCGTCTACACCGAGAACGAACTGGACAGCCAGCGCATCGACCTGAGTACGTCCCAGGGCATCAGCGACTACGTCTTCCACCTGCTGCGCAATGCCCGCACCCTGCGCCCGGGCGTCGAGCCGAAAATCGTCGTGTGCTGGGGCGGCCACTCGATCAATACCGAAGAATACAAATACACCAAGAAAGTCGGCCACGAACTGGGCCTGCGCAGCCTGGACATCTGCACCGGTTGCGGGCCGGGCGTGATGAAAGGCCCGATGAAAGGCGCCACCATCGCCCACGCCAAGCAGCGGATCCAGGGCGGCCGCTATCTGGGCCTGACGGAGCCGGGCATCATTGCCGCCGAAGCGCCAAACCCGATCGTCAACGAGCTGGTGATCCTGCCGGACATCGAGAAGCGCCTCGAAGCCTTCGTGCGCGTCGGCCACGGCATCATCATCTTCCCGGGCGGCGCCGGCACCGCCGAAGAGTTCCTGTACTTGCTGGGCATCCTCATGCACCCGGCCAACCAGGACCTGCCCTTCCCGGTCGTGCTCACCGGACCGAAAAGCGCAGCGCCGTACCTGGACCAACTGCACGCGTTCGTCGGTGCAACCTTGGGCGAGGCCGCGCAGAAGCACTACCAGATCATCATCGACGACCCGGCCGAAGTGGCGCGGCAGATGACCCAGGGCCTCAAGGAAGTGAAGCAGTTCCGCCGCGAGCGCAACGACGCCTTCCACTTCAACTGGCTGCTGAAGATCGACGAAGGCTTCCAGCGCCCGTTCGACCCGACTCACGCCAACATGGCCAGCCTGGGCCTGAGCCGCGACCTTGCGCCCCACGAACTGGCCGCCAACCTGCGCCGGGCGTTTTCCGGAATCGTCGCCGGCAACGTGAAAGACAAGGGTATCCGCCTGATCGAAGAGCATGGGCCGTACGAGATCCACGGCGACCCGGCGATCATGGAACCCCTCGATCGCCTGCTCCAGGCGTTCGTCGCCCAGCACCGGATGAAATTGCCGGGGGGCGCGGAATATGTACCCTGCTATCGCGTGGTGAGCTGACCTGAGTCACGAAGCAAGCCTGTGGGTGCAAACGCCCACAGGTTTTAGCGGAGTGTTGAAAGACGCATCGATCCGTCCTCATCAACTTCGACGCCAATGCCCTGGTAGTCCGCGAGCTGGGAATGTAGCGTCACCACCGGGTGCGTATGCGTGGCGGTGACCACCATCACGTCCGCCCCCGCCGCCTCGCCGGCCTTGATGCCGGCTTCGGCATCTTCAAACACCAGGCATTGCTGCGCGGTCACCTGCAAGCGCTGCGCCGCCAATAAATAACAGCTGGGGTTCGGCTTGCCGGCGCTCACGTCTTCAGCGGTCACCATCACGTCGGGCCGTGCAATCCCGGCCGCTTCCATGCGGCGCAAGGCCAATGCCATGGGCGCCGAAGTGACGATTGCCCATTGCGTCGGCGGCAGGCGCTTGAGGAAGGCCGGTGCACCGGGCACTTCGACCACCCCATCCACGTCCTCGATTTCTTCCCGGGTGAGCTGCTCGGCCTCGGCCTGGGCGTCCACGCCTGGCAGACGCTGGCGGGCCACGGTATCGACGGCGCGCACGCCATGGATCGTCGGCAGGAATTTCGCCACGTCCAAGCCATTGCGCAGGGCCCAGCGCGTCCAGATCCGCTCGGTGGCGGCGATGGAATTGAGCAGCGTGCCGTCCATGTCGAAGAGGAAGGCGCGGTAGCTGGCGGATGGAAGTTCTACAGACATCGAAATCCCCATGAATGACAAGATCAACGGCGGGCACTGTAACACCCGCTAAACCCGCTCAAGGTATCTAGACCAAACGCTCGATCCGCTGATGCTGCCAGACCCGTTTGTAATACAGCGTCTGCAACAACAGCATGCTCAGGTACGCCACTGGAAACGCCATCCACACCCCTTGCAGGCCGAAGTGCGCGTCCAGCAAGTAGGCCGCTGGCACTTGCACGCCGAGGATGCAAAAAATCGAGATCGCCACCGGTACCAGCACCGTGCCGCTGGCGCGCATGATGCCGCCGATGATTGCCTGGAAGCCGAACACCAACAGGCTCCAGAGCATGATATGCAACAAGTGTTCAGCCTGGACCCGCGCCGCCGGATCGGTGATGAACAGCCCCAGCAGCCAATGGGACATCAGGTACCCGAGCAGCACCAGCCCACCCGTCAGCCAGACATTGATCAACAACCCGGTTCGCAGGATCGGCCCCAGCCGCTCCAGACGCCCGGCGCCAATGGCCTGGGCGCCAAGGATCGAGGCGGTGATGGCAATCGACAGCGCCGGGAACTGCACGTAATTGACGATCTGCGTCACCGCGCCGTAGGCGGCCGTGGCCTGGGAGCCGTGGGAGTTGACCAACGCCAGGATCACCAGCTCCGACAGCGAAATCACCACCATCTGCAGCCCCGTCGGCAAACCGATGCGCAGCACTTTGCCAAGAATTACCCGGTCCAGGCGCATCGCGGCGAACAACGCACGGTCCGGCGCCAGGGCATGCTTGCGGCGGTTCAGGCGCCACACGAGCATGCCCATGGCCGTCGCGGTGCCCACCAACCCGGCCCACGCCGCGCTCTGGATGCCCATCTGCGGCAATCCCAGCCAGCCGCGAATCAGCGCCGGCGTCAGCATCAGTCCGACGCTGGTGGACACCAGTAACGCCAGCAGCGGCGACAGGGTGTCGCTCACACCGCGCAGCAGCTGGGTGAAGAGCACGAATACCAGCAACATCGGCAGGATCCACATCATTACGCGCGCATAGGAAATGGCATCTTCGAGCACATCGTCCGGCGTCCCCAGTCCTTGCAAGGCCTCACGGGCGAAGACACTGCCAAGGACTGCCGCCACCAACCCGATGATCGCCCCCAGCAACAGCGTCGAACCGGCAATCGCTTTCACCGTGCCGGTCTCGCCAGCGCCGTAGGCCTGGCCGATCAACACCCCCGCGCCGGCGCCCAGACCGATCACCAGGGCGATGAAGAAAAACACGATGGGAAACATGCCCGACACCGAGGCCAACGCCTGCGTGCCAAGCATCTGGCCGATGTAGATGCTGTTGAACGTGCCGGACATCGATTGCAGGAAATTGGACAGGACCATAGGGGCCAGGAACAGCAGGTAGGTTTTCCAGAGCGGCTGGGCAGACATGAGGGCTCGTTGGCAGGTTCAGAATCCGATGCGGGGTAATTTAGCTCAATCTCCGGATATCGTTTCAGTGAATGTCCGCTTTTGTGGCGAGGGAGCTTGCTCCCGCTGGGGCGCGTAGCGGCCCCCATCCTGATTTCTCATACCATGAAATTTTGGGACTGCTGCGCAGTCCAGCGGGAGCAAGCTCCCTCGCCACAGGGTCTGCGTAGACCTGGCTTTCTCGACATTTCTCCGCTTTCGTCTATTCTTAGATAGCAATGTGCCATTATTTTTTCCAGAACCGGACGACTGGTACTCAAGACCAAGTCGGCATTGCAGATAACCAGTTATTCGCAAATATCCTCTTGGCAACACTGTTCAAGGACCGAACCATGACGTCGTATTCCCACGACCACTCCCTCGCCCAAACCCCGCCGCGCATCGTCTGGCACGCCGTTATCGTGGCCGTTGCCGCCAGCGTCGGCGTGCTGGCAGTCAATGGCACGAGTGTGCAGAACATCGGTTTGAGCGTCGTGCTCCTGATCCTTGGCGTGGCCGCCGGTGTCTTGGCCGCGCGGTCGCAACGGCTTCAGCTTGACGAGGCAGTCGTCGCCGCCATCGCCCGTCGCGAGCAGGAGGCCGCCGACTATGGCGCCCATAAAGCCACCGCGCAACTCAACGAAGTGATCCTCGGCGCGATGCCGATCTGGGCCAAGCAAGTTGAAAGTTCGCGCCAGCAAACCGAAACCGCGATCGTCTCGCTGACCAGCCGCTTCATTGGCATTTCTTCGCGTCTGGAAGAGACCGTGCAAGCCTCTGAATTGGCCGCCGGCGAGTTGACCGGCAACAGCAACGGTGGCGCCGTACAAGTCCTGGCGCAGAGCGAAGGCGAATTGGTCAAGGTTATCGACTCGTTGAAAACGACCCAGGCCAGCCGCGATGAAACCCTGGCCCAAGTGCGCAACCTGACCGCTTACACCGGCGAGCTGCGGACCATGGCCGCCGATGTCGCGGCGATTGCCGCCCAGACCAACCTGCTGGCCCTCAACGCCGCCATCGAAGCGGCCCGGGCAGGCGAAGCCGGACGCGGTTTTGCCGTGGTGGCCGACGCTGTGCGCGCCCTGTCGAGCAAATCCAGCGAGACTGGCCAACAGATGTCGGCCAAGGTCGACGTGATCAATACCGCCATCACCCAACTGGTACAGGCCGCCTCCAGCGGAGCCGATCAGGACAGTCAGTCCGTGGTTGTGTCCGAAGGCAGCATCCAGCGCGTGCTCGAGCGTTTCAAAAGCGTCACCGGGCGCCTCGCCGACTCGGCCGACATGCTGCAGCGCGAAAGCTTCGGCATTCGGGACGAGCTCACCGAAGTGCTGGTCAACCTGCAATTCCAGGATCGGGTCAGCCAGATCCTCAGCCACGTGCGCGACAACATCGAGGACCTGCATGTGCATATTCAGCAGGCCAGCCAGTCGCCCGAACAGGCTGTCTCCATCGACGCCCGGCAATGGCTGGCGCGCATGGAAACCACTTACGCCACTGACGAGCAACGCCGTAATCACCACGGCGGCTCGGCTGCGCAACAAGCTTCACAGGAAATCACCTTCTTCTAGGAGCCCCTCATGGCTAAAAGTGTATTGGTTGTCGACGACTCCGCGAGCGTCCGGCAGGTGGTCGGCATCGCGTTGAAAAGTGCCGGCTACGACGTCATCGAGGCCAGCGATGGCAAGGATGCGCTGGGCAAGCTCAACGGCCAGAAAGTGCACCTGATCATCAGCGACGTGAACATGCCGAACATGGACGGCATCACCTTCGTCAAGGAGGTCAAGAAGCTGGCCAGCTACAAGTTCACGCCGATCATCATGCTTACCACCGAATCCCAGGAATCGAAGAAGCAAGAGGGTCAGGCCGCAGGCGCCAAGGCCTGGGTGGTCAAGCCGTTCCAACCGGCGCAGATGCTGGCGGCGGTCTCCAAGCTGATTCTTCCTTGATGGTCGGAGGCTTCAATGCCGCTGCTGTACGAAATAGACGATGACACTGCGCAGGTGCAGATCGAAGGCGAACTGACGATCTACACCGCCGCCGACCTCGCCGCGCAATGGCTGCCGCGACTGGGGGCAACGCCACGAATGGCGGTGGACCTGTCGCAGGTCACCGAGATGGACGGTGCCGGTTTGCAGCTGCTGCTGATGGTTCAGCGCGAAGCCCCCAAGGCCGGCACCGAACTGACGGTGACCGGCCAAAGCAAAGCTGTCACGGAAACACTCGCCCTGTGCAACCTGGTTGCCTAGAGCCTCCGCAACACGTCGGACACGACAAAGGATATGAGCGTGAGCATCAATCTCGATCAGGCACAACAAACCTTCATCGTCGAGGCCCGGGAACAATTGCAGGCGATGGAAGAGTCGCTGCTGCAACTGGAGAACGACCCCGGCGACGATGACGCCATCGGCGCGATCTTCCGGGCGGCCCATACGATCAAGGGTTCGGCAGGGCTGTTCGGCCTGGAGCCGATCGTCAGCTTCACCCACATCGTCGAAGACGTACTCGATCGCCTGCGCGAAGGCAGCGTCACCGTGGACCCGGGCCTGATCGCGGTGCTGCTCAAATCTGGCGATCATATGCTCGAGCTGATCGACGTGGTTGCCAACCAGGGCTCGACGTTGCAGCCCCCTGCCCTGGCCCGGGAAATCGAATTGTGCCAGATGCTGCAGGAATACCAGGCGCCCACGATCGCAACCGAATCGACGCCGACGCAGCAAACCGAAACGACCGAGCCCGGCGAAGCGAGCCTCTGGCACATCTCCCTGCGCTTCGGCCCGGAGGTGTTTCGCAATGGCATGGACCCGCTGTCGTTCCTGCGCTATCTGCAAACCCTCGGTGAGATCCTCGATATCACTACGCTGACTGACGCGATGCCAGCGACCGAAGCCTGGGATGCCGAATCGTGCTACCTGGGTTTTGAGATCGAGTTTCGCTCGGCGGCCGGTCATGCCGCGATCAACGAAGTCTTCGATTTCGTCCGCGAAGATTGCCTGATCGAGATCGTTGCCGCGCAAGACATCGAGCCCGAAGCCAACACGGGCCTGGTTGCCAGCGCCCAGGCGCAGGTCGACGAAAGCACCGCGATGGTGACCACGGGCGAGCTGATGCCGGACCAACGCAGCAGCCCACGCGTGCCAGCCCAGGTCTCGCCTGACAAACAAGCCGTCACCAGTGACAGCAAAGGCAAAGATGGGACTTATGTAAGAGTCAACGCAGACAAACTCGACGAACTGATCAACCTGGTCGGCGAGCTGGTCATTGCCAGCGCTGGCGCCAGCCTGCTGGCCCGCACCTGCCAGAACGATCCGTTGCAGGAAGCCACCTCGTCGGTCTCCGGGCTGGTGGAAGAAATCCTCGACGGCGCCCTGCGCCTGCGCATGATCCCCATTGGCGAGACCTTCAACCGCTTCCGTCGGGTGGTGCGCGATGTCAGTCAGGAGCTGGGCAAGGACATCGACCTGATCATCAGCGGCGCGGAAACCGAGCTCGACAAGACCGTGGTGGAAAAGATCGGCGACCCGCTCATGCACTTGCTGCGCAACGCGATGGACCACGGCATCGAAACTGCCGAGGCGCGGCGGTCGGCCGGCAAACCGGCCAAGGGGCATCTGCACCTCAACGCCTATCACGACTCGGGCAGCATCGTGCTGGAAATCGCCGACGACGGCGCCGGCCTGAACCGCGACCGCATCCTGGAAAAAGCCCAGGAGCGCGGACTGATTGCGCCGGGCGCGAGCCTGTCCGACCAGGAAATCTACAACCTGATTTTCGAGCCCGGCTTCTCCACCGCCCAGGCCGTGACCAACCTGTCCGGACGTGGCGTGGGCATGGACGTGGTCAAGCGCAACATCACCCTGCTGCGCGGCACGGTCGACTTGGACAGCCAGCCCGGCAAGGGCACCGTGGTGCGCATCCGCCTGCCGCTGACCCTGGCGATCATCAATGGTTTTCTGGTCGGCATCGGCCAGTCCACCTATGTGATTCCGCTGGACATGGTCCAGGAATGCATCGAGCTGAGCGAAGACGATGGCCTGGCCAGTCGCGAGCAAGGCTACCTCGACCTGCGCGGCGAAGTGCTGCCGCTGGTGTACTTGCGCGATCATTTCCACCACGAAGGCCCGGCTTCACGTCGGCAGAACGTGGTGGTGGTGCGCTACGCCGATCTCAAGGCCGGGCTGGTGGTGGATGACCTGCTGGGGGAATTCCAGACCGTGATCAAGCCCTTGGGCAAGCTGTTCGGCGCCCTGCGCGGCATCAGCGGCTCGACCATCCTGGGCAGCGGCGCCGTGGCGTTGATTCTCGACGTACCCGCCCTGCTCACCCAGATCGCCCAAACCGAAATTCGCTACACCCCAACTCAATTACAACAAGCCAACGCTCGCTGACGCTTCAACACTCCATGGAGAGGTATTCCCAATGAAATGGTTCTACAACCTTAGAATCGCCACCAAACTGATCACCTCGTTCCTTGTGGTGTTGGCGCTGACCGCCGTCATGGGCGTGTTTTCGATCATTCAGCTGGGCCAGGTGAACGGCACCACCATCGATATCCGCGAAAACTGGATGGCTTCGATGCGTGCAGCTTCGGGCATGCGCTTCTACGCGGCGAACTATCGCCTCAAGGAAAACCGCCACATTTCCGCTGACTCCGAGCAGGAGCGCACCGCCATTGAGCAAGAAGCGGACGAAGCCAAACAGGGTTTCGAAACACGCTTGGCGACCTATGAAAAACTGATCTCCAGTGCCGAAGATCGCCAGTTGTTCGACGCCGCTCGCAGTGACTGGACCGCTTACCTGGTCGTTAGCAAAGACCTGTTTGCACTGTCCCGACAAAATCTCGCCAACGAAGCCCAGACGTTGCTCAGAGGCGAATCCAAACGTCATTTCGACCTGGTAACCGCTGACCTGCAAAAACTGGTCGAACTCAATGCCGCCGGAGCCGACTTGGCCAGCGCCCACGGCACGGAACTGTATGAGGATGCACGCCTGTCGATCATCGCCGTGCTGGCTGCCGCCTTGCTGGTGGGCCTGGGTCTGGCGCTGTTCATCTCGCGGATCATTTCCCGCCCGTTGAAGCAGGCCGCCGCCGTTGCCGAGCAACTGGCCGAAGGCAACCTGAACGCGAAAATCGAAGCAGGTTCCAAGGACGAAACCGGCATGGTGCTCAGCGCCATGCAGAACATGGTCGGCAAGCTGTCGCACATCATCGGCGAAGTGCGCAACGCGGCGGACAACCTCGCGAGCGCCTCCGAAGAAGTCAGCGCCACCGCACAATCGATGAGCCAGGCCACCAGCGAACAGGCGGCCAGCGTCGAGGAAACCAGTGCGTCCATCGAGCAGATGAGCGCCAGCATCAACCAGAACACCGAGAACGCCAAGGTGACCGACGGCATGGCCAGCAAGGCCGCCAAGGAAGCCACCGACGGCGGTGAATCGGTGCAGCAGACCGTGGTGGCAATGAAGAAAATTGCCCAGCGCATCAGCATCATTGACGACATCGCCTACCAGACCAACCTGCTGGCGCTCAACGCCGCCATCGAAGCCGCCCGCGCCGGCGAACACGGCAAAGGCTTCGCAGTGGTGGCCGCCGAAGTGCGCAAACTGGCCGAACGCAGCCAGGTCGCCGCCCAGGAAATCGGCGAGCTGTCGTCCAGCAGCGTCGACATGGCCGAGAAGGCCGGGAACCTGCTCAACGAAATGGTCCCGTCCATCAACAAGACCTCGGACCTGGTGCAGGAAATCAGCGCCGCCTCCGAAGAACAGGCCGCTGGCGTGGCGCAGATCAACACGGCCATGACCCAGCTCAACCAGGTGACCCAGCAGAACGCTTCCAGCAGCGAAGAACTGGCCGCCACCGCCGAAGAAATGAGCAGCCAGGCCGAGCAACTGCAACAGGCCATGAGCTTCTTCACCTTGGACACGCCGGCCAAGTCCGCCATGCAAAGCGCCAGGGTCGATCACACGCCGGGGCCATCCAGCCGTAAACCGACGCGGGCACCGGCTCCGGTGATGCCCAAGGCGTTTGCCTACAACATGGCCAGCGCGCCGGACGAATCGGAATTCACCCGGTTCTGATGGCCCGGTCCCACAGGCTTGCTTAAAGGAGAAAAGGCAATGGGCGCCATCGCGACCACACGTCAAACCGTCAGCGCGGTCGAGGAAGAAGCGCAGTACCTGACGTTCATGCTCGGCACTGAGATGTTCGCCATCGGCATCCTGTGCATCAAGGAAATCATCGAGTACGGCAACCTCACCGTGGTGCCGATGATGCCGGCCTTCGTGCGCGGGGTGATCAACCTGCGCGGCGCGGTCGTGCCGGTGGTGGATCTGTCGGCGCGTTTCGGCCGACCGAATTCCGCCATCAGCCGGCGCAGTTGCGTGGTGATCATCGAGGCCGCCAGCGCCGACGGACAGGCCCAGGACATCGGCCTGTTGGTGGACACTGTGTCGGCGGTGCTGGAAATCCCGGCTTCGCAGATCGAGCCGCCACCGAGTTTCGGCGCGAAGATCCGCGCTGACTTCATCAGCGGCATGGCCAAGGTCGATGGCAAGTTCGTCATCGTGCTGGAGGTAGACCGGGTGCTGTCCATCGACGAGATGTCCGAACTCGCCCAAACCAGCCCCGCCGCGCTGGAAGCGCCTGCCTCATGAGCACAGCCACTTGCAAGGAACGCACGGTGAATTCAATGGCGCTCAGTGACCGGGAGTTCGGCCAGTTCCAATCCTGGCTGTACCAAGCCGCCGGCATCAACCTGTCACCGGCCAAGAAAGCCCTGGTGGCCGGGCGGCTGTTCAAGCGCCTCAAGCACTATGAGCTCGACAGCTACGGTGAGTACTTCGCGCTGATCATGAACGGCCAGCGCGCCGATGAACTGCAGGTGGCCCTGGACCTGCTTACCACCAACGAAACCTATTTTTTCCGCGAACCCAAGCACTTCGATTTCCTCCGCGACCAAGTACTGCCCCATGCGACGCCGGGCAAGACCTTTCGCCTGTGGAGTGCGGCCAGTTCATCTGGCGAGGAACCCTACAGCCTCGCCATGACCCTGGCCGAAAGCCTGGGCACCACGCCCTGGGAAGTCATCGGCTCGGACATCAGCACCCAAGTGCTGGCCAAGGCCCGTTCCGGGCACTATCCGATGGAGCGCGCCCGCAACCTGCCCCATCCATTGCTGGTGAAATACTGCCTCAAGGGCACCGGCCGCCAGCAAGGCACGATGCTCATCGACCGCGCGCTGCGCAACCGGGTCAACTTCATCCAGGTCAACCTCAACGACACCTTGCCGGAGCTGGGGGAATTCGACGTGATTTTCCTGCGCAATGTGATGATCTATTTCGACCAGCCAACCAAAAGCAAAGTGGTCGCCCGGCTGATTCCTCGGCTCAAGTCCGGCGGGTATTTCATCGTCAGCCATTCGGAAAGCCTCAACGGCGTGTCCGATGCGTTGAAGCTGGTCGCCCCTTCGATTTATCGCAAGCCATGAGCGCCGTGATGAAGGAGGTGGCCGAGGTCTATCTCGGGCCGGGTGAGTTTCGCTTCGCGACCTGCCCGACCCGGCTGCGGACGATTCTCGGATCCTGCGTGGCAATTACCCTCTGGCACCCACAGCGCAAGATTGGCGGCATGTGCCACTTCATGTTGCCCAGCCGGGTGCGTTGCTCCACGGCGCTGAACGGGATGTACGCCGACGAAGCCATCGAATTGTTCATTCGCCAGGCACGGGCCCATCACACCAAGCCCGAGGAATATCAGCTCAAGCTGTTCGGCGGCGGCGAGATGTTCCCTGAGCTGCAACGCCACGTGGCATTCGGCGACGTGGCGCGGTCGAACGTCAACGCGGCGCTGGAAATGGCTGCGCTGTATCGCCTGGACCTGATCGCCCAGGACATGGGCAGCACCGGTCATCGCAGCATCATTTTCGACCTCTGCACGGGCGACGTCTGGGTCAGGCACCAACCGATAAGGACCCTGCATTAACCATGTCAGGCAAAAAGATAAATGTATTGCTGGTGGATGATTCCGCCGTGGTCCGCCAGGTATTGCTGGCGATCCTCAGCGACACGCCGGACATCAACGTCATCGGCGCGGCCTCCGACCCGATCTTCGCCATGGATAAACTGGCGAAGGAATGGCCCGACGTGATTGTGCTGGACGTGGAAATGCCGCGCATGGACGGCATCACCTTCCTGAAGAAAATCATGAGCGAGCGGCCCACGCCGGTGGTGATCTGCTCATCATTGACGCCCAAGGGCGCGGAAACCACGTTGCAAGCCATGGCCGCGGGCGCGGTGGAAATCATCACCAAGCCCACCAGCGGCCTGAAGAACTTCTTGTTGGAGTCGGCGCCGGAACTGGTGTCCGCCATCCGCGCCGCCGCCCAGGTCAACGTCCGTAACCTGGGCAAGCGCCCTGCCCCGGCCCCGCTGACACCCGCGACCAAACTCACCGCCGACGCCATGCTGCCCGCCGCCAACGGCCACGCCATGGCCCAGACCACCGAACGCATCGTCGCCATGGGCACCTCCACCGGCGGCACCCAGGCGCTGGAAGCGGTGCTGACCGCCCTGCCCCGCGTGTGCCCTGGCATCGTCATCGTCCAGCACATGCCGGAGAAATTCACCGCGTCGTTCGCCGCCCGGCTCAACAGCCTGTGCCAGATCGAAGTGCGCGAAGCGAAAAACAACGACCGCATCCACCCGGGCCTGGCCCTCATCGCCCCCGGCGGCAAGCACATGATGGTGACCCGCAGCGGCGCGTTCTACCACGTGCAAGTGGTGGACGGCCCGCTGGTCAACCGCCATCGCCCTTCGGTGGACGTGCTGTTTCGCTCGGTGGCCAAGTTCGCCGGCCGCAACGCCACCGGCATCATCATGACCGGCATGGGCGACGACGGCGCCCGCGGCCTCAAGGAAATGCTCGACGCCGGCAGCGCTACAGTGGCCCAGGACGAAGCCAGCTGCGTGGTGTTCGGCATGCCCAAGGAAGCCATCAAGCTCAACGCCGCACAGCGGGTGATGCCGTTGCACGAGATTGCGCAGGTGATATTGCATCGCTGATCGACGCCTGACACGTGGCGAGGGAGCTTGCTCACTCGCCACAAAAGCTTTCTACACTGGCGAAATCGTCGCCAGCACACCGATCAGCAACGTCAACGCCAGGAACCCACCCAAAAAAATCGCCATCTTCGCCATGAGCTTTCTTCCAATAGAGTCATTGCGCCGTGACCGAATTGTGGAGCGGGAACTGATACCGTTACAGATGCACCTGCCGCCAAAAAATGCGGATCAGCGCATAAACCCAATGACCCGGGAAACCAGGAATGGACAAGTACGCCATGATCCCCGCTATCATGCCGCACGCCCATCCGAGGGGCGTGTTGCAAGCCACCCTAAAGGACTCAGGTATGACCCTTCTGCCGTCACGCGCCACCCTCTTCTTCTCCGGTATTTTGCTCAGTTCCGTATGCCTGGCCGAAGGCGAGCCGGCAGAAAGCGTTATCAAGGACTCGACCAAATCTGCGGTCTCGTCATTCATCACCGCCGGCAAGAACCTCTTGGGCGGCGTCAGCGAAGGCGTGCTCGATGGTCGCGAATCAGTCCAGGGCACCGACGGCGCAGCGATCATCTCCTCCGACGAGCAGATGAAAGATCGCATCAATGTTGAAGTGCTGAAGCTGGAGTCCAGCGATGAAAACGTCACCATCACCCTCGGTTTCAAGAACAGCACCGACACCCAACTGCGCCTGATCAACCTCGGGCAAACCGGTGCGCTGCTGGCCATCGACCAAGCCGGTTACGCCAACCGACTCACCGGGCTGGACAACGCTGACGAAGTCACCGTCCCACCGAAGACCGCCGTGCGACAGAAGTTCGTGTTTGAAGGCATGAACGAGGCGATCAGTTCCGTGCGTGTTTGGGGGAAGGATTATTCGGTGAAAAAGTAGTCCGGTTTACGACGATCGCGCAGAGCAACCATTGCGCCTTCAGGGCAAGGGATCATTGATAAACCCCCTGCCCGATGCGGCTCAGGTAGCCCATCACCGACTCAAAGCCCAGCGAGTTTTTGGTCAGTTCCAAGGGCTCCTGACCGTTCAAGTACTTACAGGGTTTGTTCAGCCAGTCTTCGGCCAATGATTGGCTGCCAAATACCTCAATGGCATGTTCCAAGGCTCGGGCGTATTGAGTCTTCGCATCCTGGCTCTCAGGCATTGATCTGTCCTCACAAATGAGATCACGCCGAATCGTAAGTGCAGTACTTCCGAAGGCCAACCCTAAAAACTCGTCGGAGATTTCGTCCATCTACCGAAAATGCTGCCATCTTCCGTAGGACGCACACCACCGGTGGCGAGGGAGCTTGCTCCCGCTGGGCTGCGCAGCGGCCCCCCTTGAACCCTCTGTATCCACGACACAGAGCAATACAAACACCCTGCTAAATGACATATCCCAGATACACGGCAAGGGCCAAATGGCCCCGTCCGAACAGGCCTGTCCCGCTTGCTTCGTCCCGACGCGCTCAACGCATCGCCGGGTCGCAAGCAGCGTGACAACCGCCACGGCACGCCCCGCGCAACGTTGCCTTGGGGCACACCCCTTCTTATCTGGAGAACTGTCATGACCCGTACAAAAAACTCGAACGCCGCTCGCTTCGCCCTTGCCGCACTCGCCCTGTCCGGCGGCTTGAGCCTGGCCCAATCCGCCTTCGCGGTGGACGCCCTGCCCCAGGGTTATCAGCTGGCTTCGGCGGAAAAAACCTCCGAAGGCAAATGCGGTGAAGGTAAATGCGGTGCTGCCGAATCGGGCAAAAAAGTCACCGACGCGGAAGGCAAATGCGGCGAAGGCAAATGCGGCGCCGACGAATCCGGCAAAAAAATCACCGCGGCGGAAGGCAAGTGCGGTGAAGGCAAATGCGGCGACGCGTCCTTTGCCCGTACCGACATCGACGACGATGCGCGCGTGTCGCTGAAAGAATTCCTCACCGTCGCGCCGACCCAGCAAGCCGAGTTCGAGAAGATGGACACCAACCACGACGGCTACCTGTCCGAGGCGGAAACCTACAAATACCGGACTGGCCAATACACCGCCAACGGCAAGAAAGTGCCCACCGAGCTGTTCATCCACATGAGCAAAGCCAAGGAGTAAATCCTTCGCTCCCGCCCTCCCGGTGGATCACACCGGGAGGCATTGGTTATCCCTGGAGAACAGCGATGAGCACTTTCACCTCACCCAACGGCGCCGGGCTCGGTCTACGCCGAGCCATGCTTGGCGATCTGCTGGAAATGGCCCCGGGGGCCGTGGACTTCCTCGAATGCGCCCCGGACAACTGGATCGGCGTCGGCGGCGTCTACGCCGAGCAACTGGACCAACTGGCCGCACAGCACCCCATCACCTGCCACGGCCTGTCGCTGTCCCTCGGCGGCCCGCAACCACTTGACCTCGACCTGCTGCGCGGCACCCGGCGTTTTCTCGATCGCTACGCCGTGGCGATCTACAGCGAGCACCTGAGCTACTGTTCCGACAGCGGCCACCTCTACGACCTCCTGCCGATCCCCTTCACCGAAGAAGCCGTCCACCACGTCGCCGCCCGCATACGCCTGGCCCAGGACATACTCGGCCAACGCATCGCCGTGGAAAACATCTCCTACTACGCCGCGCCCTTCCAAGCGATGGGCGAAATCGACTTCGTCACCGCCGTGCTCGAAGAAGCCGACTGCGACCTGCTGCTGGACGTCAACAACCTCTACGTCAATGCGATCAACCACCGTTACGATGCCCAGAAATTCCTCGCCGCCCTCCCCGCGCAACGCGTCAGCTACCTGCACGTCGCCGGTCATTACGACGAAGCCGACGACCTGAAAATCGACACCCACGGCGCGGCGGTCAAGCAAGACGTCTGGAGCCTCCTGTACCAGACCTACCAACGATTCGGACCCGTGCCGACACTGTTGGAACGCGACTTCAACTTCCCGCCCTTGTCGGAATTGCTCGCCGAAGTCGAGCAGATCAAACAGCTGCAACAACTCGCCTGCCCGGCCACACCGGAGGCCCGCCATGCCTGAACAACTGCTCGAACAACTCAACTGCATGGCCAATTACGTCCGCAACCCCCATAACCCGCCCCCGCCAGGGCTCGAAGCCCGACGCCTGGCCATCTACCGCCGATTGTTCATCGGCAACATCGAATCACTGCTGGCGGCCAGCTTCCCGGTCATCCACCGAACCCTGCCGCGCGCCGACTGGCAACGGTTGGTCCACGACTTCTACGCCAACCACCGCAGCCAGACGCCCCTGTTCACACAGCTCGCCGGCGAATTCGCCACCTACCTGGAACAATGCCCGGACCTGCACGACTTCCCCGCCTGGCTGCCCGAACTCGCGCAACACGAATGGAGCGAAAGCGCCCTGCTGCTGAGCGACGCGGTGGAGCCGTCCCACAATCCCCACGGCGATTTGATCGACGGCGTGCCCGTGGTGTCCGGATTGGCTTGGGTACAGGCGTATGAATGGCCGGTGTGCGACATCGGGCCGAATTACCAGCCCACCGAAAAGCCTGCGGCTCCGACGTTGGTCCTGCTCCAGCGGCGCGCCGGGCGAGTGACGTTTTCGCGCCTTGCGCCGATGGCTTATGCGTTGTTGGTTTCGCTGATAGAGAACCGACGCAGCGGACGGGAGCATCTGGTGGCGCTGGCTGATGCGGCTGGGGTGACGGTGCGGGAGTTGATGCCGGCGGGGGTGTCGGCGCTTGAGGGGTTTAAGGTGCAGGGGATTGTGTTGGGGACGCGTTGGGGGTGAGCAGCCAGTTTCGAAGAATTGTGACTATTCCTACACAACGCTCGGAATCGGTCACCTATGCGGCTCAGAGGCTCGACCCTATAGTCAGTCGCGTCGCCCCGAACGGCGATCAGGTTTGGCGACCTGAATATCGGATTGCAAAAGTACTGCGTTTTTGACGAAGGCTTTGGCACACTTGCACGGCTGCCCGTTATGGCAGTTGTGCGTGGGAGACCCTCGGGTCTGCCGGTAATCCGATCCCGGTTCGCCAACCTGCGTACAACTGCCACCCAATTGTTTGGCGACGATTGAGTGGTTAACCCTCATTTGATCGGAGTTTCAAACATGGAAAGGTACGTTCCCATCACTGGCATAGACTGCACCCCCGCTTCCCTTCTCATTGATACACAGGCCCCGCTTGATGTTTTGCATGCGACGGCTGATTACCGTATCCGGGTCGTGACACAGGTTCTGGAAAATATTGCGTTTCGTGCTGAGCTTGGTAGCGACACGGTGGTGCTAACGGATTTCGCGCAGTTGCTGGCGATTCCGCTTAGGGATGGGTGTGATTTGTTGGAAGTAATTGGACGGCGGCTTCAGGAGCGGGTTGAGGGTTGATGAGGGAACGGGCGTTTGCAGGCGCCCGTTTTTAGGGCTTCAGATGGGCGCTTTGGAATGGCGTGCCTGAACGTTCTATACGCTTGGTGCTTCGGGCATTTTGGAGAGTACTGAACGGCAGCAATCGGCCAAAAGCGGACGCTCCAGGCCAACCCTTTTTCGACCCAAAGCGGTCATCATCATATTCCAGTATTACTACGCCGATGCTCAGACTGTTCATAGGTAGGTTGATGTATGGCCAGAAGCGTTAGGCTTCAAAAGAAACTTCATTCAAAGTATCTCTTTGAGATAGCGGGAGAGGTGGTGCTTGATGACTGCCTTGTTGAAAAGCTATGGGCCCTCAACAGAGGTGACAGGTTTGAGTTGAACGCACGCTCCTTCAGTTTTGGACCTGTTCAAAAATACCGCTTGGAATACGTGATAACGAGAGGCCCGATTCCTGGGCACAGGCTCTACAAAGAATTTGCCCCAGAGGAACTGACATTATTTTTTACGGCAAAAGACTCGGCATTTGCCATGGCTGGACCTTGTTTGACGAGTGACCGCTTAGCATTAGCCTTCTGGGAGGCAGCTTCTTGCCGATTCTGTTGAAAAAGTCGGTCCTTCCAGACTGACGGGCAGCAATTGGCCGATTTCTGCCTGTCGCCAAGGGCAGGAACGGCCAAAAGCGGTCTCTCGACAACCGCACTCACAGTGTTGAAAATGAGCCGGGCTCTCAGCGCCGTCTATCAACAATTTTCAGGGAAGAACCATGCAACCATCACTCAACCGGATAATGCTGTACGTCAGAAATGTTCAGGAGACTTGCGATTTTTATCAGCACCATTTCGGCTTTGTCAGCACGCGTGATGCTGATGACCGGGTCGTCGAATTGAGGTCTGCGAACGGCGGTGCGATTCTAATGGCCCACCTAGCGGCAAAAAGCGTCAAGACAGGCCAAGTCACCGTCAAACTTGTCTTTGACATCGAGGATGTCGATGGCTTTAAGGAAAAATGCCTGATGCAGGGACTGAAGTTTGGAGCCACACACAAGGCCGACGGCTATACCTTCGCCAATGCCAAAGACCCCGACGGAAATTCAATTTCCATATCTAGTCGAGCGTTTGCCGCACGCTACAACTAGTCACTGCCATCCGGAGTTGAGTCTGCTGGGAACGTTTTCTGCCTCTCGCGACGGGCGGAAACGGCCAAGAACTGTCAGTTGCGAAGGGGCGCTTTGGGTCGATTGCAGCCCTTAACACAGGCCGCTTTTGGCCGAAAGCAGACACTCAAAACAGGTTGATATCATCTCGCGCTACTACCGCGTAGCTAACAGCCGGCGCGTAACGATGAAAATCTACCGCCCTTGCTTTTCATCTCGCAGAATGATGACCAAGTGACGATGCCCGCGAATAGCGGGCACCGCTTCCTATGGGAAAAAGTCTTACACGCCTACCTACCAATTGTAACTCACTTTGGCGGTAATCTCGCGACCCGGGTTGTAGAAGTTCGCTGTGCCGGAACCGACCACGTGCTGTTCATCCAGCAGGTTGCTGACGTTCACCGCAAGGTCGGTGCCCTTGGCGATCTCGTAGTTGAAGGCGGCGTCGAACAGCGTGGTGCCATCACTTTTGCCGGAGTTGGCTGCATCGAAGTAATAAGAGCCGACGTAGCGCGCACCCAAGCCAACGCTGACATCGGTGCCGGGCACGTCGTAGTAACTCCAGAGCGAAGCGGAATGCTTGGGTGCCGTGGTGAACTCATTGCCCTTCAGGGAGCTGCCGTCGTACAACGAACCGCGCAATACCTCGGACTCCATGTAGGAGTAGCCACCAATCAGGCTGAGGTTCTGCGTCACCTGCGCCTTGGCCTCCAGGTCGAGGCCACGCACCTGCGATTCGCCCACTGTCTGTTGCTCAATGATGCCGCTCGGCAGCACCACGGCGATGGTGACGTTTTCCTGGGTCAAGTCATACACGGCTGCGGAGAACAGTGCGTCCATCCCCATCGGCGCATACTTCACGCCCACTTCGTACTGCCTGCCCGTCTGCGGCGTTACGCCAACCTGGGGCGGCGAGACGGATTCCACCATGCTCACATAGGTGGACACCTCATCGTTGACGATATAGGTCAACGCACCTCGGTAGGAGGTTTCGGAGAAGTTGTCTTTCTCAGTGGATTGCAAGCCTTTGCTGGTAAGGTCCATCGAGTCGTTGCGCATACCCGCGGTGACGATGAAACGCTCGTAGAACGACAGGTTCTGCTGAAGGAATACGGCCTTGGTGGTCGCGTCTCGCTTGTTGACGGCATACGGCGCGATTGAGCGTGAGACGCCAGTAAACACCGGATTTGCAATGTCAATCGGGGTCGTCAGGGCGTAGACCGAGCTTTCCTTGGTGGTCGAATCGAGGTACTCCACGCCCACCAGGCTGCTGCTGTCGATGTTCTCGAAGCGGGCATCGTATTGCAGCATCAGATTGCCGTTGAACTGGTCGGCCTCAGTGTCCGTTCCAAACAGAAACCGGTCAACGGTAGTACCGACACGTGCGGCGCTGTCGCTGATGTAAACGTAGCCAAAATCATCGGTCAATTTGCTGTAGCGCAGGTTGCTGCGCAGTACGAAGCCGTTGTCGAAGTCATGGGTGACGTTACCGCTGAGGCTGGTGCGCTCGACATCGTGAAAGTTGTAGCTGGGCTCACCATAAAACTTGCTGCGGTCGTATTCCTTGTCCAGCGGATAGCCGCCACTGTTGGGCGAACTTTCAGTTTTCAGATAGTCCAGGATCACGGTGGCTGACGTGTAGTCCGTGGGTGCCCAGGTGAGGCCACCCATCACCAACTGGTTGTCGTCCTGTGAGTGATCGTACTCGCGGTCGCTGTTTTGGCCTTTGGCAGTAAAGCGGCCAGCCACGGTTTTCTCGTCGTTCAGCGCATCCCCCACATCGATGCCTGTCTCGACATGGTCAAACGAACCGTAGGTCACATAGCCTTGGCCAAACTGCTCGAAGCGCGGCTGTTTGGTCACGAAATTCACCGAGCCGCCCGGGTCCGCTGGCCCAAACAGCGTGGAGTTGGCGCCGCGCAGAATCTCTATGCGTTCATAAGCGAACGGATCTTCGCGTACGCCGCGCATCGAACTCAGGGTCAAGCCGTCACGGTAGGTGGTGGCCTGGAAGCCCCGGATCTGGAAATAGTCGTTGCGGTCATCCGTACCATAGAAGTCACTGACCACGCCCGGCGTATATTGCAGCGCCTCTTCCGTGGTGCTGACGCTGCGTTGCTCCATTTCCTTGTTGGTAACAACCGACACCGAGGCCGGTGTATTGAGAATGCTGGTTGCCACCTTGCCGCCAACCCAGAGCTCCTTGGCGACTACCGAGTTGGCATCGTCGTCGGCACTGACCCTGACCTTGGCATTGATGATGAGGGGTGCAAGACGGTATTCCTCGACGTCCGCTGCGTCGAGCTCCAGCGGGCCGGCGGGCTTTGGTTGAGGCGACAGTAGATAGGCATTCGGGCCTTGCTGTTCGATTTGCAATTCGCTCCCCTGCAGCAACGATGACAGCGCAGCCGACGTATCGAGCGTGCCATTCACGCCAGCCGTGGTGCGGTTCGCTACACTCGACGCGTCGAACGAAAGACTGATGCCAGCCTCGCGGGCAAAGCGGTCAAGCGCCGGCGCCAGTGGGCCGGCAGCGATGTTCCACTGCTTGGCTTGATTGCTGTGGTCAACGCTCGACGTCTGTGCCAGCGATGGCAATGCGTAGCTGCTTACGATCAAACCCAGAATCGCACCCTGCAAGGCACGATTTAATGGATGGCGCTGTGAAACCGGGGACGAACTCATTTTCTCGCTCCAAGAAAGGACATCGGCAGACTGGCCTGTATTCCGGCCTTCCTTAGAGGTCGAACGAGAATGAGAAGCTACCTCATTATTTTTCAGATAACGCGAAGTTTTTGATGGGCTCAGGTGGCAGCGGTCACGGTCACCCAATAACGGGTTCGATAATCAATGTTCAGGTGCAGTGACTGCGCGATCAATGCCAGGACCTGATCGTTGTCGGCGAGCTGGAAGGTGCCGGAAACGCGACGATCAGCGACCTCTTCGGCGCAGCGCAGTACCCCGGGGCGATAACGCGACAACTCCACGATGAAATCATCGAGGCGCATATTGCGCGCACTGATCACCCCGTCGCCCCAGCTCCATAGATCAAGGCCGTTGTCCCTGAACACTCGGGCGCCACTGGATGTGAACAGCAGCTGGTTTCCTGCCTGGACGCTGCGGCTCGCAGACGTTTGACTGGAGCCGGGAAAAACCGTGACTGATCCTTCCTGAGCCGCGACCAGCGTGCCATCGTCAAGCTCGCGTGCCAGAAAGCGGGAACTCTGAGCGCGCATGATCCCGTCACGGGATTGCACCCAGAACGGTCGCGCTTGAGGCGAGTGTCGATCCGCGCCGACATTCACGATGATTTCACCACGTCGCAGGATTATCAGGCGTCGCTGGGCGTCGAAATCGCTGTCGACGGCGCTATCGCTATTGAGTTGGATAAGGCTGCCATCATCGAGTTGGAAGCGTCGCTGCTCGCCGGTACTGCTGCGCTGCTGCGCAAGCATGGCGGGTACGGGCGTATAGTCCCGGCCGAGCCAGGCTGCAGTGCTAACAGTGGCCAATAGGCCCAGTAGCTTCAGGCTTTCCCGCCGGCGCATTCCATGATGGGCGCCGTTAAGGGTTTGTCGAGCCAGTTGAGCTGGCACGCCGGCGAATTCATCCCCAAGCGTTTCCACACGCTGCCACGCCAACACATGCTCCGGGCTCTGCTGCAGCCAGTGCTCAAAAGTGCGCTGTGTTTGTTCATCGGCTTGATTGAAGCGAAGGCGCACCAGCCATTGGATCGCCTGCTCGACAATGGCCGGATTGAGCGCCTGCGGCTCACGCCTCGACATAACGCAAGCGATAGCAGTGTTGCAGGGCCGTGGCCAGGTCGCGTTCCACCGTCGCCCGGGAAACACCCAGCTTTTCGGCTATTTGCGCGCAGGTTAGACCGTCGAGTCGGGCAAATAAAAATGCCTGGCGAACTCTTGGTTTAAGCATGCCGAGCATGCGGTCTATGCGCTCAAGCGCATCAAGAATCATCAGCCGGCTTTCTTCCGAGGGAACCTCGTGTTGAGGCAGCAACATGACGCTTTCCAAGTAGGCGCGTTCGAGTTCGCGGCGACGATACTGATCAATCATCAGTCCGCGGGCGATACTGCTCAAATAGGCGCGTGGTTCACGCAAGGGGCTGGACTGCCGGGATTTGAGCAGACGTACGAAGGTGTCCTGCGCCAAATCCGCTGCGTTATCGCGACATCCAATGCGTCGGATTAGCCAGCCCTGTAACCACGAGTGGTGGGTTCGATAGAGCAGCCCTAGATCGGCAGTACCTAGTGTTTCATCGCTGCGCATCGGAATCCCGGCAAGTACATGATTGATAATTAATCGCATTCTACTCAGGCGATAGGCCTTAGGCAAATACGTGGCGCTCAGGTGTCCGCTTTTGGGCGACCGCTAGCCTTGCGCCCCACCCCAAGACAAAACATCTTTCGATAATCAGAAGGCGACGTTCCCAGATGCATCCCAAAATGCTGCCTCAATGACAATGACGTCCCGAATCCCACCTCCCCTGCGATGCATTCAATAGACAACTCAGTCGTTTCCAGCAACGCCTGCGCTCTAGCCACTCGTTCTGCGGTCACCCATTTGGATACGGTTGTGCCAGTCGTTTCCTTGAACCGACGGGTAAAAGTCCGCCTGCTCATTTTCGCCATCCCGGCCAGAACGTCGAGGGAGAGGTCGCTGGACAGGTTCATGCGGGCCCATGTCAGGACGTCGGACAGATGCGTTTCGCCAGGTAATTGCGGCACCGGATGCTCAACATACTGCGCTTGGCCTCCGGGCCTGTGGGGTGGTGTCACGAGCATTTTCGCGGTGCGATTCGCCACGTCCGCGCCGAGTCGCTCGCGTACCAGGTGCAGGCAGCAATCGATTGCCGCGACGGTTCCGGCGGACGTCACGATGTTATCGGCGCTGACGTAAAGCACCTCGGGTTTGAATCGAACCTTGGGAAAACGTTGCGCAAATTCGTCACGGACGGCCCAGTGGGTGGTTGCCTCCTTTCCATCGAGCAGCCCGGCATCGCCGAGGACGAACGCTCCCAAACACAATCCGACGATGAGCTTGCCTTGCGCGTTGGCGAGCTGCAGCGCTTCCACGAGTTGGGGCGATGCGATGAGGGATTGATCGCCCCACGCGGGGATGATGATGACGTCGCAGGCTTCCATCAGTTCCAGGCCGAGGCTTATCGCCAGGCCGACGCCTTGGTCGGTACTGACCATCCCGGGCAGTTCTGCGCAGTAATTGATTTCATACCGGGGCTCATCGGGCGCGGATTGGACGGTTCCCAATACCATTCCGGGCACGGAAAGGTGGAAAAGGCTGACGCCTTCAAAAGCTAGAACGGCAACGCGTATGGGGAGCATCAGGCAGCCTCAGTTCGCCCCGCAGGGCTCAAGCCGAACAACGTTGATCAGTTGGCCCGATTATATCGAATTATGTCATTTGGGCCACTGTTGGCCCCGGAGGCATTCGGCAAGAATGGATGCCTCGATGCAACCAACAGGATTGATTCCCATGAAACTCATAACTTTACCGCTTGCCTTCAGCATTGCTTGTGCCGTCGCCGCTACACCGTCCTTTGCCAGTTCAAACGCGCCCAAGGCGCCTGACGCCTCCCATAAGTTGGATCTGCAGCAGGTTCGTAACGCCACGGTGAAAATCACTTACGGTGGTACCACGTTCTTGATTGATCCGATGCTGGCAAAAAAAGGCGCCTACCCGGGTTTTGAAAATACTTATCGAAGCAACCTTCGCAATCCCCTGGTTGATCTGACGGAATCGCCAGAGAAAGTTATCGCCGGGGTCGACGCTGTCATCGTCACCCATACGCACCTTGATCACTGGGACGATGCCGCGCAAAAAGCGCTGCCTAAAGACATTCCGTTGTTCGCCCAGCATGAAGAAGATGCGCAGCTGATCCGTTCCCAGGGTTTCAAGAACGTACGCGTGCTGACGGATGAAGCGGAGTTCGGCGGCGTCAAAATCACCAAGACCGGCGGCCAGCATGGCACCGACGAAATGTACGCTGTACCTGCACTCGCAAAACCGCTAGGCAAAGCCATGGGCGTGGTTTTCCAGGCGCCGGGCTACAAGACTCTCTACCTGGCCGGTGACACGATCTGGCGTAAAGAGGTCGACCAGGCCATCAACCAATACCACCCGGAAGTTATCGTGCTCAATGCCGGCAAGGCAAAAATGGCGGGGTTCGACGGCTCGATCATCATGGGTGAGGAAGATGTGCTTCGCGCTTCAAAGGCCGCGAAAAACGCGCAGATAGTCGCGGTGCACATGGACGCAATCAACCATATGTCCCTGACGCGTGAAGAGTTGCGCGCCTACGTCAAGAAGCAAGGGATTGAGGGTCGTGTAGACATTCCGGAAGATGGGGCTTCGCTGGAGTTCTAAAAATCGAAAAGGGACGGGTCTATTTGGCAAGTAAATCCGTCCGCTTTTCCGAATAGCGATTTCACGCTTTCAAGGGAATATTACGCATAGTAACCAAGGCGGTGGCGCAGAGTGTTTCCTTACCTTGTTTTACGGCAAACAAATCGGCGGCCGCAACCGTGGTGCTATTCGATGCGTTGATGACCCTCCCCCTGGCTAGGAGCTTCTCGCCGTCAGCCGGGGCTATTAATTTGACGGTGAAATCCGTAGTCATATTTATCCAGCCCGGCGGCAGCAGGGTCCCAGCGGCCGATCCCCCCGCAAAATCGGCCAATGCTCCGACGATGCCACCTTGAAAATAGCCATTATGCTGGGTGAGCTCTCTGCGCGCCGGCTGTTCGATTTCACAATGACCCGGCTTCAAATAATTGTAATGAAACCCCAATAGCTTTGCCGCCGGCATAGTAAGTACTGCGCCTTGTACGTGCTTATCAAAGTCAGGATTGCTTGCAGCGAAATCTTCCATGGCGTTAATCCTTCAAATAATGACCAGGCCTTTTATTTCGACGCGCAACCTATAACGCTCCTTGGGCGATAAGTCCAAGGCGTTGCGAAATGAATAAGGCAGCTGAATGTCCGTTGATAGGAAATCTGTTCCCGAAAATCCCAATGCAATTGACACTCACGCCTGCGCCGAAAATCGCTCCGCAGCCCGCCTCTCAAACATCGCCTGCTCCGTCTCCCGCGTCGCCCGCTCGCCCTTGTACGCCAGCTGATTGAAAAACAATCCGTCCGAATATTCCTGTATGGACACCGACCCACGGTCTTTCAGCAGCGGGGCCAGATCGATCGTGTTGGCGAAGTTTTCCTTGGTCAGGCTGTAGAGGCCCAGGTAGCTGCCGGACCATGGCGAGTCTGCGTCGACCAAGTCGATGGAGGCGTCGCGGACTGCGATGGCGGCGGCTTTCAGGTCCTTCGAGTCGTTGAGCAAGTCGGTCAGCCGCTGGATATCGGAGGTGCTGAGCTGGCCGGCGCTGTTGAGGACTTTCAGGCTGCCATCGGCTTCGACGGTGAAGCCGTATTTCTTGCCAGCCAAGTCTGGATGGGTCGCCGAAAGCGTGGATTGAAAATCCTCGAACGAGAATTTCAGCGTACTCGTCGCGCCTTTGAGAATCTCGGCGTATCGAGGAAAGTCCGGTGATTGGGATCGACCGACCCAGGTCTCGATCACCACGGGCATTGGCATCGTCGCCTGGGCTTCTTCGCTGGGATGGAAGATGGCCGCTGGGCTTGCGTTGGACAGGGCTAGTTTTGCCGCGTCTGTCGGCGCCTGGGTCACGAGCGGTTGCTCGGAGCGCGTCAGGTTGGTGTTGGCGGGTGGGATATAAGCGGAGCTGACGGAAAGTACCATTTCATCGGTCCATGATTGGGGGATTCAGAAGGTTATCGACGGCAACGGATCCAACTTTAGGAATCGCTCCATTTCGCCTGTTGCAGCTGCGATTCGCTAAATGGCCCCGTCATCCCGCGCCGCACCGACTAAATATGCTCCGCCCCTCTGCACCAATGCTCCCAGAGCGTTTCAAGCTTTATCCCTCAGACAAATCCTGCGAAACTTAAACGCTAATCGTTCTCAACATTATTAGCACCTCAGGATTCGCTCATGCCGACTTGCACCACCGCGCCGCTTCATTTCATCCCTGCCCGCGATCTTTTGGCCATGGCTATCTGCATGGCCACCCTCGCCCCCGCCTACGCCGAGGACAGCAGCGCCAACCCGCAGAATGCGCAACCGGTCACGCTGGAACTGGGCGCGACTGAGGTCACCGGCAATCAACTTTGGACTACCACGGAAGGCACCGAGTCCTACACCACTGGCGCGATGTCGACAGCAACCAAGCTGCCGCTGACGATGCGTGAAACCCCACAAGCCGTCACTGTCATCACGCGCCAACGCATGGACGATCAGGCGATGACCGACATCAACGACGTGGTGGCTGCGACGCCCGGATTGTTCCTGGATTTTTCCGGTGGCCCTGGCCGGCAGACCTACAAGGCGCGCGGTTTTGATATTGATAACCTGATGTATGACGGCATCCCGACGGGCTACGACGGCTATTCCGCCGGCTCCCAGCCTAACCTGGCGATGTTTGATCGGGTCGAGATCGTGCGCGGTGCCACCGGTCTGGTGACGGGCGCGGGCAACCCATCGGCGGCGATCAATCTGGTTCGCAAGCGGCCACTGGCCGAGCAGAAACTCACCTTGACCGGTGCGGCCGGCAGTTGGGACGACTACCGTGGCGAGGTCGATGCCTCCAGCCCGCTCAACGACAGTGGCACGCTGCGCGGCCGGGTCGTGACGTCTTACCGCGACGCCAACAGCTTCATCGATAATGTCGAAGAGGATCACGGCCTGTTTTATGCGGTCACCGAAGCAGACCTGAGCGAAGACACCACCCTGACCCTGGGTTTTTCCCATCAGAAGGACAAGACCAATCACTTCTGGGGCGCCTCGATGATCGGCCAGGACGGCCATCACTTGGACCTGCCGCGTTCTTACAATCCGGGCACCGATTGGGAGAACAAGGATCAGGAGATCAATACGGTATTCGCCGAGGTCCGTCATCGCCTGGCCAACGACTGGAACCTTCAGGTCAACGCCAACTATTCCGAACAGGACGCATTGTTTTCCGGCTCCTACCAATCGCGCTGGGTCAACAACACATTGGCCCGCACGGTCTACCAAGCGACCTACGATGAAAACCAGGCCGGCGTGGATGCCTTTGCCAGCGGGCCCTTCGAGGCGTTCGGGCGTACGCATGAACTGGTAGTGGGCGCCAGCAAGCGCATCAAGGACAAGACTACCCACAACTACAGCCCGTACAACCTCAATTGGCCGATCAACGCGGGTAAACCGGACTTCGTCCACACCAACAACCAGCGCGACGTGACCACTCAGGACGGTGTCTACATCACCACTCGCCTGAGCTTGGCCGACCCTTTGAAGTTGATTCTCGGCGGACGCCTGGACTGGTACGAATACGATAACCGTGATGGCGACGGCGACTTCAAAGTCACTCGCAACGTCACCCGTTACGCGGGTTTGATCTACGATGTGGACGACCATCATTCGGTCTACGTGAGCTACAGCGACATCTTCACGCCGCAGACCGAAAAGGACATCTCTGCCAGCCCGCTCAAGCCAATCATCGGCAAGAACTACGAGATCGGCATCAAGGGTGAGTACTTTGACGGCACGCTCAATGCGAGCCTGGCGGTGTTCCGCATCGACCAGGAAAACCGCGCCGTGTCGATCGTCACGGGAAACTGCCCCCAGGCAACCTGTAGTGAAGCCTCCGGCGAGATCCGCAGCCAAGGCATCGAC
The DNA here is from genome assembly GCF_014268655.2 of Pseudomonas marvdashtae. Taxonomy (NCBI): domain Bacteria; kingdom Pseudomonadati; phylum Pseudomonadota; class Gammaproteobacteria; order Pseudomonadales; family Pseudomonadaceae; genus Pseudomonas; species Pseudomonas marvdashtae. The sequence continues at coordinate 3,480,524 of NZ_JABWQX020000001.1, forward strand.
TTCGAACTGCAGGGCGCCTTGACCGAAAACTGGCAGGTCGGCGGTGGCTATACCTACGCGCGAACCCACACCATCAAGGACGCCGCCAACCCGCAGAAGGTCAACAAGCAGTTCGACCCCGACGTGCCTGAGCATCTGTTCAAGCTGACCACCACCTACAAGTTCCAGGGCCCGCTGGAAAAACTGCGCGTAGGCGGCAACATCTCTTGGCAGAGCCGCCTGTACAACGACATTAAGCTGGCAGATGGCAGCCAACACCGCCTCGAACAGGGCAGCTACGCGGTGACGGACTTAATGGCCGGGTACAGGGTCAGCGAGAACCTGGATTTGCAGGTCAATGCCAACAATATCTTTGACCGCCGTTACTACTCGGCGATTGCCACGTCCGCGGATTATGGAGGGGATTCCTATGGCAATCCGCGGAATATGATGTTGACTGCTAAGTACAGTTTCTAGCGGGCGGCTGGCTTGGCAGGGTTGGTTAGTTCCGATTTTGCCAAGCCTTCGCTGCATCAAGGCTTACCCATTCCCAAGTTACCAACTGTCTCGGTAATCGAAGGCTATTTGATAGTCATAGCGCCCCCAATCAATCGAGTGCTGAAAATGTGGTTGAAGGATTGCTACCCAGTCCACGAGGACATCGAATCCACCATTATTTATATTGTTTTCGAATGGAATACCTAAAGCCTCAACGACAGCGCCGTCGTCACCTAAATCTTCTGAGTACTCCTCCCCCTCGAAAGATTCGGTTTGCTTGCTATACCACTCAAGTCTCAGTTTGAGTCCCATTTGATCCTCACAAGTATTTTTTTATGCTGCGGTTTTTTTTGGCGCCATCGGTCTGCTCGCCAGTAATAGGATCGAATGCCCCTAGATGGCTTCCATCACTCGAGCGATAAGCTTCCAGTTCACCATGTGAAGCGTCCCATTCGTAGATTGTTCTGCCTTTCACATCAAACCAGCGATCCCGTAAGCCTCCACCTCCTTGCATGGGAGTCTTCTTTTTACCCCTCTTCAAGCCAGGAAAGCCTGTAATTTCATGTGTTTTCGGAGCGGGATGATAGCTATGTCCGCTCTCGGCTAGCCCCTTTCGGCGAACACCCAAAACCACATAAACCGGCCGAACCCCAGAATCCGCCGGAAACACCAGGATGAAATCCTTGTACTCCGGCGGATAGATCGGGTTGACGATGATGCTGTCTGCCACTGGCGTCGGCGGGTAGATCCAGATATGCGGGGCTTGGGGCGCGGCCTCCAGGGCGGGGATGCCGAGGGTGTCGGAGGGGTCGATGGCCGGGGTCCAGATCAGTTCGATGCCGTCGCCTAGGTCGGCGACGTATTGGTCGGCGCGAGGCGTGAATTGGACGACGTCGACCATTTCCCAGTCGCGGTTCTGCCCGGTGTAGAAGCCATAGCCCTTGAGGCTGCCGTCGGCCTGTTGCTCGATAGTCAGGCGCATGCGGCTGCGGGCCTGCTTGAGGTTGCGCAGTTGTTCTTCGCTGTAGAGGGCGCTGTCGCCCAGGCTGGACGGCCAGAGCAAGGCAACGATGCCGGTCAACAGTGCCGCGCCGACCGTGCCGCCAACTGCTCCAGTCGTTGCCACAGCGGAGCCGCTTAGCGCGAGTCTGCCCAAGGTAACGGGGATTGCACTTGCGCCGATCTGCTTGAGGGGAATGGTTCCTGCAGCGTCGGGGCTTCTACCGCCCAGCCACGTCAGCTCACCGTACTGCTTGACCAGGTCCGGCGGGATGTAACCGTTGGGGTGGCTGTAATCAATGATCCCGTTGGGTAACGCGCAGCTTTTGGCGAATACGGACCCGATAGTGACGAGGGGCTTTTTATCCACCTTGGCCCAGCGTTCTTGCTCATAGGCGGCTTGGCGGGCAAGCATGGCTTCATGACCGCGTTGGAGCGCTTCGTACTCGGCCACTTCGCTGGAGGTCATGTCTCGATAGGAAGCGGTGTGCCCTTCGCCGGAACGTGGGTTACGGATCCTGGGCAGGTCTTTTGGGCGTGTGGTCACGAGTCGCGAATCTCATCCTGAAAATCCAGGACGGACGCTAACGCAGGCAATAAAACCGGCGATGTAGGAGGTTTCCTTTACTACTAGCTCCGTTTTCATCAAGCGTTGTAGGGCCGGGAATCAGCGCTCAAGACTCGCCGGCGAAAACACGGCCTGCCCCACACGAACATGGCCGGCATGCGGTATCCTGCGTTGCGTAAAACACCATCGCGGCCCGCGGCACGCAATTGCTGTTCACGGCCTTACAAGCAGCCTTAAAGGTTGCTCCAGGATGTCTGCATGTTGATAGGTCATCGGTTCGAACGCACCGCGCGGGATGACCTGCACATCCACTCGATTAACCGGGTGCAGAGCGGGTTCGTGCTGCTGACAAGCGCGATGGCTTTGATCTTTCCAGTGGCGGCCGTCCTGGCGATTGCCACAGCAGATTCGCCACTGGCGAGTGTGGACCCGCTGGCTTCACTTCTGACCGTGCTCGGGCTGCTATTGATTCCTGCCGCTGGCCTGCTCCTACTGATTTACTCCGGCACCCACGAGACCTTGCTGTTATCGCGCCTGGACGCTGAAGGCAAACGCCGCACCCGAAATTTTTTCGGACGTCGCGAGCGAGTGCATTCGGTGTTCAGGATCGATGCCGCCAAATACCTCGAACTTCGCCGCCGCCCCGAGGCCGAGCCAGCCCGCACCCAGTTATGGCTGGTGCTGCGCGATGGCACCGAGCATCGCCTGACGACCGACAACGTTCCGGTAACGCCGGGACGCAAACACACCGACATGTGGTTGAACGAACTGGCCGACTATTTGAAGGTGACAGTCCCCACCGAAGTGGTCATGGGTTCGGCGACCGGCGCGCCGGCTGCCTATAGGCCAGCTCCAACCCCCGCGAAGATCGCCAGGCAGCGCAAAACAAAGACACCCATGCCTTGCGCTGATACGAGTGATCGACTAGGCATCCCCGCACGCGCCCTCCTCGCCTTGCTTGGCACCTTCCTCGCAGTGTTCGAGCTGACCCGGATCATCGCATTGATGAGCGCGCTGTTTACCGGGCGACTGCGCATCGGCATCTCCCGCCCGACGACCTTCTACTGGACCGAGCAACCGATGGCCTTCTCATTCCACGTGCTGATCGGCATAGCCGAGTTGCTGGTTATTGGCGTCATCGCCTGGGGTTGCCTGCGCGTGGCGATCCAGGGGCGGATGAAATCCGATCCTGGATGACGAGCACGCTTACCGACTGCCCTCTTCCACGCCCGGCGACTGCGCCAAAAACTCCGCTATCAGCGACACGACCTGCTGTTGAATCACCTCACGAGCACGACCGTTGTCGCCGTCCCGGCAGATGATGCCATCGCCCGGCACTTCCTCCTCTAGCATTTCCTGCGCGCCAGGTTTGCACCGCGACATGAAGCTGAAATGGCTGGCATCGCTGATCTCCACGTAACGGCTGGATGCCGCCGGCAAGCGTTTGGCGAGGTTGGCCGATTCCAGCTCGGCGGGAAGCTCGTGCGAGGGCACGCCCGCCGCGATCACCAGAGCGGGCACCGGCAATGCGGCGAGGCTTTTGTCGGTCATGCCCCGGGAAAGGCCCAGGTCCAGCGTCACCACGGCAGTGACGCGTTTATCGCGCCAATCGGCGGCCAGTGCGGCCCGTGATTCCGGAGTGCTCGCCGGGTTTATCTGGTCGTAGACGGTGCAACTGGATAACTGCGAATGGGCTTTGCAATCCTGGGCGAAGCGGTCGGGATCGAAACGAGCACCGGCAATCTCCAGGGCAGTCCAGCCGCCAAGCGAATGGCCCACGACTGCAATTCGGCCATTGGCGACCTGGCCAAATTTTTCCGGTTGGGTCGTGATCCCATCAATGGCGCGGCGCAGGTCAATGGGTCGCTGCCAAAGCTGCGCCGCTGCCTGAGGGCTGCGGTCATGGGTGGTGGTGCCTGGATGATTGACGGCGGCGACGATATAGCCCTTATGAGCCAAGGCGCTCGCCAGCCAGGCCTGGTTGCTCCAGTTCCCTCGGTATCCGTGGGAAAGCAGTACCAGTGGATGCTCGCCAGCTGAAGGCGGCGCGTCCTGAACGGCAGAAGCACCGACAAACACCGCGTTATCGGCGATCAGTTGCGGGGCGGCTGCAGTTGCGCTCGGGTACCAGACAACCATCTCCAGGGGACGGTCGTTGGGGGAACCCGACAGGGTGAAAGCGCGGAAGCCGATAGGGTTTTCGCCAGCGAGCGCGGGCGAGGCCAGGCACGCCAACAACAAAGCGCCAAAAGCAATTTTCAATGTCGTTCTTCCTTGATCGGATCAGCAGAAATCTGCGTGAGCATTAAAGCCCACTTTCGGATCGCCGTGGCTGTTGCTCAGAAAACTTAATTCATCCCTCAGACCCGCCACGGCGCAATAGGCGACCCGGAGTAGATCAGATGCACCGCGCGCGCAGTGCATCAGCGCCACTGCGCAGAGAGCTTCGCATCGGCAAACACCTGCTCGCCGGTGGTAACCCGCTAACTGCGTCTAGCGTCTTTCTCCGCCCGCGCCCGACACGCCTCCCCAAACGCGCGAAAAATCGCCCGGTAATCGGCGTTCTCCATCACCTCCCATTCCGGATGCCATTGCACGCCCAAGGCAAACGCTCGACTGCCTTCTACCGAAAGCCCCTCGACCAATCCGTCCTCCGCCACGGCCTCGATGCGCAAGCCCTGCCCCACCCGCGCGATGCCTTGGCCGTGGACGGAGTTGACTTCAATTACGTCCTTGAGGCCCAACCGCGTCAGCACGCCACCCGGCCGCACCGTCAGGGCATGCGTGCGGGCGTACTGTTCCTGGACGGGTTCGTTGCTCGGGGGTTCGTGATCGGCGCCTGGGCCGTCGAGTTGCTGATGGAGCGTGCCACCGAAGGCGACGTTCATTTCCTGGAAGCCCCGGCAGATTCCGAGTACCGGCAAGCCGGCTTCGACAGCGGCGCGCCAGAGCGGCAGCGCCAGGTTGTCGCGGGCCGGGTCGTGCTCGGTGCCCGGTGGGCTGGGCGGGCCGCCGTATTGATGGGGTTCGATATTGGAAGGCGATCCGGTGAACAGCAGCCCATCCAGGCTGGCGATAATCTGGGCCGGGTCAAGCAACGCTGGGAACACCGGCAGGATGACAGGCAGCCCTTCAGCTGCGGTGGCGACGGCCTCGGCGTATTTGTCGTTGCTGAGTTGGACGGTGTGCGGACCGATTTTGCCTGAACAGGCGATGACTCCGATCATGGGTGGACGAGACATGGGACTCCCTGACCGTTTAGGTCTCAGACGTTTATGAATCCGATCGTGGCGCGGGTTCGGTTGTTCCATTTCGATGACGACCACCATGGATCGATCCCAGGGCTGAACGAAGCTCGCGACACAACGGTCGGAACAGCAATCCCCGGCAAAGAAACCTCACTCATGCGCTTACGATCCGCCGCCTTCGTCACGTTGTTCACCCTGTCCGCCAGCACGTTTGCAGTGGCACAAGAACCGTTGCGCCTGGAAAGCCTGAAGCGCTGCGGCGACCTGCTCGAAAGCCAGCACCAGGAATGGTGCCTCACCGCGCGCGGGCTGGGTGACGCAACGCCGCAACTGAAACTGGGTGAAAAAACGATCCCCGCCGAGAGTATCCAACGTGAAGGACAGAACCTGCGCGTGCGCTTGGACAGCGCCGATTACCAGAGCGGCCCACTCTGGCTAGAAGAGGGTCCGCGCGCCAGCAATGCCGTCTGGTTGACCCTGCGCAACAGCCACGTGCTGGCCGCCGGGCCGAATGAAGTGGCGAAGAACATGGACGGGCTGACCACGTACGTGGATCTGGTCAGCGTGCTGATCGAGGAAAGCCACGATGGCCGCCAGGAGGCTGAGCGCCTGGCGGGTAAGTACGGGGCGAAAGTGGTCGGGGGCATCGCGCCGCTGAACGTCTATCAGCTGCGCCTGCCGGCCAAGGACTTGGTAGAGCGTGATGCGCTGGTGCTGCGCCTGGGCGGCGAGACCAGTGTCGATGCGGTGGTGATCGAGGAATCCGCAGCCGAAGAGGCCGAGCAAGCGCCCGCCCAGCCCGAGGAACCGAAAAAACCGGATCAGGACTCTGATGAATGGTCCGCGAACCGCTTCCTCGACGCCGTGCATTATTACCAGCGGCGCGTCCCCGGTCAGCAGGCGCCGATCCGAGCGCAGCCGGTGCGCATCGGTTTGATCGAGCGCGACGTGGATTTCGACACGGCGGATTTCGCCGATTACCTCGGTGCCTGTTCGGTGCCGCGCACCTGCGTCTATGCCCGCGACGCGGACAAGCCGGACAACCATGGTACGACCGTCGCCGGCATTCTCGCCGCACGCTGGAACGACGGCGGCAATACCGGTTTCCTCCGTGGCCTGGACAAGGCCAGCGGCGGTTTCGAAGTAATCGTCGAGCGTAACTCCGATGCCGGTATTACCGCCAACATCGCGGCCTCGGTCAACCTCGTCGAAGACGGCGTGCGTGTGCTCAATTGGAGCTGGGGCATTCACCGCGTTGGCGCCAAGGACGTCAAGGGCGATGACGTGGATTCGCTGTTGCGTTCGGGCATCGCCATGGGCGGCTACGAAGAACTGCTGGAGGAATTTTTCCTGTGGCTGCGCAAGGAGCATCCCGACGTCGTGGTGGTGAATTCCGCCGGCAACGGCTCATCATTCTCCGGCACCGACGAGTACCGCCTGCCCTCCTCGTTCATCACCGAGCAACTGCTGGTGGTCGGCGGGCACCAGCGCAGCGAACGCGCCGGGGTGGCCGTCGACGACCCAGGCTATGCGGTCAAGCGCAACTCCTCGAACATCGACATGCGCGTCGACATCACCGCCGCCGCGTGCACCCATGCCTCGACGGTCAATGCCGGCCAGGACGGCGCGGTGCATTGCGGCACGTCCTACGCCACGCCGATGGTCACGGGCTTGTTGGCCGCGATGCTGTCGATCAATCCGCAACTTCATCCCGAGCAACTGCGCATGCTCCTGCGCCGCAGCGCCATGACCATCGGCGACAATCACGACTTCGAGCAAATGGATGGCGAAGACCTCACCGCGCCCATCTTGCCGTCGGAGCGCAACTACCAGCTTAACGATAAGGACGTCGGCCGTTCGGCGCGGCTGGACATGCAAAAGGCCTTGGACCTGTCAGTGCAGAGTCGCAGCCGGGTGCGTTGAGGCGGCAACTGGCGGTATGATCCGCCCTACATGACTTTCGCGGAACCACGCCTATGCCGGCCCCACACGTGCGACCTACAATCGCGCCACTGCTCGAACCCGGCGAAACGGTGGTTCTGTTCGACGGCGTGTGCAAGCTCTGCAACGGCTGGGCGAGGTTCCTGATACGCCATGATCAACAACGGCGGGTGCGGCTGGCGGCGGTGCAGTCGCCCGAGGGCCAGGCCCTGCTTGCCTGGGCTGGTTTGCCGGTGGACCGGTTCGACACCATGGCAGTGATTCGCGACCAGCATTATTGGGAACGTTCCGAGGCTTTTTTCGAAGTCGTCTCGCAGTTGCCCACCCGCTGGCGTCCGGTGAAATGGCTGCGCCTCTTCCCGTGCCGGCTTCGGGACTGGGTCTATGATCGCATCGCGCTGAATCGCTATCGGCTCTTCGGCAAATACGACACGTGCCTGCTACCCAATGCCGACCATGAAAAGCGTTTCTTGAAAATGCCTGCAACCGAGGGTTAAATCCCTCAATTCCCAGCGCCTGCGAGCCCGAGTAGACAACATGAATCGCCGTAAAAAAATAAACCAGTTGCTCAAGGCCAACGCCAAGAAGGCCAGCGCCAAGTTGGCGCCCAAGAGCAAGGATAAATACATCAGCAAAGCCGACCGATTGAAACTGGCGGCTGAAGACAATCCAGACACGATCGTGTCCCCTGAGAGCTGATCACGACCTGTGACAGCTCAACAGCAGCCTGTCAGACCTCCCTCAAATGGACTTACCGGAGACACCCGTGAAACGCCTCATCCTGTCTATCGCCTTCATGGCACTGGCCGCTTGCGCCAGCCAGCCAACGCACACACGCCCTGTCAACGCGCCGGTATTGAAGTTCCGCGCCGTACCGGTAACGGCCGATGGTCTTCCGGTCATCAACCCGGACGTCTTGAAAAGTATCGAGCAACTCAACATGCCTGCGCCGGTCAAGACGCTGACCTATATAGAACTGGCCGGCACCGTCAGCTTTCCCAAGGAAAGCAGGCCGGAACGTACCGAATACTTCCTCTCCACCGACCCCACCACCCGTCAGTTGCGCATGATCCACAAGAGCGAACACCTCAATGGCAGCAAGATCAGCTGGCGTGGCCTGCTCACGCTTTCCGGCCTGGAGCAGGCCGATCTGTCGCGCAATACCGCAGTGATCGACAGCCTGAGCTTTCGGGGCGACTGGCAACACATGCCGGTGGGCAGTCAATTGGGCTTCACCCGACAAGGCAGCAACACCAGCAACATTATCGGCACGCTGGGCACGGAACCGAAAGTCGTTAATTGTCGCATCGACCGTGAATTGCCGGCCAAACAACTGAACCCGGCGCTGAGCGGCCAAGCCAAGGCCATGAGCTGTCAGGAACAGCGCCCCAGCACCTCCCCCGTCCCCTTCGATCATTATTTCTATCTGGTGGACTATGGCTTTTTTTACCGCGCCAGTAACGACAAGCACGACGGGGTTTCCATCGACATGCATATACAGCGCGTGAAGTGAATGACTCCGAACCCCATCGATCCGCTGTCGCTTCAACGCATCATCGCTGCCCACGGCAAACCCGAGGGCGCGAGCTATTTCGATGCGCAGGAAAGCCTCGTTCACGACATCTTCCCCGACCGCATCATGTTCCAGACCAATTACCTGGACCACAGCAGTTATGAAGTGGATGTCGCCGAGGGCGCGGTCCGTGTGCGCAAGACGCGCCTGGACAATTACCACCGAGGCCACAACGCCCAGGTGATCGACGATGACATGGACGATGACGATTGGGTGGAGTTGGCCAGCCTTTGGCAACGCTTGAGCGGCGACCTGGACACTCAAGGGCAAGCACTGGGACCGGACCTGACCGACACCTTGGCGGACCTGTTCGACTGTCTGTTCGACGAGGCGCATGCGCAGGCGCTGATCGAGAATATGCCAGCCCCTACCGGCCAATGGGACTGGGCCTGGACGCAAGTGCAATCGGCACTCAGCGAGGCCCATCGGTTGGCTGAGTTCGAATGGAAGGAATGGTCGTTGTCCGGCGTCTACGCCATCAACGCCCTCGCCCCGCTGCAGGAGCTGGGCATTGAAATTGCTGTGCCTGACAGCAAAACCGTGGACGCGATCAACCGCGCCAACGATTGGGAACGCGCGCTGCTCCAGTATTTCAACGCACGATTGGAAACCCACGATTTGAAGCTGCTGGCCATCGGCACGCACTTCGATGAGTACCAGGCGTTTGCCTGCCTGCCGATGAACGGCCTGGGTTTGGCCAATGCGTTGGAGATCCTGGGCAGGCTGGGCATCGTCTACAAATACTGAGCCTCTGGTGCGGCGATTCCTGCCGCTGAATAAGTGTCCTTGACCTTCGGATACGACATGAAGAACTGTGAATATTGCGGGGCCCTTATCCTTGCCGACGACGGTGCGTGCAAACGTTGCTCCGAAGCAATGCGCCTTATGGCCGAAGCTCCCGTGCCGAGGTCCGGGCCGTCGAGGGGGCTAAAAATCTTCAAATGGGTGCTTATCGGTTTGCTGGTCGCGGTGCTCGTCGCTGTGGCAGGGATCATTTGGGTTCTGAAGACGTTGGGACCCATGCCTTCTTTAGGTTGATCGCTGCGCCGATGCCGTTGTGACGAGGGAGTCCCCGCCTCTGCAGTTGATCGTTCCCACGCTCTGCGTGGGAATGCATCCCGTGACGCTCTGCGTCACCCGCCAGAAGCGGAACGCGGAGCGTCCCTGGCGGCATTCCCACGCAGGAGCGCGGGAACGATCTGTATGTATTTTTAGCCTTAAAAATCAGTTGGTTGCAATTTCTAATTTGCCCACCAAGACCCACAAGGATCGTCTCAATCAAGACCTGCTGACTTTCCTCAAGGAATAACGCAGCCAGTACACTGAGCCCTTCTTCGGAAGGGCTTTTGGACCAACTCTCATCAATGCCGCAACAGCTTACGCAACGGGACTTCGTCCTTGCGCACCGGCGACTTGATGACGATGTAGCTGAAGTACTTGGAGATGCCGATGTTCTTGTCCAGCAGGCCTTCCATTACGTCCTGGTAATCCTGGATGCTGCGGGTCATGAAACGTACCAGGTAATCGTAGCCGCCGCTGATCAGGTGGCATTCGAGCACTTCGTCCACCAGGCGGATATTGGATTCGAACTTGGCGAAGTCCTCACGCTTGTGGTCGCTCAAGGTGACCTCGGTGAACACCGTCACCGAATCGGTGATCTTGGCGAGATTGAGATGGGCCTTGTAGCTGGAAATATACCCCGCCGACTCCAGCCGCTTGACCCGTTGCAGGCAGGGGCTGGCGGACAGGCCCACGGCGTCGGCCAGACTGACGTTGGTCATGCGACCGTCTTTTTGAAGCTCGACCAAAATGCTGATGTCGATCCGGTCCAGTTTCGCTACACCTTCCATCGCCTACCTCTTGCCTGGTGTGTGTAAGACCATCTTCTAACAAAATCAGCGCCGTAAGGACAGCTGATGCTGAGCCACCAGATCCGCCATGCTGTTGATGCAATAGTCCGCCGCGCAAGGTGCCGGGGAGCTGTGGAGTTCGCGGCAGATCAAGCACATAGCCCCCACGGCTCGTGGCCGGCCGCCGGGACGGGTCACTTGGAGGATCGCTTCGGCGTCAAGATCATTGGCGGCCAGCCAATCGTCATCGTGCAACGGGTCGCTCGCCAACGAAATGAAATCCTCCGGCTCGATGCCCAGGCGCTCGCACAACACGCCACGGTCCTCGGCATCGCGATCACCGAGCACCAACAGGCGATAGAACTTGCGCAGGTACAGCATCGCCCCTGGCGCATCCTCGAACAGCGTCCAGCCCGCGGCTGACCGGGCAAAGCTCATGCCCTCCTCCCAACTGGCCTTGAGCTGCCAACGCTCGGCCAACTGACGATGGGCAAAACACAGCAAGCCACTGAAACCCAGTTCGCCAAAGCGCGGGTACAAGGCTTGCAGAACCTCGTCGAACTCAGCGAGCACGGCGATCTTGTCCAACGGCCCGGCATGGCTTTCCAGCAGCGGCTGCAACGCCGTCCAGACGCCGGAGTCGCGATCTACCAGGACTTCATCGCAGTCGATCAACAACGCCCGATATTCAGTCAGCCTCATCTGTACCGCCTCCGATGATGTCCATTTATCAACGCTCCATTAACCGACGCTGACGCGCGCCAAGGCGCCCTCGAGAATCTGCAACGCTTCGTCGATCTGCGCTTCGCTGGTCACCAGCGGCGCGAGGAAACGCAAGACGTTGCGGTACACCCCGCACTTGATCACCAGCAGTCCGCCGGCGCGGGCTTCGTCGATCAGCCGTTGGTTCAGCTCGGCATCCGGGGTACGTGCATCGTCCTTCTTGATCAGCTCGATTGCCAGCATGAAACCACTGCCGCGCACATCGCCGATGAACGGATAGCGGGCCTGCAAACCCAGCAGGCCCTGGCGCAGCCGTTCGCCCAAGGCTTCGCCACGGGCCAGCAATTGTTCTTGCTCGAAGGCATCGATCACCGCCAGCGCCGCCGCGCAGGAAAGCGCATTGCCGCCGTAAGTGCCACCGAGTCCGCCGGGCAACGGCGCGTCCATTATCTCGGCCTTGCCGACCACACCCGACAACGGCAAGCCGCCGGCGAGGCTCTTGGCGACGGTGACCAGGTCCGGCTGGATGTCGGCATGCTGGAAACCGAACCACTTGCCGGTACGGCCGAAACCGGTCTGGATTTCATCGAGAATCAACACAATGCCATGTTTCTCGGTCAAGGCGCGCAGGCCCTGGAGGAACTCGACGGGCGCGCAAAGGAAACCGCCATCGCCTTGCACCGGTTCGATGATGATTGCCGCGACCCGCTCTGGCGCTACCTGGGTCGCCAGCAGTTCGTCCAGCGCTCGCAGCGCCATTTCGCTGGTGACGCCGCGATAGGCGTTCGGATAAGGCGTGTGGAAGACTTCCGGCGCGAACGGCCCGAAGTTCTGCTTATAAGGCTGGCTCATTCCGGTCAGCGTGGTGCCCAGCAACGTCCGCCCGTGAAACCCACCGCGAAAGGCGATCACTGCCGAGCGGTTGGTGTGGGCGCGAGCGATCTTCACGGCGTTTTCCACGGCTTCGGCGCCGGAGGTAAAAAACGCAGCTTTATAGGCGTGTTGGCCGCCGATCATCTCGCACAGGCGCCGGGCCAGGTCCAAGTAGGGTTTATAGGCCACGACCTGGAAGCAGGCATGGGAAACCTTCTGCAACTGGGCCTGCACCGCCGCGACAACCTTGGGGTGGTTATGGCCGATATTCAGCACGCCGATGCCGCCGACAAAGTCCAGGTAGCGCTTGCCGTCCACGTCCCATAATTCGGAGCCTTGGGCTCGATCGATCACCAGCGGGTGCGCCGTCACCAGCCCACGGGGCACGTATTGATCACGCTGACGGAGCAGACTCGGGGTTTCTTCGACTTTACTGTTCATTGGCATTTCCCATCGTGAGCCGCGCAACCTGGAAGCGGCTGCGGTGTCACCACAGGTTAAGCGTTCGGCACGATTGTCTAAGCCGAACTTGGTCGTCGAGAAATCCGGATCGACTGTTTACCCCCCGGCAAACAGCAGATTCCTCCATGGACCTCGCACCCCAACGATTCTGCCGCCCGGGGCGCTCTAAACACCGCGCCATGCGTCCCTGCGCCCTGCTTTCGAAAGATCCTGCTTCGCCGTTGAGGCATGCTTGAGACTCCCGAATTTCAGATGAGAACCGACCCATGGCGCTGCTTTATAAGGCTGATCCGGTACGCGGCGAACACTGGCGACGCTTGTTCGCCGAACAGGCGCCGGACATCGAATGGCGAGCCTGGCCGGATATCGGCGATCCAAGGGATATCCAGTACCTTGCGGCCTGGCAGGCACCGGACGAGATCGAAACGCTGCTGCCGAATCTGCAAGTGCTGTTCGCCTTGTCGGCAGGCGTCGATCAGCTCGACCTCGGTCGTCTGCCGCCATCGCTGCCGGTGGTGCGACTGCTCGATCCGGGCATCACCCAGGGGATGTGCGAATACGCCAGTTTCGCCGTGCTCAGCGTACACCGGGACATGTTGCGCTATCGCCAGCAACAGGCCGAACGTTGCTGGCAGGCCCATCCCCTGGTGCCTGCCCGGCAGCGTCGGGTCGGCGTCATGGGCTTGGGTTTGCAGGCGCGGCAGATACTGGCGACGCTGGCGCCCTTTGGCTTCGCCTTGTCCGGCTGGGCCCGCAGCGAACATCACATTGACGGCGTGGCTTGTCATGCCGGCCCCGAGCAACTGCCGGCCTTTCTTGCCCAGTGCGATATCGTGCTGTGCGTGCTGCCGCTGACCGAACAGACCCAAGGCATTCTCAACCGTCAGCTCTTCGAACAACTGCCCAAGGGCGCTGCCTTGATCAACATGGGCCGGGGCGGTCATCTGGTCGAGGCGGACCTGCTCGACGCGCTCGCCAGCGGCCAGCTCAGCGCGGCGGTGCTCGACGTGTTGACGCAGGAACCGGCCGCGCCGGAGCATCCGTTCTGGCAGCACCCGCAAATCCTGCTGACGCCCCACATCGCGGCGATGACCCAACCCGAAACAGCCTTTGGCGTCTTGCTGGAAAACATCCGTCGGCATCAACGGGGCGAATCGATGCTGGGGCGGGTTGATCGCGAGCGCCGCTACTGACTGTTCATTTGTCGCTGGTGAATCGGCTCGGTATTTCCTGCTGGGCGGACGTCTCGTTTGGGCAAGAAATTCGGCCTGCGCCGCCGCTGCTTAGCGAACCTGCCGAATTCATTTTCGGCCCTTGTCAGCCCCGATGGCAGGTGAGATACAGGCAACCACCACGGACGATTGCGTCCGGCTCGACATCAATTCCATGGGGACCCGCCATGTCCATTTCGCAACGCCCTGCTTATCTTTATCGCGCCATGACCGCGGCCGATGTCCCGGCGGCCCACGCCTTGTCCGTGCAATTGAAATGGCCCCATCGCCTGGAAGACTGGGCGATGCTGCAGCGCGTCGCCCAGGGGTATGTCGTGCTGGACCAGGAGCGGCTGATCGGTACCGCGTTTACCTGTGGCCAAGGCGACTACGCCACCATCGGCCTGGTCATCGTCAGTGACGAGTACCAGGGCCAGGGGATCGGCCGCAAATTGATGGAGTTGGCTATCGAGGCGTGCGGATCACGGACCGCCGTTCTCAACGCGACGCTGGCCGGCGCACCGTTGTACGCCAGCCAGGGCTTCGTTGAGTTCGGGTATATCCAGCAACACCAAGGGCAAGCATTGGCGACCGTCCCGCCGGAGCTGGCCAGCGGGCAACGCTGTCGCCCACTGACATCGGCCGATCACGCCGAGCTGATCAGGCTGGCCAATGCCGGCAGCGGTCTGGACAGAGCGGCGGTATTGAACGATGTGTTCGCCGATGTTGAACAAGGCGTCGGCATCGAGCGGGACGGCCGCCTATGTGCCTTCGCCCTGATGCGCCCCTTCGGCCGTGGGCGCTGCATCGGCCCGGTCATCGCTCAAGGCCCTGAACAGGCCCGGCATGTGATCGCAGCGCTGGTGGCCCAGGTGCCGGAGGCGTTCGTGCGCATTGATATTCCCGCTGACTGCGGCCTGGCCCCCTGGCTGGAAGACATCGGGCTCAAGCGCGTCGATACCGTCACCCAAATGGCTCGCGGCACGCCGCCCCAGGCCACCGGCGGCGTGCACCAATTCGCGCCGGTGACCCAGGCCATCGGCTAACGCCCTATCCACAGCACTTCTCCGGAGAAAAAAATTGATGCTTGAGCCCACTGCAATGCTGTTGGCACGCGCCGACGGTAGCCCCACTGCCACGCCTTTTCGTCCAGGCTCGCTGGGCACCAACGACCCGTTCGACCGGCTCATCGCCCATGCCGGAGCCGACGGCATGGCGGCCGGTGTGGTCCAGGCCAATGGCCGGTTCGGCAGCGATGCGTACCCATTCAGCGAAACCATCGTCGTGCATGCCGGGGCCGTCACGCTGCGCAGCCCGGCGCAGACGCTGCACCTGCAGCCTGGGGAAAGCGCGGTGATCGCCCGGGGCACGGCCCTTGAGATTGAGGCGCAGCCCGCTTCCCTCTGGGCATTCTGTGCCGACACGCAGTCTGTCGCGACCAAGCAGCCCGGACTCACCGCCCTGCCCGCGTCTACCTTGCTATCGCCTTCGGCGGCACCCGATGAAGCGATCCTGCTCGGCCCAACACCGCAGTGCCGCTCGCACAATCTGTTTGTCGAGGAAGCGACCGACCTGCGCATCGGCATTTGGGACTCGACGCCCTACACCCGCAAGTCGCGGCCGCACAAGCTGCATGAACTGATGCACCTGCTCGAAGGCAGCGTCACCTTGCAGGCAGCCGACGGAACCGAGCTGGTGGTCAGAACCGGCGATACGGTGTTCGTGCCGCTGGACGCGCCCTGTGCCTGGAAAAGCAGCGTCTATGTGCGCAAGGTTTATGTCGTGAGATAAGCCTGCGTCGTCATGGCTAACTAGCTCCACGTTTCGCCCTATTGCATGCAAACAGATGGACGCAGTCGCTCTAGTGGCGAGGGAGCTTGCTCCCGCTCGGCTGCGCAGCAGTCGTAAATCCGGCTGACGCGATGGATCGTTCCCACGCTCCTGCGTGGGAATGTTGCCAGGGATGCTCCACGTTCCGCTTCTGGAAGGTGACGCAGAGCGTCACGGGATGCATTCCCACGCAGAGCGTGGGAACGATCTAAGTTCGCTGCGCGACAGCGCAGCGCCGAAGACGCGGCGGCCGCTCCCTCGCCACAAGAGCTTCTAAGCCCCTCCGCCCCCCAGCATTCGACTAATGTCTTAGGCCAGTCATCGCATAACTTCGCCCGTTGAAAGCTACCCTGGGGCGAGTTTTTTTCCCAACCCAGAGCCCTCTCCGCCCGAGTTTCCTACGCGGCAAGCATCCGAATGCCTCAGGCCAAGGCCCATCAGCGATGAAAAAAACGCAGTAATGGCCAGTTGACAATGACGGAGCGCCGCCAAATAATCCACGCCATGTTGTACGACGACGTATGACAAATAAAAACAACAAAAAAGTAGGGAGCGCCAGAGTGAGCAAACGTGTCCGTTTTTCGCCCGACAATCGTCCAACCCGTAATTCCCTCAATTCTCGTCATGCCCTAGGGCTCATCAGCTGCAGCAGCCTGGCGCTGTTTCTTCCGATGACCGCCAACGCCGAAGGCTTTGTCGATGATGCCAAGGCCACGCTGAACCTTCGCAACTTCTACATCAACCGCAACTTCACCAACCCGAACAATGCCCAAGGCAAAGCCGAGGAATGGACCCAGAGCTTCATTCTCGACGCCAAGTCCGGCTTCACCCAAGGTACAGTCGGTTTCGGCCTGGATGTGCTGGGGATGTACGCGGTCAAGCTCGACGGCGGCCGTGGCACGGCGAACACGTCCCTGCTGCCGATTCATGACGATGGCCGCCCCGCCGACGATTACGGTCGCCTGGGTGTAGCCCTAAAGGCCAAAGTGTCGAAGACCGAATTGAAAGTCGGTGAATGGATGCCGGTGCTGCCGATCCTGCGTTCCGACGACGGTCGTTCCCTGCCGCAAACCTTCCGTGGTGGCCAGGTAACCTCCACCGAAATCAGCGGCCTGAGCCTCTACGGCGGTCAGTTCCGCGCCAACAGCCCGCGCAACGACGCGAGCATGGAAGACATGTCGATGAACGGCCGCGGCGCGTTCACCTCCGACCGCTTCAACTTCGGCGGCGGCGAATACGCCTTCAACGAAAAACGCACCCAGGTCGGCGTCTGGTACGCGGAACTGTCCGACATCTACCAGCAACAATATTTCAACCTGACCCACAGCCAACCGATGGGCGACTGGACCCTGGGCGCCAACCTCGGTTATTTCACCGGCAAGGAAAATGGCAGCGCGTTGGCCGGCGACCTGGACAACAAAACCGCCTTCGCCATGCTCTCGGCCAAATACGGCGGCAACACCTTCTACGTCGGCCTGCAGAAAGTCGGCGGCGACGATGGCTGGATGCGCGTCAACGGCACCAGCGGCGGCACCCTGGCGAACGACAGCTACAACTCCAGCTACGACAACGCCAAGGAAAAATCCTGGCAGCTGCGCCACGATTACAACTTCGCTGCTGTCGGCGTGCCGGGCCTGACCCTGATGAACCGCTACATCAGCGGCGACAACGTGCACACCGCCACCGTCGACGACGGCAAGGAATGGGGCCGTGAAAGTGAGCTGGCTTACACCGTACAGAGCGGTGTACTGAAGAGCCTCAACGTGAAATGGCGTAACTCGTCGCTTCGTCGTGACTTCAGCACCAACGAATTCGACGAAAACCGAATCATCTTCAACTATCCGCTTTCGCTCCTGTAACACCGAGGAACCCTTGCCATGTGCGCCTGCCAGCGCCATGGCAAGCCCCGGCAAGGATGCCGACCTAGAGCGGTTCGTCGATCAAACGTTGACAAGGTAGCGGAAGGATAAGGATATTCCCTCTCGGTCGTACGACAACTTATAACAACTGTACCTCTCATTGTTTGCTCAGGTAATGCCATGACCACTACACAGATTCGCCAACCCTTCAATCGCCTGCTGTTGACCGGCGCTGCCGGCGGCCTGGGCAAAGTCTTGCGCGAACGCCTCAAGCCTTACGCCCGCCAGATTCGCCTGTCGGACATCGCCAACATGGCCCCGGCCATTGATGAAAGTGAGGAAGTGGTGCCATGCGACCTGTCGGATAAACAGGCCGTGCACCAACTGGTGGAGGGCGTTGATGCCATCCTGCATTTCGGTGGTGTTTCGGTAGAGCGTCCGTTCGAAGAGATCCTCGGTGCCAATATCAGCGGCGTTTTCCATATTTATGAGGCTGCGCGCAAGCACGGCGTCAAGCGCGTGATTTTCGCCAGTTCCAACCACGTCATCGGCTTCTACAAGCAGGACCAGACCCTCGACGCTCATTGCCTTCGCCGTCCGGATGGCTACTACGGCCTGTCCAAGTCCTACGGCGAAGACGTCGCCAATTTCTACTTCGATCGCTACGGCATCGAGACCGTGAGCATCCGCATCGGCTCGTCGTTCCCGGAACCACAGAACCGCCGGATGATGAGCACCTGGCTGAGTTTCGACGACCTCACCCAACTGATCGAATGCTCGCTCTATACCCCCAAAGTCGGCCATACCGTGGTCTACGGCGTGTCCGCCAACCGCGACGTCTGGTGGGACAACAGCCACGCCGCGCACCTGGGCTACCAACCCAAGGACACTTCGGAAATCTTCCGCGCCAAAGTCGAAACGCAGCCGATGCCGGCCGCCGATGACCCGGCCATGGTCTACCAGGGCGGCGCTTTTGTAGCGACCGGCCCGTTCGACGACTGATTCGCCTGTTTTACATGGGATACGAACGAACCAAGGAATCGCCATGCAAGCCGAATTGATTGTCGATGCACGCAATGCCGTCGGGGAAAGCCCGGTGTGGGTCCCCGAGGAAAACGCCCTCTATTGGGTGAACATCCCCAGCGGCGGCCTGCAACGCTGGAACGCCAGCAGCGGAAAAATCCAGGGCTGGGAAGCACCGGAAATGCTCGCCTGCATCACCCGGCACCAGGACGGTGGCTGGGTCGCGGGGATGGAGAGCGGTTTCTTCCGCCTGCATCCCCATGACGACGGCAGCCTCGACAGCGAGCTGTGCGCGAGCGTCGAGCACAGTCGCACCGACATGCGCCTCAATGACGGCCGATGCGATCGCCAGGGCCGTTTCTGGGCCGGCAGCATGGTGCTGAACATGGGCGCCAACGCCGACGAGGGCCGAATGTACCGTTATGAGGCTGGTCAACGTAGCCCGGTCGAGGCGCAACTGAGCGGTTTCATTGTGCCCAATGGCCTGGGCTTCAGCCCGGACGGCCGGACGATGTACCTTTCCGATTCGCACCCGTTGATCCAGCAGATCTGGGCCTTCGACTACGACATCGACAGCGGCACGCCGTCCAACCGCCGGCTGTTCGTCGACATGATGCCTCTGGCCGGTCGCCCGGACGGCGCGGCGGTGGATGCCGACGGTTGCTATTGGATCTGCGCCAACGATGCAGGCCTGATCCATCGCTTCACCCCGGATGGACGCCTCGACCGTTCGCTGGAAGTGCCGGTGAAAAAACCGACCATGTGCGCCTTTGGCGGCAGCCGGTTGGACACCCTCTACGTGACCTCGATCCGTCCGGGCGACGACAACGATCCTCAGTCCTTGGCCGGTGGCGTGTTCGCGCTCAACCCCGGCGTCAAGGGCCTGGCTGAACCTGCGTTCGGAGGACGGAAACACTCCGCGACCTGATCTGCTTTACCGCTTCACATCGATAGACATAAAAACAACAACACTGGAGATTGACCATGAATTTTAAACGCACGCTTCTGATCGCGGCCCTGCCCCTGGCCTTCCTGGCGCAGGCGGCACAAGCGCTGGACATCAAGATCGCCGACATCCACCCCAAAGGCTACCCGACCGTGGTTGCGGAGGAGTCCATGGGTAAAGCCCTGGAAAAAGAAAGCAACGGCGAATTGAAGTTCAGGTACTTCCCAGGCGGCGTACTGGGTTCCGAAAAAGAAGTCATCGAGCAGATGCAAGCCGGCGCGATCCAAATGTCTCGCGTCAGCCTCGGCATCGTCGGTCCTGTGGTGCCGGACGTGAACGTCTTCAACATGCCATTCATCTTCCGCGACCAGGCCCACATGCGCGCGGTCATCGACGGAGAAGTCGGCGATGAAATCCTCAGCCGGATCACCAATTCCGAGTTCGGCCTGGTGGCATTGGCCTGGATGGACGGGGGCACCCGCAACGTCTACAGCAAGAAACCGGTGCGCACGCTCGAAGACATGAAAGGCATGAAACTTCGGGTAATGGGCAATCCGATGTTCATCGAGACCTTCAACGCCATGGGCGCCAACGGCATCGCCATGGACACCGGCGAGATCTATAGCGCCCTGCAGACCGGCGTGGTGGACGGCGCGGAAAACAACCCGCCGACCATGCTTGAGCACAACCATTACCAGAACGCCAAGTTCTATAGCCTCACCGGTCACCTGATCCTGCCTGAGCCGATCGTGATGTCGAAGATCACCTGGAACAAGCTCACGCCAGAGCAGCAAGAGATGGTGAAAAAACACGCTAAGGCTGCCCAAATGGAGGAGCGCAAGCTGTGGGACGAGAAGTCCGCCGCCAGTGAAGAAAAACTCAAGGCCGCTGGCGTCGAGTTCATCACCGTCGACAAAAAACCCTTCTATGACGCCACCGCGCCGATCCGGGCCAAATACGGTGCTCCGTATGCCGACCTGATCAAGCGTATCGAAGCCGTCAAGTAACACCTCTGAATCTGTACTCATGAAAAGGCTGGGCGCGCCGCAGGTGAAGGCGCGCCCGGTTACGGTGGAACCCGATGAAGAATTTGCTGCTGCGTATCAACGACACGATTTACATGACTTGCATCTGGGTGGCCGGCCTTTCTGTCCTCGCCGTTGCGCTGATGATTCCGTGGGGGGTGTTCGCCCGCTACGTACTCGGTACCGGCTCAAGCTGGCCGGAGCCCACCGCCATCTTGCTGATGATCGTATTTACCTTCATCGGTGCCGCCGCCAGCTACCGCTCCGGCTCGCACATGGCCGTGGACATGGTCACCAGCCGCATGCCCCCGCACTGGCAAACCCTGGCTTCGGTTTTCACGCAGCTATTGATGGCGGCGGTGTGCATTTTCATGACCGTCTGGGGCACCAAGCTGTGCATGACCACCTGGAATCAATTCATGAGCGCCATCCCCACCCTGCGCGTCGGCATCACCTACATGCCGATCCCGATCGGTGGTTTCCTGACCCTGATTTTTGTCCTGGAAAAACTCTTGCTGGGTGATCAAAGCAAGCGTCGGGTCGTGCAGTTCGACCTGGTTGAAGAAAACGAAGGTGCCGCTTAATGGACGCGCTGATTCTGCTGGGCAGTTTTTTGTTGTTGATCCTGATCGGCATGCCGGTCGCCTATGCGCTGGGCGCTGCCGCCCTGATCGGGGCGTGGTGGATCGATATTCCGTTCCAGGCCATGATGATCCAGGTAACGGGCGGGGTGAACAAATTCTCGTTGCTGGCCATTCCGTTCTTCGTGCTGGCCGGTGCGATCATGGCCGAGGGCGGCATGTCCCGCCGACTGGTGGCGTTCGCCAGTGTGCTGGTGGGCTTCGTGCGCGGTGGCCTGTCTTTGGTCAACCTCGTGGCCTCGAGTTTTTTTGGCGCGATCTCCGGCTCCTCGGTGGCCGATACCGCCTCGGTCGGCTCGGTGCTGATCCCGGAAATGACACGCCAGGGCTATCCGCGTGAATACGCCACCGCCGTCACCGTCAGTGGTTCGGTACAAGCGCTGCTGACACCGCCCAGCCACAACGCGGTGCTGTACTCCCTCGCCGCTGGCGGCACCGTCTCCATTGGTTCGCTGTTCATGGCCGGCATCGTCCCCGGCATCATGATGAACCTGTGCCTGATGGCGCTGTGCCTGGTCTTCGCGAAAAAGCGCAATTACCCCAAGGGCGAAGTGATTCCGCTCAAGCAAGCGCTGAAGATCTGCCGGGAAGCCATGTGGGGCATGATGACCCTGTTCATCATCCTTGGCGGCATTCTCTCGGGTGTGTTCACCGCCACCGAATCGGCCGCCATTGCCGTGGTGTGGGCGTTCTTCGTGACCATGTGCATCTATCGCGACTATAAGTGGAGCGAGTTGCCGAAACTGATGCACCGTACGGTACGCACCATCTCCATCGTGATGATCCTGATCGGCTTCGCCGCCAGCTTCGGCTACATCATGACGCTGATGGAAATCCCGGCGAAGATCACCACCGCGTTCCTGACACTGTCGGACAACCGTTACGTGATCCTGATGTGCATCAACGTGATGTTGCTGCTGTTGGGCACCGTGATGGACATGGCGCCGCTGATCCTGATCCTGACGCCGATCCTGATGCCTGTCATCGTGGGCATCGGCGTGGACCCGGTGCAGTTCGGCATGATCATGTTGGTGAACCTGGGTATCGGGCTGATAACGCCACCGGTGGGCGCGGTGTTGTTCGTCGGCTCCGCCATCGGCAAGGTCAGCATCGAAAGTACTGTGAACGCGCTGCTGCCGTTCTACGGCATGCTGTTCCTGGTCCTGCTGCTGGTGACTTATGTCCCTGCCATTTCGCTGTGGTTGCCGAATCTGGTGTTGTAACCCTTTAAGCGAGCAAGCCCCCTTGTGGCGAGGGAGCTTGCTCCCGCTCGGCTGCGAAGCAGACGCCCGAGTCCAGACCGGATGGGCCTGCTACGCAGTCCAGCGGGAGCAAGCTCCCTCGCCACAAGAGCTATCTGCCCTTCCCAAAAGCTATCTGCCCCCTTCCGAACAGAAGCGACTACCATGACGCAGCCCCTCCTGTACCTCGAAGACGAACTCACCCGCCTGACCCTGGCCCCGCACTTGGGCGCCAGTCTCGTTGAATGGACCTTGCGCAGCACCGGCGCCCCGCTGCTGCGTCCGCCCGCCCCGCAAGCGCTGGAAAATGGCCTGCCGGGCAAGCTGGGTTGTTTCCCCTTGATTCCCTGGTCGAACCGGATCGCCCAGGGCGGTTTCGATTGCCCCGGTGGCTGGCTTGCACTGGAAGCCAACAGCCCCAACGACCCGTTTCCGATCCATGGCAGCGCCTGGCAGCAACCGTGGCAAGTGATCGAGCAAAGCGGCCAGGAAGCATTGCTGCAACTCGACAGCCTGCACCCGTTCGCCTACTGCGCCAGCTTGCGGATTCGCCTCAGTGGCGGCCAACTGCAGATCGCCATGCTCGTTACCCACACAGCCAAACAGCCTGCCTGGCATGGGCTGGGCTTGCATCCGTATTTTCCACGCACCGCCCGCACGCGCCTGCAAACCCGGGCGAGCGAAGTCTGGAAATGCGACGCCTCGAAGTTGCCGACCGAGCTTAGCGACATTCCTGCCGAATGGGATTTCCAGGAGATTAGCGCCCTGCCCGATACCCTCGTCGACAATGGATTTGGCGGCTGGGACGGGCAGTGCCTGATCCAGCAACCGGACTTGGGCTATGAGTTGGAATGCCGCGCCAGCGGCAGCAAATACTTCCTGCTGTACTGCCCAGTCGGGCTGGATTTTTTCTGCATCGAACCGGTCAGCCACCCGGTCAATGCCCATCACTTGCCCGGGCGGCCGGGGTTGCGTTTGCTGGAGCAAGGGCAATCGGTGGCGTTGGGGTTTTCGATGCAGTGTCGGTTGCTCTAGCGCCCATATCCCTGTGGTGCTCGCCACAAAGGATCTGCGTAGAGCAGCTAAGCCCGCAGCAGCATGAACACCGCCACCCCCAGGCACACCCCGGCGAACCCCACCTGCAACGCCCGGGCCGGAACCTTGGCTGATAAATGCCGGCCAAGCATCATCCCGACGATGCTCGCCACAATGAACGCCGCCCCGACCCGGTCGATGCTCACGCCGGCATGAAACGCACCCACCACGCCAATCAACGAAATCAGGCTGATGACCATCAACGAGGTCGCGACGATCCCGCGCATCTGCACGTCGGTCAGTTGCTTGAACGCCGGGACGATCAGGAAACCGCCGCCCACGCCCAGCAGTCCCGAGACCATGCCGGTTACCGCACCCAACGCCGACAAGGTGGCGGTGCAACGGGCGGTCCAGGCCAGGCGCCCGGTCTCGCGGTCGAGCATGCAGTTTTTCTGGCCCCAACTGGCCGCGCCATGATCGCTGGGGCCCGGTTGTGCGGTCTCTCGACGCAACATGCGTGCCGCCACCAGCACCATTAGCAAGCTGAACAGCATCATCAGGATTTTTTCCGGAAGCCGGTGGGCAAAATAAATACCCACCGGCGAGAACACCGCGCCCAACAGCGCGATGAGCAACGCCGCGCGATAACGCACCAGGCCGTGGCGCAGCCCATCGATGGCGCCGACCGCCGCTGCACTGCCCACCGCCAGCAATGCCACGGGGGCGGCTTGGGTCATCGTCCAACCCAGGCCCAACACCAGGGCCGGCACCGCAAGAATGCCACCGCCCGCGCCCGTCAGGCCCAGGACCAGCCCCATGACCACACCCAGAAAACTTGCCAGCAACATAAAAGTCTCTCAAGCCGCGCACGCCTGATGTCAGGCGTGATCGCATTTGCAGGACTCGGTGGCCCTCACTTAAGCTGCGGACCTTATGTTGAAAATCCTACGCACCGCAATAGACTCTTCCTACAGGTCCGTCACCATGCCTGCGCAGATCCAGAGCTTCCTCGACCCCGCCTCGAAGACCTACACGTACGTGGTTTATGAGCACGATGGCGGGCAATGCGCGGTAATCGACCCGGTGCTTGACTATGACCCGGCTTCGGGCCGCAGCGGCACCGAACAGGCTGATCGGGTAATCGCTTTCGTGACGGAACACCAACTGACGGTGCAATGGCTGCTGGAAACCCACGCCCATGCCGACCACTTGTCCGCCGCCCCTTACTTGCGAGGGAAACTGGGAGGCAAGATCGCCATCGGCGAATCGATCCACCAGGTTCAGCGTGTCTTCAAGGCGCTGTTCAACCTTGAACCGCATTTTGCGGTGGATGGTTCACAGTTCGATCACCTGTTCACGGCGGACGAATCTTTTTTCATCGGCAACCTCAAGGCCACCGCCCTGCACGTGCCTGGCCACACCCCGGCGGACATGGCCTACCTGATCGATGGCGACGTGATCATGGTGGGTGACACGCTGTTCATGCCAGACGTCGGCACCGCCCGTTGCGACTTTCCCGGTGGCAATGCCCATCAGCTCTACGCCTCGATTCAAAAGTTGCTGGCCTTTCCCGCCAGCGTGCGCCTGTACGTGTGCCACGACTATCCGCCGGAAGATCGCGAGCCCCAATGCATGAGCCCCGTGGGCGAACAACGCCGGGACAACATTCATGTTCGCGACGGCATCGACGAAGCCGCGTTCGTGGCCATGCGTACCCAGCGCGACAAGACATTGGGCATGCCAACGCTGCTGTTGCCAGCGATTCAGGTGAATGTGCGGGCCGGCCACATGCCGCCGGCCGAGGGCAATGGCGTGACCTATCTGAAGATTCCGATCAATCAGCTTTAGAAGCTTTTACGTACCCAACGTCAACCCATTCGCCGGCAACGGCAACGCGGTCTTGTAGCGCACCTGCTTGAGGGCAAAGCTTGAGCGGATGTTCGCCACGCCCGGCACCTTGGTCAGAAAATCCATCATGAACCGCTCCAACGACTGGATCGTCGGCACCAGCACGCGGATCAGATAGTCCGGATCGCCGGCCATCAAGTAGCACTCCATCACCTCCGGCCGGTCGGAGATGGCCTCCTCGAAATGCTGCAGCGCCTCCTCCACCTGCTTCTCCAGGCTGACATGGATGAACACGTTGACGTGCAACCCCAGCAGGTCGGCATCCAGCAGCGTGACCTGCTCGCGGATCACTCCCAGCTCCTCCATGGCCCGGACGCGGTTGAAGCACGGCGTCGGCGACAGATTGACCGAACGGGCGAGATCGGCGTTGGTGATGCGGGCGTTTTCCTGAAGGCTGTTCAGAATGCCGATGTCGGTGCGATCCAATTTACGCATGAGACAAATAATCCTGATTTTTATCGTTGTGCAGATTTTTTATCTGCAAATGATCTGAACAGCAAGCTAACAGAGAAAAATATTCTTCTTCGTCGAGCCTATGATTGTTGTAGGACAATTTCCCGTACCCGGGGAAATTCGTCAGCTAGCGCGCCCACTACAAGAAATTCACAAGATCGAGCGTAGAAAGCCATGAACCCAGCGTACGAACCGCTACGCCTGCACGTCCCAGAACCCTCGGGCCGTCCCGGCTGCAAGACCGACTTCTCCTACCTGCATCTGTCCGATGCCGGCACGGTGCGCAAACCACCCATCGACGTCGAACCCGCCGACACCGCCGACCTGGCCCGCAGCCTGATCCGCGTGCTCGACGACCAGGGCAATGCCTTGGGCGACTGGGCCGCGGACATTCCCGTCGAGATCCTGCGCAAGGGCATGCGTGCCATGCTCAAGACGCGCATCTACGACAACCGCATGGTCGTCGCCCAGCGTCAGAAAAAAATGTCGTTCTACATGCAAAGCCTTGGCGAAGAAGCCATCGGCAGCGCCCAGGCCCTGGCGTTGAACATCGACGACATGTGCTTCCCCACCTACCGCCAGCAAAGCATCCTGATGGCCCGCGAAGTGCCGCTGGTGGACCTGATCTGCCAACTGCTGTCCAACGAGCGCGACCCGCTCAAGGGCCGGCAATTGCCGATCATGTACTCGGTCAGGGACGCCGGTTTCTTTACCATTTCCGGCAACCTCGCCACCCAGTTCATCCAAGGCGTGGGCTGGGGCATGGCCTCGGCGATCAAGGGCGATACCAAGATCGCCTCGGCCTGGATCGGTGACGGCGCCACCGCCGAATCGGACTTCCACACCGCCCTCACCTTCGCCCACGTCTACCGGGCGCCGGTGATCCTCAATGTGGTCAACAACCAATGGGCCATTTCGACGTTCCAGGCCATTGCCGGCGGTGAAGCCACCACGTTCGCCGGGCGCGGCGTCGGCTGCGGCATCGCTTCCCTGCGTGTCGATGGCAACGATTTCATGGCGGTCTATGCCGCCTCGCGTTGGGCCGCCGAACGCGCCCGCCGCAATCTCGGCCCGGCGCTGATCGAATGGGTCACCTACCGCGCCGGCCCGCACTCCACCTCCGATGATCCCTCCAAGTACCGTCCCGCCGATGACTGGAGCCATTTCCCGCTGGGCGATCCGATTGCCCGCCTCAAGCAGCACATGGTGAAGATCGGCCAGTGGTCCGAAGAGGAACATGCCGCCGTCACCGCCGAACTCGAAGCCGAGGTGATCGCCGCGCAGAAGGAAGCCGAGCAGTACGGCACCCTCGCTGGCGGGCAGATTCCGAGCGCCGCGACCATGTTCGAGGACGTCTACAAAGAGATGCCGGAGCACTTGAAGCGCCAGCGTCAGCAGTTGGGGATCTGACATGAACGATCACAACAACACTATTGCGTTGGACACCGCCATGACCACTACCACCATGACCATGATCCAGGCCCTGCGCTCGGCCATGGACGTGATGCTCGAGCGCGACGACAACGTCGTGGTGTTCGGCCAGGACGTCGGTTACTTCGGCGGCGTGTTCCGCTGCACCGAAGGCCTGCAGAACAAGTACGGCACCTCGCGAGTATTCGACGCACCGATTTCCGAAAGCGGCATCGTCGGCGTGGCGGTGGGCATGGGCGCCTATGGACTGCGGCCGGTGGCCGAGATCCAGTTCGCCGACTACGTCTACCCGGCTTCGGACCAGATCATTTCCGAAGCCGCGCGCCTGCGCTATCGCTCGGCCGGCGAGTTCACCGCGCCGATGACCCTACGCATGCCTTGCGGCGGTGGTATCTATGGCGGCCAGACCCACAGCCAGAGCATCGAGGCGATGTTCACCCAGGTTTGCGGGCTGCGCACCGTCATGCCGTCCAACCCCTACGACGCCAAGGGCCTGCTGATCGCTTCCATCGAAAACGATGACCCGGTGATCTTCCTCGAACCCAAGCGCCTGTATAACGGCCCGTTCGACGGCCACCACGACCGCCCGGTGACGCCGTGGTCAAAGCACCCTTCGGCACAAGTGCCGGATGGCTACTACACGGTGCCGCTGGATGTCGCCGCCATCACCCGTCCTGGCAAGGACGTGACCGTTCTCACCTATGGCACCACGGTCTACGTTTCCCAAGTCGCGGCCGAAGAGACCGGCATCGACGCCGAAGTCATCGACTTGCGCAGCCTCTGGCCGCTGGACCTGGACACCATCGTCAAATCCGTGAAGAAGACCGGTCGCTGCGTGGTGGTCCACGAAGCCACCCGCACCTGCGGTTTCGGCGCCGAGCTGGTGTCATTGGTACAAGAACATTGCTTCCACCACCTGGAAGCGCCCATCGAGCGCGTCACCGGTTGGGACACCCCCTACCCGCACGCGCAGGAGTGGGCGTATTTCCCTGGGCCGTCCCGTGTGGGCGCGGCGTTGAAACGGGTCATGGAGGTCTGAATGGGCACGCACGTTATCAAGATGCCGGACATCGGCGAAGGCATCGCGGAAGTTGAGCTGTCGGTGTGGCACGTCAAGGTTGGCGACATGGTGGTCGAGGACCAGGTATTGGCCGACGTCATGACCGACAAGGCGATGGTGGACATCCCTTCACCGGTGCATGGCCGGGTCATTGCCCTGGGTGGCGAGCCCGGTGAAGTCATGGCGGTGGGCAGCGAGCTGATCCGCATCGAAGTCGAAGGCGCGGGCAATTTGAAAGAATCGGCACAACCGGCTCCAGCTGCGGCGGCTGTACAGGCGCCAAAGCCAGCGCCAGTGGCCACGCCTGAACCGGTGGTGGAAAAAACCGTCGCGCCACGCTGCGCCCCGCAAGCCCCGGTGGCCCGCGCCCCTGAAGAGCGTCCACTGGCCTCGCCGGCCGTGCGCAAACACGCATTGGACCTGGGCATCCAGCTGCGCCTGGTCCAGGGCAGCGGCCCCGCCGGGCGGATTCTGCATGAAGACCTGGAAGCCTATCTGGCCCAGGGACCGTCGGCCCAGGCCAAGGCTGGCTCGGGTTATGCCGAACGTCACGACGAGCAGCAGATCCCGGTGATCGGCATGCGCCGCAAGATCGCCCAGCGCATGCAGGAAGCCACCCAACGCGCCGCCCATTTCAGCTACGTCGAGGAAGTCGACGTGACCGCCCTGGAAGAACTGCGGGCTCACCTGAACGAAAAACACGGTGCCAGTCGCGGCAAGCTGACCTTACTGCCGTTCCTCGTGCGTGCCCTGGTCGTGGCCTTGCGGGATTTTCCGCAGATGAACGCCCGTTACGACGATGAAGCCCAAGTGATCCACCGCTCCGGCGCGGTGCATGTCGGTGTCGCCACCCAGAGCGACGTCGGCTTGATGGTGCCGGTGGTGCGTCATGCCGAGGCCCGTACACTGTGGGACAGCGCGGCGGAGATTTCGCGCCTGGCCACGGCCGCCCGTAATGGCAAGGCCAGTCGCGATGAGCTGTCCGGCTCGACCATCACCCTGACCAGCCTCGGCGCACTCGGTGGCATCGTCAGCACGCCGGTGCTGAACCTGCCGGAAGTGGCGATTGTCGGCGTGAACAAAATCGTCGAACGCCCGATGGTGATCAAGGGCCAGATCGTCATTCGCAAGATGATGAACCTCTCCAGCTCCTTCGATCACCGGGTGGTCGATGGCATGGACGCGGCGCAATTCATCCAGGCCCTGCGTGGCTTGCTCGAACAACCCGCCACTTTGTTTGTGGAGTAAGAGATGCAAACTTTGAACACCACGCTGCTGATCATCGGCGGCGGTCCTGGCGGCTACGTGGCGGCGATCCGCGCCGGGCAACTGGGCATCTCAACCATCCTGGTGGAAGGCCAGGCGCTGGGCGGGACCTGCCTGAACATCGGCTGCATTCCGTCCAAGGCGTTGATCCATGTCGCCGAACAGTTCCACCAGACCCGGCACCACAGCCAGGGCTCGGCCTTGGGTATCTCGGTGTCGGCGCCAACCCTGGACATCGGCAAGAGCGTGGAATGGAAAGACGGCATCGTCGATCGCCTGACCACCGGCGTCGCGGCGCTGCTGAAAAAGCACAAGGTCCAAGTCATTCACGGCTGGGCCAAGGTCATCGACGGCAAGACTGTGGAAGTCGGCGACAGCCGTATCCAGTGCGAACACCTGTTGCTGGCCACCGGCTCGAAGAGTGTCGAGCTGCCGATGCTACCGATTGGCGGGCCGATTATTTCATCTACCGAAGCCCTCGCCCCCACCTCGGTGCCCAAGCACCTGGTGGTGGTCGGCGGCGGTTATATCGGTCTGGAGCTGGGCATTGCCTATCGCAAGCTCGGCGCCGAGGTCAGCGTGGTCGAGGCCCAGGAGCGGATTCTGCCGGCCTATGACGGCGAGCTGACGCAACCGGTGCATGAGGCGCTCAAGCAGTTGGGCGTGAAGCTGTACCTCAAGCACAGTGTCGAGGGTTTCGATGCCCAGGCCAGCACCTTGCAAGTGCGTGATCCCAACGGCGACACGTTGAACCTGGACACCGACCGGGTGCTGGTGGCGGTTGGGCGCAAACCCAACACCCTGGGCTGGAACCTCGAAGCGCTGAACCTGGCGATGAACGGTTCGGCGGTGAAGATCGACAGCCGTTGCCAGACCAGCATGCGCAACGTCTGGGCCATCGGCGACTTGAGCGGCGAACCGATGCTCGCCCACCGGGCCATGGCCCAGGGCGAAATGGTCGCCGAGCTGATCGCCGGCCAGCATCGGGAATTCAACCCGACCGCCATCGCGGCGGTGTGCTTCACCGATCCAGAAGTGGTCGTGGTCGGCACAACGCCGGACGAAGCCAAGGCCGCCGGGCTCGACTGCATCGTGTCGAGCTTCCCGTTCGCCGCCAACGGCCGGGCCATGACCCTGGAATCGAAAAGCGGTTTCGTCCGGGTCGTGGCGCGCCGGGACAATCACCTGATCGTCGGTTGGCAAGCGGTGGGCGTGGGTGTGTCGGAGTTGTCCACGGCGTTCGGCCAATCCCTGGAGATGGGTGCGCGCCTGGAAGACATCGCCGGCACCATCCACGCCCACCCAACGCTGGGCGAGGCCGTGCAGGAAGCGGCGTTGCGAGCGTTGGGGCATGCGTTGCATCTGTGACGCATTGATCGTTCCCATGCTCCGCGTGGGAATGCAGCCAGGGACGCTCCGCGTCCCAAAGCCGAACGCGGAGCGTCCGTTGAGGTATTCCCACGCGGAGCGTGGGAACAATCATCTGAGTGAGGCTGCGAAACAGCCCCGGAATGAAGTATTGTTGTCCCCATCCAAAAAACGTCAGAAGCCTTGAACCGTTTCGACGGTTGTTAAGAAATAGAGGGTGTCATGGGTAACGAGAGCATCAATTGGGACAAACTGGGCTTTGACTACATCAAGACCGACAAGCGCTACCTGTCGCACTGGCGCGATGGCGCCTGGGACACAGGCACCCTGACCGAAGACAACGTGCTGCACATCAGCGAGGGCTCCACCGCCCTGCACTACGGTCAGCAATGCTTCGAAGGCCTGAAGGCCTATCGCTGCAAGGACGGCTCGATCAACCTGTTCCGCCCGGACCAGAACGCCGCCCGCATGCAACGCAGCTGCGCCCGCCTGCTGATGCCGCACGTCGACACCGAGCAGTTCGTCGAAGCCTGCAAGCAAGTGGTCCGCGCCAACGAGCGCTTCATCCCGCCGTATGGCACCGGCGGCGCGCTGTACCTGCGCCCGTTCGTGATCGGCGTGGGTGACAACATCGGCGTGCGCACCGCACCCGAGTTCATCTTCTCGATTTTCTGCATTCCGGTCGGCGCCTACTTCAAGGGCGGCCTGACCCCGCACAATTTCCTGATCTCCAGCTTCGACCGCGCTGCCCCACAGGGCACCGGCGCGGCCAAGGTCGGTGGCAACTACGCCGCCAGCCTGATGCCCGGCTCCCAGGCAAAGAAAGCCAGTTTCGCCGACTGCATCTACCTGGACCCGATGACCCATTCGAAAATCGAGGAAGTCGGCTCGGCCAACTTCTTCGGCATCACCCACGACAACAAATTCATCACCCCCAACTCCCCGTCGGTCCTGCCAGGCATCACTCGCCTGTCGCTGATCGAACTGGCGAAATCGCGCCTGGGCCTGGAAGTGATCGAAGGTGATGTGTTCATCGACAAGCTGGCAGATTTCAAGGAAGCCGGCGCCTGCGGTACCGCCGCGGTGATCACGCCGATTGGCGGCATCAGCTACAAGGACAAGCTGCACGTGTTCCACAGCGAAACCGAAGTCGGCCCGATCACCCAGAAGCTCTACAAAGAGCTGACCGGTGTGCAGACCGGCGATGTGGAAGCGCCAGCGGGTTGGATCGTCAAGGTTTGATCCAAGCCCCTCTGGGCACCTGAAGCTCCAGTAAAAAGCCCACCCCTGTCCATGCAGGGGTGGGCTTTTTACATTCTTCTTTCAGTTACTCCCGCCGCAAAACCGACCCTCGTCCCCAACGCTGGCGAAACCAGCCGTAGCCGCTGACCAGCAGAATTCCGCCCAGCACCAAGACCGCGCCAACGATGAAGTTCGGCTCCAGCGGCTCATCCAGCAACCAGACGCCAAAACCGATGCCATACAGCGGCGTCATGAACGACAGCACTCCCAGTTGCGACGCCAGGTAGCGACGCAGAAGGGAGAACCAGATCAAGAAACTGGCGAAGGACACCAGCAACACCTGGAACGCCATGCTCGCAAAGAGCTGCGGCGTCGGGTTGATCGCCGTTTCCCCGAGCGCCGCCGACACTCCGATCAGCAGTATCCCGGCGCCCACCAGCTGATAAAGCAGCGTCTGGCTGGCCGGCAAGTCCGTCAGTCGCGAACAGCGTACCGTCACCGTGGTTGCGCCCCACAGTGCGCCGGCCAGCAAGCCCATCCCGTCGCCCAGCAACGAGCTGCCGCTCGCCGCGCCCGAGCCGCCACTGAAGGCCACCACGATCCCGCCGAATGCCATCGCGATACCGAGCCATTGCGCCGGTTTGAGACGTTCGCTCGGCAATCTCCAGTGCAGGCCGAGGGCGGCGAACATCGGTGCGGTGTACAAGAAAATCACCATGTGCGAAGCCGTCGTATGACGCAGGCCTTCGCCCACCAGCACGAACTCCAAGGCGAACAACAACCCCACCAACAGGCCCGGACGCCAACTTCCATCGGCCAGGGATAAACGTTCACCGCGCCCCAATACCAACAGCCAGACCAGTACCGCTGCGATGGCCGAGCGCACGCCCAGTTGCAGCATCGGCGCCATGTCGGCCGCGCTGGCCTTGATCGCGACTTGCTGGAATCCCCAGATGGCACAGAGGCCGGTCATCAGGACGCCGACCTGGCCATCCAGGGCGCGGCGGGTAGTCATGGGAAAACTCCTCGGGCAGAAATAGATGAAAGGATTGTCTGCCTGACAGCTTTGCTGGATATAGTGATTACCCGACAAGCCATCCCGGTAATCCGCCATTGCGGTCGATATGCAGCCTCCAGCCCAACATCTGAAGATTCCTCCGTTCGAAGCGGCCCTGCCCTCGCCGATTTTCTTTCGCAGCGCCTGCATGCCGGCCCATGCCACTTACCCTCGGCACCGGCACGCCTGGGGTGAGTTCGTCTACTCCTACAGTGGCGTGATGGAAATCGAGATCGCCCAGCACCATTACCTGGCGCCACCGCAGTACGGCATTTGGCTACCGCCGGACATGGAACACGTTGGGTTCAATCGGCATGAGGCCTGCCATTGTTCGTTGTATCTGGCGGCCGAACTGTGCGGTGCGCTGCCCGCCGTGCCCTGCGCGCTGACCTTGAGCCCACTGATCCGCGCCCTGTTGGAAGAGTTGCGCAGCGACCCGCCGAGCCAGCCACAGACGCCCGAGCAGCAGCGCTTGTTGCAGGTGCTGCTGGACAAGCTGGTCCAGGCACCCCATGTCGGCAGTTACTTACCGTCTTCGGATGACCCGCTGTTGGGCCCAGTGCTACGGGCCTTGGAGGCGAACCCCAGCGACCCGCGCTCCCTGCCACAACTGGCCCGCGCCGCCAACACCACCGAGCGCACGCTGATGCGTCGGGCCCAGCGGGACCTGGGCATGTCACTGGTGGAATGGCGCCAGCGCCTGAAAGTCATCGAAGCCCTGGCCCTGCTCGAACGTGGCCAGAGCGTAGAAACCATCGGCCTGGACCTGGGCTACAGCAGCGCATCGGCGTTCATCAGCATGTTCCGCAAAATGATGGGCACCACGCCGGATGAATACCGGCGCAAGCATATGGCCTGATTAGCGCAGGTCCACAGGCGAGGCAAGCCTGCTCGCGATAGCGGCCGCGGGTTTGGTCTGCGTTTCGGTGATGATGCCAAACCGCGCCGCCATCCCTCGCTGTCCTTCAGCCGTCAGCCTCAAGGCACGACTGTCCAGGTCCTGGATCACCCACTTGCGCTTGATCGCCACTTGCAGCAATGCCTTGCCCAAGGCACCGCCCAGATGCGGCCGGCGCATGCTCCAGTCCAGGCACGGGCAGGCGAATCGGCGTCGCTGGAGCGTCAGCGCCGGAACGTCAATGCCCAACCCGTTGAACAGCGCCTCGCCGGGCTCACTCAACTGGTAGCCGTCGCCCTCCACACCTACGAGCCATCCGGCTTCCAGCAGACGGTCATGCAATCTCACCGCCAAGGCGCCGGCCATGTGGTCGTAGCAGGTGCGAGCGAATTGCAGGCGATCCGGCGTGCGCGAAGTGAAGGGCGGGCTGGCGCTCTGGCCGATCACCATCAAGGCTTCGAGGGCCTGGGCCACACGTGGGTCAGCGAGGCTGTAGTAACGATGACGACCCTGGACATGCAACCGCACCAGGGCCAACTCCCTGAGCTTGGCCAGATGTGCACTGGCGGTGGAGGCGCTGACTTCGGCGATGCTCGCCAGCTCCGTGCTGGTGCGCGCATGGCCGTCCATCAACGCGCAGAGCATGCGGGTGCGGGCCGGTTCGGCAATGGCCGCCGCCACCCTGGATACGCCCACGTCATGTTGTTCTGCATCCATATTTCGCTCCCCGCCGAATCAAGCCGTGCATCGACTGGAGATAGTAGCAACACTTTCTCCATCACGAACGAGGCAGCGCTTCATGGACCCGATCATCGCCGCGACTCACGTCGATCCTTACCCTTACTACGCGAGCCTGCGGGCCAATGGCGGGTTGACCTTCGACCCTCGATTGAAGCTCTGGATCGCCAGCAGCGCCGAAGCGGTTTGCGCCATCTTGCATCATGCCGATTGCCATGTGCGTCCGACCGATGAGCCGGTGCCGAACGCCATCGCCGATGGGCCTGCCGGCCGGGTCTTCGGGCGCCTGATGCGGATGAACGACGGGGAACGGCAGCGGTGCCCGAGGGCGGCGGTTGAGCCCGTGTTGCGGGACGTCGATCCCTGGCAAGTCGAAGCGTTGGTCAAGACGCGCTTTCTCAGGGATGGCGCCGAGGGCCTGCATCAGGCCCAGTTTATCGGGCCGGCCAGCGTGGTGGCGGCGTTGCTGGGCTTCGACCCGGCGCAGAGCCGCCTGATCAGCGAATGGACGGGAGATTTCGTCGCCTGCCTGTCGCCCTTGAGCCAGGCGGCGCAGCGAGAAGCCGCGCACCGGGCCAGTGAGCTACTGACCGGCGCTTTCCAAGGGCGGATCGCGGCGCAAGACAATCCTTTTTTGAAGCGCATCTGCCAGGGTTTCCAAGACACCGACAGCCTCGTCGCCAACCTGATCGGCCTGCTCTCGCAAACCTACGAGGCCACGGCAGGCCTCATCGGCAACGCGCTGCTGGCGCTGATCCGTGATCCCGCCTTGCGCGGCTTGCTCCGCGATGATCCCGAACAGGTCGGCCCGTTGCTGGCCGAGGTCCAGCGTTTCGACCCTGCGGTACAAAACACCCGGCGCTTCGTCGCCCTGCCCTGCGAAGTCCTCGGCACGGCGCTGCAACCCGGGGATACGGTGCTGGTGCTGCTGGCCTCGGCCAATCGCGACCCGCAGCTCAATCCGCAACCGGACGTCCTGCTGCTGGACCGCCCGAACCGCCGAAGTTTCAGCTTCGGCAGCGGGCGCCATGAATGTCCCGGCCAGAGCCTGGCGATGGACATTGCCCGCGCCACGCTGGGTGCGATTCTCGTAGGCCAACCACGACTGGAACAGTTGGCTTGGTGCTACCGCCCTTCCGTCAATGGACGGATCCCGCTGTTCAACGACCGATGATGCACACAAGCCCTCAGTCGTCGCGCGTCAGCACTTCCAGCAGCTCGATTTCAAATATGAGATTGCTGTTGGGCTTGATGTGCGCCCCCATGGACCGCTCACCGTAAGCGAGGTGTGCCGGCACCAGGAGTTTGCGCTTGCCGCCGACCTGCATGCCTATCAGCCCTATGTCCCAACCCTTGATCACGCGACCGGTGCCGATCACGCATTGAAAAGGCTTGCCGCGACTGTAGGACGAATCGAATTCGGTGCCGTCCTCCAGCGTGCCGCGGTATTGGGTGGTGATCAGCGCACCGTTGACTACGCTTTTGCCATCGCCGTGTTCCAGGTCGATGATTTGCAGTTCTTCGTTCATCGCGTCATTCCCGTGTGATCCAGGCGCGGGGTTTTCGCAGAATTCGATGCGACTGGCAACCTTTTGCGGCGCAAGGGAACCGCAACGGCCACTTCGGTTCACATGGGTATCGACCCTGCATTTCAGATAAGGACTTTCTGATGATCGACTCTCGCCCGCTGCATAGTTTTATCCCGCCTTATATCCTCAATCGCATTATTGCCCATGGCTCCGAACAGCAACGCTCCAGCGCCCTCGGCACGCTGACCCACGTTAAAAACCTGCGTCACAATCCCGGCCCGCCGAGCAATGCGCCCGCTGCGGCCAAACTGCCCAAGCCTGGCAAGGCCGGCCATCCGCAGCGCAGTATTCATGACGCCCAGAACAACATGGAATTGCCGGGCCAACCGGTGCGCCTGGAAGGCCAAGCGGCCAGCGGTGACCCGGCGGTGGACGAGGCGTACGACGCACTCGGCGCCACCTATGATTTTTTCTGGAAAGTGCTGGGGCGCGACTCCATCGACGGCAAGGGCTTTGCCCTGGTTGGCACCGTGCATTATGGCCATGGCTACGAAAACGCCTTTTGGAATGGCGCGCAGATGGTGTTTGGCGACGGCGATGGCGAAATCTTCCAACGCTTCACCCGCTCCCTCGATGTCGTCGCCCACGAGCTGGCCCACGGCGTCACCGAAAGCGAAGCCGGCTTGGTCTATGCCAACCAGTCCGGCGCGCTGAACGAATCCATTTCCGATGTGTTCGGCGTGCTGGTCAAGCAATTCGTCCTGGGCCAGACCGCCGACCAGGCCGACTGGCTGATCGGTGCCGACCTGCTCACCGACAAGATCAACGGTGACGGCCTGCGCAGCATGTCCAACCCCGGCACCGCCTACGATGACCCGCTGCTGGGCAAAGACCCGCAACCGGCGCACATGCGCGAGTTCGTCATCACCCGTGAAGACAATGGCGGCGTGCACATCAACTCTGGCATTCCCAACCGGGCCTTTTATCTGGTGGCGACGGCACTCGGCGGATTTGCCTGGGAAAAGGCCGGACGGATCTGGTATGAAACCTTGTGCGACCGACAATTGGCCAACGATGCCTCCTTCAGCGCCTTCGCCCGCCTGACTGTCGAACACGCCCGTCAACGTTTCGGCGAACGGGAAGTGCAAGCGGTGCAGGATGGCTGGGCCCAGGTGGGCGTCGACCTGAACGAGGAGAACGGATGAAAACCCTTCCAGACCTGGACGACAAAGCCGTCGTCAAGCTGTCACGCCAAGGCGGCGTGGCGGCCATCCACGCCCTGACCCGCCCCCGGGAAATCGAGTTCGCCCAGTGCGACCTCGATCAGCGCACGCGCATCTGCTCAGTGTTGGAGGGGTGCCTGCCGCTCACCTCTTCTACGCCGGGCCGGGGCGACCAGCGTTACTTCCAGATCGAGGTGCGTTTCCGCGCCAACGACCAGGACGATGAGATGGTGTTGCAGGTGCCCGAGGACCAGGCACCTGGCGAACTGGTTCATTTGTGGGACAAGGGCGAGGTGCTCTGATTAACGTGTGGCCGGGACGATCTTGACGATCGCGCCGGACACGGTTTCGATCAGCAAATACTTGTCGTCAATCTGCACCCATTGCTGCTCTTCTGTAGGTTGCTCGAGTTTCTTCTGCTTCCAATCTTTAATGGCCCGGTCCGAACGCTGATAGTCGGCGGGTACCCGGTCATTCTCCACCAGCCTGCGGCCATTGCTCGGCGAGTGCTCCAAGGCGTCTCCAGTCTTCTCGACCGCTTGTGCAACGGGGCCAAGGGCTCCGAGGCTGGCGATCAGGACCAGGCTGGCGATCAGGGTTGGTTTACGCATAAAAAACTCCAGGTTATTCGAGGTACTGAATCTGGGACTTCATTGACGGCGAAACATTCCTTTTACTGTCCGCTATCAAGCTCCCTCGCCACGGGTTGCGCCTGGCATGGCATAGTGGCGCCCTCTGGACTACGGATCTCGCCATGACTACGTCATCCCCTGCCCTGAAGGAAATCTTCAACACCGAGCGCCTGCAGCACATCGCCACCGAAACGCGCGCGGTGTACCCAGCCTTCGATTCCAAGGCGTTCCTGCACATGGCCAACGACGGACTGGCCGGGTTGTCGGTGATGCAGCGCATGGCGCGGGTCAGCGAATGTCTGCATGCGGTCCTGCCGCTGGATTACGAAGCATCGATCGAGGTCTTGCGGGCCCTGGCGCCACGCATCAACAGCATGTTCGTCAGCATGTTCCTCCCCCACTACGTCGCGTCGTACGGGCGGCATGCCTTCGATCAATCCATGGACGCGCTCAAATATTTCACCCGGTTCGGCTCTGCGGAGTTCGCCGTCCGGCATTTCCTGCGCGATGACTTGGCGCGCACCCTTGAGGTGATGCATGACTGGGCACTGGATGC
The DNA here is from genome assembly GCF_014268655.2 of Pseudomonas marvdashtae. Classification (NCBI taxonomy): domain Bacteria; kingdom Pseudomonadati; phylum Pseudomonadota; class Gammaproteobacteria; order Pseudomonadales; family Pseudomonadaceae; genus Pseudomonas; species Pseudomonas marvdashtae. The sequence continues at coordinate 3,519,410 of NZ_JABWQX020000001.1, forward strand.
CAACGAACACGTGCGCCGCCTCGCCAGCGAAGGCAGCCGGCCACGCTTGCCGTGGTCGTTCCATCTGGAACCGATCCAGGCCAACCCGGAACTCACCGCCGCGATTCTTGATGCCCTCAAGGCTGACGACAGCCTCTACGTGCGCAAATCCGTCGCCAACCATCTGAACGATGTGACCAAGCAGCATCCCGACTGGGTGCTGGAGCGGATCGAAGGGTGGCCGTTGCAGGACCGCCACACGGCCTGGATCGCCCGTCATGCGCTGCGCAGCCTGATCAAGCAAGGCAACCTTCGGGCGCTGGCTGTCATCGGCGCAGGCGGCAAGGCGCAGGTTGAGATTTCGGATTTGCAGGTGACGCCGCCAGTGATTCGCCTTGGCGAACAGGTCACCCTTTCGTTCAAGGTGCGATCAACGTCTGAACAGGATCAGCGCCTGGTGATTGATTACGCTATCGACTACGTGAAGGCATCGGGCGGCACGTCGGCCAAGGTGTTCAAGCTCAAGACCTTCGACCTGCCCGCCCTGGCGTGCGCCAGCCTCAGCCGTTCCCAGCACATCCGCGAACTGACCACCCGCCGACACTATGCGGGCCGGCATGCGGTGCATTTGCTGGTCAATGGCGAGCGACTGGGCAGCGCCGCATTCGAGATCCTTCCCTGAGCGAACGCCTCAGGCCATCGCCACGCTTTGCGCCTGGCGGATGTCGTGCAAGAAGCGCTCGGCCGGCAGCGGGTGACCCAACAGATAACCTTGCAGCGAATCGCAGCCCAACTGGGTCAGGAAGTCTTGTTGTACATCGGTTTCCACGCCTTCGGCGACGATCCGCAGGCCCAAGGCCTGGCCGAGGGCAACGATGGCCGAGACGATGGCCGCGTCGTCACTGTCGTGTTCCAGGTCACGGACGAAGCCACGATCAATCTTCAGCTCATTCGCCGGCAGGCGCTTGAGGTACATCAAGCTCGAGTAACCGGTGCCGAAGTCGTCGATGGACAGGTCCACGCCCATGTCCGACAGTTGCTGCAACACGGTCATGCTCGCGTCCGCGTCGCTCATGGCCGTGGTTTCGGTGATTTCCAGGGTCAGGCTGTTGGCAGGCAAATGGTGGGTCTCCAGCGCCTTGGCGACACTCTGCACCAAGCCTGTATGGCAGAACTGCAACGCCGAAAGGTTCACCGCGATGCGCCAATCGGTGTAGCCCAGCACGTACCACTCGCGCATCTGCCGGCAGGCTTCGTTCAGCACCCATTCGCCGATGGGAATGATCAGCCCGGTCTTTTCCGCCAAGTCGATAAAGGTGTCGGGCATCATCATGCCCTGGGTCGGATGGGTCCAGCGCAGCAGCGCTTCAGCGCCGACCGGACGGCCATTCGCTGCGTCGAACTTGGGTTGGTAATGCAGGCTGAACTGCCGCTGCTCGACCGCGATGCGCAAGTCTTGCAGCAGCTGCAACTGCTTGCGGGCGTTGCTGTTCATCGACGCGTCGAAAAAACTGTAGCCGTTCTTGCCGGCGCCCTTGGCGTGGTACATCGCGGCGTCGGCATTCATCAGCAGCTCTTCGGCGCTTTCGCCGTTGCCGGGAAAAAGCGCGATACCGACACTGGCGGATATCTGCAGGTCATGGTCGGCGACCCGGAACGTGCGAGCGATCAGCGCGACCTGGCGCGCAGCCAGGCGCAAGGCGTCGTCGGGATCGGCCAGTTGCACGAGCAGGACGAACTCATCGCCACCAATCCGCGCGAGTGTGTCCTGGTTGCGCAAGTCCTCGCGCAGACGCAAGGCCACGTCCCGCAACAACAGATCGCCCATGTGATGCCCGAACGCGTCGTTGACCGGCTTGAAACCGTCGAGGTCGATGAACATCAACGCAAAACAGCCGCCCTGCTCTTGCACCCGGTGCATGGCCTGGCCGATACGATCCGCCAACAGCACGCGATTGGGCAACCCGGTCAGGGGATCGTGCAGGGCCAGTTGGGTCAGTTCCCGATTGGCCTGGGTCAGCGACTTGGCCAGCTCCGCGGTACGGGCTTCAAGACGCGCATCCAGAATCGATGTCAGCAAGGCGATCGCCAGCACCGCCAACGTGGTGATCAGCACCAGATTGTCCAGGCCCTTGCCGCTCAAGCCATCGAGGGATCCGCAGAAACTGCCTTCGCTGAACTGCGCCGCGGCCATGCCGGTGTAATGCATGCCGACAATGGCGATGCCCATCACCACGGCGGCGCCGGCGCGGGCGATTCGTACATGAGGGGAATGCTGGCGAAGGCGCACGGCAATCCATAACGCCGCCGCGCACGCCACGACAGCAATCAGCAGTGAAGCGCCAAACAACGTCGGGTCATAATCAATGCCCGGCTGCATCCGCAACGCCGCCATGCCGGTGTAATGCATGGCGCTGATCCCGGTGCCCATGACCAAAGCGCCAAACGCCAACTGCCAAACCCGCAGCTTTGGCTGATTGACCAGCCACAGGGCAAAGCCACTGGAAAGAATCGCGATCAGCAGGGACAGCGCGGTGATCGCCACATCGTAGCCAAGCTCCACCGGCAAGGTGAACGCGAGCATGCCGATGAAGTGCATGGACCAGATGCCCACTCCCATCGCCAGCGAACCACCCGCCATCCAAAGGTGAACGGCGCGGCCTTGCGCAGTGGCGATACGCCCAGTCAGGTCCAGCGCAGTGTAAGACGCCAGGATCGCAACAAACAAAGAGATGGAAACAAGGGCGGGGGAATAACTGCCGATAAGCATGGGTTTTTCTCGTGACAGAAAGCCGAAGTGCCTCCATGCCCGGTTGAAAGTCGGCGATTGTACACAATTGGTACGGTAGTGCACGGACCGAACATCAAAAAGCCATCACCGTTGGGATATTTGCGACGAAAGACATTTCGAGCCTAAGCTCAGCAGGTCAATCTCAAGGAGCAGTCTGCATGCCTACCACGGATAGCAAGTCTACAAACACCGCACTACTGGTGATCGACATACAAAACGACTTCACCCCCGGCGGCCAACTCGCCGTGCCGGGCGGCGATGAAATCGTGCCGCTGGTCAACCAACTGGGCCGCACGTTCCGGCACATCGTGGTCGCACAGGACTGGCACCCGGCCGGACATGCCTCGTTTGCCTCCAGCCACGCAGGCAAACAACCTTTCGACATCATTCAACTGCCCTACGGTGAACAGAAACTCTGGCCCGACCATTGCGTCCAGGGCACACCGGGCGCCGCGCTGCACCCGGCCTTGGACTTGCCCCATGCGCAACTGATCATCCGCAAAGGCTGCAACCCATCCATCGACAGCTATTCGGCTTTCATGGAAGCCGACCGTCAAACACCTACCGGGCTGGCAGGCTATCTCAAGGAGCGCGGTATCGACACGGTGTACATGGTCGGGCTGGCCCTGGATTTCTGCGTGATGTATTCGGCGCTGGATGCTCGTATGGCAGGTTTCAATGCGATTGTCTTGCTGGACGCTTGCCGAGGCATTGATATCGACGGCTCGATGGATACGGCCATCCGCCGCATGCAAGAAGCTGGCGTGAAACTGATCCAATCCAGCGACATTGCCGGTCCCGCATTGGCGTGATGATTCATACTCCGTGCATTCCCGCCTGACAGTGAGCTCCCATGCCCCGCCTCGCCCGCACCCACCCGCGTCTTTCCTGCGCCACGATCATTGGCCTGGCGGCGGGGCTGCTGATTCCCGCGGACTCGATCATCAGCCAAATCCTGATCGGCTGGAACGTCGGGGTCTGGACGTACCTGGTGCTGATGTTCTGGCTGACCGTGCGGGCCAAGGCACCGGACGTCCAGCGCATCGCCGAACGCGAAGACGAGAACGCGGGGTTGGTCCTCCTGATGGTCTGCATCGCGGCGCTGGCGAGCCTGGCAACCATCACCTTCGAACTGGCCGGCAGCCGCGACCTGCAAACCGCCGCCAAACTCTTGCATTACGGCGTCACTGCGTTGACCGTGATTGGTTCATGGCTGCTGATCGGGGTGATCTTCAGCGTGCATTACGCGCGGTTGTATTACACCTGGGAAGGCAAGGAACCGGCCCTGCGCTTCGCCGAGGGTCTGACCACGCCCAATTATTGGGATTTCCTGTATTTCTCTTTCACCATCGGCGTGGCGGTGCAGACATCGGACGTGGGTGTTGCGACGCGGCAGTTGCGCAAGATTGTGTTGGCGCAGTCGTTGATCGGGTTTGTGTTCAATACGGCGATCCTGGGGTTCTCGATCAATATTGCGGCGGGGTTGTTTGGGTGATTTGGGGCTGCTCCGCAGCCCAGCGGGGATAAATCCCCTCGCCACAGGGACTGCACCAGGCCTCAGGACGGTGTGGGAAGCCACAGCCGGAAGCGTGCGCCGCCCAGCGGAGAACCTTCGGCCGTTAATGTCCCGCCCTGGGCTTGCAGGGCCCGGCGGCTGATGGCCAGGCCAAGGCCGAAGCCGCCCGTGGCGCGGTCGCGGCTGCGGTCCAGGCGATAGAACGGCTCGAACACCCGCTCGCGCTCGCTGTCGGGAATGCCGATGCCATCGTCGTCGACCCAGATTTCACACCCCTGCTCACCCACCAGCACGCCGACCTGGATCCGCTTCTCGCAATAACGCATGGCATTGCGCAACAGGTTCTGCAAGGCCCGTGCGGTCAGGCGTGGGTCCAGCACGAAACGCTCCAGCGCCCCGTGCAGCAACACGTCGATCACCACTTCCGGCGCGGCCAAATCTTCGTCGAGGCTGCCGAGGATGCTGTCGATGAATTCGTCCAGCGGCACTTCGACCCGCTCCGGTAAACGCTCGGGATTTTGCAAACGACTGTAGGACAACAACTCCAGTACCAACTCATCCAGCTCGCGAATGTGCGCCACCAACCCCTGCAACCGCTCGCGACTGGCCGCTGGCATATCCTCGGACAACGCCAGAGCCAAACCAAAGTCGAGGCGAGTCAACGGCGTGCGCAATTCATGGGACACGGCATTGAGCAAGTCCCGCTGCTGATTGAGCAGATTCTCGATGTCGCCGGCCATGGTGTCGAACACATGGGCCAGACTGCCGATGTTGGAACTCGGTGCGATCTTCGTACGCTCACTTAAATGTCCCTTGCCGAAACGCTCGGCGGTGCGTTTGAGCCGTTCCAGATCGCGCCAGTGCGGCCGCAGCCAGAGCAGCAGGCAGGCCAGCATCGTTGCGCCGATCAGCACGTTGATGCTCCAGTACAACCAGCTGACATCCGCCGGGTCCGGCGGCACGATCATCTTCACCGCCGTGCGCTCATCCAGCGGCGCAGCCGCCAGGGTTCGCCAGCCCCAATCGCCGATGCGCACAACATTCTCGCCGCGCTTGAGACGCGCCTGCTCGGTGGCGGTGAAACCTGCATCCTCGGTCGCCGCCAGCTCGATGTGCAGCGGCGCGAATTCCCTGTCCATCTGCGCCGCCAGGGCCGGCCATTGCTCGCTGGGCACGCCGCGAAACTGCTTGACCATCAAGGTTTGCAGACCACGGGAATAGTCGAGGTTGTACGCCTGGAAGCGTTCATGAAACAGACGGATCACCAGTTCCGGCATCAGGTAGATGGCCGCGCTGTAGGAGACGATGGTGACGAGGTAGAGGCGAATCAGCAGCTTCCACATCGGTCAGCATTCCCACTCGGAACGGCTGAACAAATAACCCTTGCCCCACACGGTCTTGATCTTGCGCGCTTCGCCGGCGTTGTCGTCGAACTTGCGCCGCAACTTGGAAATGGCCACGTCCACCGAACGATCAGTGCCGTTGAACTCGATGCCGCGCAGGCGTTGCAGAATCTGGTCGCGGCTCAGTACTTCGCCGGAATGCCGGGCCAGCACCACCAGCAGGTTGTACTCGCCGCTGGACAACTCAACCGGCTGCTCGCGCCAAGTTACCGTGCGCTCGGACAGATCGATGCACAGGTTGCCCATGACGATGCGGTCATTGACCGTCTGCGGCTCGGTCAGGCTGCTTCGCCGCAGCAAGGTCCGCACTCGGGCGAGCAACACCCGGGGCTCGCAAGGCTTGGTGACGTAGTCGTCGGCGCCCATCTCCAGGCCCAGGACCTGGTCGTGGCTGTCGTCCCGGGCGGTGAGCATCAGGATCGGCAAGGTCGCCGAATCGGCCCGCAGCAGGCGGCAGACCTGCAGGCCATCCAGTCCCGGCAGCATCAGGTCGAGGATCACCAGGTCCGGCGGATTGACCCGCGCTCGCTCACGTACATGATCGCCACGGTTGAGCACACTGACGTGATAGCCGTTGCGTTCCAGATAGCTGGCGATCAGTTCGCAAAGGGCGGCGTCGTCTTCGACGAGGAGGATGTTGGGCATGGGTGGGTCCAAAGGTACGAGGCGCTGAGAATCTCAAGCCGCCAAGGATATACACCGTCGCCCTTCCCAAGAGCAAAACCCTTACACAATTTCACATCCAGTCTATAAAGCGTTACCGTCTTGTTCCCCTGGAATACTGGGACGGACTGCCAACCAGGGAGCGCCGCTCGTGCACGGCGAATGCCTATCGCCATTCATTCCTTTGGCAAGATCAACCAACGTAGTACTTGCAGTGGGCTGAGGAAGACTGCTCCCTCAACCCACCGGTCCGATGCAACCAGGTCACGAGCAATTGCTGTTCCGGCAGAGCCGTCAACTGTCCTCGTTGTCGATCCCCCAGTAATCGTTGAGCTTTTTTCGCAGTACCAGCAACGCGGCAGTTTCAGCCAGCGCCTATCTTTACGGCGCAGTTCGCGCTCAAGTTGCTCGATGCGTTTCTTGTCCTTGCGGGCTTGCTCGCGGTCGTCTTTGGACTGAGCTTTTTCCGACTTCTGACCCCTGATGAAGGCTTGTCGCCACGCCTTGATCTGCTCAGGGTAAAGGCCTTTTCGACGGCAGTACTCACCCAGCTCGATCTCGGATAAACCGCTGGCTTCAAGGACGACGGCAGACTTGGTTTCGGCTGTCCAGTTCTGGGCCGATGGGGTGTTTTCGGGCACTGCGTTTCCTTCAGAACTGACCTGTTTTCGCCAGTTGGACAAAGACATTTCGCTGACCCCTTCGCGCCGGGAAACCTCGGCCATCGATAGGTTGAGCGGGGGAAGCAGCATCTTGAGCAATGCGGCTTTGCGTTCCGGTGAATAGTACGGCACGAGAAATCGAGATGTGCGTACTGTCAGAACTCACAGGTGCGGGCAGGTTTCAGATGGGTGGTCATGGGAGGATCAGGGCAATCAATCTCAAGCGGACAAGATAGATGTCCTCATCCATCTCTGAGCAAAACCATTACACAATTTCACACGCCAGCATCAACCTCGTTATGCGCATTGTTCGAATTGACGTCCGACATCAGTACAGGTGGGCCGACGCAAAACATCGATTGGGTATTTATCAGATACAGAGGGAACCGTTGCGCTATAGAAAAGGCACAAGGATGTCCATCTGTAAACTGTAAAGTCTTACAGTTTACAACCCCTCAAGACTGGCATTACATGGTCTAGTCTCGTCCATTGCTTCCATTGACGGGATATCACTTGTCAAGACAGCGGAGAGTACCTCAATGAACGCATTTGCTAGAACGAGTATGCATCAGGAAGTACAGGGGATGTGTCAAGGAACCATTAATGGCACGGAAACGTTCAATGCCAGTTTGGTAGAACTTTCAGAGGTGGACTTTCCTAACCATCCACCACCTCATAAAAAGGCTCACGTCATGCTGGCCACGCAGATGGCCCCTGGGCCTGATTACACGACCAAAGAGGTGCGAGTTTCGTTTTCCATGGATATGGATGATGACGAATATGGACTAGGTGAGGATAGCTATCCAGTAGGGGTGCTGTTCGTTGATCGGTCGGACCCAGCAGTCGCAGTGGTCTATAAACAAGTCAAAGGTATCGCCAGGCTCGCCTACGACGCTTCAAGCGCGACGCTCTCAGGTACCATTTGCGCGGACGTGGAAAATAATGATGAGAATACCCCCAGTACATTGACTTTAAAAATGGACTTCATCGCCTCCGCTCGCAGCCGCACTAGGAGAAATCCGCGTCGCCCGTCAGCCCGAGTTGGGACCTGCTAGACAGCAAAAACAGTCTAGGCATAAAGATGAAGAAGGAGGCCGAGGCCTCCTTCTTCATCTTTATTCGATTTTGCTCTGTGTTAGAACGCGTAGCGTAACCCCACTGTCCACCCAGCCGGCTGTCGAAAATTTTCTCCATCGCTGTATTCATAATCCGCATGCAATTTCAACTTGTCCGTCATCGACGCAGCGACACCCGCCCCAAACCCAGCGCGCGAGCCAGACAAGTCATTATTGAAGACATTATCATTGACCTGCACTTCGTTACTTTTCGAAAATTCATAACCGCCGGATACCCGTACATAGGGCTGCAGCTCAATGTCATTTTGTACTTTGAAATTTCGGCCGGCGGTCAGGCCCACTTCTCCCAACAATGATCGCGCACGATCTCCATCGGCTTGCAAACCATTATCCAACGAAAAGCTTTTACCCTGGATGACCACGGCAGACCATTTGGTGAATGGCTCGATGAAAAAATCGTCGTCGAGTTTGATATGCCGACCGAACTCGACGGAACCACCAATGCCGCTATTGTCATAATCACCCTTTGCACGTCCCCCATCACTCAGACTGGCCTTGGCTTCGTTGCGAAAGCGGTTAACCTTCAGCACAGCGTCTGCATAGTACCCGCTGCTTGCATCAAGCCAAGTGGCATAGGTGCCGAGGTAGTAGCTGTCCACGCTACCCGAGCTACCCGCATCCAAGTTAAGGTCAGACGTGCTATGCCCGCCCATTACCCCCACCAGCCATTGACCATCCCCCGCCGGTATCGCAGCGTCCGCTCCGAGGGTGAACCCCTGCTGGGTTTGCCGATAAGCCAAGCCGGAACCGTTGGCGATTTCATATTTGTTTCCGTAGGTGCGTCCCCAGGCTCCGGACTGACCGGGATTCCATCGCAACTCGCCCATGCGGGTGCGCAACGACGTCAATTCACCATACCAGGTAGGTAAAGGTGTGTTGAACAGCGCCATCACCGAACGCGTCCCTGGGCTGATGATCCGAGTGCTCGGATCCAGAACCCAGTTGTTGCCACTCTTCTCCAAACTGTAGGAATAGGCGCCTTGATCGACCACGTCATTGAACAACTTGAACTGTGCGTCGCCCCCTCCTGTGGTAACAACCGTAATAGGCTGGCCGGCGGCTGGTTCAGCTCCGCTGCTTGCAATCAGCAGTTCGTGGGTGCCGCTGGCATTACCCGTAACATTCAAGACATCTGTACGACCGGTGGCAAAATCGGTTCCCATGATGAAACGCCCCTGGCCTGACAGGTTTGCCACATCCAGCCGATAAAACGCGTCGTCAGCCCCGAATTTTACTGAGCCGCCATTAAGTGCAAGATTTCCAACCTGGCTGTCGCCCACCAATACCCATTGGGATGTGTCGTTTACGGTCGCGCTCGCGACATTTTCCAACCGACCGGTCAGCACGGAATTATTCTGCAGTGTCAGTTCAGTGGTACTTCCAGATTCAGTAACAATGTTTCCATTCAATACACTGCCATTAACCGTCATCGCCGTGGTAGCGCCTCCCTTGACCTCGAGTAGAGTGCCGTTGCCGGCCAATAAAGTAGAATTGGTCAACGTCAACGTGGCTTTGGAGCTGTCCTCGTTTTTGAAATCGACCACAATCGCTGAACCATTTTTTCCTTGGACCGTGGTGTTCTCCAGATTCAAGGTGGCTGGCGCAACCCCCGTCACATCCAGCTCAACGAACACCCCGTTTTCCCCACCCGTAATCGTGCTGTTCTTGACAATGGCATCTGCACTCTGAAGCCAAAGGCCATAACCGGTAGAAGCCGTTCCTTCTAGCGTGGAGTCGGTGACATTGATCAAGCTATGGGACGAGGCGAATATACCGGCGTTCGCGCCTTTAATAACGCTTTTTCCCGTTACGTTAACGACGGAACCGTCCAGACCGGTGGAAAATCGAACTGCCGATATGCCTGTATTACCGCCACTGATATGACTGCCATTGATGTTGCCGGTACTTGAAATCAGTTGTAACCCAGCCGCACCAGTAGCACTCGTAACGCTGGCACCATTCAAATTGACCGTCGAATTATTTCTGGCTGTGATTGCCTGAGTGCTACTACCCGCATTGACATTAACCGTAGAAGCATCGGCATCAATGGCCAGCGCCTGAGCATTATTGACATTCAACGTAGCACTCTGCGACAAAAACCAGCTTTCAACGGCGTCGCCATTGTTGACGGTGGCACTCCCGCCGACAACGGGCGCGGCTTCGATGACGGAAGAAAGCAAAAATACGGGAAGGCACAATACGCACTTCACAAAGGGCGGCGATGGGACCGGGGGGGAAGTTGGCTGCATGCTAGACACCTGCTTTTACAATAAGGATCGGATTACGGGCCAGCCGCCGAATCAACGACTATCCTTTTCAGGGTTCGCAAGGCTACAGATGAACCAGGCATAGTTATGTAGGATTTCTCCCCACGTGACGTCAGATAACTCTCCAATGCTTCCTGAAGCGACCTGAGTACACGATGGGCATGACAAAGCACCATGCCCACCGCTTTCACGTTAATATCGCTTACGGTACTGGATTTGCGATCTCACAGAAGTCGCCATTATTATCCGTCAAAAACACGAAATGGATAGCCGGGTCCGACTCCGGCGTGACGTCGGTGACGGTGTAGAACAATTTCCCATAGCCATCCGAAACAGGTCTGAAGTTGTCAGAATAATCGCCAATCTCCATTTCTATACCCTCAGTCGGTACAGTTCCGCTAATAAGATGAGTCGCCGTGGTAGCGGTTCCGCTAATTGGAACTGTCGCATTCTCATCGCTATATCCTCCCCAATTCAATGTCACGGTCCTCCCATCGACAAGCGATGAGCTGAATGGAATTACGACTTTCAAATTTCTGCGACTGGTGCCATCGCCGTTCACAAAATTTAACGTAGGACAAGCAATTGCGTTCCTCGAAAGTCCTTGCACTTCGGGCATTGGCAACTCTATTTTAGTAATATCGACATCGACATCCTGCGGTAGCGACGACTGTGGGTTGCTGCCCCCAACGGCCGATAACACCCATTTTATTTTGATCACTTCATTCGGTTTTCTCGCAATAACATCCCATGGAACCGTCGCGGCGAGAATTTCCGTATCTTCTTCTCCTGGCGTCAGGTAATAAGGATCAAGTTCCACGTCGTCGTACCAAACCGTTACAACTTGCCCCGTCTCGGTTGGCGGAACATCGTATAGCTGAATGTATATATCAGCCGGCTTGCCGTGATCGTCGTCGTCCAAGACGTTGTCCACTCCTTGAGACGAAACCAAACGAGGCAACTCAAGATTAGGATTCTCTGGATCCGGCTCTTCGGGATTCTCAGGACCTGCATAAGATATATCAACGTCGATGGTCGTCTGTCCCGTGGCAATAGGATTACCCGAGCCGCGCACCATGACATAGCTGACAGTTGTAGCTTTCCTACCGTCGGTTGCGCCATAGGCTGGCTTGATGACGGTTTCGTAATCAACGGGGAAAGAAAGCAAAGTTTCTGTCCCCACGGTTTGATCGGGTGATAGTTCAATATCCTGCCAAGTGACACGAATCATGTCTCTGCCTTGACTTGGCTGAGGAACAGTAATTTCTACCGTCACACCGTCGGCGCAATCTGCTAGATTAATTAAGTTATCACCATCGGTGCCATCTGCCAGCGGTACGACAGGCGTTGTCGGCACAGGGGGTTCCAAATGCCGGACAGTACGCTGGTTAAGTCTGGACTCTCGGCTGATATTCCCTGCCAAGTCCCTTACCACATATTTCAGAAAATTCACGCCTTCTGCCGAATCTTCAAGAATGGTGACATCTAAAGGAATTTCCCCGCTTACTGGTAACGGGTGATCGCTCAGCACTGGCGTGTCAAAAGCAGGGGTTCCCGGGATGCCCCAATAAATATCTACTGTGTCTGTTGTCTCAGCGTTGGAAGTCGCTAATGGCACCGTGATGACTATCCCACTGGGGTTTGCGGTAAGGTAATCCGCATCGATCTCCTGGGTGGGCGGTAAATTTGCCGGAAACCCAGCAGCGGGAGGAGCGTAATCTGTGGGGGGCGTTTTAGTCTGATAGGGTTTGGTCCGGTCGATTACATACTCGGCGACAACTTCTCCACCCGGATTGACACCGCCAGCAAACATCTCGTAGACCAGCTCGTACTCAGTTGGCGTTTCCGGTGCAGGCAGCTCTATGAGGCGTGCAAGCGGAATGCTCAAGCGCAATGGCCAAATGCGAGCACTAGGCGGATCCCCCAATGGTTTAGCGCTTTCCAAGTCAAATCTTGTGGTCGGGTCACCTTTGACCTGCATGAAAATATCTATCGTATCCTTGTCGAACTCTTGATCAGGCTGGGGAACTTCGTACACCAGATCAGCATTCAGCGCAGCCACTGGAATACGCAAGTCACCCCCTGGCAGGGTTTGCTCAGGAAAAGTAGCAGGGTCGAACAAAATGGTGTTCTGTAGAGAAATTTGTTTATTGGTTGCGGCCGTTCCAACTTTAGCATTCATGAAATTAACTCCGATCTTATACACGATGGTGTCAGGTAAATAACGTGACAAAGTGGCGCATTTGATGCTTCGCTCAAAAACTTTTATTACGCCTTACGGGCCGCACGGCTGCGACTCTCCCGGAATGATTCGATCAATTTTAACCAACTCCCTCACCGAAGCGCCTATCTTCCTCGTACCACGATAGAGCGTGTAATTCGCCGCGCCCGACGCTTTGTCTATCATCGGTTCCAGATGCGGTCGAAAAGGTTCAATCGTTACTGAGAAACCGTTAGTTATCTGGAGCAATGTCAACGGCGTGTCGATTTTTTTATAAGTAGCATTGATGGGCGGACCACTGCCGTTGAGGCTTTGATACCCAATCCATTCCACGGCGCAAATGTCACCGGGTCGGCAGAAATTGGGGAGCGGAGGAACCTTGACTTCCACACCCTGCCAAATAGGCGGTTGTGTGGAGCAATTAAGATAACCATGCAAATTTTGTTTCGCCGCGGGAAACTCAACCTCGGGAAGGTTCGACGGAATCGGTGTGTGATCAATCGTCAATTTCCGTGGATACGAAGGGTGCTCATTTCCAAGGTAGTTTTCGGTCGTGTAACTAACTTCAACCACACCATCCACGGCCAGATACTGCGGACCGATTAGAATGAAAAATTCCGTTTCGCTAATCGGATTTAGATGGTACGTCGCCGAGGTAAACTCCACGACACCATTACGTTTCATCTCGACAGTAAGCGTATCGGTTTCTCCCGAAGGAGAAGGTACAGGCCAAATAGGTATCCTGACCTCGATCCCTGTCTGCAACAGCTCGAACGGGATATAGCCATCCGGGTCGTTTTCGTCCACGCCCACGACCGTCGGCGGATCGTATTCCAGAACTTCAACAGGCTGCATGATGGCTGACCTCGACCTTTGCTTGAAGCACCTAGTCGAAGCGAATTAAGCACCGGATTCCTCTTCTTAACTACTGTCAGACCTGACAGGTATGACTACCGCTTGTCGGCTTTCCATTGCGACATAACTATTCACACAACCGGTTTTAGTTGGATGGCGGTTTGGGGTCGCTGGCCTGTTCAATATACAGCGCCGGCTCAGGCACGTCGCACCCGCAACAATTGCGCCACATATAAGACAATCCGCCGGCACGCCCCCGCCAGCTTCACCTGATCGACCACCAACCCAATCCGAATATGCCCCGCCGCACTGGGCCCGAACGCCTCCCCCGCCAACACTGACACGCCATACCCATCCAGCAGCCGCTCGGCAAAAGCCTGGGCGTCGAGGCCGGTCTGGCGCACGTCAACCATCACGAACATGCCACCATCGGGCCGCACGGGCTTGAGGCCTGGGCAGTCATCGAGCATGGCGCACACCAAGTCCCGGCGTTGGCGATATTCCTCGCGCATCCGCGCCACTTCAGGCAAATCCTGCTCAAGGGCAACCTGGGCGGCGCGCTGGACGAAGTCCGGCAGGCCGAACAGCATGCACAGCGACAGGTTCGACAAGTGTTCGGCCAGGGGTTCAGGGCCTATGGCCCAGCCAACGCGCCAACCGGTCATGGCGTGGGATTTGGACAGGCTGTTGATGGTCACGGTGCGCTCGGCCATTCCCGGCAGGCCGGCCGGACTGATGTGTTCGCCTTCGTAGAGCAAGTCGCTGTAGACCTCGTCGCTGATCAGCCACAGGTCATGGTCGATGCACAGCTGCGCCAACGCTTGCCAGGTCGGCAGCGGCAGGCTGGCGCCGGAGGGATTGTTGGGACTGTTGAGCAGCATGGCGCGGGTGCGCGGGGTGATCAGCCGGGCAACGTCGGCCGGCTGGACCCGGAAAGCGTTTTCCGGGCTCACCGGCACCGGCACCACCGTCGCCCCGCAGGCACCGAATACTGCTTCGTAAGTGACGTACATCGGCTCGGCGACGATGACTTCATCGCCGGGGTTGAGCAAACATTGCGCGACGGCATACACGGCGCACTGAGCACCGGGTAACACCGTGACGTGTTCGGCGCCGACCGGTTGGCCGCAACGCTGCTGATGACGCCGGGCGATGCTGGCGCGCAGGGAGTGCAGGCCACGAGTATCCGAGTAGTGAGTGTCGCCGGCACGGAGGCTGGCGACGGCGGCTTCGACGATGGCCGGCGGGGTATCGAAATCCGGGTCGCCTACTGACAGCAACAACACTTCCCTGCCCTGCTCGCGCATGGCCAGCGCCCGATCATGTATCTGCCAGGCGGCGGCGCCATCGCCAGTGATGCGTTGGGTCAAGGCTGAAAAGCGCATGTAGTTCTCCTGTGAGCGCGGTGTCCAGCCTCAACCCTATCTCAAATCACGAAGCGCGCCAGACACATTGACGCCCATCCTCGCCCATGGTCTCCTGTGCACCTTGTTACGGGTGCCCTTCACGGGGTGAAACGGGAAACCGGTGAATCGTGTGCTTTACTTCAAGGCCACGTCAGTCCGGTGCTGCCCCCGCAACGGTAAGCGAGCGAAGCGTCGAATCCACTGTGCATGCGCATGGGAAGGTGATGCTTGCCGGCAAGGCCAAGGCCCTGCCCCTCGCAAGCCCGGAGACCGGCCCATGACTCAAGCTCAACAAACCCGCGGTGGGCGGGCGCTGTTCGAATCCTGGCGAGCCTTCGCCCGGTTTTTCATTGCGCTCGATTTACCCGCTGACAAGACCAGAGGGAAGCGCCATGTCGACCATCAGCAATACCGCCCGCACCACCAGTAGCACCATCACCCTGAGCCAGCGCCTGAGCGCGGCAATCTTCGCCTCGATCCTCGGTGCGGGCCTGGTCTATTTCGCCGGTTTCTCCCACATCGAAGCGGTGCACAACGCGGCCCACGACACACGGCATAGCGCCGCGTTCCCGTGCCACTGAGACCTGCCGACATGATCAAGCGTATCGCCCAGACCGCCGGTTTCAGCGGATTGCTGGCCGCCCTGCTGCTGACCCTTCTGCAAAGCCTGTGGGTATCGCCGCTGATCCAGCAGGCCGAAACCTACGAAAAGGCTCCGGTGGCGGAGGCCCATGAGCACGTCTCAGGCGCGGCCCACAGCCACGATGCCGAAGCCTGGGAGCCGGAAGACGGCTGGCAGCGGGTACTTTCCACCACGGGCGGCAATTTGGTGGTCGCGGTGGGTTTCGCCCTGATGCTGGCGGGCCTGTACACCTTGCGCGCACCGACTCGTACGTCCCAAGGCTTGCTTTGGGGCTTGGCCGGCTATGCCACGTTTGTCCTGGCGCCGACCCTTGGCCTGCCGCCGGAATTGCCTGGCACCGCGGCGGCTGACCTGGCCCAGCGGCAGATGTGGTGGATCGGCACCGCGGCGTCCACGGCGGTCGGCATCGCGCTGATGGTTTTCGGTCGGCATTGGCTGCTCAAGCTGCTGGGTCTGGTGACCTTGCTGGTGCCGCACGTGATCGGCGCGCCGCAACCCGAGGTTCATTCGATGCTGGCGCCCGAAGCGCTGGAAAGTCAGTTCAAGATTGCCTCGCAATTGACCAACGTCGCGTTCTGGCTCGCCTTGGGCCTGATCAGCGCCTGGCTGTTTCGCCGTGGCGCCCAGGCGCACCACGACGCATGAAGGTCGGGCCGATCCTGGTGGTCGGCCTGGGCTGCCAACGCGGCTGCCCGGCCAGTTCGCTGCGGGCATTGCTCGACCAGACGCTGCAGGCCCACGGCATTGAGCTCGATGAAGTGCGGGCCCTGGCCAGTATCGAACTCAAGCGCAACGAACCGGGCCTGCTGGCGTTGGCTGAGCAACTGGCGCTGCCGTTGATTTGCTTTACCGCCGAACAGTTGTCGGGCTATCAAGGGCAGCTCAGCCATCGCTCCCGGATTGCTTTCGAGCGTACGGACTGCCATGGCGTTGCCGAAAGCGCTGCTCTCGCGCTGGCCAATCAATTGGGCGATTCGCCCGCAACGCTACTGATTACCCGCCAGAAAGCTTTGCAGGCCACATTGGCATTGGCGGCCGCTTCGTAACGCTCGATAATCGCCACCGGAATCATGAGCGCGGCTCATGCAAGCCACTCTTTCGACAGGAACCGGTCATGACCGTTTATTTCATCGGCGCCGGCCCCGGCGACCCGGAACTGATCACCGTGAAGGGCCAGCGACTGATCCATAGCTGCCCCGTGATCATCTACGCCGGTTCCCTGGTGCCGACGGCCGTGCTGGAAGGCCATCGTGCCGAACAGGTGATCAACAGCGCCGAGCTGCATCTGGAACAAATCATCGAGGTGATCAAGGCGGCCCATCTCAGTGGGCAGGATGTGGCTCGGGTGCACTCTGGCGATCCGGGCCTGTATGGCGCCATCGGCGAGCAGATCCGCTGCCTGCGGGAGCTGGACATCCCTTTCGAGATCATTCCAGGCGTCACCGCCACCTCGGCCTGCGCCGCCCTGTTGGGTGTCGAACTGACGCTGCCCGATGTGTCCCAGAGCGTGATCCTCACTCGCTACGCGGACAAAACCGCCATGCCCGCTGGAGAGGAACTTGCCAGCCTGGCGCAGCATGGAACGACCATGGCGATTCACCTGGGCGTCAATCACCTGCAGAAAATCGTCGGTGAACTGCTGCCTCACTACGGCGCGGATTGTCCGATAGCGGTGGTTCATCGGGCGACGTGGCCGGATCAGGATTGGGTGGTGGGTACGCTGGAGGATATCGCCGAGAAGGTGCAGGCCAAGGGTTTTCGCCGCACCGCGCTGATTCTGGTGGGACGGGTGCTGGGCAACGATGTGTTCAGCGAATCATCGCTGTATCGCGCAGGCCATGCGCATCTCTACCGGCCCTGAAACAATCGATCAGGCGGTAAAACAACCTGTGGCGAGGGAGCAGGCTCGCTCGCCACGGGTCTTGCCGCAGTGACACCTATCAGTAGTAGGCGTTTTCTTTCTGCGTGTGGTCGGTCACGTCGCGCACGCCCTTGAGTTCCGGGATGCGCTCGAGCAGGGTGCGCTCGATGCCTTCCCTCAAGGTCACGTCCGCCTGGCCGCAGCCCTGGCAGCCGCCGCCGAACTGGAGCACGGCGATGCCGTCTTCCACCACGTCGATCAGCGATACCTGGCCGCCGTGGC
This sequence comes from Pseudomonas marvdashtae, assembly GCF_014268655.2. NCBI lineage: Bacteria > Pseudomonadati > Pseudomonadota > Gammaproteobacteria > Pseudomonadales > Pseudomonadaceae > Pseudomonas > Pseudomonas marvdashtae. The sequence continues at coordinate 3,537,095 of NZ_JABWQX020000001.1, forward strand.
TAGCCAGCCCCGGGTTGATTTCGGTCTGCAGGTAATAGTTGATGCGCTCGTTGACCGGGCTGTCGGCGTTGACCATTGGCACTTTCGCGTTGGGCGCCTTGATGGTCAGCTGGCCGCCCATGCGGTCGGTGGCGTAGTCGACTACCGCATCGTCCAGGAAAGCCTCGCTGAACGAGTCGATGTACGCGGTGAAGCTCTTGAGCCCCAGCGCGGTGTCTTCAGGTTTTTCTTCCCCCGGCTTGCAGTAGGCAATGCACGTTTCGGCGTACTGGGTGCCGGGCTGGGTGATGAAGATGCGGATCCCGATTCCCGGGGTGTTCTGCTTGGACAGCAGGTCAGCCAGGTAATCGTGGGCGGCATCGGTAATGGTAATGGCGGTCATGGAAACTCCTCGCAGGCTTGCCGGCAGTTTACGCCAATCATCGCGCCGGACAAAGTCCTAGTATTTTTGTCAGGAAAGCACCCGACGGCAGGCAGGATCGCCGCCGAGCACCTTACTCACGGCCTCTGGTAGCGGTTCATCTGCAGCACCCCCGCTTGCGAGGGCTCGGCTTGCTGACAGCACCACCTTGCAAACATGAGCGAAATTCATGCAAAAGCCATCATGATCAAATCCTGTACAGGTTTGCTATCATCCCGGCCTTCGTAATGGTCTTTTTTTCCAGGTAGTCCTATGTCTGATCGCAGCGCTCGCTTTTATCTTCTCCAGCAAGCCCTCAAGGAACGCATCCTGATCCTCGACGGCGGCATGGGCACGATGATCCAGAGCTACAAGCTGGAAGAGCAGGACTACCGCGGCAAGCGCTTCGCCGACTGGCCGAGCGACGTCAAGGGCAACAACGACTTGCTCGTGCTCAGCCGTCCCGACGTGATCGGCGCCATTGAAAAAGCCTACCTGGACGCAGGCGCCGACATCCTCGAAACCAATACTTTCAACGCCACCCAAGTGTCCCAGGCCGACTACGGCATGCAAGGCCTGGCCTACGAGCTGAACCTTGAAGGCGCGCGCCTGGCGCGCCGGGTGGCCGACGCCAAGACCCTGGAAACCCCGAACAAGCCGCGCTTCGTCGCCGGCGTACTCGGCCCGACCAGCCGCACCTGCTCGCTGTCGCCGGACGTGAACAACCCCGGCTACCGCAACGTGACTTTCGACGAACTGGTGGAGAACTACACCGAGGCCACCAAGGGCCTGATCGAAGGCGGCGCCGACCTGATCCTGATCGAAACGATCTTCGACACGCTGAACGCCAAGGCGGCGATCTTTGCCGTGCAAGGCGTCTACGAAGAACTGGGCGTCGAATTGCCGATCATGATCTCCGGCACCATCACCGATGCGTCCGGCCGCACCCTCTCCGGCCAGACCACCGAAGCCTTCTGGAACTCCGTGGCCCACGCCAAGCCGATCTCCGTGGGCCTGAACTGCGCCCTCGGTGCCAGCGAACTGCGCCCCTACCTGGAAGAACTGTCGAACAAGGCCAGCACCCACGTATCGGCCCACCCGAACGCCGGCCTGCCCAACGAATTCGGTGAATACGATGAACTGCCGGCCGAGACGGCCAAGGTCATCGAAGAGTTCGCCCAAAGCGGTTTCCTGAACATTGTAGGCGGCTGCTGCGGCACCACCCCGGCGCACATCGAAGCCATCGCCAAGGCCGTGGCCGGTTATGCGCCACGGCAGATTCCGGAAATTCCCCGGGCGTGCCGCCTATCGGGCCTGGAACCGTTCACCATCGATCGCAGCTCGCTGTTCGTCAACGTTGGCGAGCGGACCAACATCACCGGCTCCGCCAAGTTCGCTCGACTGATCCGCGAGGACAACTACACCGAAGCCCTGGAAGTGGCGCTGCAACAAGTCGAGGCCGGCGCCCAGGTAATCGACATCAACATGGACGAGGGCATGCTCGATTCGAAGAAGGCCATGGTGACCTTCCTCAATCTGATCGCCGGCGAACCGGACATTTCCCGAGTGCCGATCATGATCGACTCTTCCAAGTGGGAAGTGATCGAGGCCGGCCTCAAATGCATCCAGGGCAAGGGCATCGTCAACTCCATCAGCATGAAGGAAGGCGTCGAGCAGTTCATTTATCACGCCAAGCTGTGCAAGCGCTACGGCGCCGCCGTGGTGGTGATGGCCTTCGACGAAGCCGGCCAGGCCGACACCGAGGCGCGCAAGAAGGAAATCTGCAAGCGCTCCTATGACATCCTGGTCAATGAAGTCGGCTTCCCGCCGGAAGACATCATCTTCGACCCGAACATCTTCGCCGTCGCCACCGGCATCGAAGAACACAACAACTATGCCGTGGACTTCATCAACGCCTGCGCCTACATCCGCGACGAACTGCCGTATGCACTGACCTCCGGCGGCGTGTCCAACGTGTCGTTCTCGTTCCGCGGCAACAACCCGGTGCGCGAGGCGATCCACTCGGTATTCCTGCTGTATGCGATCCGCGCGGGCCTGACCATGGGCATCGTCAACGCCGGTCAACTGGAGATCTACGACCAGATCCCGGCGGAACTGCGCGATGCCGTGGAAGACGTGATCCTCAACCGCACCCCCGAAGGCACCGACGCCCTGCTCGCCATCGCCGACAAGTACAAGGGCGACGGCAGCGTCAAGGAAGCGGAAACCGAGGAATGGCGCGGCTGGGAAGTGAACAAGCGCCTGGAGCACGCGCTGGTCAAGGGCATCACCACCCACATCGTTGAAGACACCGAAGAATCGCGTCAGTCTTTCAGTCGTCCGATCGAGGTCATCGAAGGCCCGCTGATGGCTGGCATGAACATCGTTGGCGACCTGTTTGGCGCCGGCAAGATGTTCCTGCCGCAAGTGGTGAAATCCGCCCGTGTCATGAAGCAGGCCGTGGCCCACCTGATCCCGTTCATCGAGGCGGAAAAAGGCGACAAGCCGGAGGCCAAGGGCAAGATTTTGATGGCCACGGTCAAGGGCGACGTGCATGACATCGGCAAGAACATCGTCGGCGTGGTGCTCGGTTGCAACGGCTATGACATCGTCGACCTCGGCGTGATGGTGCCGGCGGAGAAGATCCTGCAGGTGGCCAAGGAGCAGAAATGCGACATCATCGGCCTGTCCGGCCTGATCACCCCGTCCCTGGATGAGATGGTGCATGTGGCCCGCGAGATGCAGCGCCAGGACTTCCATCTGCCACTGATGATCGGTGGCGCCACGACTTCCAAGGCCCACACGGCGGTGAAGATCGAACCCAAGTACAGCAACGACGCAGTGATCTACGTCACCGACGCCTCCCGCGCCGTGGGCGTGGCGACCCAATTGCTGTCCAAGGAATTAAAACCGGCGTTCGTCGAGAAAACCCGCCTGGAATACATCGATGTGCGCGAGCGCACGTCCAACCGCAGCGCTCGCACCGAACGCCTCAGCTACCCGGCGGCCGTGGCCAAGAAGCCACAGTTCGACTGGAGCAGCTACCAGCCGGTCAAGCCGACCTTCACCGGCGCCAAGGTGCTGGACAACATTGACCTCAATGTCCTCGCCGAATATATCGACTGGACGCCGTTCTTCATTTCCTGGGACCTGGCCGGCAAATACCCGCGCATCCTCACCGATGAAGTGGTCGGCGAAGCGGCCACCGCGTTGTACGCCGACGCCCGGGCGATGCTGCGCAAGCTGATCGACGAAAAGCTCATCAGCGCTCGCGCCGTGTTCGGTTTCTGGCCGGCCAACCAGGTGCATGACGACGACCTGGAAGTCTATGGCGACGATGGCAAGCCACTGGCGCGCCTGCATCACCTGCGCCAGCAGATCATCAAGACCGACGGCAAGCCGAACTTTTCCCTGGCCGACTTCGTCGCACCGAAGGACAGCGGCGTGACCGACTACGTCGGCGGCTTCATCACCACCGCCGGCATCGGCGCCGAAGAAGTCGCCAAGGCCTACCAAGAGGCTGGCGACGACTACAATTCGATCATGGTCAAGGCCCTCGCCGACCGTCTGGCCGAGGCCTGCGCCGAGTGGCTGCACCAGCAGGTGCGCAAGGAACATTGGGGTTATGCCAAGGACGAGAGCCTGGACAACGACGCCTTGATCAAAGAGCAATACACCGGCATCCGCCCTGCTCCCGGCTACCCGGCCTGCCCGGATCACACCGAGAAGGCCACCCTGTTCCGCCTCCTCGATCCCGAGGCCAGTGAAATGAAAGCGGGACGCAGCGGCGTGTTTCTCACCGAGCACTACGCCATGTTCCCGGCGGCAGCGGTCAGCGGCTGGTACTTCGCCCATCCGCAGGCGCAGTATTTTGCCGTGGGCAAGATCGACAAGGACCAGGTCCAAAGCTACACCGCGCGCAAGGGCCAGGACTTGAGCGTGACTGAACGCTGGCTGGCGCCGAACCTGGGTTACGACAACTAAGCGAGAAACATGCAGACCGCTCTGTCGACGGCGTTGGCATCGACAGGGCGGCATACATCCATAGCTTGAACGCAGATCCAGATCAGTTGTGGTGTGACGGTCCGGGTTGAGGTGAACGGTTACCGGATTGCTCCGCTTCAGCGGCAACGCCCTGCAAGTCATCCAGCTCTCTTCGCGTCAACTCGACCAGTTTCTGCGTGCGCAGGGAATCCACCGTTCTGCTCAGCGCGTTCAGTTGCAGATTGTACTGCTCCGTGTCGACTTTACCGTCTCCCCTGCGATCCTCCAGTTCACTCAAAAGCTGTTCGCGCCTGCTGGCAACAGTGTCTTCGATATCGTCCATCTGTTCTGGGTAACGCTCGCGCAGGTAGGTCGTCCAGTAATCACGCGACGCCATGCTCTCCAGTAGAGCATCCGTCTGCTCCGCCTCAAGAATCGAGGCACGGGTCTGGGCCAGTGTCACTCCGGTGATCGGGGCGCCGTAGGCCATATGAGAAGGCTGCCCGGGCAAATCAATACCGTCGCCCCATCCACTTGTCAGCCCAATGCGATAACGCAGGCGAACTTCCGCCCGATCCATGCCCAGGCCGGCTGCTTCGGCCAACGTATCGACCCGGTCCAACCGAAACAATTGCCGCGACAAGCGCAGCAATGCCCGCCCCCTAAGCATCGGGCGATCCGGCGGAATGTCGCGCAAGGCTTGATAGACAAACACACGAACCTCCAGCTCGCTGAACGTCAGGATGCGCCCATCGATGCAGGTGCCGTGGGTTTCGGCGTTGTGGAACAGCACCTGGCGCAGTTCGCTGCTTTCGCTGGCCGCATCCATGACGTTCCATACCCGTTGCGTCAGCTCTGCTCGATTGAACCTGAAATCGAAGGTGTCACGTAACAGCGCGAGCAATTGGAAGAACCGCTCGTGTTCGGTTTCTTCGGACAACTGCGTCCAGATCGTGCTTCGGATGCTGGTCTGCTCGGCGCTGGAGCCGACCAGCCATGGCTCTAACGCCAGGTTCGATGAATCGCCCAAGGGATCGAGCAGAGGCTCGACTGGAGCGACGGCGGCATGAGGATCGTGACCGACACCCTGGCCTTCTTCGGAGTCCTCATCAAAATCCGAAGTGCCACCTTCACCTTCCGATCTCTCTAACACGGCTATCCAGCTATCCAACTCGTCCAGGGAAAAGCCCATCACGCTGGTGCTATTGTGCTGAATACTATAATTCCTGAGTTGCTGGAGCGCGGCGAGCGAGAGGTCTTCGCAATGACTCAGGTCCGTCCCGGCCACCAGCGTTTCGTGATTGCCGTCCAGCAGTCCTGGCGCAATCTCCGTAAGCTCATTGCTACCCAAATTCAGCTCACGCAAGTGTTGCGCACTCAATAAGTGCTGGGGCCAATCATTTATCCCATTGTCACTGAGATCCAGCGTTTCGATCCGGCCAAAATCTACAGGATCGAATGTCTCCATCCAGTTGGATCGCAGGTTAAGCTCGCGCAGGCGACCATGGGTCAGCAACGGGTAAACCGCCTCGGGCGGGATGTTGTTATAAGCCAGTTCCAAATGCTGCAGTTGACTCATTTGCACGACAGCGTGGGGGACGTCGGTCAGACCATTGCTGCTCAGATTCAATCGGCGCACATGAGGGAAGGACTCGAAAAAACCGTTTGAACCTTGTTCGGTTAAAAGCACCCCCGACAGATCCAGTGTCGTCACGCCGGGAAGCCGTTCAACCAGTTCAGGCAAGTCACCTAATAGCAAACCATGCAGACTGAGTGTCTGTTCCGAAGCACCGACGTGTATCAATCCTTCTTGCCACACCTCACCAATGCGCATCGCCGCAAGCAGGCGGCTTTGCGCGGACACCGTGCGCCTGGCCGGGTGTACTCCCCGCGTATAGATCCAACCATTCAACTGACGAGTCAGCGTGTCACACGCCTGATGCCACTGGCTGATCCGCGCATCTATTTGCACCTCGGTCATCCCGTTTTCGCGCCATTGCGCAAGCTTCAGGGCTGCCCGTTCCGGCGTCATGATCGGCCCAAGACGCTGCAGCCGAAGTTGAAGCCCGGCGTCTCCCTCGACCACTGCCGATTCCTCGGGAAGCGATAATAAAAGCTGGGTGATAGACCAGCCTGTTTCCACAGGAGGGAAATCAAGCGGTACCGTCTCCTTCGCAAACCGTGCCAACGCGCCGAGGGGAAGTCCGTTGCTTTGCTCTACCCGTTGCTGCGCAGCGCTCAGGGCTGCTTCTGCTTCAAGGCTGAAGGAATTCCCGGTCAGATTGATTTTCAGCAGGACATCGTCATCGGACAGCACTGCCATCGGGAGCGACTCGAGCCGGTTGTCCCGCAAGTCAAGCCAAGACAATTGGGGCAGGCTCTCGGCGCCGATCGGCCAACCTCGCAATTGGGTGGCTTTGAGATTCAACGCCTTGAGCTGGGTCAAGCCGCTGACATCGAGGGCGTTGAGCGGGTTGTTTTCCAGATTCAATACTTCAAGGCTCTTCAAGCCACTGAATTGTGCTTGTACGGATGAGCTGACGAGTACGTTGTTGTTGCGCATGTCGAGTTGCCTCAAGGCAGGCAAATCCTCGGCGACAAAAGGCAATTCGGTGAAGCCGCTGCCGCTGATATCCATTGTTCGAATGCCACTGAATGCCCTGAAGAAGTTGCGTGCCTGCTCTAGGGAAACATCCAACGTTCCCAGGTTTAATGTTCGAACGTGGGAAAAGCTGCCGGCCGGCAAAACCGGCAGGGTCTTTATCCTTTCACCGCCGAGCCCCGGTTCCAATGAAGACAGTTCAAACGTGGAAACATCTATCGGCAGACCAAAACGTCGGCGAAGAGCATTACCCCAGCTATCCTGCAGGGCTCGAAGCAAGCGTCCTTCTCCAGGCTGGCGCCATTGCGCTGACGGTATGGCCTGTATCAATCCACCCGGCTCAGCCGGCTCATAGAACTGGGTAAAGATCCCATCGTGTTCTGCCCTGATCGTTTCCAACGCATCGAATCGTTCCCGGGGAGTATTCCAAGCATCCTTGAATCGCTCGGGCAGGCGCCCCAGGTATTCGCTCCTTCCGACCATGTGCTGCAATTGCCCGCGACAGTATTCGTTCACCATCTGGTCCAAATCGGCCAAGTGACCGAACTCACCCGAGTAGTTGCTGACATACCGATAGGCGCGCGTGAAGACGTCCGGGGGCAATCTTGACCAATCCAGCGACAACCCGGCCCACAGCTTTTCGTGCCCTTCGAATATCGCGTCAGGCAATGTGTGTATCAATGTATGCGTCAGGTCCAGGCGTTCGAGCGAAGGCAAATTCTGCAGGTAATCGGGCCATCGCGTTAAAGCGAAGGGCGCCGCGATTTTCAACGTTCGTAAACGACTGAACGAGGTCAAATCGGCACCTTGCATGACGGCCGAGTCGAAGCCTGAGTAAGAGATGTGCAACGCCTCCAGCGAGGTCAACGCATTCAGTCTCGCCGGATAGGTGGCTGCCAATCTGGGCGCGCTGGTGGTAAACCGCAAGTCGATGAGTCCTGGCATTTGGCTCAACGCTTGCGGCAAGGTGGTCAACGGTTGCGCTTGAACGGACAAATCGATATGGGCGTTTTCCCTGCCGCCAATCGACAGTTTCGTCACGCCTGGGAAATGCGCCAGGAAGGCATCGGCGCTGGCATCTGTCAGGCCGCTGCCAATGACCGACAATTCCTGCACGTGTGGAAAGTCGGCGACGATTTCAGGCAGTGGTTCCTCGCAGGAAAGCGTCAAGCGCGCTGCCTCGGGCATTTCTTCCGCCAGCGGGCGGTTGCGCCAACTTTCCTTGAGGGCTTGCGCAAACTGACTCTTGTGCACATTGGCCGGGCTGTCCGTCGCGATTCCCTGCCATTGATCGAGCGTATCGCTGAGGGTCTCCCACTCACGCAGGCGCGTTTGCAGTACCGAATAGATCTGCTGATCTGTCTTGCCTCGCTGCTGCCTGATAAAGGCCTGCGCCTGTCGTCCGTCTGGATAAACTTGCTCCACCCGAGGCTCCAGGGAAGGATTCATTCCTTTGCCACGTCCGCTCGCATAATAGCCCTTGAGTGTCGCGCTTACCCGAACCGGTGGCTTGAAGCGTTTGGACTGGGGCTCCAGGACCTTGGACATTTCGCCGTGATGGATGTCCGCGTAATCGATGATCTTGCGTTGCAGTTCGGCGCTCGGATCGACACGCGACAGCCCCAATGCGGAACGCGTGTCATCAGGCAACGCATGCAGGACCGACCTGTAGAAGTCGTCACCCTGCCCGGGCAAGCTGGCGAGGTTTTCCCCACGTTCATTGAGCGCCTGATAGCGAGGTCCGTTTTTGATCAGGTAGGTTTTTTTGGAAGCATTTTCGGCGCCGATGCTATCGAGCAATACCCCCTCGTTGTTCTCCGCGCGAACTTCCAGGCGCACCGTGTCAGGCCATCCCGGCAGTTTTTCCAGGGCACGCAATGCCAGGCGCCGGCTGTCGGCCGAACCGACAGTGTCGCTGCGCAACCCCGCATACGCCCGAACCTGACGTCCTTGTCGCGCATACCAGCGAGCTTCCTCCAGCATCGTCAATGGCGAGCGTCGCGTTGCATCCAGACGGGCCAGGTCAGCGGAACTGCCATGGGCAATCACCTCTTGCGCAGCAGCCTCGCTGAGGCCGGGACACTCTCGCTGCAAAATCCTGACTCGAACGTCCGCAGGTTTGGTGAAGTAGAGGCTGTCAAAAATCGCCGGTTGACGTAGCGAGGCCATATCCATCGGTGGCCGGGTGGACTCGCCCGAGTTTACCGCAGCTTGCGACCGGCCAATCATCTGGGCTGCCTCGGCATCCGCCTTGAACAGGCGCATCGCATCCCTCAGTTCAGGAGGGGAAGCGGTACGGTCCAGGTGCATTTTGCGCAGAGCGTTGTCGCCAACACCGCTGATATCGGCGAGCCGGAGCAGGACCTCGTCCGAGAAGGTTGCGGTCTCATGCCCGATGCGCCTGAGCAGTGTCAGGCGATCCCACGCCATCGGGCGCTCCAGCGTGTGTCGCCAGGCTCCGGTGCCGTTATGCACGAGGATAGGCTGATACGCCGCCGTGTCCGTCGGATGCTTGATACGCCATTTTTGGATCGACTGATCGTAAAACTGCTCGTAGACCTTGTTCCCCTGGCGGATGTAGGTCCTGCCATCGACTTCGTATTGTCCCTGCGCGTTGGGAACGCTCGTGTCGTCGAGCGTTACGCCGCTCTCATAGCCGCTCAGATCAGGCTTGCACAGGCGTGTTTCGCCGTTGGGCAATGTCACGGGCTGAAGGCGCTCGATCACCGGCTCCGGCTTGATAGCGGCGAACTTGCTGTACCCGGCGCCCGCACCGGCCATCACGCCAATCAGCGCTAGGTTTTCCGCGACATCGACCAAGTGGGCCTTGGCGGCTCGCTTGTCGCCCTCACCCCACCCGACTGCGCCTTCCAGGGTTTCGTACAACAATTGCCCCGCCATGACGGTCATCATGACCTCGCCCAACACCGGAACGAACATGGACACCATGTTCACCGCAAACATGCCCATTTGCAGCAGGTGGGCCAATTTCGCTTCTCTTGCCTTGACGTCGACGGCATTCGTAGGAACTGCATGACTGCGCGCATCGGCAAGCACCTTTTCACGGTGCTGATCGAAAAGGTAGGTCCACAGGTCCAGGTTATCCGCCCACAAGTCCCGACCTTTCTGGGGACGCGTGGAAGGTGCGACGTAAGGGTCAGGTTCGCGGCGCAATGTTGGCCGTGGCGGGGGCACGTCGCGGATCTTTGTCAGTAATGACGTGGGATTGACCAATACGGCGAAAGACACCCACGGGGAAAGGAACGGATCACGCGGTGCATCGATCGCACCCTGGACAAACTGACTGAAGTAATAGGGTCGCTTTTCATAGGGTACAAACTGGCTGAAAAAACGCTGATAAGGGGTAGGACTGGCCTCTTGCGATGGTCCAGTATCAGGCGTGGTGAGTAATTGCTTGAAGCGCGTTTGAATCTGGCTATCGTCGTAGCGCTTGAACGGATGCTCGGGGTCATGGGGAACGTAGAGAATCATCTCAGTGCTGTAGCGATGCATTTCACAAATCGAGAACGCGACACAGCCCACCAGCCTTTGCTTCATCAGGGTCATGTCTTCGAACCAGACCCGTTTGTTGCCCATCCTGGGATTGTTCTCTCCCTTGATAACCGAAAGGATCATCGCGTAATCCTTGGGCTCGATATCCTTCGTCAACAGCGCTTGCTCGGCTGCGGCCCTCATCGCCGCTTTCTGGCTGGCAATGAATTGCTGTCGAAGCGTTGTTTCAGTCGTCGCGTCAACAGGATAGAAAAATGACTGGAGGTAGACCTGGTACTTCGCACCGATATCAAGCGTGCGGCACAGGGTAAGGAATTGGCTGACCGATAAATTCAACACCACGGGCGCATAAGTGCCGGATGTGACCGTTTCCACAAGAAACCCGGAGCTTTCATGATAGGCGCCGTCGTCGCATTCCCAGCGCTCGAAGTTATGCAGCGCGGCCTGTAGCAGCGGCAACTTCAACAGTTCGAACGAAGTCACTTCCACCTCGAACGCGCCCATTCTCACGGGTCGTCTAAGGCATAACAGGGTTTTGTCGACGTCTGTCTCTACCTTGAACTGATCTTTCAATGCCTGGATCAATAACCCCCGGCCAAACGTGTCGACGTCGATGAACGATGACAAGGTCTTATCCAGCTGATTCTGTGCTACGACATTTTCCTTGAAACAGGCATCCAGCACCTTGCGCTGCTCTGGCGAAGCGTTTGTGTACCAGGCCGGCGGGCGCGTTCCGGCCTGCTTGATCGCCTGCCTGCGTTGTGTCGAAGCGTCTATAAGCCATGCGGGCATGGCGGCTTCCAGAAAGTCTGCATGCAAGCTCTCTGTGGCCCTTGGATTTGTGGGTTCTGATTTTTTTGGGTCTTGTGTGGGATTCGCTGACATACGTCGCTCCTGTGAATGAAGCGACAGCAAATCAGCTCGGCAAAGCGCATGTGCGGTACATAGTTATTGAGGGATCGACACTGTGTCGCAAAATGAGACTGAGCAGATTCATCGAAAAATGCGCAGTTTGACTATGCTTTGTCGGATACGACTTTCAATGAGGAATGTATGGACGATCCAGTCGACAACAAACCGCCAACGCTGTTGCAGATGATGCACAGCGTGTTGGCTGCGGCCCTGGGCGTGCAGAGCAACAAGAACCGCGCCCGGGATTTCACCCACGGCAAGCCGAGTCACTTTGTGATATTGGGGATCGCGTTCACGGTGATCTTTGCCCTGACGCTGTTTGGCATCGTCAAGCTGGTGGTGCACTTGGCGGGGTTGTAACGCTTCGCGCACAACACAAATCGATAGGGGAGCGAGCCTGCTCGCTCCCCTATCGAGTCATGTGTGGACAGAAGCTATTGGTGACTGACCCAGAACACCGCCGTGCCCACCACCAGGATAATCAGGAACAAAATGGCCCAGGCATCAACGGTACTGTCGCTTTTCCTTGCTTTGGTCGGATTGCTCATTGCATCGCCTCTTGTCGGTTTTGTAGGTGATTGCATAGGGACTCGACCACAGTTAAGACGATGATTGCCCGTACGACAAATGTGGGTTAGGCAATAATCGATCTCATTAGTCGATTTGGTTCTTTACATATACTCAAACATCACTTTTGCGCATAACTCAAAACAGGTATCTTGCACCGGCTCCTTTAGGAGTGCGCGGCCGTGCGCGCAGAATTGCCGAGGCAGAACCCGATTTCAGCGAGCCAACCTGCAGCTGTTTCTGATCGGCCCAAGCCTGAGAACGAGACTTATATGTACGTATATGACGAGTACGATCAGCGGATCATCGAGGACCGCGTCAAGCAGTTCCGGGATCAGACCCGACGCTATCTGGCAGGCGAGCTGAGCGAAGAAGAATTCCGCCCTCTGCGCTTGCAGAATGGCCTGTATATCCAGCGCTTCGCCCCGATGCTGCGCGTGGCGGTGCCTTATGGTCAGCTGACTTCGCGCCAGGTGCGCAAGCTGGCGCAGATTGCCCGCGACTATGACAAGGGCTACGCCCACATCAGTACCCGGCAGAACGTCCAGTACAACTGGCCAGCCCTGGAAGACGTGCCGGAAATTCTCGCGGAACTGGCCACCGTGCAGATGCATGCGATCCAGACCAGCGGCAACTGCCTGCGCAACGTCACCACCGACCAGTTTGCCGGTGTTGCGGCCGACGAGGTGATCGACCCGCGCCCATGGTGCGAAATCGTCCGTCAATGGACCACGTTCCACCCGGAATTCGCCTACCTGCCGCGCAAGTTCAAGATCGCCATCAACGGCTCGAGCTCGGACCGCGCCGCTATTGAAGTGCATGACATCGGCCTGGAAACGGTCTACAACGCCGCAGGCGAGCTGGGCTTCCGGGTGCTGGTGGGCGGCGGCCTCGGCCGTACGCCGGTGGTCGGTGCGTTCATCAACGAGTTCCTGCCGTGGCAAGACCTGCTGAGCTACCTCGACGCCATCCTGCGCGTGTACAACCGCTACGGTCGTCGCGACAACAAGTACAAGGCGCGGATCAAGATCCTGGTCAAGGCCCTGACGCCTGAAGTGTTCGCCGAGAAGGTCGAAGCCGAGATGGCTCACCTGCGCGGCGGCCAGACCACCCTGACCGAAGCCGAAGTGCAACGCGTGGCCAAGCATTTCGTCGACCCGCAATACAAGGCTTTGGACAACGGGGACGCCGAACTGGCTGCCCTTGACAAGGAACATCCCGGCTTCGCCCGCTGGCGTACCCGCAACACCCTGGCTCACAAGAAGCCGGGCTACGTTGCAGTGACCCTGTCCCTGAAGCCCACCGGCGTCGCGCCGGGCGACATCACCGACAAACAACTGGACGCCGTCGCCGACCTGGCCGACCGCTACAGCTTCGGCCAGCTGCGCACCTCCCACGAGCAGAACATCATCCTCGCGGATGTCGAGCAGAGCCAGTTGTTCACCCTGTGGGGCGAGTTGCGCGAGCAAGGTTTCGCCACGCCGAACATCGGCCTGCTGACCGACATCATCTGCTGCCCCGGCGGTGATTTCTGCTCCCTGGCAAACGCCAAGTCGATCCCGATCGCCGAATCGATCCAGCGCCGCTTCGACGACCTCGATTATCTGTTCGACATCGGCGAGCTGGACCTGAACATTTCCGGTTGCATGAACGCCTGCGGCCACCACCACGTCGGCCACATCGGCATCCTGGGCGTGGACAAGAAAGGCGAAGAGTTCTACCAGGTCTCCCTCGGCGGCAGCGGTAGCCGCGACGCCAGCCTGGGCAAGATCCTCGGCCCGTCGTTTGCCCAGGATGACATGCCTGACGTGATCGAGAAGCTGATCGACGTGTACATCGAACAACGTACCCCGGACGAGCGTTTCATCGACACTTACCAACGTATTGGCATCGACCTCTTCAAGGAACGCGTCTATGCAGCGAATCATTAAGAACAACGAGGTCATCGACGAAACCTGGCACCTGCTGCCCAAGGACGCGACCTTCGATGGCATTTCCAACTGCGATGACTTGATCGTGCCCTTGGCCCTGTGGCGCGACCATGCCCACGCCCTCAAGGCCCGCGACGGCGGCCTGGGCGTGTGGCTGGACGCCGACGAGGAAGCCGAGGAGATCGGTGATGACGCCAATCAGTTGCAGGTCATTGCCTTGAACTTCCCGGCCTTCACCGATGGGCGCAGCTACTCCAACGCCCGCCTGTTGCGTGACCGTTATGGCTTCAAAGGCGAATTGCGGGCGATTGGCGACGTGCTGCGCGATCAGCTGTTCTACATGCGCCGCTGCGGTTTCGACGCCTTTGCCCTGCGGGCCGACAAGGACCCCTATGAAGCTCTCGAAAGCCTCAAGGACTTTTCAGTGACTTACCAGGCCGCCACTGACGAACCGTTGCCGCTGTTTCGTCGTCGCTGATAACGAGAAAATGAAAAAGCCCTGATCCGGGTGCACCGGATCAGGGCTTTTTTATTGCCGATCAATGACCGCGCGTTACCAGAACCGCTGCTGCGTCAGGCGACTCCACCAGCTCAGCAGCACGCGGTCCACCGAACCGCTGGCGGCCATGCCGATACGCTCTTGCAGGCTTTTACGTTCGGCATAGTGCAGGTGATACAGCTCAGCGGTCTTGGCCCGTTCGGCCAGGTATTCGTCGCTGGTTTTCAGCTCGTCGACCAGACGCTTGCTCAGTGCGGCAACCCCCAGCCAGACTTCACCGGTCGCCACTTCATCGATGGCCAGTTGCGGGCGATAGTTGGCTACGAAGTTCTTGAACAGCTCATGAGTAATATCCAGGTCTTCCTGGAATTTTTCCCGGCCCTTCTCGGTGTTTTCGCCAAACACTGTCAGGGTTCGCTTGTATTCGCCGGCTGTCAGCACTTCGAAATCGATGTCGTGTTTCTTCAGCAGGCGATTGACGTTGGGCAACTGGGCGACGACGCCGATGGAGCCCAGGATGGCGAAGGGGGCGCTGATGATCTTCTCGCCGATGCACGCCATCATGTAGCCGCCGCTCGCCGCGACTTTGTCGATGCACACCGTCAGCGGCACGCCGGCCTGGCGGATCCGTGCCAGTTGCGACGAGGCCAGGCCATAGCTGTGAACCATGCCGCCACCGCTTTCAAGGCGCAGCACCACTTCGTCCTTCGGGGTCGCCAGGGTCAGCAGTGCGGTGATTTCGTGGCGCAGGCTTTCGGTGGCGGAAGCCTTGATGTCACCGTCGAAATCCAGCACGAACACCCGAGGCTTGGCGGCCGGCTTGTCTTTTTGTTTCTTCCCGGCCTTTTCAGCCTTGCCTTCGGCCTTGCGCAGGGCCTTGAGCTGGTCTTTGTCCAGCAGCGTCTGCTCCAGGCGCTCGCGCAACCCTTTGTAGAAATCGTTGAGCTTGCTGACCTGCAACTGCCCGGCCGACTTGCGTCGCCCCTTGCTGCGCAGCGCGGCAAAACTGGCCATGACCACCAGAATAGCGATCACCAGCGTCACCGTCTTGGCCAGGAAACCGGCGTATTCGACAAAAAACTCCACAGCGACTCCTTAAATGCAATGCGCCACTGAACGCAGGCGCGTAACGCTGCCAGCATACCCATGCGCCTGTCCTGCTGCCAGCCATGAAATCTGTGGTTACCTTAGCGCCCGCCAAGGTGAAGCCAAGCACTCAAGCGGGAGCAGGCTTCCTCGCTACAGGCTGTAACGGCCATTTCAAACAAGCGTATGTTTTTTCATTGACAGGCCAACGCCATCCTCATAACCTCGCCAAACCTTCAACGTACCGGGATGACGCGGACGTGGGCAGCATTTATCTGATTCGACATGGCCAGGCCTCCTTCGGTGCGGACGACTACGATGTCCTTTCGCCCAACGGCATACGCCAGGCCCAAGTGCTGGGCAGCCACCTGGCGGAGCTCGGTGTCGTGTTCGATCGCTGCCTCTCGGGCGACCTGCGTCGCCAGCAGGACACCGCCATCGGCGCGCTAGGCCAGATGGCCGCCGCCGGGCTGCCGGTTCCCGAAGTGGAAATTGACGCCGCGTTCAATGAGTTCGATGCCGACGCAGTGATCCGCGCCCTGCTGCCGGACATGCTGCCCCAAGAGCCCGAAGCCCTTTACATCCTGCGTAACGCTGCGCAGAACCGCGCCGAATTCCAGCGTATCTTCGCCTTGATCGTCGAGCGCTGGCTTGGTGGCCAATACGACCCGCCGGGGCTGGAAAGCTGGCTGGGTTTCGTCGAGCGCGTCCAGACCGGCCTGCAGCGCATCCTCGAAAAGGCCGACAAGACCGACAAGATCGCCGTGTTCACCTCCGGCGGGACCATCACCGCCCTGCTCCACCTGATTACCCAGATGCCTGCCCGGCAGGCCTTTGAACTGAACTGGCAAATCGTCAACACCTCGCTCAACCACCTGAAATTCAGGGGCCGCGAGGTAGCCCTGGCTTCCTTCAACAGTCATGCCCACCTGCAACTGCTGAAGACCCCGGACCTCATCACCTTCCGCTGAGGCCGGATTACTTGCAGACCCTTGCCGTACCACTCAAATAAGGACCGAAACCATGACCTCCGTAGCCGACGCCGTACAAGCCATGAAAGCCAAGTTCAACCCAGCCGCCGCTGCCGGCCTGGACCTGGTGTTTGGTTTCAACATCACTGACGAAGACAAGCAATACGCCCTGATCGTCAAGGACGGCACCTGCGAATTGCAGGAAGGCGAACATGCCGACGCCAATTGCACACTGATCATGGACAGCGAAACCCTCAAGGGCATCGTCAGCGGCGAAACCGACGGCATGCAAGCCTTCATGGGCGGCAAGCTGCGCGTTGAAGGCGACATGATGTTGTCGATGAAACTGGCCGAGCTGTTCCCTTCCTGAGATCGGCTCGCGCCACCGCTCTAGCCAAATCCCGCCCTTGTGGCGGGATTTTTGTTTCCTCTGAATGAGCCACCGCATCGCGAGCGGATCACGGTGGTATCGGACAAAACTGCCAGCTCTTACAATGCCCGCTTCCCCCGCATCGGCATGACCATGGACATCGACCTCGCCCGCACCTTCCTGGAAATCGTCCGCCACGGCAGCCTCGCCGCCGCGGCTGAAAAGCTGCACGTCACCCAGACGGCAACTACCGCCCGGGTACAGAAGCTTGAAAGCCAGCTCGGCTGTGGGTTGTTCGTGCGCAACCGGGCCGGCGCACGATTGACCGCCGATGGCGAAGCCTTCGTGGTCTATGCCAATCAGCTCGTACAAACCTGGGAGGCCGCTCGCCGCGATCTGCCGTTGCCCGAGGGTTATCGCAACGTTCTGCACCTCGGCGGGGAAGTCAGTTTGTGCAACCCCTTGATGCTTGCCTGGGCCGGCGCGCTGCGCCAGGCAATTCCCGGCCATGCCCTGCGCATGGACATCCGTGACGGGGAAAAGCTGTTGCAACAACTGGAGCTGGGGCTGCTGGACGCAGCGGTGGTGTATCAGCCCGAATACTGGCCAAGGCTGCAAGTCGAACAGCTTCTGGAAGAAAAACTCATCCTCGTGCGCCTGGCCGCTCGCCCCGAGCCCTACGTGTACATCGACTGGAGCGCCGATTTTCGCCGGCAGCACGATACAGCACTGCCGGACAAGGCCAAGGCCGCCGTGACCTTCAATCTCGGCCCCCTGGCGTTGCAGTACATCCTGGAAAACGGTGGCAGCGGTTATTTCCGCACGCGGGTCGTACAGAGCTACCTGGACAGTGGAATCCTGGAGCGGGTGCCCAAGGCGCCGGAGTTCAACTACCCGACCTATCTGGTGTATTCCAGGGACCGTGATTCGGCGGCGTTGCAGCAGGCATTCGAGGTGTTGCGGGGAATCGTCAAGACGGGCAGCGACTGGTCCCAACGCTGGGACCCTTTGGGCTGATGCCCCTATCATCTGTGGCGAGGGGATAAATCCCCTCGCCACAACGGTTCTTAGCTAATCGCTACGTGCTACTCCTGCATCAATGCAGCGATCTCATCCTTGACCAATAGCCGTTCCTTTTTGAGTGTCTCCAAAGCGGGGTCGGACAGCGTGACGGGTGGTTTCTCGGCATTCACGACCTCGGCATCAAGTCGCGAATACTTTTGAAGCAATGAGTCGAGCTTCGGGTCCTTGCTGCGCTTTTGCTGGATATGGTCTTTTGTGCATTTGAGATCCTGACAAAGATCATGGGACACCGGCATGGAGCACCTCCTTCATGAGTTCGGTGGCAAGCGCTTTTCAGGGCACTGCCTGTCCTCAGCATGGCCTTGCCGGTCGGGTTCTGTCGACCGCCAATCAGACCAGTGGTGACCGTTCGTCGTCCCGCCATGCGCTGCGATCAAACCTTCACCCACGTATCGCCCTCCATTGATCAGTGACCACAAGAAACACTTGTACAACCTGTGTGGAGACTTACCTATGGACAGATTTACCCTGCGTCAACTCGGCCTGGCAGTTGCCTTGAGTACCAGCATGGGCATGGCATGGGCCGCGACGTCCAACGACTTCGTCGACAACGCGGCGGCCGGCGGCATTGCGGAAATCGAAACCAGCAAGCTGGCGTTGCAAAAAAGCCAATCGGCAGACATCAAGGCGTTCGCCGACAAGATGATTGCCGACCACACCAAAGCCAATGAAGAGCTGAAGGCGCTGGCGCAAAAACATGACATCGAAGTCCCTGACGACACCACGCTGATGAAGAAGGCCAAGGCCAAGATTCTCGATGTGCGTGATGAGTCCTTCGATCCAGCCTACGCCAACAACCAGGTGATGGCCCACGAAGAAACCATTGCCCTGTTCAAGAAAGAAGCCGAGACCGTCACCGACGACAAAAAGCCCGGCAATACCGAACTGAAGGCGTTCGCCCAGAAAATGCTGCCGGCCCTGCAGCATCACCTGGAAGAGGCCAAGAAACTCCAGGCGGCTCACCCCAGCAAATAAGCTGTTTGAGGCCATGGAAAAAGGCCGTCTTCATTTGAAGACGGCCTTTTTGTTGCTTTTCGGGATCAGCCTCCGTCGGTGTCAATATCCGCGTCAGTGCTCTCGTTGGACTTAGGCCGATCAGGATCAGGCTCGAAGCCTGGACTGAAGGTGTTGTCATTGTCCTGGTGATGTTGTTTCTGATCGACCTCGCTATCAGCACTCTGGGCCTCGTCCGCCCCAGGTGGGCTCACCGGTTGGGCGCCCGACGGGTTGGCCTGGGTCTGCGGATCGATGGCCGGGTCGTTGCGTGGGGACGGGGTCTGCGTCTGGCCTTGCTGCTGCGAGTTTGCAGGCTTGTCGTTCATAGGTACCTCTCATGACAGGGCCGGTTAATGACCGGCCTTGGTTATTCGAAGGTCGCGAAGGGGCCTGGGTTCCATTTGTTTGCAGTGCAGCGTTCAGCCACCCAGTACTGACCTGACCATCCGGGTCAGCGCCTCCGGGTTATAAGGTTTGCTCAGCAAATGAGTATCGGGGCTCAATTGATGGTTGCGCGAGATGATGTCGCGCGTGTGCCCCGACGTGAACAGCACCGGTATCGGCGGGATCTGGACCTTGGCCCAGGCTGCCAGGTCGGAACTCTTGATCAGGCCGGGCATGACCACGTCAGTGAAAATCAGATCCACCGCGACGCCTTCCAGCAATAGCTTCATCGCCTCGTCGCCGTTGGTGGCGGTCAAGGTCCGGTAACCGGACAGTTCGAGCATGTCCACCGAGGCGCTGCGTACTTCATCGTTGTCTTCCACCACCAGGATCGTTTCCTGTCCGCCGCAGGCGAGCGTGCGCTGGTGCGCCGGATCCGAGGCTTCAGGCTGGTGGCTGCGCGGGAAGTACATGTGCACTTGGGTACCTTCCCCCGGGCGGCTGGAAATTTCGATATGCCCGCCGCTCTGTTTGACGAACCCGAAGACCATGCTCAATCCGAGCCCGGTGCCCTGGCCGTCGGTCTTGGTGGTAAAGAATGGCTCGAACACTTGGTTCAGGACTTCCGGCGCCATGCCTGCGCCGCTGTCGATCACCGACAGTCGTACGTAATCGCCGGCAGCGACGCCCTTGCCAACGCAGGACGATTCATCCAACACGATGTTATCGCCGATCATGCTGATGAAGCCTTCGCCGCCCATGGCATCGCGGGCGTTGATCGCCAAGTTCAACAGGGCATTTTCCAACTGGTTGCGATCGACATGGATACACCAAGGCTCAACGGGCAACGAGACCTCGATCCGAATGGTTTCGCCCAGGGCCCGTTGCAGCAACTCGCCCAGGCCGTCATAGATGCGCCGTGGGTTGTAGACCGCCGGCGACAATGGCTGGCGACGAGCAAAAGCCAGCAGTTGCGACGACAACTTGGCGCCCCGCTCCACGGCTTCGATTGAAGCCCCCACCCGCCGCTGCACGTTGGGATTGTCAGGTTCGTGACGAGCCAGCAAGTGCAGGTTGCCGGCAATCACCTGCAACAGATTATTGAAGTCATGGGCCACGCCGCCAGTGAGGCCACCGATGGCCTCGAGTTTCTGCGACTGGCGCAACTGCTCTTCAGCCGCCAACCGCGCCTGTACCTCGGCGGCAACGCGTTGCTCCAGATCGCGGGTGAACCTGAGCAATGAGGCTTCGGCGGTCTTGCGCTCGTTGATATCGATCAGCACACCGGGAAAGCGCAGGGGCTTGCCCAACGCATCGAACTCGCATCGACCGCTGGCCAGTACCCAAAGGTAATCGCCCTCGCCACGGCGCACACGGTACTCAGCGGTGTAGGGTGTGCCCGTGCGCACCGTCAGATCGACCCGTTGCTCAACGTCTTCAAGGTCATCCGGATGGATACGCTGGCGTGCGATTTCGATGGGCAATGCGTCCAGCGGACATTGCGGCGGATAGTCGAACGTACGCGCGAAACGCTCATCGCCAGACAGCGTGTCGGCCTGGATATCCCAGACAAACGAGCCCAGCAGCGGCCCGGCCGAGAGCGCCAGTTGGATGCGTTCATTGACCGCACGGTAACTGCGTTCAGCCTCTTGCCGGGCCCGCTCGGTCAGTACCAGTTCGGTGGTTTCCACGACGATGGCCAATACGCCCGCCGGTGTGTGATCGTCGTCCGGCACCGGGCTGTAATAGAGGTCCATCCAGACATCTTCGGGCTTGCCATCGCGCAGCAGCACCAGCTCCTTGCTGCGGTAGGACAAGGTGCCACCGGCCAGGCACACGTCCAGCACGTGGCGATTGAACTCGGCCACTTCCGGCCAGCCCAACTCCACCGCGCGCCCCAATAGATAGGGATGACGGCCGCCCGCAAACTCGGCATAGGCGTCGTTATAAATCATGAAGCCCTGGCGGCCCCACAACATGACCATTGGCAAGGGCGAAGCCAACATCAATTGGACGGCACTGCGCAGGCTGGCGGACCAGTGCTCGATCGCGCCCAGTTCGGTGCGACTCCAATCGTACGCCCGGATGCGCCGGGCCATTTCGCCGTCCCATCCGGGACACCCGTTATTCTGGGATAAGAACTTCATGGGACGACTCTCACCTCAAACTACCAGCAGGGAAGCGGCATACCACAAGTCCCTTGTGCTAGTGCTTCGAGCGCATCGTTGGCAATTGGTTTCATGCTGGCTAACAGCGTCAACTCATTGTGCAAGGTGGTTAACGGAAATCGCGACTGCGCACATGGATGCCCGCCAGGAGTCCGGTCAGGTCGCTCAAGCGCCCGGCGATCAGGTGGCGGACTTCACCGACACTCTCCCAGCGCCCATCCACCCTGAGCAATTGCGATCCCACCAGGACCTTGCGCTGGCGTTCGGCGAGGTCGCGCCAGACCACTACGTTGAGGTTGCCGAATTCATCTTCCAGGGTGACGAAGGTCACGCCGCTGGCCGTCCCCGGGCGCTGGCGACCGGTGACCAGACCGGCGACGCTGACGTTGCGACCATGTTCAACGTCCTGCAATTCCCGCGAACTGCGGCAGCGCCGGGCGCGCAGTTCGGGACGCAGCAAGGCCAGCGGATGGGGGCCCAACGTCGTGCCCAGCGTGGCGTAGTCGGCGAACAGGTTTTCTCCCACGGTGGGTTTTGGCAGGTCCACGGGCGGCTCTTCCTGACTGGGCAAGCCCGCGAACAGGCCCAGTTGTTCTTGTACCCCGGCAATTTCCCAACGGGCGCGGTGGCGATCTCCGGCCAGACCGCGCAAGGCACTGGCGTCAGCCAATTGCGCCAAGGCCCGGGCATCAAGTCGAGCACGCTCGCCGAGGTCGGCCACATCGCTGAAAGCCCGCTGCCCGCGAGCCACCTCAATGCGCCTGGCATCGTCCTCGCGAAAACCCTTGATCATGCGCAGGCCCATGCGAATGGCCGGTTGCCGGCCCTCCAAGGGTTCAAGACTGCAGTCCCAATCGCTGGCGCGCACGTCCACCGGACGGATCTGCAATTGATGACGGCGAGCATCCTGGAGGATCTGGTCAGGACTGTAGAAACCCATGGGCCAGCTGTTGATCAAGGCACAGGCGAACGCCGCCGGTTCGTGGCATTTGAGCCAGCTGCTGGCGTAGGTCAGCAAGGCGAAACTGGCGGCGTGGGATTCAGGGAAACCGTAATTGCCGAAGCCTTTGATCTGCTCGAAGATTTGCGCGGCATATTCAAGGCTGTAACCCCTGGCCTCCATCCCGTCGGCCAGCCGCTTCTTGTGAGGCTCAAGCCCACCGTGGCGTTTCCAGGCAGCCATGGAGCGCCGCAGCTGGTCCGCTTCGCCCGGGCTGTAACCCGCGGCGACGATGGCGATCTGCATGACCTGCTCCTGAAATAGCGGAACACCCAAGGTACGTCCCAATACTTCTTCCAATTCTGGCGAAGGGTAAGTGACAGCCTCCTCCTTGTTCCGCCGACGCAGATACGGATGCACCATGCCGCCCTGGATCGGTCCCGGCCGCACGATCGCCACTTCGATCACCAGGTCGTAATACTCCTTGGGTTTGAGCCGCGGCAACATCGCCATCTGCGCCCGGGATTCGATCTGGAACACGCCGATGGTGTCGGCGCGGCTGATCATGTCGAACGTGGCTTTATCGTCCTTAGCCAGCGACGCCAAGGTATGGCGCATGCCCCGGTAGTGCGCGATCAAATCGAAACATCGGCGAATCGCGCTGAGCATGCCCAAGGCCAGGATGTCCACCTTGAGCAGCCCGACCGCATCAAGGTCGTCCTTGTCCCACTGGATGATGGTGCGCTCGGCCATGGCGGCGTTTTCCACCGGCACCAGGGTGTCCAGGGGTTGCTGGGAAATCACGAAGCCGCCGGGGTGCTGGGACAAGTGCCGGGGAAAGCCGATCAACTGCTGGGTCAACCCCAGCACCCGGCGCAACACCGGGCTGTCCGGGTCGAAACCACCCTCACGCAAGCGGTCCAATGGCGGTGCCTCGTCACTCCAACGCCCGCAGCAATCGGCCAGGGCATTGACCTGGTCCGGCGGCAGGCCCAGGGCCTTGGCCACGTCGCGCACCGCCCCGGCGCCGTGGTAACTGCTGACCACTGCGGTCAACGCCGCGCGATGACGGCCATAACGCTGGAACACGTACTGCAAGACTTCTTCACGGCGCTCGTGTTCGAAATCGACATCGATGTCCGGCGGTTCATTGCGCTCGCGGGACAGGAAACGCTCGAACAGCATGTCCGTACAGCTCGGGTCGATTTCGGTGATGCCCAGGGCGTAGCACACCGCCGAGTTGGCCGCTGAGCCGCGTCCCTGGCAGAGAATATGGCGGCTGCGGGCAAACCTGACGATATCGTGGACCGTGAGGAAATAGCTGTCGTAACCCAGCTCGGCGATCAACTTCAATTCCTTGTCGATCTGCACCCGCACCTTGTCTTCCACGCCGTCCTTCCACCGCTCGCGCATGCCGCGTTCGGCCAGCTCCCGCAGCCAGGACGCCGGGTCGTGGCCCTCAGGAACCAGCTCGCGCGGGTATTCATAGCGCAACTGATCGAGATCGAAGGTGCAACGCTGGGCGATCTCCAGGGTTTCGTCGAGCAAGGCGCGAGGGTAGAGATCGGCCAGATCCTTGCGATTGCGCAGATGGCGTTCGCCGTTAGGGTGCAAGCGCTGGCCGGCGTCGGCCACGGTGACGTGGTGGCGGATGGCGGTCATGGTGTCTTGCAAGGCGCGGCGACCGCGAACATGCATGTGCACATCGCCCGTGGCGACGGCGGGAAGGTCCAGGCGTGCGGCCAACGCCAGCAAGTCGGCCAGGCGCTTGCGGTCGTCCTGTCCGCAATGCAGCTGCACGGCCAGCCACAGGCGCCCGGCAAAAAACCGTTGGAGCCAACGGCCTTGCGCCTCGGGGTCCTTGCCGTCGGGAACCCACAACGCCAACAGTCCCGGCAGGGGTTCGTCGAAATCTTCCCGGACGATGCGATAACGGCCCTTCTCGCTGCGACGCCGGGCGCGGGTAATCAACCGGCACAAGGCTTGATAGCCTTCGAGATTTTCCACCAGCAGCACCAGCTTGGGGCCATCCTCGACCTGGATTTCGCTGCCCACGATCAGTTGCAGGTCCAGCTCTTTGGCCGCCTGCCAGGCTCGGACGATCCCGGCCAGGGTGCACTCATCGGTAATCGCCAGGGCCCGATAGCCCTGCTGTCTGGCACGGCGACACAGCTCCAGGGCGCTGGAGGCGCCGCGCTGGAAGCTGAAATTCGACAAACAATGCAGTTCGGCGTAGTCGATGCTCATGCGAACCAGCCTTGCAGCCATAACGGCCCGCTTTCGCCCACCGGTCGATAGGCCCAGGCCCGTTGCCCGGTACGGGTTTCGATCAGGTAGTAATCGCGGCGCACATCGGCGCCGTCCCACCAGCCGGACTCGATGCGTTCCGGGCCCATGAGGATGCGCGCCTGGCCTTCGGGCAACGCTTGGGGCTCGCCAAGCAACCAGCCGGGACGCTGGACTTCATCGCGCAGAGGACAGGCCTGGAGCCGCGGCTCGGGCGTCAGTTGCCAAGCGCACTCGGGTCGATGATCGTCGCCAAACCCCAGCCCCTGCACGGCATCGTCGCCCAGGCGCGCCCGCAGTCGTTCGCGCAATTGCTCCCAGGGCAAGGACTGCTGGGGACGTTCGTCGAACAACTCCAGGCGCTGGGGCACGAAGCTCGGCAGGTCTTCGGCGCACAACCGAAAACCGCGCACGGGTGCCTCGACCTGTACCTGTTCGAGACGGCCACGGGCCAGTTCGAACAGCATCGAAGGGTCCCGCTCGGAGCTGAGCAGGCCGACCTTGATCACCGTGTCGGGCAAACCCGCATGCTCCAGATGCAGGTCAAAGCGCTGCACGCCGCTGTCGCGCCCGCATAAAAAGGCCGACAGATCACCGGTCAAGCGGCGCAACGGAAACAGCAACGCTTGGTGCGATTGCACGTCGTAATTGAGCTCGATACGCGCATCGAAACGGTCCGCAGGCAAGTAGAACGACAGCGCCAGGGTGCGACTGCCCGTCAGCGCGTCGAAGTGCTTGAGCACGTCGGCCTCGAAGCGCCGCGCCAGGGTGTGCCGGGGCAAGGCCTGGACCTGATCCAGGCGGCGCAGCCCCATGCGCGACAACGCCGTGGCGACGTCGGGCGCCAGGCCGATGCGGTCCACGGGCATGTGCCCCAGGTACGCTTGCAGGGTCTCGCCATCGGGCACCACCAGGGCATCATAAGCATTGGCCAGTACCCGCGCCGCCACCGGGTTGGGAGCGGCGACGATGCGATGGCGAAAGCCCAGTTCCGTCAGTTCGTCCCGCAAGCGTGCCTCGAACACCGGCCAGGGCCCGAACAGCCCCAGGCTCGATTCGATTTCGAACACCACCGTGCGCGGGTAATGCACGCTGACCTGGGAACTGAAGCGGTAGGCCCAGGCGGCTAGAAATTGTTGCCAGTGCTCGATCTGCGCCGCGTCGTACTCGGCCGTGGCAAACCCTTTGCTCAGGGCCTGGGCGGCGGTCATGGTCTGCCCGGGCCGCAAGCCCAGGGCGCGGGCCGGTTCATTGACCGCTTGCAACACCCGACGCTGGGCCGGACCGGTCAGCAGCGCCAGGGGCTCGTCGGGATCGGGGCGCTGGCGCAGCGCGGCGTCCAGCGCCAATTGCGGAAAGAGGATACAGACCCAGCGCATCGCAACCTCAATGCTCGGTGCGCGTGGGAAACGCAATCGGTGCCGAACGAGCCAGCCCGCCCCGGGACTTGAGCACTCGCAATTGTGCCGGCCGGGCATCGATGGCAATCCGCAGGGCCGCCGGAGACGGGTTGATGGCTTCCTGGATCGAGCGCCAGGCGAACGCCAGGGTCTGGCCGGTTTCCGCCGCGACTTGCAAACGGCGCAGGGCCCGGTCATCCGCCTGCCGAGGCCAGCACAGCACCGCGCCGCAACTGCCCGAAC
The DNA here is from genome assembly GCF_014268655.2 of Pseudomonas marvdashtae. Lineage (NCBI taxonomy): Bacteria > Pseudomonadati > Pseudomonadota > Gammaproteobacteria > Pseudomonadales > Pseudomonadaceae > Pseudomonas > Pseudomonas marvdashtae. The sequence continues at coordinate 3,563,430 of NZ_JABWQX020000001.1, forward strand.
GCAAGCATTGCTCAGTGGCCCACAAGGCATCGCGTTGATCGGCCTGGATGATCGACAGCTGGCGCAGGTCGACCCCGGCATTTCGCCAAGCCTGGGGATAGGGTACGAACGGCGGCGCCACCAGCACGATCCGCTCCCCCGCCGCCGACAGCCGCGCGAGGGTCGGCCAGACCAGTTGCAACTCGCCCACGCCCGGCGCGCCGATAAGAATTTCCGTCAGTGCCGCTTCCGGCCAGCCGCCATTGGGCAATGCCGCGTCCAGCGCCGCATGACCGGTGGGCTGCGGACTGGCGGCCGGCGGCGCAGGTCGCCCCTTCCAGACCTGGCCGCCATTGAACAGCGTATCCAGCGCAACGACAGCGCCCATCAGCCTTGTCTCACCAGGCCACAGAACACGCCTTCGATCGCCAGGTCCTGGTCGGCTTCAACGATGATTGGCTGATAGGCCGGATTGCGGGGCAACAGGCGCACGCGCTCGCCGATTTGCTCGAAGCGCTTGATGGTCACTTCCCCGTCCAGGCGCGCCACGACGATCTGCCCATTGGCGGCCTGGGGCGTGCGCTGCACGCCCACCAGGTCACCGTCGAGGATGCCGTCCTCGATCATCGAATCGCCCTGGACCCGCAACAGATAATCCGGCGCCTTGGTGAAAATCGCCGGGTCCAGCAGCAGGCGGCTGTGAACCTCGGCGTCGGCACCAATCGGCAGCCCGGCAGCCACCCGCCCCAGCACCGGCACGTCCAGCAACTCGGGCCGTGGCGGCTGGTTCAGCAGCCGAATGCCTCGGGCCTGGTGCGCATTGACCTCGATGAAACCGGCCTCGGTCAACGCCAGCACATGCTTGCGCGCCACGCTGCGAGAGGCGAAACCAAACGCCTCGCTGATTTCAGCAAGGCTCGGAGACTGGCCCTGCTCGGCGATGCGTTCGCGGATAAAGGTCAGGATAGCGGTGCGGCGAGGAGTGAGAGTCGTCATGGAGTACATTTGTACTCCTGTCGGTTTTTTCTGACAAGCGCCGCCAGTCAGTTCACAGGTTGGCTGCGCTTGTGATTGTGCCGAGGGAGCTTGCTCTCATGGAACAAATTGCAACCATCTGATTTTTAAGGTTGAAAATACATACTGATCGTTCAGACATAACCTTAGAGTCAGGGCAACAGCAGCCCCTGCTCACGCTCGCACAATTGCACCGCGTAATCCCACAACACGCGCAATCGGACGGATTTGTGCAGCTCGCGGCGGGTACTGATCCAGTAGCTGCGGCAGATGCTTTCGTCCGGCAGCAAAGGCACCAGCGTCGGATCGCTGCTGGCCATGTAGCACGGCAGCACGGCGATCCCAAGGCCCGAACGCGCGGCCTGCTGCTGGGCGATGACACTGGTGCTGTGGAAGACGACTCGGGGCTTGCGGCAAAAGCTGTTGAGGAACATCAATTCCTGGCTGAACAGCAGGTCGTCGACGTAGCCGATCCAGGCGTGACGGGCCAGATCCTCGCGGCTGCGCAACGGCGGCGAGCGGTCCAGGTAGGCCTGGCTGGCATACAGGGCCAGGCGGTAATCGGTGAGTTTTCGCGTCACCAGCAGGTCGGCCGCCGGGCGTTCGAGATGAATACTGATTTCCGCCTCGCGGTTGAGGATGCTGACGAACCGCGGCACCGCCACCAGCTCAACCTCCAACCCCGGATAACGTTCGAACAACCCGTTCATGCGACTGGCCAGGAACATGATGCCCAGCCCTTCTGTAACGCCGAGGCGGATCTTGCCCAAGGGCGCGCTGGATTGGGTGATGTCCTCCTGGGCCAGCAGCGCGACATTTTCCATGGCCTCGGCATGCTTGAGCAGTGCTTCACCCGCTGGGGTCAGCTCATAGCCCTGGGCGTGCTGGACAAACAACGCCGTGCCGAGACTTTTCTCAATGGCCTCGATGTGCCGCGCCACCGTGGCATGGGTGGTGTTGAGCCGTCGCGCGGCGGTCAACAAGCGGCCGCTGCGTTGCAGTTCCAGGAAGTAGCGCAGGTCATTCCAATCGAACATGAGCCTTCCTTGCAAACGCCTGAAAGTGAGGGGCTGTTTATAAACGCACAGCCGCTGCGCAAAAACTAACATTCTTTTGACGAAAACTAACAACTAGGATGAGTCCCACAAGAACAAAAAATGAGGTCGCGAATGCAACCTGTCGTCGATGAATACGATTACGTGGTCGTGGGCGCCGGCCCCGCTGGATGCCTTCTGGCCAACCGGCTTTCGGCCAATCCGCAACACCGGGTGCTGCTGCTCGAAGCCGGTGGCCGTGACAATTACCCCTGGATTCATATCCCGGTCGGCTACCTGTTCTGCATCGGTAACCCGCGCACCGACTGGTGCTTCAAGACCGAAGCACAACCGGGCCTGCAAGGGCGCGCGCTGAGCTATCCGCGCGGCAAGGTGTTGGGCGGCTGCTCGTCGATCAACGGCATGATCTACATGCGCGGCCAGGCCGCGGACTACGACGGCTGGGCCGCCGAGGGTAATCCCGGCTGGGCCTGGAAAGACGTGTTGCCGCTGTTCAGACAGAGCGAAAACCACTTCGCGGGAGACTCCGATTTTCATGGCGTGAACGGGGAATGGCGAGTCGAACGCCAGCGCCTGTCATGGCCGATTCTCGACGCCTTCCGCACCGCTGCCGAGCAGAGCGGCATCCCCAGCGTCGACGATTTCAACGGTGGCGACAACGAAGGCTGTGGCTACTTCCAGGTCAACCAGAAAGCCGGGGTGCGCTGGAACGCCGCCAAGGCCTTTCTCAAACCGATTCGCAACCGCCCCAACCTGACGATATTGACCGAGGTCGAGGTCGATCGCGTGTTGTTGCGTGACGACCGCGCCCATGCCGTCAGCGCCCGCTGGCAAGGCAAAAACATGACGTTCAAGGCCCGCAAGGAAATCGTCCTGTGCGCCGGTGCCGTTGGTTCGCCGGGCATCTTGCAGCGCTCTGGGATCGGCCCGCGCAGCCTGTTGCAGCGCCTGGGCATCGGCGTGGTCCACGAGTTGCCCGGCGTTGGCGGCAACTTGCAGGATCATTTGCAGTTGCGGCTGATCTACCAGTTGGAAAACGCCCGCACGCTTAACCAGATCGCCGGCACGCTGTGGGGCAAGATGGGCATGGGCTTGCGCTACCTGTACGACCGCAGCGGCCCGTTGTCCATGGCCCCGAGCCAACTCGGCGCGTTCGCCCGCTCGGGCCCGGAACAGACCTCGGCCAACCTTGAGTACCACGTACAACCGTTGTCCCTGGAGCGCTTCGGCGAACCATTGCACAGCTTTGCGGCGTTCACCGCATCGGTCTGCGATCTGCGCCCGATGAGCCGCGGTCGCGTAGACGTCCGCTCAGCCGATCCCCATGACGCGCCGTTGATCCAGCCCAATTACCTGAGCCATCCCGAAGACCTGCGGGTCGCCGCCGACGCCATCCGCCTGACCCGACGCATCGTCGCCTCCCCGGCCCTGGGCGCCTTCAAGCCGGTGGAATACCTGCCCGGCCCCAGCCTGCAAACCGAAGAAGAATTGCACCAGGCCGCCGCGCGCATCGGCACGACGATTTTCCATCCGGTGGGCACTTGCCGCATGGGCCCGGACGCCGACGCCGTGGTGGATGCGCAATTGCGCGTGCATGGCATCAAGGGCCTGCGCATCGCCGACGCATCGATCATGCCGCACATCATCTCGGGCAACACCTGCTCGCCGACGCTGATGATTGCCGAGAAGGCGGCGCAGATGATGCTAGCGCCAGCGATCACCAGCATCACGACACAAAAGCAGCCCGCCACGGTCTGAAAAACACCAAGAGCCCCCGTGGCGAGGGAACAAATGTAAACCAAGGAAAATGCGTCAAGTCAGGAGACGCCCCACCCGGCGTTGCAGTGGAACAACAAAAACAATCACTGTGAGGGATACCGCTATGTCTGAGCATGTTCAGCCCCTGGAAGCCACGCGCAGCGCCGGCACCAGTCAGGAAACGCAGAAAGTCATCTTCGCCTCGTCCCTGGGGACGGTGTTCGAGTGGTACGACTTTTTTCTCTACGGCGCCCTGGCGGCGGTGATCAGCAAGCAGTTCTTTGCCGGGGTGAACGACACCACGGCGTTCATTTTTGCCTTGATGGCCTTCGCCGCCGGCTTCATCGTGCGTCCGTTCGGCGCCTTGGTGTTTGGTCGATTGGGCGACATGATCGGGCGCAAATACACCTTCCTGGCGACCATCGTGCTGATGGGCCTGGCCACGTTCTGCGTCGGCCTGCTGCCCAACTACGCCAGCATCGGCATCGCCGCACCGATCATCCTGGTGGTGTTGCGCATGCTCCAGGGCCTGGCCTTGGGCGGGGAGTACGGCGGCGCGGCCACCTATGTCGCCGAGCACGCGCCGATGGGCAAACGTGGTTTCCACACCAGTTGGATTCAGTCCACCGCCACCCTGGGGCTGTTGCTTTCGCTGTTGGTGGTGCTGGGGTGCCGTTACTTTACCGGTGACCAGTTCGAAGTCTGGGGCTGGCGCATTCCGTTCCTGCTGTCGATCCTGCTGCTGGGCATTTCCACCTGGATCCGCCTGAGCCTGCACGAATCGCCAGCGTTCTTGAAAATGAAAGAAGAAGGCAAGTGCTGCAAGGCGCCGATCCGCGAATCGTTCGGCAAATGGGAGAACCTGAAAGTGGTGCTGATCGCCCTGTTCAGCATCAACGCCGGGCAAGCGGTGACCTTCTATGCCGCGCAATTCTATGTGCTGTTTTTCCTCACCCAATTCCTCAAGATGGACCCGGCACTCGCCAATAGCCTGCTGATCGTCAGCGTCATCATCGGCGCACCGTTCTTCATCTTCTTTGGCTGGCTGTCGGACAAAGTCGGACGCAAGCCGGTCCTGATGATCGGCCTGCTGCTGGCGACGGCGTTGTACTTTCCGATCTTCAAGACGCTTGCGCATTACGCCAACCCGGCCATCGACCTGGCAAGCCGCCAGGCACCGATCACCGTGGTCGCCGATCCGGCCACCTGTACCTTCCAGTTCGACCCGGTGGGCAAGGCGCGTTTCGACAGCCCCTGCGACAAGGTCAAGACCTTCCTGGTCAAGCAGGGCCTGCCCTACAGCAGCGTCGCGGCGCCTGCCGGCAGCACCGTGCAAGTCAGCGTCGGTGACGTGAAACTCGAAGGCTACGACGAGGCCGCCCTGCGCGGCGCGGTGACGCTGGCGGGCTACCCGCAACAGGCCGACGCCCAGCAGATCAATCGGCCGATGATCGTCGCACTGATCGTCGCGCTGATCATCATCTCGGCGATGTGCTACGGCCCGCTGGCGGCGCTGATGGTGGAGCTGTTCCCGACCCGCATCCGCTACACCTCGATGTCCCTTCCATACCACATTGGCAATGGCTGGTTCGGCGGCTTCCTGCCCACCGTGTCGTTCGCGCTGGTGGTCTATACCGGGGATATTTTCTATGGGCTGTGGTACCCGGTGGTGATCACTGGCGTGAGCCTGGTGGTGGGGATGATTTGCCTGCGGGAAACCAGGCACGTGGATTTGGATACCAACTGAAACCCGAGTATGGCGAGGGAGCAGATGCCCCTCGCCATGGTTTTCAGAAGCGCGCCTTCACCGTCGCGGTGAAATTGCGCGGCTCACCGTAATAGTTACCGAAGCCCTCGGTCCCGATGGTGGTGTAGTAGCGCTTGTCGAACAGGTTGTTGCCATTGAGTGCCACGGACCAGGTGTCATCGATGCGATAACCGATACGACCGTTCCACACCGCATAACCGGCCTGGGTGATCTTTTCACCGCTCACCGGCGATACACGGAAATTATCGCTCTGCGCGTTGACCCCGGCGCCGACATTGAAGCGCTCGAAGGCCCCGCCCAAGGCATAATCGCCCCACAGGCGCAGCACATGACGCGGCACATAGCTGTTGAACGAACCGCCATTGAGGCTGGTGTCGATGTCTTCCAGGGTCTTGGTCTGGGTGTAGGTATAACCGGCGAGCAGTTGCAGTCGCTCGATGACTTCGCCGCTGATCTCGGCTTCGAAACCCTGGGCGCGAACCTTGCCGGCGTTCTCGTAGCAATAGCCATCCGATGAGGCGCAGGTCGAGTTGAAATCCGTCTGGGCCTGGTCCTTCTGCACGGTGCGGAACAGGTTGAAGGCCGTGTTCAAGCGCCCTTGGAACCATTCTCCCTTTATCCCCAGTTCATAACTTTCACCTACCAGTGGCTTGAGCGCCGAGCCACTTTGCGAGCGGTAGTTGCCTTGGGGCGTGAAGATGTCCGAGTAACTGGCGTAGGCCGTCAGGTTTTCGTTGAGGTCCAGCAACACGCCGGCAAAGGGCGTGACCTGGCCGGTCTCGGTGCTCCTGGCGTGTTCCGTACCGCCCGTGAGAAACACCGAGTCGCTCTTGGAGCTGTACCAGCTCACCCGGCTGCCCACGACGAAGGTCAACGGGTCCGCCAACTTCAGGCGCAGGGTCGAATACACGCCCTGCTGCTCGGTGACGGTTTTGACCGGTCCGCCGCGAGTCGAATTTTCAATGAAGTAACTGTCGTCCGGTTCCGGGATGTGCCGGTCCGGATCGAATACGTTCTGCTTCTGCGGCAACAAGGCGACCGAGTAGAAATCGTCCTTGTCCGAACGACTGGCGTTGACGCCGAGAATCAATTCATGTCGCTGACCGAGGGCTTGGAAGGTGCCGTCCAGATAGGCGTCCAGACCGTAGTCGACCTGATCGTAGTCGTACATGCTGCCAAGCAGGTTGGTGGTGGAGGCGCCGGGCGCCACCGAACCTGATGCGAACGCATATTTGATGTCCTGGGTATTTTTCGTATAGACACCTGCGACCTTCACCGCCCAGTCGTCGTTGAGCGAATGCCGCAGGTCACCAAAGACCGTGGTCCGCTGACTGCGCCAGGTATTCCACGACGGGTCCAGGCAGGTGGAACGGCTGAGCTTGAGATCACTGCCATCGCGGTAGCGCGCAAGGCCGCCCCAGCACGGGCTCGCGTCGACGTCCTCATAGGCCACGCCCAGGCCGAGCGTGGTGTCGGACGTCAAGTCGACGTCCAGGGCACCGTAGTAGACCTGATCCTTGCGTTGGGCATCGTCGTAGAAATAACGCCGGCTCTGTTCGGCAATCACCGCCCTGCCCCGTACAGTGCCGGCGTCGTTCAGCGGACCGCCGGTATCGACTTGCCCGCGGTAGTTGTTCCAAGTGCCACCCGAGAGGCTGAGTTCAGTCTGGGGCGTGGCCTGGCCGCGCTTGCGAACAAAATTGACGCCCCCCGAAGTACCGCCGGAGCCCTTCATCATCCCGGCCGCACCGCGCAGGACTTCAACGCGGTCGTAGTAGGCCATGTCACTGCTGAAGCTGTCGGCCTGGACATAGCTGTTGCCCATGTCCAGCGGAACACCGTCGTACTGGTATTGGCCCGACATCCGGAACCCGCGGGAATAGAAATATTTGCCGCCCATCGTCGAGTCGTAGACGGTAATGCCAGGCGTTTTCTCCATCACCTGATCGATGGTGTTCAGGTTCTGGTCGTCGAGCATCTTGCGGGTAATCACCGTGACCGACTGCGGCGTTTCGCGTAGCGAGTGTTCACCTTTGCCAATGGTGACCGCCCCGGTGGTGTAGGAGCCGCTGTTCTCCGTGGTTGCCGTGAGCAACTGTCCGTCGATGGTGGTGGTGCCCAGTTCCATGGCCGAACCGCGCGAGGGTGCGGCACGAAGCCGATAGGTCCCGTTGGCCTGGGGTTCGGCTTGCAGGCCGCTGTCGTCCAGGATGCGAGCGAAGCCCTCGTCCACGCCAAAAAAGCCGTTCAGGCCGCGCGACTGCAAGCCCCGCAGCTGTGCGGCATCGAACGAAATGGCGACACCGGCCTGGCTGGAGAAACGCGTCAGCACATCGACGAGCGAGCCCGCGCCAATATCGTAAGCCTGCACCGCGCGTTGCTGCGCCGGGGCCTCTGGAACGGGATTGGCTGACGCCTCCCAGGCACAGGAAGACGTAGCAGCCAATAAACCGATTTTCATTGCAATCGCCAGACGACCTGGCGTGTTCACGCAAGACATGCGTCCCCTCCCCCAAACAATCAAGAAACTCACTGAGGGATGAGCCGAACCATGCCGATGAAAAGTGCAAAAGTTTTTTAATTGCATCAACGCGTGCGCGTCAGCCTCGTTCGCCGCGAGACACCTGGACCCAGAATCGGCTGTATCGCGTCACTCGCAACGAAAAGCCGGTTTCCAGGGCCGCCAGGGCAAGGTCGGTATTGTCGATGGGGAAAACACCTGAGACTTTCAAGTCGCCGATAGCCGGGTCACAACGCAGTATTCCCAGGCGATAGCGTGAAAGCTCCGTGAGTAACGCCGCCAGCGGCCGGTCAATGGCGATGACGCTGCCTTGCTGCCAGGCACCGACCGATACGTCATTGGCCCGCAGCGTACCGAGCGATTGGCGGTCGAAGCCTAGCTGTCTGCCAGCGTCGACTCGGACTGCCGGCCCGCCACCGAGCAGCCTGACCTCCACCGCCTTTTCAAGTACCGAGACCTCCCCGCCCTGACTGTTAGCGCGCACGATAAAGCGTGTTCCCAAGGCAAGCACTTCGGCTTGGTCGGTGAACACCTTGAATGGACGCTGCGAGGGATCAGCCGCAGTCGTCACGATGATTTCGCCCCACAGCAGCTTCAAGATCCGTTGTTGTCCGTCGAAACGAACGTCGACCGATGTATTGGTATTGAGCAACACCCTGCTGCCGTCCGCCAACCGGACCTCCCGCCGCTCGCCGACGCCCGTGCGGACGTCGCAAAGCAGGTTCTGCGCGGTCTCGCTGCGCCAACTCAACCAGCCCAGGCAGCCTGCGGAGGTCAGCAACAAGGCGCTTCGCAGCACCTGCCGACGGGATCGGCCGGGGCTGGTGCTCAAGGTCGGGGCGGCCAATGCACCTGGCACGCTGGACATTTGCTCGGAGACCGCCGCCACGCGCTGCCACGCTTGGTCATTCAAGGCGTCCGCAGCCAGCCAGGCGCGCCATCCCGCCCGTTCCGCGTCCGTCGTGATGCCGGAATGAAGCCGGGCGTACCATTGCGCCGCCACACGAATGGCCTGCAATTGCTCGGGCGACAGGCTCATGGGAGCTGTAACTGGAGCTGCATCAGACAGCAGTGCTCCATGGCCTTGGCCATGTGATTGTTGATTGTGCGCACGCTGACGCCGAGGCGCTCGGCGATTTGCGGGTAGGTCAGGCCGTTGAATTGCGACAGGATGAACGCTTGCTTGACCTTGGGACCCAAGCCCTGCAAGAGCCGGTCAATTTCCATCAGGGCCTGGAACAGGATCGCCTGCTCTTCCAACGACGGTTGCTGTGACTCAGGCATCGCCGCCAAGGCTTCGAGGTAGGACTGTTCAAGAGAGCGGCGGCGAAAAAGATCGATCAGCAATCCCTTGGCGATCATCGACAGGTAAGGTCGCGGTTCGCGGATATCCAGCGCGGAGCGCGCCTTGATCACGCGTACGAAAGTATCCTGGGCCAGATCCGCCGCATCGAACGTGTTACCGAGGCGCTTGCGAAGCCATCCCTGAAGCCAACCGTGATGGTCGCAATACAGATCGTTGACGGCGCTGCGTAAGGACAGATCGTTGGCGGACATGACAATGGAATAATTCGCGACTGATAATGACTCGCATTGTCATAGGGGCAACCGCCGTTTTGCAACCTAAACGTGAATAAACGCCCCGCCCCGGCGCCTGTCTCGATCAATGCACCGAATGATCTTTCACCGTATTTTCCACCAGGTCCAGCATCTGCCCCAGCGCCCACGGCTTGGCGATGAACGAGGCGTGATGCTTGATCCCCGCGCTCTCCGGCGTCTCGAAGCCCGACATGATCAGCAAGGGTATCTGCGGCCAGCGATCTCCCGTGAGATTGGCCAGGTCCGCTCCATCCATTTCCCCGGGCATGGTGATGTCAGTGAGTAACAAGTCCACGTAATCGGCGCTTTCCTCGAGAAAAGTCAGTGCCGAATCGGCGCTTTCCCGAGGCTCGACGACAAATCCTTCTTCCTCGAGGATTTCACACAAAAACTCCAGGATGGTCGGATCATCCTCAACAACGAGAATCAAACGCGTGGTCGCCTGTCCGTTGCCCTTCGGCATCGAATTCATGAAAGTGACTCTCCTTGATTCCATTAACTTGCTCTGCGGTTTCAATCGCTCTGCAAGTTATGAGCTATGGCCTTGCAAGAAATTCATTCTGCTTGCCTATTCAGTCGCCGAGCGACAAGACAAGCGGGCTGTTGCAACGCAGCGCAATGTTTTATCTGTATATCCATACAGATAAAGCTTGCTCCGGCGCCGATCCCTGACCATGCTACGGCCCCATGAAACCCGCTTAGGAAGAGGCGTTATGCGGTTGTACCTGTGTGAAAAACCGTCCCAGGCCAAGGACATCGCCACCGTGCTGAGCGCCACGCGGCGCGGCGACGGTTGCTGGCTGGGCGCGAACGTCACGGTCACCTGGTGCATCGGCCATCTGCTGGAGACCGCCCCACCCGACGCCTACGACGCGCGCTACAAGCGCTGGGCGCTGGCCGACCTGCCCATCGTGCCGGTGCAATGGAAAATGACGGTCAAGCCGAAAACCGCCGGGCAGTACAAAGCGGTCAAGCGGCTCTTGGGTGAAGCGACGGAACTGATCATCGCCACCGATGCCGACCGCGAGGGCGAAATGATCGCCCGGGAGCTGGTCGAGCATTGCCGCTATCGCGGACCGATTCAGCGACTGTGGCTGTCGGCCCTGGACGACGCGTCGATCCGCAAGGCCCTCGGCGCGCTCAAGCCCGGCGCGGAAACTTTCAACCTGTACCATTCGGCCCTCGGTCGCTCACGGGCCGATTGGCTGATCGGCATGAACATGAGTCGCCTGTTCACGCTCCTGGGTCGCCAATCCGGTTACCAAGGCGTCTTGCCGGTGGGCCGCGTGCAGACACCGACCCTGCGTCTGGTGGTGGATCGCGACCGCAGCATTGCCGACTTCGTACCGGTCGCCTACTGGGCCATCGACGTGCAACTGAGCGATGCCGGCACCGCCTTCACCGCTCAATGGCGCGCCGATCCGGACGCCTGCGACGACCAGGAACGCTGCCTGAACCAGGCCCTGGCCCGAGACGCCGCCCAGGCCATGGGCAACGCTGCCACCGCCCGGGTCATCAAGGTACGCACCGAACGCCTGCGCGAAGCGGCGCCGCTGCCGTTCGACCTGGGCACCCTGCAGGAAGTCTGCTCGAAGAAGCTCGGCCTTGGCGCCCAGGAGACCCTGGACGTTGCCCAGTCGCTCTACGAAACCTACAAGCTCATCACCTATCCCCGCAGCGATTGCGGTTTCCTGCCAGTGAGCCAGCACAGCGAAGCCCCTGCCATCCTGGCCGCCCTCGCCCAGGCCGACCCGGGCCTTGCACCGCTGCGCGATCACCTGCAACCCCAACGTAAATCCCGCGCCTGGAACGACGCCAAGGTCAGCGCGCACCACGGCATCATCCCCACGGCTGCGGCGAAAAACCTCGACAAGCTCGCCGGCAAGCAGCGCGCCGTCTACACGCTGATTCGCGCGCGCTACCTGGCGCAGTTCCTGCCCAACCATGAATACGACCGGACCCAGGCCGACTTCGATTGTGCCGGCCAGGATCTGCGCGCCGTCGGCAAGCAGATCGTCGAACCCGGCTGGAAGCGCGCCCTGCCCGAAGCACTCGCACCGGCACGGGGCCGCGAAGCACCCGCGCCACAAACCTTGCCGCCGCTGGCCGAGGGCGGTGACTGCAAGGTGGATGCGGTTACGCCCAAGGACCTGTGGACCCAGCCGCCCAAGCCGTTCACCGAGGGCGACCTGATCAAGGCGATGAAGAACGTCGCCAAGCTGGTGCAGGATCCGTTGCTCAAGCAGAAGCTCAAGGACACCACCGGCATCGGCACCGAAGCGACCCGCGCCTCGATCATCCAGGGCCTGCTCGACCGCGGTTACCTGGTGAAGAACGGCAAGGCCTTGTCCGCCACCCCGGCAGCGTTCAGCCTGATCGACGCCGTACCTCGCGCGATTGCAGATCCAGGTACCACCGCGATCTGGGAACAAGCGTTGGACATGGTGCAAAGCGGCGAAATGAGCCTGGAAGAATTCGTCACCCGGCAAGCCGCCTGGATGAGCAAGCACGTCGCCCGCTGTCAGGGCATGAGCTTGACCATCAGCGGCCCGGCCAGCCCCGCCGGGCGCGGGGCTACGCCGTGGAAAAACAAACGCAAGCCGACCAAGCGCAAGGCTGGCGGCGCACCGCGCAAGACGAGCAAGGCCAAGGCGACCTGAGCCCTGCCGCAGAAGACAAAGCCAGATGCGATCCCCGTGGCGAGGGAGCTTGCTCCCGCTGGGTTGCGTAGCAGCCCCAAGGAAACACACGCGCTATATCTGATACATCGCATGTGCCTTTTTGAGGGCCGCTTCGCGCCCCAGCGGGAGCAAGCTCCCTCGCCACGGGAAACCACTCGCAGCCGCTTTTTCATACCCAAACCATTTTGTCCGACAATATGTAGTGAACAAAAATAATCACTACAAAACCGTTGACGCCTCCGATTTGCCCTTGCATGATGCAGACGTCTCCCCGATCGGGAGTACAGGCAAATGTTTGAGCAAGCTCGTCTGACCGCCGAGCTGTTTTTTCGATAAAGGGACTGCCCACAAGGCAGATTGAAGGTGCTGACCTGGCATGACCGTCCGGTGACAAGGACGAGAAACGCTGGCGATCAATCCTCATGACGCATGGGCTCGACCCTCAAAGTCGACACTGGCCTGAAGATTCTTCGCTGTTTCTCTTCGTTGTAGCGCATTTGCGTAGCAGCCCTTCGATAACACTACACAACTGATGCACGACCCCGTCGAAACTCGACGGACGAACGCTGACGGCCTGGTTTCGGCGACAGGCAAACAAACACCGAACAGCGAAGTTTTGCGAACCACCAGACAGATCAACCAAATGGTCAAGGGGCTTACACATGAATCTGAATAATCAACCATCTATTGATGAACTGGCTCGCATGTTCGCAGCACACAAAGACAGCCTGGACAGCCACATCCTGTGGATCAGCAAGAACGGCCAGGTCCATATGGACTGCCTCTCGCCCTTCACCCAGGAAGACGAGTTCGACAAGCACCAGCAAGACCTGTGTGCCCGGCTGAAGATGTACCGCCGTGGCCAGGGCTACGTCGGCAAGAAAGCCGCCGCCGACAAGGACTTCATGAGTCGCGTGCTACAAACGCTGACCCAGGCCTGGCCGTCGGTGCAGGACAGCGCTGAGGTTCGGGTCATCGACCGCCTCTGCTGAAAATCCATAAAACAAAAGGGCCCGCTCCTGAATCAGGAGCGGGCCCTTTTTTTGTCATCAGAAAACCGACCAGCCGATCCGTTGGCTGAGCAGTTCCAGCGCCGCCATACCGGCGAGGGAATTGCCGGCAACGTTGAGTTCCGGCGACCAGACGCAGACCGTGAACTGCCCCGGCACCACGGCGACAATCCCACCGCCCACGCCGCTCTTGCCCGGCAGGCCAACGCGATAGGCGAAATTGCCCGCCTCGTCGTACAGGCCGCTGGTGGCCATGATGGAGTTGACCTGCTGGGTCTGGCGAGCGCTGAGGATCTGCTCGCCGCTGTGCTTGCAGAAGCCATCATTGGCCAGGAAGCAGAACGCCCGCGCCAGGTCGATGCAGTTCATTCGTAGCGCGCAGTGGCTGAAATAGCTGCGCAACACCGCTTCCACGTCGTTGTGGAAATTGCCGAAGGATTGCATCAGGTAGGCCATCGCCGCGTTTCGCGCACGGTGCTGGTATTCCGACTCGGCGACCTTGCCATCCACCATCACTTGGGGATTGCCCGACAAGCGACGTACGAAATCCCGCATCGACAGCGCCGGAGCGGCAAAGCGTGATTGATTGATGTCGCAGATCACCAGGGCACCGGCGTTGATGAACGGATTGCGCGGTCGGCCGCGTTCGAATTCCAGTTGCACCAGCGAGTTGAAGGGCTGGCCGGACGGCTCGTGGCCCAAGCGTTGCCAGATGGCTTCGCCGGAATGCTCGATCGCCTGCACCAGGCTGAACACCTTGGAAATGCTCTGTACCGAAAACGGCGTTTCAGCATCGCCTGCGCAATACATCTCACCGTCATTGCTGTACACGGCGATGCCCAACTGATTGGCCGGCACCGTGCCGAGGGCGGGAATGTAGTCGGCCACCTTGCCCTGGCCGATCAGGGGGCGAACCGCATCGAGGATCTCGTTCAACAGTGCTTGCATGTGCGCATGGGTCCAGTCATTCCCCGTTCGAGTGCGGGGATACAGACGCTAGACGCCGTTGGGCGGGGGCAGAGCACACTGAGCGGGATGAAAATCCCGCAGTCTATAGTTCAAGGGATCAACCGGCAGGAGGTAAACGATGCGCCAGATCATGCAAAAAGAACCCTGGTGGGCCGCGCCGCCCCGGCCAGGGCAGGATGAGAATGAATTGGAATGGGGCTGGCTGGTGATCTACAGCGAAGGCGAGCCGCGCTTTGAATTCATCAGGGAACGCCCCTCGGACGAACAGATCCGCCATCGCAAGGGCTGCCGCGTGACGCTGGGGTCTGAGTGAGCGACTAGGGCGTCAGGGCTGGTAGATTCGCAGGCCGATTGTTGAGGTCCGCTTCCACCAGGTTGCTATCGATTTCCCCGCCCAGGTAATACACCGGCGCCATCACCCCGCTGAGAGGGTGCTTGAGGGATTTGAACCAGGCTTCGTCGAACGCCGCGCTCAGGCTTTTACGAATGTGCGCTTCCATTTCCGGCCGGTCGCCCTCGTGGAGGATCGCGCGAATGCCCGCCACGCCCACCGAAATCAACGCACCTGCGGCCTTGCCGGCCACGGCCGCCGCCGCCCCGGCCGCGCCTCGGGTGGCGAATTGCGCCTCGATTTTTTCGCTGGTGCGTTGTGCCACCGTGGCGATCACCGCATCCGAGGGGCCAGAACCGGTGTCGGCGGCCTTGTCGACGTGATCGATCAGCGCCGCATAGGCCGGCAGTGTATTGAGCGGTTCGGTGTGGACCACCTCGTACAGCGACGCGTTGCGCGCCGCTGGCGGCCCCAGGTTGATCGCCCGGATTCCGTGCAGGCGCCGATTCATCAGTTCGAGGGGGATGCGATGCCGTTGCGCGATCACCTGGACCTGCTGATTCAGCAGGCGCAGGTAGTAAGCCGTCGCGTTGGCCCTGATCGCCTCGGGATCGATTTCCACCGCCACCGGTTCCAGCACCTGTTCGCGATATTGCTCCTGCAGGTAAATCGCCAGGCGCTTGGCCGACGAATCCGCCTCGCCCTCTGCGCTGGCCGAATACCAGCTGACCTTCACGGCCAGCCACTCCTGGGTCCAATAACTGCTGAACCAGGGTATGAACTCGGCCTCCGTGCGCTCATACACCAGCACCCGCCAATGCTCCATAGAGCCGCGCGCATAGAGCCCGGCTTGCTCTGTGGCGCTTTTCGACGCGGCAATGATCTGTCGATCAACCTGTCGCCAAATGCCCTCGGGGATCGCCACCGGGGCGACCTGCTGACCGCGCTGCGACGTGGCGCACCCCGCCAGGACGAGCAGAACGGACAGCATCAGCACACGCAGCACGATTGCCCACCCCGGATTCAGATGATCTCAGGGAATGAGTATAGGTGTTGAGCCAAGCTGGCCGAGTCGCTTGCATTGGGGGCGCTGCGCCCCCCCAGCGCGCGCCAGCTCCCTCGCCACAGGTCGGCTGTTTCAGAACCGCGTGAAATGCTCGAATTGCCAATCGTCCGCCGCCCCGTCCGTAGAGGTTCTATGGTTCGAACCGCTGGGCGTCCAGTCGGTACGCTGGCCCACCAGCGTGCCGAGGTAAGGCCGTGCGACTTCCAGCACACGCTGGTAATCCATTTGCTCGGGCTCGACGATGCCACGGTCCGGATGCTCTACCGCCCAGACGATGCCCGACAGCACCCCCGCCGCCACTTGCAGGCTGGTGGCATTGTTGAAGGGCACCAGCGCCCGGGCCTCGTCGATGCTCAGCACCGAACCGAACCAGTAGGCATTCAGCTCATGGCCCATCAGCAAGACACCGAGGGCGTCGGCACCGCCGCTGTCGATTTCGCCATTGAGGATGCGTTGCCGGGCTTGCGTTTCCCAGCCGCGACCGACCAGCTCATGAATCGACAGCAGTGCGTCATTGCAAGGGTGATAGGCGTAATGCAGCGTCGGTCGATAGACCAATCTGCGTTGCTCCTTGACGGTCAGCAGGTCAGCCGTCGATGCGGTTTCATGATGAGTAATCATCAGCCCCAGGCAGGGACCGCCCAACGGCGTCCACGTCTTGACCAGCACGCTGGCACTCGGGCGTTCGAGATAAATCGTGTTGCGAGTGCCGAAGCGATGACGCCGGGCAGGCGTCGGCCAACTGCGCTCATGGCTGCCCCATCCCAGTTCCGCCGGCTGGCTGCCCTCGCTGATGAAGCCTTCCACCGACCAGCTGTTGACGAACTCATCGTCCTCCTTGGGACGCTGCGAACGCTGGGTATCGCGTTCGGCAAAATGAATGACCTTGATCCCCATCTCCATGCATAACCGCGCCCAGTCGATGCCTTCGCGGTCTTGGGGCAATGGATGGTCCAACTGCACCGCCAACTCCATCAGTCCAGCTTTGAGCAAATGGGTAATCAAGCCTGGATTGGCGCCGTGGGCAACGACTGCCGTCGGGCCTTTGCCCAACCTCCGGCGCAGGTCCAGTACTTGATAGCGCAACGCATAATTGGTGCGGTGGGAAAGGTCCAGGTGCGGATCGTCATAGCCACCGGCCCAGGGTTCGACGCAGGTGTCCAAGTACAGGGCGCCCTTGTCGAAGGCGTACGCCATGACGGCCAATGAGCTGACCTCCACTGACAAGTTGACGATGAAGTCCCCGGGTTTCACGAAGCGATCCAGCGTCTGTACAAAGGTCTGCTCGGTCAGCGCCTTGCGGACAAAACGAATGCCCCGCTCCTTGAACCAGATCTCCTGCTCAATCACCGGTGCGATGACGGTGATGCGCTCGACCTCGATATGGTCCTGCCTGAGTAGCAAGGGCAACGTGGCTCGGGCAATGGAACCGAAGCCGATGAAGACCAGATGGCCGCTGAACGGGACCTGATGTTTCATGTGCTGCCTCCTTGGGAACGGTGTACTTCAGATGAAATAACCGCACAACAGCCGAGGCTCCTGCCAACCTGACAGGTACGGCGCGGGAACATCCCGCACCGCCTCTTGCGCTCGCCTACGAGGTACCCAACCCGCCGGACAGATCCGCGCCGGAATGCGCGTGTCCAGTGGCTGGCGTGGCGGCTGGCTCGTCACGATGCTCAGTGGTCTTGCTCACCGTATCGCGCACCGTTTCATAGCCTTCGCGCGCCTTTTGCTTGGCCTTGTCAGCCAGGTCGGCGCTGGTCCTGCCCATCACCCGCTGTTCGGTCGACGTGCCAGGCAACGCAGCCCCCAGCATGGCGCCCAAGGCGATACCCGCAGCCGCCAGCATCAGCGGTTGCTCCTTGAGCAGACGACTGAACTGCTCGCCCAGGTCCTGGGTACCCTGGCTCATTCGCGCCCCGGTTTCATGGGCGCTGTGGCGGGCATGACGGGCGCTGGCACCGAGGCCGTCAGTCAGGTGCGAAGCCTTGTCCTTAAGATGATGGAAGCCCTCGCGCAACGAATCGGTGGTGTCATGCAAATGATCCTTGGCGCTGCCCAGGCCACCGGCAAGTCCCTCGCTCCAGCCGCTGCCGTCCTGGTCGGGTCCGACGCGATAGCCGACCCGCGGCGGGTGGTTCTGGCCGAGCATCAACCAGCACAAGCCGACCGTGGTCAACACGGTCGGCACCGGGTTATTGCGCACCGTGGTGCCGAGGTTGCCGAAAAATTCCGCGCCATTGCCCTTCACCAGGCCCAGTGCCTGATCGAGCATTTGCCCCGGGGTGAACTTGCTGCCCAAGGCATCGACGATGTGGCTGATATGGGCGCGCTGCTCATCGATCTCGCGTTCGATGGTTTCCGGGCTCTTTTCGGATTCGGTTTTGAATTCATCCTTCATGAGGCTTTCCTCCGCAGGGCTTCCTGGTCTTTGTTCAAGGCATCGAGCGTTCGGTCAGGCTTGAAGTGGGATGGTTCGAACTGCTTCTTGCCCGACTGGACCATGACGAAGCCGATGATCATCGCCACCACACCGACGATCAGCGCGGCCAGCCACGGCGCCATCATCGTACTCAGGCCATACACCACTGCCATCAGCAGGATGATAAAACCGGCCAGCAGCACCATCGCGCCGCCGGCCACTCCGGCGATGCCCGCCTTCAGCGAGTTGAGACTGGCCTGAAACTCAGCCTTGGCCAGCGCCAATTCCTTAGTGAACAGCGAAGGGACTTCATGGGTCAGTTGCCTGAGCAAGCCCATGACCGACGCATCGTTCTCGGGGGCCGTGGTCCCGGTGGGGCGCTGTAGATCTGGGTCTGGTCGGTTCATCACAATTCTCCTCTGGTATTGGCCGAACCCGGCAGCGAGCCGGTGGCTGAGTCACTGGGATGGTCTTGGACGCTGGGTGAAGTCGGGGTAACGCCGGTGGCCAGGCCACTGCTTGATGTTGTTGCGGCACCCGGACCGATGGGGTCTGGGGTGGACTCGAAGGGTCGCTGGGCGCCGAATCCGCCGGCCGGTGGATTCGAACTCCCGGCGGCGGGGTCCTCGACCTCAGTGGCAACCGGGGAGGTGCCGGCCTTGAGGAACCGCGACAGGCCGAAGCCCACGGCGATGCTGCCGGCGAGGAACAGACCGGGATTGTCCCGTGCCAGGCGAGAGCCGTCGTGCAGCAACTCTTCGGCGCTCTTGTTGCGCAACTTGCCGGCCAGACCGCTCATGCTATCGGCCATGTCCGCCAAGTAATGCGAGAGGCCAAGGGTGTCGTTGGCTTCGAGTTCCGACATGGCCGACTTGGCGCCACGCGCCAAGGCATCGATCTGGTCCGCCGCGGTATCGCGGTATTGGCCGAAGTGAGCATCGGCCTTTTCGCGGGCGCTGCCGATGGCTTCGTTCACGTCCTCCTTGATGTGGTTAAGGGACTCGTCAGGTCGACCCTGACTTGAAGTGCCGCTTTGTCGCTCGGGGTTGTTGTCCGGGATAGTCATGTCTGTCCATCGCCTCCGTGATGAAAAACTCAACAACAGGCACCGCCGTAGCGATGCCCGAATACGTGCCTCTCAGAACAAATGACGGAGTGTGTGGAAGCGTAGTTCCACTGAGTTTTAATCCCGGACGCTGTGCGGTCGGTGGGGCCGTTTGGCTGGGTTTCGCTTATAAAAAAGGCATTGGAGGTGAACACCAATGCCCGATCCAACGCCGAACCCGGGAGCTCGTCAGTGCGAACTCAAGACTCCATCGTCGCCGCCTGATTGCCACCCTGCTCGGCAATTTTCGAAAGTTTCTCGTCGGTGGCTTTTTCTTCTTCGAGGGTCGCCAATAGCAAGCCGACCACTTCGTTGCCCAGGTTCAGATGCTTGGCCATGGCGATCAGCGTGCCGTAGCTGGCGATTTCATAGTGTTCGACTTTTTGCGCCGCGCCAATCAGCCCCGCATCGAGCACCGCGCCCTTCTCGATTTCCTCGATCAGTTCCTTGGACTCTTCCACCAACCCTTCCATGGCGACGCACTTCATGCGCTTGAGCTTGATGCCCGCCACCTCGACGAGGGTGTCGATGCGCTCGATCTGACCTTGGGTTTCTTCCAGGTGATCGTTGAAGGCTTGTGCCAACAGCGGGTTGGTAGTGGCCCGGGCCATGCGCGGCAAGGCGCGAGTGATCTGCTTTTCAGCGCTGTAGACGTCGGACAGTTCGTGAATGAACAGGTCGGTGACTGATGTTCTGGCCATCTCAGTATCCTCCGGTCACAGAAGGCGCCGCGTCTGGCGCCTCTCGATTGAAGAGGTGAAGCGCGCTTCACCTGTCATCAACACTGACCCGGAGGAAATTGCGGATGTTCAACAAAATCCGTGCGCGCCTGGACGGAGGGTTGCGAGCGCGTTTTCAGCCCAGCGCCGTGTCGAGGAACATCATCACCGCGAACCCCATCATCAAGCCAAGGGTCGCTGGCGTCTCGTGACCATTGCGGTGGGTTTCGGGAATGACTTCGTGGGACACCACGAAGATCATCGCCCCCGCCGCCAGCCCCAGGCTGATGGGATAAGCCAACGCCACGCCGGACGACATGCCCAGGCCGATCACCGCGCCCAGCGGCTCCATCAATCCCGAGCCGACCGCGATGAGCGCGGCACGCAGGGTACTGATGCCGGTGACGCGCAACGCCATGGCAATCGCCAGCCCTTCGGGAATGTCCTGGATGGCGATGGCGGTGGTCAGGGGCAGACCCACCTTCAGGTCACCGTTGGCAAAGCTGACGCCGATTGCCATGCCTTCCGGTAGATTGTGCAAGGTGATCGCCAAGACAAACAGCCAGACCCGGTTGATACGCTTGGCTTCGGGCCCTCGCCGCCCACTCAACTCATGTTCATGAGGCACGAAGCGATCGAGGCCGACCATCAGCGCGACGCCCAGCCCGAGCCCGATCACGACGACAAGGGCGGCGAGCAACTGATTGCCGAGAATGGTCTGCGCGGCGTCAATGCCCGGCAAGATCAGCGAGAACGAGCTGGCGGCCAACATCATGCCCGCGGCGAACCCCAGCATGATGTCCTGGGTCCGCGACGAGATATCGCGCAGCACCACCGCCATCAGCGCGCCCAAGGCCGTGGCGGCAAACCCGGACGTACCGCCCAGCGCCGCGTACCCGAGGTTCTGGCGGTCGGCGCCGACCAACGCGTTATAGCCGCTATAGAGCAGCAGCGCGGCGACCAGCGCCAAGCCCAGCCAGAAAGCCAGCCCCAGGAACAAGTTGTTTTGCACAGGATCAAGCCAGGTACGCCAGGGCGATCGGATCCGGGAGGTGGGCTGGTCCATCAAATGTCCTTGTCGATTTAGCCGTGCGGCGCCCAACCGCCGTGCACCAAGGCGCAACGGTCAGGCAATGATTTCAGGCGAGGGGGCACGCCCCCTCGCCGGCGTCCTACAGTTTGTCACTTTGCATTCCCGAGCCCAAGTCGGCACCCGTCGTAGGGTCGCTTTCAGGGTTGGACATCGTCCGCGCCTTCATGTCCATCAGCAACGCCTCGTCTTTTTCGCTCAGCTGCACGCTCGCCAGGCCATCGCCACCGTCGACTGCCGGCGTTGGGTTCTCGACAAACTCCCAATCGTCGCCCTGGTTCCAGGGACCGCGTACCGAAGGTTCACCCTGGGACATATTGAAGTACACATTGGTGAACTCCGGCATGCCAGGCAATTTACCTTGTGGGAAGTTGGGCTGGATAGCGTGCAGGGCTTTTTCGAACGACAACTGGTGGGCGATTTCGCGGGTCATCAAAAAACCCAGGGCCTCTTTCACGCCAGGGTCGTCGGTGACGTTCATCAACCGCTCATAAACGATTTTCGCCCGGGCCTCGGCAGCGATATTGGAACGCATGTCCGCCGTCGGTTCGCCAATCGTATCGATATAGGCGGCGGTCCAAGGCACCCCAGCCGAATTGGTCAGCGGCGAACCGGCGCCATACAGGACACTGGTAATGTGCGAGTCATTGCCGGCACCGTGAATCTCGCGGTACAGCTGGCCTTCCTTCTCGACGCCCTCGGCCATCTTGCCCTTGGCCCCCTTGTTCAGCATCACGATGATCGAGCCGATCACCTCGAGGTGGCTGAGTTCTTCGGTGGCGATGTCCATCAGCAAGTCCTTGCGACCCGGATCGTCCTCGGACAAGGCTTGGGTGAAATAACGCGATGCGGCCGCGAGTTCACCTTGGGCACCACCAAACTGCTCAAGCAACAGATTGGCGAGCCCTGGATTAGGCTCAGCGACACGCACGGTATATTGCAGTCGTTTGTTATGTATGAACATGATTAAACTCCTCGGTCAGGACGCAGGTCATGAGTAACACTGCCGACGGCAGGCTCATGAAAGTCAGAAGAAGTTACACGGATAAAATTTATTTTTTATTCGAGACAAAAGACGAACGGTAGTTGCAGTCTATATAGGATTGTCGGTATTTCGACAGGAACAAATCAACGAAGCCGGGCATATCATGCCCGACTCGATTAACGCTTTATTGTTGCGGCTGGAACAGGTCCCATGCCAATGGCATGAGACCTGAAGACCACGGGATATTACGATTTACGACCGCCACCGTGGCTGTTTTCGCCGCCTTTCTTACCCGCTTCGGAGGCTTTTTCCCGGTCGTTGGCAAAATTGCCGCCCGACGCCTGCCCGCCTTTCTTGCCGGCTTCAGAGGCCCGCTCAGGGTCATTGGCAAAGTTCCCGCCCGAAGCCTGCCCGCCTTTGCGACCGGCTTCTGCGGCACGTTCCGGATCGTTGGCGAAATTGCCACCGGACACATGGCCACCCTTGCGGCCGGCTTCAGCTGCGCGTTCTGGATCGTTGGCGAAGTTGCCACCCGATGCTTGTCCGCCTTTCTTGCCAGCTTCCGACGCTTTTTCACGATCGTTAGCGAAATTGCCAGGGTTGTTATTACCTGTGTTTGCCATTTCATTCACCTCGTTAGTTGCTATTTGCGAACCTCGTTGGCTCGTATTATTCGGAAAACCTGACACGTCCAAGGTTTGAATAAAGTTCTTCAAGTGGCGACGAACGGTCAAGCTCAACCAAACTTTTAGTCTGCAATTAATTTGCCGTCATCGGGACTATTCCTAAGCGCTATCAAACAAGCGGCTATTGATAAATTATCTTTACCGCCGTTCATCAAAAGAACCACCGCGCTGAGATGAACAGTGTCCGATTGCAAAACAGTGCGTGTCTTTCCACGCTGTCCGCCAAGGGCCGAGTGGCGCCGGCACCCCATTGCACCGGTCTCGTCACCCTGGCCTCGCGCCGTTCCAGGAAGCCAAAACTCGCGGGCTGCCGGTGTTGTCTTGCACCACCGCACTGACCGGCTTGCGGTGTCCGGGTACCCTGTCGCCGATACCCGGATATAGCTATGTTCAGGGTGAGATCGGGTCACTGGCCGGGAAGGTTTCCTCCAGCGCTTCATCCAGTTGATTGTTGGTGATGTCCCTTTCGCCGACCTTGCCACTGCGCTCGCAATGGCAATCCGACGCCGGACACGGTTCGCCGTTGGGGTGTTGTTCAGCGCAGGCCTGGCTGCAATAGGCCTCGCCGTCGTGATTGAACACCCGCTCCGGATCTACATCGCAATGGCAGCCGGGGCAACCACAACGTAATTCACTCATGCTCGTCCTCCTGGGGTCCGGGTCGTCAGGATCCCACCAGCAATTGGACCTCGAGGTTCGCCGCCGCCACGCCGTGCTTTGCCACGTACACGTCGTCGGTCCAACCCTTGGTCCGGTTGCGATAAGTCTGGGTGCCAATGGCCGTTCCGCTGTCCCACTCCATGACATCGCCGATATCGACATCATTGGCCGGTCCCAGCTCGAGGACGGTATGGGCGTCCTCCTGTGCCACATAGACACCCACCCTCGCGCTCTGTCGATTGATGGCTCTTACCTCACCGGTGGTCTGCTTCATACCTGTCCTCTTTGCGTTTGACGGCAGGTCTGGCGCGGCCGGAACAGGCCTGGCCGCGCCGCTTGCATTGCACTCAATTCAGCGCTTGGCTTCGGTATGCGGATTGGCCGAACGCTCGAGAAACGCCTGGGTGATTTCCGGCAAGTGATCGCGCAGCCATTCGGCCATGGCGATCTCCTGGGGCAGGATCTGCTCGCAGGCCCGCTGAGTCTCCACATCGCCAGCTACTTTCGCCGCCTCGATCAGTACCGTGTAGGAAGCGATTTCCAGGTTCTCGAATACGTAGCCGCTCATGGCGCCCTTGACCACTTCGTCACTCATCGCCATGCCGCCCATGGCTTGGCCGAACGCCATCAGCTTGCCGGCCATGTCCTTGAGCATCGAAGGGCTGCCGCCCAGGCGCTGGATGCATTGCTCAACCAGCTTCTGCTGCCCGAGGGTCTCTTCGATGTGCTGTTCGATCCGCGCCTTGAGTACCGGGTAATGTTCCAGGCGCTCGGCCTGGGCCTTGAGCATTTTCTCCGCTTGCTGTTCCATGGCGTGAGCGTCGTTGAGCCAATCCAGCAGGTTGTCTTTAGGGGTTGCCATTGCGTTCTCCTTATTCAGTATCCATAGCGCACCGTTGTGCGAAAAAATCGAAATACCGCACATAAGGTGGATGTTCCGCGCGCCGGGAAAGTTTGAAGAAAGACCCAGGGAGGGCGACGAAAGGCGCACAGCGAGCCCGATGCTAACCTCAAGATTCAAGCCCTGCGGAGAATGCAAATGCCCGACGATCTTCACCGTGACCCTATCGAACAGCTTCAGGCATACATGGCCGGACGCCGCTTCCTGGTGTTGACCGGCGCGGGCATCAGCACCCCCTCCGGCATTCCCGATTACCGCGACAGCGACGGCGTGCGACGGGGCCGTCAGCCGATGATGTATCAGGAGTTCCTCGCCAGGCCCGAGGCACGGCGGCGCTATTGGGCGCGGGCGATGCTGGGCTGGCCGCGCATGCGTCAAGCCCGGCCGAACCAGGCCCACGAAGCTTTGGCGGCGTTGCAGGGAAAAGAACGCATCAGTGGCCTGATTACCCAAAATGTCGACGCCCTGCACGACCAGGCCGGCAGCCAGCAGGTCATCGAGCTGCACGGCAACCTGCACCGGGTGCTGTGCCTGGATTGCAGCCAGCGGAGCGAGCGGCAGCGGATACAATTATTGATGGAGGCACAAAACCCTTACCTGGCCGGCGTCGATGCGGTGCAGGCACCCGACGGCGACACCTTGTTGGATCCGGCATTCGAAGCGCGCTTCCAGATTCCCCGCTGCCCTCATTGCGACGGCGAGCGTTTGAAACCCGATGTGGTTTTCTTTGGCGAAAACGTCGCCGCCGCCACGGCGACCCGCGCCACCGAAGCTGTCGAACAAGCGGATGGATTGTTGGTGGTGGGTTCTTCGTTGATGGCGTATTCGGCGTTTCGCCTGTGCCGGGCAATCAAGGAACAAGGCAAGCCGCTGCTGGCGATCAATCGGGGCAAGACCCGCGCCGATGACCTGCTGGACCTCAAGGTCGAGGCGCCCTGTGAGCAACTGTTGCCCTTGCTGATCTGACGACGGCTGGCGATCTATCGCGCCGACAGCCGAGCAGCCAAGTCCTGATCCTTGAACGTATCGAACAACGCCTGGGCGGCCGCCGACAGCTCATACCCCGGCTTGGTCAGCACGCCGATGGCCCGCTCTATCACCGGATCGCTAAGCGTGATGCAGCGCGCGCCCAGTTCCTGCATCTGGCCGACGCACAAGGCCGGCACGGCGCTTACGCCCAAGCCGCTGGCAACCATCCGCCCAACGGTCGCCAACTGATGGCTCTCGAACTCCACCGGCAGTTTCATCCCCCGGGCCTGAAGGTGCTCTTCGAGCATGACCCGCACGGTGGACGGTCGTTGCAGGGTAATGAACGGATGCTCCAGCAACGCTTGCCAATCGATCTCGGCGCGCTGGGCCAAGGGCGAATCCAACGGCACCACCGCAACGAAACGATCGAGGTACAACGGCGTGAATACCAGCGACGAACTCTGCAGCGGCTCGAATGCCACGCCCAGTTCCACGTGACGATCACGAACCATTTCCAGCACCTGCTCGTTGATCACGTCGTTGACCGTGACATTGACATTCGGGAACCGGGCGCGGAAGGTCTTCAGGATCGGCGGCAGCAGGTTGCCGGCAAAGGACGGCATCGCCGCCAATGTCACGCGACCGCGCTGCAAGGTGAAGCGCTGGCGCATCTCGTCTTCGGCGTTGTCCCAGTCGGCGATCAATCGACGGGCCAAGGGCAGCAGCGATTCGCCTTCCGGCGTCAACGCGACATTACGGGTATTGCGACTGAACAAACGACCACCAAGCCCCTCTTCCAGCGCCTTGATGGTCAAGCTCAAGGCCGATTGGGAAAGATGCAGCCGCTCGCACGCCACGGCGAAGCTCAGGCTCTGGGCCACGGCGAGGAATGCGCGGATTTGCTTGAGGGTCATGGCGTCAGGCTCGGAGGATGATTGGTGAGTTTTATCAATCAATCCCACTTAAAAATCAACTTAACAAATATATGACTTGGCGCAACACTGCATTCATTGCGACCCCATTCAAGAATAAAAGAGGTGTCTATGGCAGGTTTCGACAAACGCGTGAGCTCTTATGAGGAAGCGCTGGAAGGCTTGACGGACGGCATGACCGTCATTGCCGGCGGCTTCGGCCTGTGCGGTATCCCGGAAAACCTGATCGCCGAGATCAAGCGCAAAGGCACCCGGGACCTCACCGTGGTATCCAACAACTGCGGCGTCGACGGTTTCGGCCTCGGCGTGCTGCTCGTAGACCGGCAGATCCGCAAGGTCGTGGCTTCCTATGTGGGCGAAAACGCCTTGTTCGAGCAGCAACTGCTCAGCGGCGAAATCGAAGTCGTGCTCACTCCCCAAGGCACCCTCGCCGAAAAAATGCGCGCCGGTGGCGCAGGCATCCCGGCGTTTTTCACCGCCACCGGCGTCGGCACGCCCGTGGCCGAAGGCAAGGAAGTGCGTGAATTCCATGGCCGCCAGTACCTGATGGAGGAATCCATCACCGGCGATTTCGCCATCGTCAAAGGCTGGAAAGCCGACCATTTCGGCAACGTGATCTATCGTCACACCGCCCAGAACTTCAATCCGCTGGCCGCCACGGCGGGCAAGATCACCGTGGTGGAAGTCGAGGAAATCGTCGAACCCGGTGAGCTGGACCCGGCGCAGATCCACACCCCTGGCATCTACGTCGACCGGGTCATTTGCGGCACGTTCGAAAAGCGCATCGAACAGCGCACCGTGCGCAAGTGATCCCCCGTCCCCGGCCCGAATGAAGGAATAACACCATGGCACTTTCCCGCGAACAAATGGCTCAACGCGTCGCCCGCGAAATGCAGGACGGCTACTACGTGAACCTCGGCATCGGCATTCCGACCCTGGTCGCCAACTACATCCCCGAAGGCATGGAAGTCATGCTGCAATCGGAAAACGGCTTGCTCGGCATGGGCGCGTTTCCCACCGAAGCTGAAGTCGATGCCGACATGATCAACGCCGGCAAGCAGACCGTCACCGCGCGCATCGGCGCGTCGATCTTCTCTTCCGCCGAGTCCTTCGCGATGATCCGTGGCGGCCACATCGACCTGACCGTGCTCGGCGCTTTCGAGGTGGACGTCGAAGGCAATATTGCCTCGTGGATGATCCCCGGCAAACTCGTCAAGGGCATGGGCGGCGCGATGGACCTGGTCGCCGGTGCCGAGAACATCATTGTCACCATGACCCACGCGTCCAAGGACGGCGAGTCGAAACTGCTGCCCCGCTGCAGCCTGCCGCTGACCGGCGCCGGTTGCATCAAGCGCGTGCTGACCGACCTCGCCTACCTGGAAATCCAGGACGGCGCCTTCATCCTGAAAGAACGTGCTCCAGGCGTCAGCGTCGAGGAAATCGTCGCCAAGACCGCCGGCAAATTGATCGTGCCGGACCACGTGCCGGAAATGCAGTTCGCTGCCCAGTGAGGAGAGATTCGATGCAAGAAGTCGTGATTGTCGCCGCAACCCGCACCGCCATCGGCAGCTTCCAGGGTTCGCTGGCTTCCATTCCCGCGCCGGAACTCGGCGCGGCGGTGATTCGCCGCCTGCTGGAACAGACCGGCTTGTCCGGCGAACAGGTCGATGAAGTGATTCTTGGCCAAGTCCTGACCGCAGGTTCCGGGCAAAACCCGGCACGCCAGGCATCGATCCTCGCCGGCCTGCCTCACGCGGTGCCGGCCCTGACCCTGAACAAGGTCTGCGGCTCGGGCCTCAAGGCGTTGCATCTCGGCGCCCAGGCGATTCGCTGCGGCGATGCCGAGGTCATTATTGCCGGCGGCATGGAAAACATGAGCCTGGCTCCCTACGTCCTGCCAGCCGCTCGCACCGGCCTGCGCATGGGCCATGCGAAGATGATCGACAGCATGATCACCGACGGCCTGTGGGACGCGTTCAACGATTACCACATGGGCATCACCGCCGAGAACCTGGTGGACAAGTACGGCATCAGCCGCGAGGACCAGGACGCTTTCGCCGCCGGCTCCCAGCAGAGAGCCATCGCCGCCATCGAAGGTGGCCGCTTTGCCGATGAGATCACGCCGATCCTCATCCCTCAGCGCAAAGGCGACCCGGTGGCGTTCGCCACTGACGAACAACCGCGCGCCGGCACCACTGCCGAATCCCTGGGCAAGCTCAAGCCGGCCTTCAAGAAGGACGGCAGCGTGACTGCTGGCAATGCCTCCTCGCTGAACGACGGTGCCGCCGCCGTGATCCTGATGAGCGCGGAAAAAGCCAAGGCATTGGGCTTGCCGGTGCTGGCGAAAATCAGCGCCTATGCCAACGCTGGCGTCGACCCGGCCATCATGGGCATCGGCCCGGTCTCGGCCACCCGCCGCTGCCTCGACAAGGCCGGCTGGACGCTGGACCAACTGGACCTGATCGAAGCCAACGAAGCCTTCGCCGCCCAGTCGCTGGCCGTGGCCAAGGAACTGGAGTGGGACATGGCCAAGGTCAACGTCAACGGCGGCGCAATCGCCCTGGGCCACCCGATTGGCGCTTCGGGCTGCAGGGTGCTGGTGACGCTATTGCATGAAATGATCAAGCGCGACGCCAAGAAAGGCCTGGCGACCCTGTGCATCGGCGGCGGCCAAGGCGTGGCTCTCGCCCTGGAACGGGCGTAACCGCAACGAGCAAAACGATGCGCGCGCAGACCCACGATATCTGCGCAAACATCGGCAACACCACCGGCGCGGCCCCTTGGGTGCGCTCGTTCCCAGGCTCTGCGTGGGAATGTCGCCAGGGACGCTCCGCGTTCCGCTTCTGTAAGGTGACGCAGAGCGTCACTGGATGCATTCCCACGCAGAGCGTGGGAACGATCAAACAAGGATGATGTTCAGGAGCCCGCGCCAAATCGGTCGCGGCTGTTGGTCAGGTGCAGCCACATGGCCGCACGGGCTGCGTCCGGGTCCTGGCGTCTGATCGCGTTGAAAATCGCTTCGTGCTCAAAGTTCGCCAACTGCGCCAGCTTGCCCAGGTCCGCCTGGCCGCGTTCGGCCACATTGACCCGCGTGCGCGGAATCATCGAACTGCCCAAGTGCTGCATGATCTCGACAAAGCAGCTGTTTTGCGTGGCTTCGGCAATCAGTAGATGGAAACGCCGGTCGGCTTCGGCACAGCTATCGTTGCTGCTGAGCAAGCGCTGATAGTCATCCAGCGCCTGGCGCATCTGCTGCAGTTGCTGCTCGCTGCGACGCTGGGCGGCTAACGCGGCGGCCTGGGTTTCCAAGCCCAGGCGCAATTCCAGAATGCCCCGCACGCCGGCGGCGGTATCGACGTTGAGGCGCAGCCCCTGCTCCCCGGTCTGCTCCAGCACAAAGGTGCCGATGCCGTGCCGGGTTTCCACCAACCCCGACGCCTGCAACTTGGAAATCGCCTCGCGCACCACGGTGCGACTCACCCCGTGCTCCCGCACGATGGCGCCTTCGGACGGCAGCTTCTCACCAGGCTTCAACTGCCCAAGCAAGATGCTCTGGCTCAACTTTGTCACCAAGTCATGGGCCAGGTTATGGGTGCGCTTGCGCAAGGGCGCTTCGGTGGTTTGCTGCATGGTTGCTGTTCCTTGAAACGAGCAGTCTGGTGGCGGGACGGCCGCCGCATGATGCACTTGTATGACAAGCTGGATAATGTCAGCGATTGAAAGGATCCGCCAGAGCCTAAAAAATAAACACTCGCTCAAGCTTAAAAATTTAAATCTTATAAATTAATAAGTTACCACCAAACTAAAAATTAATCGTTGTTGATCACCAGAGCACGCTTGTCACCTAAAAAAATCGAGTTGTATGATGTCTATCAACATCGCAACCATACGATGCCCGTATAAAAACAAAGAGTGGGATAACAATGCATACCCAAGACACCAGCAAAGCCCCGATCATCACCAGCATGCAGGTCGTGCCGGTGGCCGGCCACGACGGCATGCTGCTGAACCTCAGCGGCGCCCATGGTCCGTTCTTCACCCGCAACATCGTCATTCTCCAGGACAACGCCGGGCGCACCGGCGTGGGCGAAGTGCCCGGTGGCGAGCGCATTCGCCAGACCCTCGAAGACGCCCGTTCATTGGTGGTCGGCAGCCCCATCGGCACCTACCAGAAAATCCTCAACAGCGTGCGCCAGGCTTTCGCCGACCGCGATGCCGGTGGCCGTGGCTTGCAGACGTTCGACCTGCGCATCACCATCCACGCGGTCACCGGCCTGGAAGCCGCATTGTTGGACCTGCTCGGCCAGCACCTGGACGTACCGGTCGCCGCCCTGCTCGGCGAAGGCCAGCAGCGCGACGAAGTGAAAATGCTCGGCTATCTGTTTTATGTCGGTGATCGCCAGCAGACCGACCTGGCCTACCGCAGCGAGCCGCAGGCCGATAACGACTGGTTCCGCCTGCGTCACGAAAAGGCCCTGGACGCCGATGCGGTGGTGCGCCTGGCCGAAGCGGCCCAAGCGCATTACGGTTTCCAGGACTTCAAGCTCAAGGGCGGCGTGCTCAGCGGCGATGAAGAAATCGAAGCGGTCACGGGCCTGGCTGAGCGTTTTCCCGAAGCGCGTATAACCCTGGACCCGAACGGCGCCTGGTCATTGAAGGAAGCCATCCGCCTGTGCCGTGACCAGCATAAAGTGCTGGCGTACGCCGAAGACCCGTGCGGTGCCGAGAACGGTTACTCGGGCCGCGAAGTCATGGCTGAGTTCCGTCGCGCCACGGGCCTGAAGACCGCCACCAACATGATCGCCACCGATTGGCGTGAAATGGGCCACGCGATTACCTTGCAGTCAGTGGACATCCCCCTGGCCGACCCGCATTTCTGGACGATGCAGGGGTCCGTCCGGGTGGCACAGATGTGCAATGAATGGGGCCTGACCTGGGGCTCGCACTCCAACAACCACTTCGATATTTCCTTGGCAATGTTCACCCACGTGGCCGCTGCGGCACCGGGCGATATCACTGCCATCGACACCCACTGGATCTGGCAGGACGGCCAACGGCTGACCAAGGCGCCCCTGCAGATCAAGGGCGGTTGCGTGCAGGTGCCGAAGAAACCGGGGCTGGGGGTTGAGCTGGATATGGACCAGTTGGCGAAGGCCCATGAGCTCTACAAGGGCATGGGACTCGGGGCGCGGGATGATTCGGTGGCGATGCAGTATCTGATTCCGGGCTGGAGTTTCAACAACAAGCAGCCGTGCCTGGTGCGCTGAGCCTGAGATGAATGATCGTTCCACACGCTCCGCGTGGGAATGCAGCCAGGAACGCTCCGCGTTCCGAAAGCGTGACGCAGAGCGTCACAGGAGGCATTCCCACGCGGAGCGTGGGAATGATCAGACACGGACGACTAACCCTCCGGCCGCAGGATCAACACCGCCAACGGCGGCAGATTCAGTTCCAGCGACAGCGCCTGGCCGTGGCTCGGGACTTCCTCGGTTGAGGCTCCGCCGCCGTTGCCATAGTTGGAGCCGGCGTAGGTGTCGGCATCGCTGTTGAGCAGCTCTACCCATCGTCCGCCAAACGGCACGCCCACTCGGTAAGCCTCCCGCGGCACCGGGGTGAAGTTGGCGACCACCAGCACCGGCCGGCCATCCTTGCTCCAGCGCAGCCATGCATAGACGCTGTTGACCGCATCGTCACCGATCAACCATTGGAAGCCTTGCGGCGCGTCGTCCTGGTCGTGCAGCGCCGGCTCTTCGCGATAGAGTCGGTTCAGATCGCTCACCAGCTTCTGCACCCCACGGTGCTCGGGGTATTGCATCAGGTACCAGTCCAGTTGCTGGTCATGGTTCCACTCGCGCCACTGGCCAAACTCGCAACCCATGAACAACAACTTCTTGCCTGGATGGCCCCACATGAAGCTGAGGTAGGCGCGCAGGTTGGCGAATTTCTGCCAACGATCGCCGGGCATCTTGTCGATCAGCGAGCGTTTGCCGTGGACCACTTCGTCATGGGAAATCGGCAAGACGAACCGCTCGGACCAGGCGTACACCAGGCCGAAACTCAGCTCGTTGTGATGGTGGGCGCGGTAGACCGGGTCCTGCTGGATGTAATGCAGTGAGTCGTGCATCCAGCCCATGTTCCATTTGTAGGCGAAACCCAGCCCGCCCTGCTGCGTGCTCTGGCTGACGCCGGGCCACGCCGTGGACTCCTCGGCGATGACTAGCGCGCCGGGGGTTTCCAGCGCGACCACGTCGTTGAGGTGGCGCAGGAAATCGATGGCTTCCAGGTTTTCCCGGCCACCGTGGCGATTGGGCACCCATTCGCCAGCCTTGCGTGAATAGTCGCGATACAACATCGAGGCCACGGCATCCACCCGCAGGCCATCAATGTGAAAATGCTTGAGCCAATGCAACGCCGACGCCAGCATGAAGCCGTGCACTTCGGTGCGGCCCAGGTTGTAGATCAGCGTGTCCCAGTCCTGGTGAAAGCCTTCCAGCGGGTTGCCGTATTCGTACAGCGCAGTGCCGTCGAATTGGGCCAGGCCGTGGGTGTCTGTGGGGAAATGCGCGGGCACCCAGTCGAGTATCACACCGATATTGGCCTGGTGGCAGGCGTTGACGAACGCAGCGAAATCGTCGGGCGAGCCGAACCGCGCCGTCGGCGCAAATTGCGAGAGCGGCTGATAGCCCCACGAACCGCCGAACGGGTGCTCCATGATCGGCATCAGTTCGATATGGGTGAACCCCAGGTCCTTGACGTAGGGAATCAGCCGGTCGGCCAGCTCGTGCCAGTTGTACTGCCGGGCAACTTCGCCCGCCTCGTCGATTTCGCACTGCCAGGAACCGGCGTGCAATTCGTAGATCGACAACGGCGCGCCTGGCAGCTGGCGTTCACGGCGACTTTGCATCCATTCGTCGTCACGCCATTCGACTTTCAGTGGCGCGGCGACTTTGGATGCCGTATCCGGCGGCATCTGGGTGGCCAGTGCCACCGGGTCGGCCTTGAGCGGCAGGATGCCGTGGGCGCCGAGGATTTCATATTTGTAGCCCTCCCCCGGGCCCAGCCTCGGGATGAAGATTTCCCACACACCGGACGGATAACGAATGCGCATCGGGTGCCGACGGCCATCCCAGACGTTGAAATCCCCGACCACCGATACTCGCCGAGCGTTCGGCGCCCAGACGGCGAAGCGCACGCCGTCGATGCCATCGACTGTGGTCAGTTGCGCACCGAGGCAGGAACTGAGGTCGCGGTGATTGCCTTCGGCGAACAGGTAAAGATCCATTTCCCCCAGCAACGGGCCGAAGCTGTAGGGGTCTTCGGCGACTTGCTCGCCACCCGCCCAGCGAGTGCGCAGCAGGTACGGCTGGGCGCGGTCGAAATGGCCGACGAAAAGGCCCGGGGTTTCGGTGACCTGCAACTCGCCCAGCTCTTCGTCGCTGTCGCGGGCAAGCACGTGCACGCTCAGTGCGCCGGGCAGGTACGCGCGGATGAATTGTCCGCCCGCGCCATCGCCATGGGGCCCCAGGATCGAAAACGGGTCTTGATGCTCGGCGCGCACCAGCGCGTCGATGTCATGGGGGGCCGGCAGCAATGACTCTTTGGCCTGCCCCTGGGATTGCTTGTTCGAGACGCTCATGATTCTCTCCACTAAATCGGTCCGGCAATATCGGAAAAGGGTTGCAGCCCACTCAATAACCCGTACAGACCGTGCAACGGCACGGGCAGCCAGGCGGGGCGATTCTCGGCTTCATAAGCCACCTCATAGGCCGCCTTCTCCAGGCCGAACAACGCCAGCGCGGCGTTTTCGCCTTCAGCATCCTTCCACTCATGGGCAAGACTAGCTGCCGCCAGCCGATATGCCTGGACAAATGCCTGGCGGGCCTCAGTCAAATAACGCTCGGCGACCCGTTTGCGCGCCGCATCGGCATCGGCCGTGGTGTCGACGGTGTGCAGCTGAATCGCCATCGCCGCCGCGTAGTCGAAGGAACGCAGCACACCACTGACGTCCTTGTATGGGCTGTGCTTGCCACGTCGCTCATGCAACGGCCGCGCCGGCTCGCCCTCGAAGTCGATCAGATAGGCATCGCCCTTGATCACCAGCACCTGCCCCAAGTGCAGGTCGCCATGGACGCGGATGCGCAAGCCACCGGCGGCCTTGCCGGCGAGGTCCTGGACGTGGGACAGGACGGTTTTCTTGTGTTCCAGCAAGCGTGCGACCATCGCCTGATCCGCCGGGTTCAATTGGCCCTGGTTCTGCTTGAGCAGGCGCAAAGCGTTTTCCACCTGCGCGACGACGTCCTTGCCAATCGCCTGGGCTTCCTTGGCGCTGGTAGCCTGCGGCGCGAAGTCCGGGTTGTCGGTGGGCTCGGCGAGTACCCGATGCATTTCTCCCAGGCGCTGGCCGAGCATGCCGGCAAAGTCCTTCAACTCGCCCAGGGCGTTGTAATGTTGTTCCTGTTCGGACATGGCGTCCGCCAGCTCATCGCGCAAGGCGCGTTCAAGGTTGTTCTGGGTCCATTCCCACGCATCGCCCTGATTGCTCAGGTAGCCCTGGGCAATCATCAGCAGTGCATCCTCGCCTTGGGCGTCGCGACGAATCACCGAACCCAGCAGCGGCGAGATATTGCTGAACCCCGCAGCGGTCAGGTAAGCGCTCATCTCCAGTTCCGGGTGCACGCCGGACGCGACCTTGCGGATCAACTTGAGCACCAGGCTGCCGCCCACCACCACCGAACTGTTGGACTGTTCGGCGGACAAGTAACGCACCTCAGGCTCGGCACCCAGGTTCAGCGCCGCAAGGCCCTCGGTGGGTTCGAAACGCAACTCGCCATCGGCGCAAGGCAGCACCGTGCTGTCCTGTATCCCTTGCATCACCGCGCGCACGAAGCTTTCGAGGGTGAACGCATCGGTGATCAGCCCGACCTGACGGCCCCGGCGAACCCGCGACAAGGCCAGTTGCTGGGGCAGCGCTGGGCCCACCTGGTCCTCGGCCAACAGACCGAAGGGCAGCTGATAGCGCAGCGTCTGGCCCGCGCTAGTGACATCGATTTCGCTGAGCAGCACCGGGTGTTGCGGATCGCCGAAACGCACGCCGTAGACGATGTCGATTTTCTCGATGGCGCTGTCCTTGCCGGAGAACCAGCGGCGGTTCTGCAGCCAGTTCGGCAGGATGCCCTGCTCCAGGGTGGTACGCGACGGCGCCTCGAGCAATTCTTCCAGGCGTTTTTTCAGTACCAGCGTGGTGAAATCCGGCAGGCTCTGGGCGGGCTCCACGTGCCAGCTCGGCATCTGGTTTTCCCCGGCCAGGGCAAACCAATAGAAGCCATACGGCGCCAGGGTCAGGAGGAAATTCAGCTGACCGATGGGCGGGAAGGCATTGCCGCCGAGCATCTCCACCGGGACCATGCCGGCATAGGCCGAAAGATCCAGCTCGGCGGCCTGGGCGCTGCGCGATACGTTGGCCACGCACAAGATGATTTCATGCTTGCCGTCCGGCCCGGTGTATTCACGGGTATAGGCCAGGATCCGGCGGTTGCTTGGCGAGAGCATCTTCAGCGTGCCGCGACCGAAGGCCTTGGACTGCTTGCGCACCGCCAGCATGCGACGGGTCCAGTTGAGCAACGAATGGGGGTCGCCGGCCTGGGTCTCGACGTTCACCGACAGGTAGCCGTATTGCGGGTCCATGATCGGCGGCAGCACCAGGCTCGCCGGGTCGGCGCGGGAGAAACCGCCGTTGCGGTCGATGGACCACTGCATCGGCGTGCGCACGCCATCGCGGTCGCCCAGGTAGATGTTATCGCCCATGCCGATCTCATCGCCGTAGTACAAAGTCGGCGTGCCGGGCATCGACAGCAGCAGGCTGTTGAGCAATTCCACACGGCGACGGTCACGCTCCATCAGCGGCGCCAGGCGCCGGCGAATCCCGAGGTTGATTCGCGCCCGGCGGTCGGCCGCGTAGTAATTCCACAGATAGTCGCGTTCCTTGTCGGTGACCATCTCCAAGGTCAGCTCATCGTGGTTGCGCAAGAAAATCGCCCACTGGCAATTCGCCGGAATCTCCGGGGTCTGGCGCAGGATGTCGGTGATGGGGAAGCGGTCTTCCTGGGCCAGCGCCATGTACATGCGCGGCATCAGCGGGAAGTGGAATGCCATGTGGCACTCGTCACCGTTCAGGCCCTGGGCATCGACGTCGCCGAAATACAGCTGGGTGTCTTCCGGCCACTGGTTGGCCTCGGCCAGCAACATGCGGTCGGGATAATTGGCGTCGATTTCGGCGCGGATCAGCTTGAGGACGTCGTGGGTCTCGGGCAGGTTTTCATTGTTGGTGCCGTCGCGCTCGATCAGGTACGGAATCGCATCCAGGCGCAGGCCGTCGATGCCCATGTCGAGCCAGTAGCGCATCACCGACAGCACGGCCTTGAGCACCTGCGGATTGTCGAAATTGAGGTCCGGCTGGTGCGAATAGAAGCGGTGCCAGAAGTACTGGCCGGCGACCGGGTCCCAGGTCCAATTGGACTTCTCGGTGTCGAGGAAGATGATTCGCGTACCGTCGTATTTGTGATCGTCATCGGACCAGACGTAGAAGTCCCGCGCCTTCGAGCCCGGCTTGGCCTTGCGTGCTCGCTGGAACCAGGGGTGTTGGTCGGAGGTGTGATTGATGACCAGCTCGGTGATCACCCGCAGGTTGCGCTTGTGGGCCTCGGCGATGAAGCGCCGCGCGTCGGCCATGGTGCCGTAATCGGGGCTGACGCCACGGTACTCGGCGATATCGTAGCCGTCATCGCGCCGGGGCGAAGGATAGAACGGCAGCAGCCAGATGGTGTTGACGCCCAGGTCGGCAATGTAGTCGAGCTTCTCGATCAGGCCGGGAAAATCACCGATCCCGTCGTTGTTGGAGTCGAAATAGGATTTGACGTGGACCTGATAGATAACCGCATCCTTGTACCAGAGCGGGTCGTTGATAAAGGTGGCGGACCGGGGTTTCTTGGCCATTTGCAACTCCTGAAAATTCGATAAAACCGCGGGTCACAGGCTTGTTTCTTTTGTAATGCAAGATCTTCTGTGGCGAGGGGATTTATCCCCGCTGGGTTGCGAAGCGACCCCAAAAGCTTCAGCGCGGCCAACCGGACGTATCCGTTTTGACCGATTGGGGCTGCTTCGCAGCCCAGCGGGGATAAATCCCCTCGCCACGAAAGCCGTTCTCGCGCCTCACGCCACGCTGATCCGCCAGATCCCGAACGGCTGGTACGCCGGGTCGATGCGCATGAACTGGTACTTGCCGTACCAGCTCCAGCGATGTCCGTTCATCAAATCCTCGCCTTGAGTCTGGGCATCGTCAGGCAGGCCCATTTCCCACAGGGGCAACTCGAAATTGGCCTCCTGGACGTTATGCGGATCAAGGCTCACCGCCACCAGGATGAAATTGCTGCCATCGGGGGTGCGCTTGCCGAAATAAAGGATGTTGTCGTTCCAGGCGTTGTAGATCTTCAGGCCCAGGTGCGTGTGCAATGCCGGGTTCTGCCGGCGGATTCGGTTGAGCTGGGCGATCTCGGCAATGATGTTGCCCGGCGCGGTGAAGTCCCGTGGACGGATCTCGTACTTCTCCGAGTCGAGGTATTCTTCCTTGCCCGGCACCGCCGCCGATTCGCACAGTTCGAAACCCGAGTACATGCCCCACAGGCCCGACCCCATGGTCGCCAGCGCCGCGCGTATCAGGAAGCCCGCACGCCCCGACTCATGGAGAAACGCCGGGTTGATGTCCGGCGTGTTGACGAAGAAATTCGGCCGGTAGCATTCGCGCAAGGGCGATTCATTGAGCTCGGTGAAATAGGTCGCCAGCTCGGCCTTGGTGTTGCGCCAGGTGAAATAGGTGTAGCTCTGGGAATAACCGACCTTGCCCAAA
Source organism: Pseudomonas marvdashtae (assembly GCF_014268655.2). Lineage (NCBI taxonomy): Bacteria > Pseudomonadati > Pseudomonadota > Gammaproteobacteria > Pseudomonadales > Pseudomonadaceae > Pseudomonas > Pseudomonas marvdashtae. The sequence continues at coordinate 3,601,555 of NZ_JABWQX020000001.1, forward strand.
CGCGCCATCATCGCCGGGGTGGTGAATGCTTCCGCCAAGAACATCACTTCAGGGTATTGCGATCGCACATCGGCGATCAGCCACTGCCAGAACGGCAAAGGCTTGGTGTGGGGATTATCGACGCGGAATATCTTCACCCCCTCGTTGACCCAGCCCACCACGATGTCGCGCAGCTCCAGCCACAGGCTGGGAATGGCATCGGCGGCATAGAAATCGACGTTGACGATGTCCTGATACTTCTTCGGCGGGTTTTCCGCGTATTTGATCGTGCCGTCCGGCCGCCAGCTGAACCAGCCCGGGTGCTGCTTGAGCCACGGGTGGTCCTGGGAACATTGGATGGCGAAGTCGAGGGCGATCTCCAGGCCATGGTCGGCGGCAGCGGCCACCAGGCGGCGGAAATCTTCGCGGGTGCCCAACTGAGGATGAATCGCCTCGTGCCCGCCCTCCTCGCTGCCGATGGCATACGGGCTGCCCGGATCGTCTGGACCTGCGTGGAGGGAGTTGTTCGGGCCCTTGCGGAAGCTGCGGCCGATGGGATGGATCGGCGGAAAGTACAGCACATCGAAGCCCATGTCCTGGATCACCGCCAGGCGCGAATGAACGTCGTTGAACGTGCCGTGGCGGCTGGCATCATCGGTGATGGAGCGCGGAAACAGCTCGTACCAACTGGCGAACTCGGCAAGTTCACGCTCCACGTCCAACGGGTACTCGGGGCTGATGCTCAAGTAAGGCCGGTGGTCGGCCAGGGACATCAAGTCGGCGCTGCGGGGATCGAGGAACAATGCGACCTGCTCTACCGGCAACAGGCCTGAAAGCTCATGGTGCAGCGCGGTCAGCTGTTCCCTCAGTTCGCCATCGCTACGCTCGGCGGCCTGTTGCACGTAATTGCGGCCTTCCTGCAATTCGAGGCTGATGGGCACCCCGGCGGCGTATTTCTTTTGCAGCTCGTAACAAAAGCTGGCGAATTGATCGAGCCAGGCCTCGATGCAAAACACGTAGCGACCCTGGACCGGCGCATTGAACTGCCCACTCCAACTGTTATTGCCCAGCTCGGCCATGACCTCGCTGTTCCAGATCTCGTCTTCCAGGGCGCGCCAACGAATCCGCACGGCCAGCTTGTCGTGGCCATCGGCGAACACCTTGCTGGTCACCGTCACATCCCGCCCCGCCAGGGCCTTGGCGGCAAATAGGCCGCCGTCGATCACCGGCATGGTGTTTTCAATTGCAATACGTGGCAACAACAAGGCCTGTGACAACGGCAAATGCGGGTTGTAGGCCAGGTCAGTCGGGTGTTCGGCAGTCATCGAGCATCGCTCCTTTTACGCCCCATGGACGCGCTTGTGGCGGTAAAGGCCCAACGGGTCCCTGATTAAACTCACTTAAGCTCCGAACCGGACCGGCGACCAAAAGTTCAGCGAGATTTACTGGCCGGCTCCGGGGAATCAAATCCGTCGAGTCATGGTCAACCCAACAAGCACGACTCAAGCCACATCCCCTCCGGAGAGCCGCCCATGAGCATTCCCATCCCGGCCGAAACACCCGATCCGAATATCGACGACCCCAACCTGCCGCCAGCGGGTCCCGACCCGGAGCCGATACCGGAAAAAGACCCACCGCTCGACCCGCAACCGCCCCACGGTGACCCGCCGAGCGAGGCGCCGCCGGAGCGCGTGTGAGGTAGCCTAGTCGCAACTCTCGGGAACGACGTGAAACCTGCCGGAGTGTCAAGCCAGGGCGCCCTGGCTTACCCCTTGTTGTCCCTTTCCAACGCCCGGACAATCATCGGCATCACGCTGAAGATCGCCAGCGCCAACACCGTGCTGAGCAGCGCAGTCGCTTCGCGCCCCAGCCCGGCAGCAACGCCGATGGCCGCCGTCATCCACAGGCCAGCGGCGGTGGTCAGGCCCTTGACGTGGCTTTCATCGCCGTCGGCGTTTTTCAGGATCGTGCCGGCGCCGAGAAAGCCGATGCCGGCCACAACGCCCTGGATCACGCGGCTCATGGCGTCAGCCTGGGAACCGGACATCTGCGGCACCAGCACGAACAGCGCAGCCCCTAGCGCCACCAGCATATGGGTACGCACGCCCGCGGCCTTGCCCTTGTGTTCACGCTCGAACCCGAGAATGCCCCCAAGCAGTGCAGCCATCACCAGACGCACCGTTACGCGCGTCATTTGCTCGGTATCGGTGATGTCGGCGAATTCCGCTTGCAGGGTTACCCAGACTTCATCCCACCAGGATTCCATGGACCTTCCTCTCTCACGTCGATAAATGATGGACCACAAGCGGGGCCAGACGTGCCCGCTGCGACCGCTGATCAGCCGCAACGAACCCTGCTGGTCGCCAGGCGCCTAACGATCAGATATCAGGAAGGAGCACCACCATGACTGTGCGTATCGATGACGACCAGACCTGCCATTTCGAAACCCCCAACGGCCCGGAACAGCGTCCGGCCAGCGAACTGACCATCATCACAGACCCGGACAAAGCCATGTCGGCTGTGGAACTCAATGGCGGGCGGGTCTACCTGACCGAGGCGGAAGTGGACGCCTTGACCGTGGCCGGGGCGGCTGACCGTCGCCAGAACCTGAAGGCGACGGACAGCGACTCAGTGATTTGAATCCCAATCCAATACATTTGTGGCGAGGGGATTTATCCCCGCTCGAGTGCGCAGCGCTCGCAAATTTTTAGGGGCGCTGCGCGCCCCAGCGGGGATAAATCCCCTCGCCACAGTAGTATGTTCGTCCAGCCATGGGTGCATCAACGTGTCGCAGGGCTTGGGGCCGACGGCATCTGATCCGGTTTTTATCCGGCTACCTGAGTCTGTTATGCAAACAGTTCGATGCTCATAGTGCTCCGGCCAGATAGCGGCTGATGAGCGACCGACCATGAGCGAACGAATTCCCGTCCAGTTGATACCGACCTACGATCCCGCGCCGACCAGGATCAAGGCCCGGACCACCGACAACCTGATCCATACCCGCAGCTTCACCGGTTTGTTTCGCACCTTGCGCATCAGCGGTGCCGGTGTCTTGTTCCTGCTGTTCTTCGGCACGGTGTGGTTGGACTGGAACGGTGGCCAGGCCGTGCTCTGGGACCTTTGCGAAAGCAAATTCCATATTTTTGGCGCGACCTTCTGGCCGCAGGATTTCATCCTGCTGTCGGCGTTGCTGATCATCGCCGCGTTCGGCCTGTTTGCAATGACCGTGTTCGCCGGACGCGTGTGGTGCGGCTACACCTGTCCGCAGAGTTCGTGGACCTGGCTGTTCATGTGGTGCGAGAAAATCACCGAGGGTGAGCGCAACCAGCGGATCAAGCTGCAAGCCGCGCCCTGGGGACCGAACAAACTGCTGCGACGCTGGGCCAAGCACACATTGTGGCTCGCCATCAGCCTGCTCACTGGCCTGACATTTGTCGGCTACTTCACCCCGATCCGCCCGCTGGCCGAAGAACTCCTGACCCTGCAAATGGCCGGCGTCAGTTTGTTCTGGGTACTGTTTTTCACCGCTGCCACCTACCTCAACGCCGGCTGGCTGCGCGAAGCCGTGTGCATGCATATGTGCCCTTATGCGCGGTTCCAGAGCGTGATGTTCGACAAGGACACGTTGACCATTTCCTATGATGTGGCCCGTGGCGAAAACCGTGGCCCGCGCAAGCGTGAGGCAGATCCGGCCGCCATCGGCCTGGGTGACTGCATCGACTGCCAGATGTGCGTGCAGGTTTGCCCCACCGGCATTGACATCCGCGACGGCTTGCAAATGGAGTGCATCGGTTGCGCGGCATGCATCGATGCCTGCGATTCGATCATGGACAAGATGGGCTACGCCCGCGGCCTGATCAAATACACTTCCGAACACCAGTTGCAAGGGGGCAAGACCCACCTGCTGCGACCGCGGCTGATCGGCTACACCGCCGTCTTGCTGGTCATGATCGGCGCGTTGGCCCTGGCACTGGTGGAGCGGCCGATGGTGTCGCTGGACGTGAGCAAGGACCGTGGCCTGTTTCGTGAAAACAGCCAGGGCCAGATCGAGAACATCTACAGCCTGAAGATCATCAACAAGACCCAGCAACGCCAGTCGTATCACCTGTCCTTGGTGGACGGCGACGGCTTCGTCCTGCAAGGCCAGACCCAACAGAGCCTGGCGCCGGGGGAGATCGTCGACGTGCCGGTGTCGGTGGCGATGCTCAGCGGGCGTGCTGGCAAAGGTTCAGAGGAAGTGACCTTCAAGGTCGCCGACAGTGACGCGCCTGATGTCTACAGCGAAGCAACAAGCCGTTTTGTCGCACCGATGAATCGGTGAAGCCTTAAGATGCCTCGCTCCCATAATGAAAGCCGCTCCAGACCGGGCCCGCCATGAAACGCTACGAACAATTCGCCGACGACATCGCGCAACTGATCCGCTCCGGCATGCTGGGGCCCGGCCAGCGGATACCGTCGGTACGCTATGCCAGCCAGACCTATGGCGTCAGCCCGTCCACCGTGTTCCAGGCCTATTACCTGCTGGAGCGCCGAGGCCTGATTCGCGCCCGGCCGCGCTCCGGCTACTTCGTCAACCATCATGGGCCAAGCCCGTTCTACGAACCGGTGATCAGCAGCCCGGTTCATGAGTCCACCGAAGTCGATGTCAGCGAACTGGTATTTTCAGTGCTCGACTCGATCAAGGACCCTGCCACCGTACCGTTCGGCTCGGCCTTTCCCAGCCCACTGCTGTTTCCGCTGCAGCGCCTGTCGCGCTCGTTGTCCAGCGCCACGCGGGACATGGATCCGCGCGTGGTGGTCACCGACATGTCACCGGGCAACCCTCAGCTGCGCCGCCAGATCGCCCTGCGCTACATGGTCGGTGGGCTGATGTTGCCAATGGAGCAATTGTTGGTCACCAACGGCGCGCTAGAGGCGTTGAACCTGTGCCTGCAAGCGGTCACAGAACCGGGCGACCTGGTGGCGATCGAGGCACCGGCGTTCTACGCCAGCCTGCAAGTGCTGGAACGGCTCAAGCTCAAGGCCGTGGAAATTCCTGTGCATCCGCGCGATGGCATCGACCTTGAAGTGCTGGAACAGACCTTGGCGCGCCATCCGATCAAGGCCTGCTGGTGCATGACCAGTTTCCAGAACCCCATGGGCGCGACGATGCCCGAAGCGCGCAAACAGGCGCTGGTCGAGCTGCTGCGCCGTCATGAGGTGCCACTGATCGAAGATGATGTCTATGCCGAACTCTATTACGGCCAACAGGCGCCCAAACCGGCGAAGGCGTTCGACACCGAAGGACTGGTGATGCATTGCGGTTCGTTCGCCAAGAGCCTGGCCCCGGGCTATCGCATCGGCTGGGTCGCCGCCGGGCGCTATGCGCAGAAAATCGAACGGCTCAAGCTCATGACGTCGTTGTGCGCCTCGATGCCAGCCCAGGCCGCCATTGCCGACTACCTGCAACACGGTGGCTACGACCGTCACCTGCGCAAATTGCGCTACGCCTTGGAAGAGCAGCAAAGCGCCATGCTCGCCGCCATTGCCCGCTATTTTCCGGCCCAGACCCGCGTGAGCCAGCCAGCGGGTGGCTATTTCCTGTGGCTCGAACTGCCGGAGCAGATCGATTCGCTGAAGCTGTTCCAGATGGCCCTGGCGCAGGGCATCAGCATCGCGCCGGGACCGATCTTTTCAGCGACCCGGCGCTTCAACAATTGCATTCGCCTGAACTATGGCGGCCCTTGGACCGACGTTTCGGAAAAGGCCATGGAGACGTTGGGGCGGATCATCAAGTCGTTCTGAGTCGATTGCCAGCGCTGGACAGCTCAGCGCCCGCCGCCCAGGTCCACAAACGTGCCGGTCGCATACGAAGCCTTGTCCGACAGTAACCAGATAATCGCTTCGGCCACTTCATCAGGGCGTCCGCCCCGCGCCATGGGAATCGCCGATTCCAGCTTGCTGACGCGATCCGGGTCGCCACTGAGGGCGTGGAAATCGGTATAGATATAGCCAGGACGGACCGCGTTGACGCGAATGCCTTCGCCGGCCACTTCCTTGGAAAGTCCGACCGTGAAAGTATCCAGTGCGCCTTTGGAGGCCGCGTAGTCGACGTATTCAGCCGGCGCGCCGAGGCGGGCGGCAACTGACGAGACGTTGACGATGCTGCCGCCCTGCCCGCCATGGCGGGGCGACATGCGCAGCACCGCGTGCTTGGCGCACAGGATCGGCCCCAACACGTTGGTCTTGAGGATCTTGAGAATGCGGAACTCGGACATTTCATCGAGTCGGGATTTGTGCGCAACCGTACCGGCGTTGTTTACCAGTGCAGTGACGCGCCCCAACTCGGCGTCAACGCGATTGAACAGGCCGACCACCTCGTCCTCGATACTCACGTCGGCCCGGACCGCAATGGCCTGCGCGCCCTTGGCCCGGACCTGTTCGAGTACATCCTGGGCGGCATTTTCGTCGGCTTGGTAATTGATGCAGATCCGATAGCCCAGGTCGGCAGCCAACAGCGCCGTGGCCGCCCCGATCCCGCGACCGCCGCCGGTGATGACGATGATTTTATCCACGCTGCTTCTCCGTTTCACGCAAACACATCGGGCCCAAGAATAGCGTTCGCCTGTGTTTTTGCACAACGCGGCCCGCTTACCGGGCCGAGGCACACGCCCTAGCGAACGAGTGCGCGCAGGTCCAGGCGACCGTCCAGCAGCGGCGGGCACCAGTAATAACCGCCGGTAATCGGTCGGCTCATGCGGTACAGGCCATCGGTGATACCGTCCTCCAACCCGCTCATGCGGCGCAGTTGCGCCTCGAAGGCGTCGAGGGAGAAACCGAACGCGAGGAACATCAGGCCAGCGCGATCACCTTCGATCCAAGGCATGGAACGGCGCACGACGAAGGCCTCCGGGGCGAAGCTTTCCTGGGCCGTGCGCTTGACGTGGGCCGACTCCCGCGCGTCTTCGATCTCTTCGTTGTCGCTCAGGCGACGGCCCATGATGTTGTCCCGCTCATGGGGCTGCATCGCCGCGAAACCATCCAGATCATGTTGCCACTGCTGGATTGCGGCAAAACTGCCACCGCGCAACCCGTCGTTGCCCTGGGCCAGGGCGGCGGCGATGGCCGCTTCGTCATGGGGGTTTTCGGTGCCATCTTCGTAGCCGGTCAGGTCGTGCCCGGTCATGTGGCGGAAGGTTTCGTTCATCTGCACCAGGCGCAGGGCCGGCGCCAATGCCGCTTCGATGGCGCGACTGCGGTGCAGCAGCTCGCCCCGGTCCTCGCCGTGCAGCCAGCACCAGAGCGCGTGCTGGGTCGACGGGTTGTCGACGCCGACACCGGCCAGCGCGGGAAACGCCCGCAAGCCTTCAACCTGGCCGCCCAGCGCCTGGACCAGCGATTCGCCAAGGCCGACCACCGCGCGACCATCCAATTGAAACAGCAGTTTGTCGAGCGCAGCCGGCAGTGCCTCGACCGATTCCAGGGCAAAAAACAGATGACGAGCCTGAGGCGGAACAGGGGTGGCGAGAATGCCGGGCTGGTAGTAACTCATGGGAACTCCTTTGGAAAGAGCCGCGAGTTTACCCGGCGGCCGCCGCTTTGTGTGGTTTCGCTTGAGGCCCGTCATTTTGAGCCATTACGCGTTTTTGTAGGAACATGCCCACTGCGCTGTCAGACCAGACGGAAACAAGCCCCTGCCCAACCACTCCCAATTGTCGCGTAGCGGAAAACATCCTAGATTGACCACCCTCAAGGAAGGCCAACAGGAGCGGTCCATGATGCAAATTGCCAGATCGATACTCGCCGGGACGTTTTTCCTCGTCTGCGTAACCACCCCAAGCTTTGCCAAGGAGCGAATTGAAGACCGGGTCAACGCGGTCATCCAGCCCTTGATGAAACAACAGGACATCGCCGGCATGGCGGTCGCGATCACGCATAACGGTCAGCGGCAGTATTTCAATTTTGGGGTCGCTTCCAAGGACACGAAAAGCGCGGTGACTGACCAGACCCTGTTCGAAGTCGGCTCGATCAGCAAGGCCTTCACCGCGACGCTTGGCGCCTACGCCCAGGCCCAAGGCAAACTGTCCCTGACGGACCCCGCCGGCCGCTTCGCCCCCGAATTGCGCGGCAGTGCCTTGGAAAGCATCCGCCTGCTCGATCTCGCCACCTACACCCCGGGCGGCCTGCCGTTGCAGTTCCCCGACGATGCCGACCGTCCCGACCGGATGTTCAGTTATTACCAGAGTTGGAAACCGCTCTACCCGGTCGGCACCCAGCGGCTGTATTCGAACCCGAGCATCGGCTTGTTCGGCCATCTGGCGGCCCGCAGCCTGGGGCGACCGTTTGACGAGGTGATGGAACAAACGTTGATGCCCGGGCTGGGCCTCAAGCACAGCCACGTGCGGGTGCCGCAGGACCAACTGGGCCGGTATGCCCAAGGCTACGCAAAGGATGGCAGGCCGGTGCGGGTCGGCCCCGGCGCGATGGATTCGGAGGCCTACGGGGTGAAGACCAGCTCATCGGACCTGATTCGTTTCGTCGAGGCCAACCTGCAACCTGAAAAGCTGGACGCTGACCTCAAGCAAGCCATCGCCACGACACAAACAGGCTTCTACAAGGCCGGCCAAATGACTCAGGGGCTGGGCTGGGAGTTCTACCCCGCCCCGTTCACCCTGGAGAAATTGCTCGCTGGCAACACGCCAGGGATGGCCCTGACCCCGCAAAAAGTCGAACCGCTCGACCCACCCCGGCCCGCGCCGGACGGTGCCTGGATCAACAAGACCGGGTCTACCAATGGTTTCGGTGCTTATGCGGCGTTCGTCCCTGGGAAGGATGTGGGGATTGTGCTGCTGGCGAATAAAAACTACCCGAACGAAGAACGGGTGAAGGCCGCGCACCAGATTCTGATGGCGTTGCAAGAGCAATGAGGTCACCTCACCACAGGGACCTCGTCGCTCTTGGAATCAATCATCCAGCGGTTTCGGCGCAGCCGCTGGCTTGGCTGCCTTGCCCGGCTTCGCACCTTTCGCGTCCTTGGCCGGCTCGGGTTCCGGCGCGGGGGGTGACGCCGCAGGGGTCGCTTCTTTTTCCGCTGCGGGAAGTTTATCGACAGTGTCGAACAATTCTTTCAACTCGATCGCGCCCGAATGCTCAAGCTTCTTTTCCCCGTCCTTGCCCACCAGGATGATCTTGGTCTGCGCACCGGCCCCCAGTTTGAGAGAACGAATCAGCGCCATGGTGCTCTGCGGGTCGAGGTCCTTGCCGTCACGCTGCCCGATGGTGTTGAGCACCGTGTAAAGCACCATGTTGCGCTCGGAAAAACCCTGCTTGCCCGCCGGCTCATCCAAGGCTTTCTTCAGGTTGACCCACGCAGGGTCGACGGAGCTGGGCGCGATGACGATCAGCGGGCGAGACTTGCCGACTTCCGCCACCAGGGGTGAATCGCCATCGGCGGCGAACAGGGGGCCAGCGATGGCCAGCAGGGTAGCGAAGGTCAACGACCGAATAAGCATGCGCCTCTCCTTTTGATATTTACGCTGTACTGATTGCACATGGCGGCGATTGTTCCGCGAGAGTCGCCCGATACGCTGCTGCCTGCCTTGAAGCTTAGGCGACCGGACCCATAGCGCAACCGTGACACAAGGCGTTCAAAGGCCGAACGGAAAAGTGTCCTCCTCGTTTTCCAGCGGGTGAGGCGCGGGTAACGGCGTGACGGCTTCGGTCTGTTCGAACCAGAGCCAGGCGTCGAATTGTTCGGCCAGCACCGCCTCGAAATAGTGGCTCTGGCGTTCGGTCTCAGGGCGGTAGATCACACCGATAGCGCGTTCAAGCAGCGGTTCCGACAACGCGTCCAACAAGTCTTCGTCGGGCGCGGTTCGCCAGTCGGTCAGCGATGCGCCCACGCCTGCCAGCAAAAACTCCCGCTCCCAACTGCCGGCCAGCGCTGGCACGACTGGCTTGATTTTCATCGGCGCGTCCCAGTCATCGGCCGCCGCCACGCTGCCATGGTCAGTGCCCATGCCCAGCAACACCGCGTCGCGACCATAGGCCATGCGGCACAATTGGCCAATATTGAATTCCCCTTCCCAGCCCATGCGCGTCGCGGCGGCATTGCCGATGTGGGAGTTATGTGCCCAGACCACCGCTTTTGCACCCGGCCCACGATGCTCCAACAGGCTTTGCAAGGTGTCGAACATATGCCTGTCCCGCAGGTTCCAGGACGATTTGCCGCCACGGTACATCGCTCGGTAATACTGCTCGGCGGCGCGCACGACACGAGCATTCTGGACGGCACTGAAGAATCCTTCGTCGTCCTGGATCAACGGGTCGAGGCGCTCGGCCAGCAAGCTGTTGAGCTGCTCGACCACGGCGTCTTCGCACGTCGCCAGGTTGCCGCGTTCGGTGAAATGGCCGTACAACGCCGGATCGTCGTGCCACGGCGTCAGGCAGCCATAACGGTGTCGGGCGTCACGGGACAGATGTGGATGGCTCTTGTCGAGGTAATCGAGCACCTCGTCGATGGAATGCCGCAGGCTGTAGACGTCCAGGCCGCGGAACTCCACGCGTCGAGCGGCAGGCTGGCCGAGGTTGTGGTCCCGCAGCCAACGGACGAACGCCTGGACATCACTGTTGCGCCACATCCAGCTCGGGAAACGGGCGAAGGCCTGCTGTTTCCAGGCCGAGGGGCCCAGGTCACGGACGCAGCGGTCGATTTGCCCGGCGTCGGGCCAGTCGGCTTCGACGGCGACAATGGCGAAGCCGTGATGCTCGATCAGATGTCGGGTGATGGCGGCGCGGGTGCGGTAGAAATCGTGGGTGCCGTGGCTGGCTTCGCCGATCAGTACGACCTTGGCGTCGGCGAAGCGATTGAACATCTGGCCAAAGGCCGGGCTGTCCTCGGCGGGCAGCGGCTCGGCGTGATGACGCAAGATGTCGGCAATGCCGGTGCGCGGTTCGGCGCGATGACGGCGTAGGCGTTGCAGCAGATCTCTGGCTGGGCTGTTCATGGATCGTGGCCTCATCAGTACCTGGTTTACAGGTATGACTACGGCGACATCCGCATGACTCCGAGCAAATCAGAACGCCAGTTTGAAGCCGATCAGCGCCAACATCACCGCCAGGCAAGGGCGCAGGAGCTCGTCGGAAATGCGTCCCGACAAGTGGCTGCCCAGATAGATGCCCGGCAACGAACCGATCAGCAGAAAGCCCAGGATGTGCCAGTCCATGTTGCCCATGCTCGCATGGCCCAGGCCAGCGACCAGGGTCAGCGGCACCGCGTGGGCGATTTCGGTGCCCACCAGGCGCTTGGTAACCAGGAACGGATAGAGGATAAACAACGCGACGGTGCCCAGCGCGCCAGCACCGATGGAGGTCAACGCGACCATCGTGCCCAGGACCAGGCCAGTGATCACGGTCAAAACGTTGAGCCGCGAACCGCTGGGGTTGTAATGGCCGCCGGCGCGGTCATGGGCGAATTGCAGCAGGCGTTTCTTGAACAGGATCGCCAGGGCGGTGGCAAACAGCACAAAGCCCAGGGCTTGCTTGATGACCGCGTTCATCGCGTCGGGCGAGCCGTCCAGGCTGCTGAGAAACCACAGGGTCAACCCGACCGCCGGCACACTGCCAAGGGTCAGCCAACCGGTAATCGCCCAGTCGATATTGCGATTTTTGGCATGGACCAGGACGCCGCCGGATTTGGTGATTGCCGCGTACAGCAGGTCCGTACCCACCGCCGTCGCAGGGTTGATACCAAACCATAACAGGATGGGAGTCATCAGCGATCCGCCACCCACGCCGGTCATTCCGACGATGAAACCGACCACCAGGCCCGCTACGACTAAACCGACATTACCGAAATCCATCAAACCCGTCTCAGCGCGACCGCGTGAAAAATCTGGCCGCGAGCATAGCGATTTTTCTTATAACTCCCTATATCGATGTGATCTATCTTTATTCCATTCTTACTGGACCGGCAGGAAATTGAGGAACAGCAAGCTCTGCGCGTAATTGAGCCCTATGCGCCGGTAGCGCTCGTCGAGCATCTGCGTCAGCAGGTCCAGCCGCGCGACTATTTTCCCGAACTCGACGGCGAAGCTCAGGTTGCTCCCCTCCTCCGAAATTTCATTGGAAAACAACATCGGCGTGCCGTCCTTGTTCTGTCGCTGGCCCAGCAACCACGTGGCTTTCTCGATGTTGCGCGCCGCGTTGCTGACGAAGCGCGGGTCAATGGTATCGGTCATATAGAACTCGAGCCGATTGCCATGGGCCGTCACCAGCATGCTGCCGATGGCGTAGATGAATGCACCGACCCGATCGCCGAGAAACTCCGGGCTCATGGCGTAGCTCAGGGCGGCGAGATCCTTCTTGTTGCCCAGGGTTGGCAAAGGTTGTTGCTGCTCGATGGCCTGGCGCACCTGCTTGACGGCAATACGCGCATCCAGGAAGCCCGACTTACGCAGCTCTTCAGGGTTGCGCAGGTAAAGCTTGTGCATCAGCAGGTACAGACTTTCCAGGTTGTCATGCATCGAGAGCGTGGCCATGCGGTCGACACTGGTCTGCAAGAATTCCTGGGGCCGGGCGTTGCTGAACTGATTGACCATGTCCTGGCCCTGCTGCTGACTGCAGCCGCCGCTGAGCAGCAACAAAAGCCCTGCCAGCAGCAAGCCGCAGCGCCGTGGCAATACCATTTCGAAAGGGAAAACACCGGCCATTGAATCTCGGTCTGGGCATGGGGAAACGGTGGGGGTCGCCGCTTCCTGGCCATGGATAGAGCGGCAAAAGTCCCAAAAGTGCAGTGGTCGCCATCAAATCTCCCGCTCGGGTCAGGCTCGCCCCGCTCAATTAGTCTTACTTTTTAATTGATAATTCTGTATTTATGGCTATAAATCCCTTCGCAAGCCATAAATAGAAAGACTACTGAACAGAAAAACCTTCATCGCTGTCCGACCAAGTAACGGACTCGACCCGCGTTAAAACAACAACAAAACAACAGGAAGGAAGGTCACACCATGCTTGAATCCAAATATCTGCTCACGGCCCTCGGAGTCTCTCTGATGATCGCCACCTCATCCCAGGCCGCGGGCCTGACCAACGAACGCGTTGCGTTCGGCAAGACCAACGACGGCACCGCGGTTGAAAAATACATCCTGCGCAACAGCCATGGCATGGAGGCGACCGTCATCACCTATGGCGGGATCCTGCAATCGCTGGTCGTGCCGGACAAAAACGGCATGACCGCCGACATCGTGCTGGGCTTCGACGATGTTCAGGGCTATCAGAAGAACGGCAATGTGTATTTCGGCGCGACCATCGGCCGCTTCGGCAACCGCCTGGCCGGCGGCGCCTTCGAGCTGGACGGCAAGCGTTACCAAGTACCGCAGAACGATAAGGACAACTCCTTGCACGGCGGACCTCAAGGGTTCGACAAACGGGTATGGAAAGCCGAGCCGAGCAATGACAAGGATTCGGTGGGCGTGACCCTGACGTATGTATCGGCGGACGGCGAAATGGGTTTTCCCGGCAACCTGAAGACGGACGTTACCTACAGCCTCAACGATAAGAACGAGCTGCGCATCGACTACAAGGCCACCACCGACAAACCGACGGTGCTGAACCTGACCAACCACAGCTATTTCAACCTGGCTGGCGCGGGCAACGGCGACATCCTCAAGCAAGTCGCGACCCTGCACGCGTCGCGTTATACGCCGGTGACGGCCAAGCTCATCCCCACTGGCGAGCTGGCGCCTGTGGCTGGGACGCCTATGGACTTCACCAAGCCCACTGCCATTGGCACGCATATCAAGGCCGATCACCCTCAACTCAAATTTGCCGAGCCGAAACAGGGCGGCTTCGATTTCAACTGGGTGCTCGACGCCAAGGGGGACGTGAGCAAACTCGCCGCCGATGTCCAGGATCCGCAATCCGGACGGCGCCTGCAGCTCTATACCAGCGAACCCGGCGTGCAGTTCTACACCAGCAACTTCCTTGATGGCACGGTCAAGGGCAAGCAAGGCAAGGTCTATTCGCACTGGGGTGCGTTCACTCTCGAGACCCAGCACTACCCGGACTCGCCCAATCAGCCGTCCTTCCCTTCAACACGACTTGACCCGGGCCAGACCTACACCCAGGCCATGGTGCTGAAGTTCTCGGCCGAGTAACTTCCCCACGATTGATCGTTCCCGCCCGTTACACGGGAACGATCAAGATGGGAACACCTGGTCTATCCTGCTGCCACACGCTTTATCGACCCGCAGAGCAGGAGATGTGCATGAGAACTGTGGAATTGGCCGGTGTTTCGGTACCGGTAATCGGCCAGGGCACTTGGCGCCTGGGTGAAGAACCGTCCCATCACAAGAAGGAAGTGGCCGCCCTGCGCTTGGGCATCGAACTGGGCATGACGCTGATTGATACGGCGGAAATGTACGCCGAGGGCGGCGCCGAACACGTCGTTGGCGAAGCGATCACCGGGCTGCGCGACCAGGTGTTCCTGGTGAGCAAGGTCTATCCGCACAACGCCAGTCGTAAAGGCATTCCGTTGGCCTGCGAGCGCAGCCTACGGCGGCTCGACACCGATTACATCGACCTGTATCTGCTGCACTGGCGCGGCCAGTACCCGTTGGAAGAAACCGTCGAAGCGTTTGAACGCCTGCGCGAAGAAGGCAAGATCGGGCGCTGGGGCGTGTCGAACTTCGATGTCGCTGACCTCGAGGAATTGGCCTCGCCGGCCTGCGCCACCAATCAAGTGCTGTATAACCTGCAAGAACGCGGCATCGAATTCGACCTGCTGCCCTGGTGCCAGCAGCAGCGCATGCCGGTCATGGCTTACTGCCCGGTCGGCCAGGGTGGACATTTGCTGAAGGATCACACCCTGCAACAGATTGCCGAGCGCCACCGCGCGACGCCGGCGCAGATCGCCCTGGCCTGGCTCTTGCGCCAGGACAATGTCATCGCCATCCCCAAGGCCGTGCAACCTGAACATGTGCGCCTGAACGCCGAAGCAGCGAATCTGCAGCTTGAGCCCCAGGATTTGGCGGCGTTGGACCTGATGTTCCCGCAGCCACAGGGCAAGCAGCGGTTGGCGATGGTCTGACTCCACTGAAATCGGCGGGCACTGACCTGTGGCGAGTCATGGAAAATCAGAACAACCCCATCTGCCCCCCGATCAACGTTGAAAAATCATCGTCCACAAACGGCAGGATCGCATCCGCCAATGGCTGCAGCTGCTTGGTCACGTAGTGGTCGTAGTCGATTGGCGCACTACGGGTTTCCAGTGGTTCAGGTCCTGTGACGGTGATCACGTAGCTGATCCAGCCACCGTTCTGATACTGCCGTGGACGGCCCTGGCGCTCGTTGAACTCATCGGCGAGCCGCGCTGCCCGAACGTGGGGAGGAACGTTGCGTTCGTAGTCATCCAGCGGACGGCGCAGGCGCTTGCGGTAGACCAGTCGATCATCGAACGCCCCGGCCAGCGTCTGCTGGACATAATTGCGCACGTAGTCCTGATAGGGCTTGCGATGGAAGATCCGCCCGTACAGCTCCTGCTGGAACTGCCGGGCCAGGGGCGACCAGTCGGTGCGCACGGTTTCCAGGCCCTTGTAGATGATTTCGTCGCTGCCGTCGGCACGGGTCACCAGGCCGGCGTAGCGCTTCTTGCTGCCCTCCTCCGTGCCACGAATCGTGGGCATCAGGAAGCGCTTGAAATGGGTTTCGAACTGCAGCTCCAGCGCACTCTGCAATCCATACTCGTCGCGCACATGATCGCCCCACCATTGGTTGACGTAAGCGACCAGGTCCCGGCCGATCTGCGCGGCCTCTTCCTGGCCGTGAGCCCGGCCCAACCAGACGAATGTCGAGTCGGTATCGCCATAGATCACCACGTGCCCCTGGGCTTCGATCAGCTGCCGGGTGCGCTGCATGATCTGGTGTCCGCGCAGGGTGATGGACGACGCCAGCCGTGTATCAAAGAAGCGACAGCCGCTGGAGCCGAGCACGCCGTAAAACGCGTTCATGATGATTTTCAGCGCCTGGGACAGCGGCGCGTTGTGTTCGCGCTTGGCCGTTTCCCGGCCTTCGGCGACCCGCGCCACGATGGCGGGCAGGCAGTGGCGGGTGCGGGAGAACCGCGCCCCGCGAAAACCGGGCACCGACTCGCCATCGTCCGGGTGGCGCAGGCCTTCGATCAAGCCCACCGGATCGATGAGGAAGGTGCGGATGATCGACGGGTACAGGCTCTTGTAGTCCAGCACCAGCACTGACTCATAGAGCCCCGGCTGGGAGTCCATGACAAACCCGCCAGGGCTCGCCTCGGGCGGACGCTGGCCAAGGTTCGGCGCGACGAAACCCTGGCGGTGCATCAGCGGCATGTACAAATGCGTGAACGCCGCCACCGATCCCCCGCTGCGATCCGCCGGCAGGCCGGTGACGCTGGCCCGCTCCAGCAGGAACTTGAGCAGCTCGGTCTTGGCGAAGATCCGCGTGACCAACTCGCAGTCCTTGAGGTTGTAGCGAGCCAGGGCCGGCTTGTCCTCGGCGAACATGCGGTTGATTTCATCCATGCGCTGGTAGGGGTTGTCGATGGACTTGCCTTCACCGAGCAGCGTCTGGGCGACGTTTTCCAGGCTGAACGAGGGAAAGCTCCACGTGGCCGAACGCAAGGACTCGATCCCGTCGATGATCAACCGCCCAGCCGCCGAGGCGAAGAAATGGTTGTTGCGCGCGCCGTGCTCGCGCCATTGCATTTCTTCGCCACCACGCCCCAGGCGCAGCGGCACGGCCAGCCGGCGGGCGTGTTCATGCAGCACGCGCAAATCGAACTGCACCAGGTTCCAGCCGATGATCGCGTCGGGGTCGAAGCGAGCGAACCATTCGTTGAGTTTCTTCAGCAGCAACGTGCGGGATTCGCAATATTCGAGCTGGAAATCCACAGCGCTGTCGTCGCCGTTGGGCGGCCCGAGCATATACACCTGGCGCTCGCCGCAGCCTTCCAGGGCGATGGAATAGAGATCACCCTGGGCGGTGGTTTCGATGTCCAGGGACACCAGTCGCAACGGTGGACGGTACTCAGGCGCCGGTTTCATCTGGGCGTCGACCAGTTGGCCATCCGCGGCCGGCGTGCCGCCGAACCAGACCGGCGCGGTGATGAAGCGCTCCATCAGGTAACGCTCCGGCGGCCGGATGTCAGCCTCGAACACCTCGACGCCGGCGCGGCGCAACGTGGTGTCCAGGCGCATCAGTTGCGCATGTTGCCGGCAATACAGGCCCAGCACCGGGCGATGCTCGAAATCCAGCAGCTCCAGGGGACGCAACTCGACATCCTTCTCGCCCTGCAGCAGCGCCTCAACCTGGCCGCGCTGGACCTGCGGCACGAACGCCACCGATGGCTGCACCGGCAGGCGCACACGGCGGGGACCGGCGTCGGTGGCCAGCCAGAACTCGACTTCAGTGCCCGCCGGGGTATCGCGCCAATGCCGGGTCAGGACGAAGCCCTGCTGTAGATCCACCGCTGAAACCTCAGATTTTACATAAGGGGTGATTCTACCTGTGGCGAGGGGATTTATCCCCGCTGGGCTTGCGCAGCAGCCCTAAAACTACCAACGCGATTTATCAGGCCGATGTAATCCTCTTATCGGGGCTGCTGCGCAGCCAACGGGGATAAATCCCCTCGCCACAACTGCGCAAGACATTACTTTTACACGAATCCAGCTTTCATGACGCTTTTGGACGGCTGACTGCCGCTTTATCGCTTGCTCTGCGCCGTTGGGTCTACGATTCTTAAACCACCCGCAAAAACGCTACCCGAGGCCACCCATGAAAACCGTCGCGCAGTTGCTCCGGATAAAAGACGAGAAGAACCAGCAAGTGCATACCATTTCACCGGACGACATGGTGCTGCAGGCGCTGATGCGCATGGCCGAAAAAAACGTCGGCGCCCTGCTGGTAGTAAAAAACGACGAAGTGCTGGGCATCATCAGCGAGCGCGACTACGCACGCAAAATGGTCTTGCATGGCCGCTCCTCGGTGGGCACGAAAGTCAGTGACATCATGGTTTCGCCGGTCATCACCATCGATCCTCATCAAACCGTCGAGACTTGCCTGAGCATCATGACCGATAAGCACCTGCGGCATTTGCCGGTGGTGGAGGACGGCAAGCTGGTCGGCCTGTTGTCCATTGGTGACCTGGTCAAGGAAGCCATTGCCGAGCAGGCGGACCTGATCAGACAACTGGAGCAATACATTCGCGGCGAATGATTGGCGCGGACGGGTTGCTCATTTCCAACTCACTTCTATATTGAAGGAGTTGTCCCTGCCGAGCATCCCCATGGCCGTTACCGACCGACTGATCATTTGTGAGCATTGCGATGCGGTATACGAGCCGGTTGCGCTGGTCCCGCATCAAAAAGCCATGTGTTTGCAATGCCACGCGGTGATCCAGCGGTACAACGGCCTGAGCATTGAACAGCGCCTGGCCTTGAGCATCACTGCGGCGGTGCTGTGGACCTTCGCCAATGTGTATCCGGTGATGAGCATCCGGCTCCAGGGCCTGAGCAACAGCGCTACGTTGTGGGATTCCGTCTTGGCCCTGAGCCAGGGACCCATCACCTTCATCGCCCTGGTGGCTGCGGTCGCGATCATCATTGCTCCCGCCCTCCAACTTGCGCTGTTGCTATGGGTATTGGGCTACGCCCATGCCAATCGACGGGCACCCGCCTTCAACCTGTGCATGCGCAGCCTGGAAACCCTGCGACCGTGGAGCATGCTGGAGGTGTGCCTGCTGGGTGCGCTGGTAGCCGTCATCAAGCTTGCCGGGTTGCTCGACGTGCTGCCAGGCATCGGCCTGTTCGCCCTGGCCGTCTTGAGCCTGCTGATGATCCGTATTGCCGGTCGTGATATCCGCGACCTATGGGACAGCCTGTGAACGCTACACTGCGGGAAAACCCGCCCCGAGCCAGGGATTTCAACCTGTGCCTGTGCCACAGCTGCGGCCTGGCCTGCGACATGACCAACGAGCCCGAGGCCTGCCCGCGCTGCGATGCCGCCCTGCACCGGCGCAAACCCGATACCCTCACCCGCACTTGGGCCTACATGCTGGCGGCGCTGGTGTTCTACATCCCGGCCAACCTGCTACCGGTCATGAATACCCAGATGCTCGGCGACGGCGCGGACAGCACTATCATCAGCGGCGTCCTCGAGTTCTGGCACAGTGGTGCCTGGGACATCGCGCTGATCATCTTCATCGCCAGCATCGCGGTCCCCGGCATCAAGTTCGTCGTGCTGACGCTCTTGCTGGTGACCGTGCAACGCCGCAGCAACTGGGCCCAGGTCCAGCGCGCCAAGCTGTACCGGCTGGTCGAGATCATCGGCTACTGGTCGATGCTTGACGTGCTGGTGGTGGCCCTGGTGGCGGCGCTGGTGAAGTTCCAGGCCCTGAGCGACATCGAACCGCGACCGGGAATTCTGTTCTTCGGCCTCGTGGTGCTGTTTACCATGCTGTCGGCCATGAGTTTCGACCCACGGCTGATCTGGGATACCCAACCCTGCGAGGAGCTCGTGGATGAAGTCGCAAGCCACTGACGGACAGCCCACACCGGGCCGTGCCCATGTCACCACCCGTCGTTGGTCGGTCTCGCTGGTGTGGATCGTGCCGATCATCGCGGTGCTGGTGGGCGTATCCCTGGTGGTCCACAACTGGCTGCAGGAAGGGCCGACCATCACTATCACCTTCAAGACAGGTGAAGGCCTGACCGCCAACAAGACCCCGGTCAAATACCGCAATGTGGTGATCGGCCAGGTCACCGACGTGCAACTGAGCGACGATCAGAAAAACGTCACTGCCACGGTCAAGCTGGCCAAGACTGCCGACACCTTTACCCACGAAGACTCGGTGTTCTGGGTGGTGAGGCCGCGCATCGGCGCGGGCGGGATTTCCGGGATCGACACCTTGCTCTCGGGGGATTTCATCGGCGCCGACGCCGGGCATTCGAAGGTGCGCGCCAAAGCCTTTACCGGCCTGGAGGCGCCGCCGCCGATCACCTACGGCGAACCGGGCAAGCGCTTTACCCTGCACTCCCAGGACCTCGGCTCGCTGGACATCGGCTCGCCGGTGTACCTGCGCAAGATTCCGGTGGGCCAAGTGGTGTCCTACGCACTCGACGCCGATGGCAAAGGCGTCAACATCGAAGTGTTCATCAACGCGCCAAACGATGCCTACGTCACCGAGAACACCCGGTTCTGGAACGTCAGCGGCGTGGACGTCAACGTCGGCGCCAATGGTTTCGCGGTCAAGACCGAGTCCCTTTCCGCCTTGCTGGTTGGCGGCATTGCCTTCCGGGCTCCGGAATACAGCCCCAACGATATACCCGCTGCCGAAAGCAAGAACTTCGAGCTGTTCGCCGACCAGGAGAGCGCCCTGGCGCCGCCCAGTGGCAAGGCGCAATACCTGGCCCTGCGCTTTGACCAGGCCTTGCGTGGCTTGCGCGTCGGCGCACCGGTGGAGTTCCTCGGGATCGAGATTGGCCGGGTGGTCGCCATGAACCTGGACTTCGATGAGAAACAGCGCACATTCCCCGTCAACGTGGGAATCGTGATCTACCCACAATTGCTCGGCAAGGCCCATGAAAAACTGCTCAAGTCGCTCAACCACGATCCGGAAGACGAAGCCGCCGCTGCCCGCCTGGTCGGCAGTTTCGTTGAACGGGGCCTGCGCGCCCAGGCTCGCAGCGGCAACCTGCTGACCGGGCAGTTGTACATTTCGCTGGATTTTTACCCCAAGGCTGAAAAAGTCGCCTTCGACTCCTCCGCCCGGCCGCTCCGGATCCCGACCATTCCCGGCAGCCTCCAGCAGTTGCAGGAACAACTCCAGACGGTGGTCGAGCGAATCAACAAGCTGCCCCTGGAAAGCATCGCCAGCAACCTGGACGGTAACCTGGTGGAGCTGCGCAAAGGCTTGTCGCAATTCAACAACAAGACCCTCCCGGGCGTGCAAAACACCTTGCAGGACGTGAGCAAGACCTTGCAATCGGCAAACTCGACCCTGGCCGAGGACTCTCCCCAGCGTGAACAGTTGACCGAGACCCTCGATGACTTGGGGCGGATGTCACGATCGCTGCGCGAGCTGTCCGACTACCTGAGCCGTCACCCTGAATCGCTGCTGCGCGGTCGTCCGAAGGACGCTCCGGCGCAGAATCTGACCTTTCCGGTGAAAGAATGATCACAGGAGCACGCTTGATGCCGCTGACGCTGAAATGCTCGTTGATTGCCTTGGCGTTGCTGCTCGGTGCCTGCCGCAGCGACCCTATCCACTATCACACCCTGAGCCCGGCCCAGCCGGGCGGCTTGGCCCACGCCAGCGAGGACATCCAGATCGAGCACGTCAGTGTTCCTCCCCAGGTGGATCGCACCCAAATGGTCATCCGCCAAGGCGACAGCGGGTTGGCCATCCTCGAAACCGAATGGTGGGGTTCCAGCCTGGCAGATGAGCTTCGCAGCAGCCTTGACGAACAACTGAGCAACCCCGGGGCCCCGAAGCGGCTGTTGCGGGTAGATGTACAACGCTTCGACTCGATCCCTGGGCGCTATGCCCGCATGGACGTGCAATGGCGTTTGCGCAACCTTGGCGACGACGTTCGTACCCTCACCTGCCGCAGCAGCCTGCAGACACCGGCGGCGGGCAGTATTGACGACTTGGTGAAGAGCCATCAGAACAACGTCCGGCAGTTCGTCGCCCTGGTCAGGCAAGCCGCCTCTGGTCACGCATGCCCTTGATCACTGCGGCCAATGCAATGACAGCACTGGTGCGATCCGCGGATGGTGGTCGATGCGCTCCAGCAGGCCATAGAACTCAGGGCGAGCGCTGAGCATCGCTTCGCGCGTGTCGACCCACTTGGTGATCACCGCCGCCAGGATATCCAGCGCCCCGGGCTCGGCCCCACAAAGGAAAGGGGTCGCCGGGAACTGGTCGGCAAACAATGCCCAGTTGCGATACAAGCGTTGTTTCGTGCCCGCCACCAGTCGCTCTTGGGTAGCCTCGTCGCCGTCAGGCAGCCAGCGTTGTGGAAAATCGATGATGCCAATGGGCGTGTAGCAATTGGCGGCGATATACACCAGTCCGCGGATGATTTGCGCGCGACGGACCGGGTCTTCCGGGAGCAGTTTCGATTCCGGAAAAGACAAGCCCAGGTGAATCAGAATCGCTGCCGCCTCGGTCAGCACCGAGCCATCCGCCAGTTGCAGGGTCGGGACCTGCTTCTGCGGATTTAATGCCTCGAGCTCTTTTGCCGCCTCGTCGTCCTCAGTCGAATAGGTATCCACCCGGCGGTAAGGCACGCCGCACAGCGCCAGGGCAATCTCCACGGCCGAGGAACCGGACTGGCTGTGGCCGAATAACTGATACATGTCGTTTGCCTCCTGCGAAGGGATTCTGCCGGTAGAGCCCCGCTTGCCTATTCATGTTCCATCAACCTGACCGACAGCCAGCCAACCAGCTATCACCGCTGTCGATGTTCACCATCACGTCAATGAAGTTCTCACAATCAGTGCCCGGCGCAACAATGAGCCCACACCCAATAACTGCAACCCCGGAGCACACCACCATGAAACGCCAAATCATTCTCAGCGTCGCTTTCTCGGTTCTGGCAGCCAACGTATTCGCCGCCTCTTCCCACCCGATCGTTGCCGAAGGCGGCTCCGATCGTTTGATCGAAAACCGTGTTGCCGAAGGCGGTGCCGATCGCCTGCTGGAACGCCGCGTTGCCGAAGGCGGCTCCGATCGTTTGATCGAAAACCGTGTTGCCGAAGGCGGTGCCGATCGCCTGCTGGAACGCCGCGTCGCTGAAGGTGGCTCCGACCGCCTGATCGAAAACCGTGTTGCCGAAGGCGGTGCCGATCGCCTGCTGGAACGCCGCGTTGCCGAAGGTGGCTCCGATCGTTTGATCGAAAACCGTGTTGCCGAAGGCGGTGCCGATCGCCTGCTGGAACGCCGCGTCGCTGAAGGTGGCTCCGATCGTCTGGCTCAGAACCGTGCATGAGTTGCCTGACTGCGGCACCTGAGGAAGCCTCACGTAATGTTCAACACGATCCGTGGCGAGGACGACAGCTCGCCACGCTAACCCAGGTAGCATTGAAGCCCCCCCACTAAAAGCCCGGCCTTATCCGCCGGGCTTTTTCGTACTCATCCTGTTAGCGACCCGCAGACCGCGCCATGCACCGCTGGTAACGTTCGTCCACTCGTTTGGCAAACCAGGCGGTGGTCAGCTTGCGGGTAATCTTCGGGCTCTTGAGCACAATGCCCGGCAATATCGCCCTGGGCAGCGGCTTGCCCTCAGCCTTTTCCGCCAATTCGAACACACCCTTGTAGAGTTTGCTGTCCTCGAACGCCAGGCTGTCACCCAACTCCAATTGATTACGAATGGTCGGGTTGCGCATCCCCAATGACCTGCCCAACGTGCGCACCGCCAGTTCCGTGCTGCCGGGCATGATCGAATCGGGGAGGATCAAATCACCGTCCAAGGCCAAGGAAATGCCCGAAGCGCGACTCACGGCGTGCTGGAAAGCCGCGTTGCGGCTGGCGTACCACCCGGCGTTGAAGTCGGCGAAACGGTACAACGGCTCGGTGTAGCTGACGGGATACCCCAATAAGTGCGCGATACCGAAATACATCCCGCCGCGACGACTGAACACTTCGCGACGAATCGAGCCATCCACGGTATAGGGATAATCGCGCGCGTTGGCCTGGGCGAAGGCGATGCTGACTTGCATCGGCCCACCCGTGTGAACCGGATTGAAGCCGTCAAACAGCGTCTTGCCCAACGGCACCATGCTGATGAAGTCATCAAAAATCGCGCTGAGTTCTTTCTCGCTTCGCGCCGCATTGAGTCGATCGCTGTAGCTTTTGCCATTAGGCGAGCGCATCTGGAGCGCGCCGCTGACCAGCAGTCCGGGAATATGCACTTTCGCCGCGCGACGGTCGATTTCCTGACGGGCAATCTTACCCAGTCCCGGCACAGCCGGGTCGGCCTGGAAGGTTGATTCCTGTTCGGTCACGGCAAGCACCGAACAGATATTTTGCGTCGTGGCCGGGATCTGCTGTGCCGAAAACGCCACATAGATGTCCGTGGCCCAGCCTTCCCGATCAGCAGTCTTGGCCGGCAATAGCCGAACGATCTGCGCCTTGACTTCGGCTGGCTGGCGCTCAGGCTCTTGGACCTGTCGGCTGCCGCAGCCAGCCAGTGCCAGCAGTGCGGTGAGACTGATCATCAATCGAGTGAATTGCATGGTGCTCCGTCAGATCCAGTGTTCGGGAGCAACCATACGATCAAAAGCCAGCAGAAATCCAATGGGACGCGATGTCGGGTCAGATCCCGCTCAACGCCAGGTCCATCGCAAAATAGGTGAAAATCAGGTCTGCTCCGGCACGCTTGATCGCGCCAAGGCTTTCCCGGACCACGCGAGCCTCGTCGATGGCGCCAGCCTGGGCGGCGAACTTGATCATCGCGTATTCGCCGCTGACCTGGTAAGCCGACAACGGCAGGTTCGAGGCCTGGCGAATGTCGCGAATGATATCGAGGTAGGCACCGGCCGGCTTGACCATCAGTGCGTCGGCGCCCTCTTGTTCATCAAGCAACGACTCGCGCAGCGCCTCGCGACGGTTCATCGGGTTCATCTGATAACTTTTGCGGTCGCCTTTCAAAGCGCTGCCGCCTGCTTCGCGAAACGGGCCGTACAACGCCGAGGCGAATTTGGTCGAGTAGGCCATGATTGCCGTCTGGCTGAAGCCCGCGTCATCCAAAGCCTTGCGGATGGCCTGGACTTGCCCGTCCATGGCCGCAGACGGCGCGATGACATCGGCACCCGCGCGTGCGGCCGCCACGGCTTGCTTGCCGAGGTTGACCAAGGTCCGATCGTTATCCACTTCGTGGCCGTGCAGGACGCCGCAGTGACCATGATCGGTGTATTCACAGAAGCAGGTATCGGACATCACGACCATTTCCGGCACGGCATCCTTGCAGATTCCGGCCATGCGCGAGACCAGGCCACGCTCGCTCCACGTGTCGCTACCGTCGCTGTCCAAGTGATGGGAAACGCCAAACGTCATCACCGACTTGATGCCAGCGCGGGCGTACCGCTCAATCTCACCGGCCAGCTTGGATTCCGGAATGCGCGCCACGCCCGGCATGCTCTTGATCGGCACGAAGTCACTGATTTCTTCTTCGACAAATATAGGCAGCACCAGGTCGTTCAAGGTGAACTCGGTTTCCTGGAACAGGCTGCGCAAGCTGGCGTTGCGGCGCAGACGGCGTGGACGCGCTTCGGGGAACTGGCTGGACATGGGACTCCTGGGTAGACGATTGATCGCGAGGCAAAGCTTATGCCCTGACCCGGCAGGGCACAAACGCCGGCAACAGAACAGAGTATTACCCGCGCCGCAATAATCCGCCTACAACGTCAACGAGCCATTGATGCACGTCACCACCGCGCCACCAATCCAGACTTCTTCGCCAATCTGCTCGACATGAATCCGCCCGGCCCGGCCCATGGTCAGCCCCTGGCTGACCACATAGGAGGACGGCGCCAAACCCTCGCCCAGCATCCATTGGGCGAGCCCGGCGTTCAGGCTGCCCGTGGCTGGATCCTCCGGCATGCCGTCACCGGCAATGAAACCGCGCACTTCGAACTGCGCGGCGTCGCCATCCACGGCGGGGTTCCAAGGCGCGATCACGCCCACGGCCAGATCCAGCAATTGATGATAATCGGGCTTCAATGCCAGGACTTGCTGGCGGTCCTTGAGCATCAAGGCCAGCCAGCCGGCGCCGTTATCGACCCATTGCGCGGCGACAATCGCCTCGGCCGCCAGGCCAAGCCCACTGCGTACCCGTTCCACCAATCCGGCTTCCAGCGGGCCGGACTTGACCAGGGGCGGCGCCAGGAACGCCAGCCCGTAATCGCTGCGGCGGATCCTCACCAGCCCAACGCCACACTCCTGCACGATCTCCGGCCCTTTCGGAACCCCTCCGGCCTCCAGCCATGCATGGCAGCTGCCAAGGGTCGGATGTCCAGCGAATGGCAACTCGGTCATTGTTGTGAATATACGCACCCGGTAATCGGCTTCCGGGTGCCGGGGCGCCAGCAGGAACGTGGTCTCACTGAGGTTGGTCCAGTTGGCGAAAGCGCTCATGCGCTCATCGGTGAGGCCATCGGCACCCAGCACCACCGCCAGCGGATTGCCCTTGAGCGGCGTCTCGCTGAAGACATCCAACTGCTTGAAATCGAATCGGCGGGTCATCGGCGGCATCACTCAGGAATCTTCAAGCCGCGCGCCACTGCCGGGCGCGCCAGGAACCGCTCCAACACCCGAGTCACGTTGGGGAAATCGTGGATGCCCACCAGATCACCGGCCTCGTAAAAGCCGATCAGGTTGCGCACCCACGGGAATGTCGCGATATCGGCGATGGTGTAACGCTCGCCCATGATCCAGTCCCGCCCTTGCAGGCGCCCGTCGAGCACCTTGAGCAGGCGCTTGCTTTCCTCGACGTAACGATCGCGGGGACGCTTATCTTCGTAGTCCTTGCCGGCGAATTTGTTGAAGAAGCCCAACTGGCCGAACATCGGACCGATACCGCCCATCTGAAACATCAACCACTGGATCGTCTCGTAGCGCGCCGCCGACTCCTGGGCCAGCAGTTGGCCGCTCTTGTCTGCGAGGTAAATCAGGATCGCTCCTGACTCGAACAACGCCAGCGGCTGATCCCCAGGCCCATGGGGGTCGAGGATGGCCGGGATCTTGTTGTTGGGGTTCAGGGACAGGAATTCGGGGGACAGCTGGTCGTTGCTGGCAAAGTCGACCTTGTGCGGCTCGTAGGGCAGGCCGGTCTCTTCCAGCATGATCGAGACCTTCACCCCGTTGGGGGTCGGCAGCGAGTAGAGCTGGATCCACTCCGGGTACTGGGCGGGCCATTTTTGGGTGATGGGAAACGGGGTCAGGTTGGGCATAACGTGGATTCCAAGTGTCAGCCAGAAAGCTGAAGCATAAATCAGCTGATGGGGTTTTGGTGCCTCAATCATGCCCCCCTGCAAGGGACCGGACTGCCTGTTCTTAAAACCGCAACATCCTGTCGCTAACATTCGCCCCACCTGCCGGAAGGACGCCGCTACAGTGCATGGCGCCGGCCAGGATCGAACCAAAGGGCAGAAAGGGACTCAGAGAAGTGCCCCGAGGAATCGAAGCGGCGTAACGACATGGAAAACACCCGAGCCACAAGCTCCGCGGTGCCGAGGTTTGTCAGCCTGAATCGAGAAGACCGAAGACACCTATTCCATGATGACCCCACAGAGATTCACCGGTTACCTCAAACGCCGTTCGTGGTTGATGCTACCGACGTTGCTTGTGGCCTGTGGCCTGGTGCTGTCGCTGGAGTCCAGCGTGAGTCGCGCCCAGCCCGCCGATGGCGTCCAGACCCTGGTGTTCCTGCGTCATGCCGAAAAACCTGCCGGCGGGCTCGGCCAGCTCAATTGCCAGGGGCTGAACCGGGCCATCGACCTGGCGACCCTGCTGCCGGAAAAATTCGGCAAGGCCGACTATGTGTTCGCGGCCAACCCGACTCGAAACGTCGAAGAGGGTGAGCTGGATAATTCCTACAGCTATATTCGCCCGCTGATGACCATCAGCCCCAGCGCCATCAAGCTCGGGTTGCCGGTGAACATCGAATATTCGGCCAACGACACCAGCGACCTGGCTGACGAGTTGCTGCATGACAAGTACCACAACTCCACCATCTACACCGCCTGGTCCCACGGCTACCTGCCGGAACTGATCAATAAAGTCGCGGGTGAAGCGATGGGCAAGCGCCAGACAATCACCGATGACTGGGCATCGAGTGATTTCGATTCGCTGTATGTGCTGACCCTGACCTGGCACAACGGCAAGGCCAGCCTCACCAGCCAAAGCTACAAGCAAGGGCTGGACAACGGGCAAGAGACTTGCCCGACCTGACCTGATGGCCGTTTCCATGGGCAAAGCACCCGTGGAAACGAGCCCGCCAGCGCCTGCTTCGGCTCGGCGGGATGATGAGCGTCGAGTTCATCCTTGCCGAGCAGCGCGCTCACGCAAATACGCCAATACCGCCGCGTGCTCTCCGGCAAATTCGATTCGCCCGCCCTTCTTCTCCCGCTGGAACACATACATCGGGTCGTAATATTCACGCAGCAGGCCGTCGATCCAGCCGCGATGCAAGTCGACGGCGCCGGTACTGGCCTGCTCGGCCAGGGCTGCTTCCATGATGTCCATCAATCGCCGATGACGATCGCCACCCAGGCGCTTGTGAATATTGTCCAGGCTCGCGAGCAGCCGTTCGGAAAACAGCGAGAACCCTTCATCGCCATGCACGTCGATAAATTCGGCGCACAGGTTGACCACGTAGTCGCGCAGGATCCGCTCGACCCGCCGCTCCAGGCTGTCTTCAAGCCAAACCATCGGCACCTGCTGCATACGCTGGTACAAAGGTAATGGGACGGCGCAACTGCCAACCATGCGGCTTTCATCTTCCAGCACGAATTGCTCGATGCCGGCGGCACGCTTTTTCAGCACATCCACCGCCAACAGGTTCTCGAAATCGATGTTGGATGGCTGCCCGGTGGCGCGCTTGCCGAAACTTGAACCGCGATGGTTGGCATAGCCTTCCAGGTCAAGGGCATTGTCCAGTCGGGCCAGCACTTCCGTCTTGCCGGTGCCGGTCATGCCGCCCAGCAGGACCAGGTCGCACTGGGCAGCGGCCTGCTCGACCGTTTCAAGCAGGAATGTGCGCATGGCCTTGTAGCCGCCGCCGACCCTGGGATAGTCGATGCCCGCCTCGTCCTTGAGCCATTGCTGGACGATTTGCGAGCGTAAGCCTCCACGGAAGCAATACAACACTCCATCGGGATGGGACCGGGCGAAATCTGCCCAGGCCTGGATGCGCTGGGCCTTGGTTTCACCGGATACCAGTTGGTGGCCCAAGACAATAGCAGCCTGTTGGCCCTGCTGTTTGTAACAGGTGCCGACACGTTGGCGCTCGATGTCGGTCATCAAGGGCAGATTGATCACGCCGGGGAACGCGCCCTTGTGAAATTCGATGGGCGCGCGGGTGTCCATCATCGGACGATCGTTGAGAAAAATGTCGCGGTAATCGGTAATGTCGTTGGGCATCAAGACACCTCGACCGCGTAGCTCTGTCGCTCGACCAGCTCACCGATCGGCGCCAGCGCAAGACCCAGTTCGGCGGCAACCGCGAGGAATTGTTCGTTGCCCTCGGGGGTGACGGCGACCAGCAGGCCGCCGCTGGTCTGCGGGTCGCACAGCACGCGCTTGTGCAGTTCCTGGACACGTCCGACCTTGCTGGCGTAGCTGTCGTAGTTGCGTAGCGTGCCGCCCGGCACGCAGCCCTGATCGAGATAATACTCAACCCCCGGCAAGCGCGGCACCGCGTCATAGCGAATGCGGGCGGTGAGCTGGCTGCCGTCAGCCATTTCCACCAAATGCCCGAGCAAGCCGAAACCAGTGACATCAGTCATCGCCGTCACGCCATCGAGCTTGCCGAAACGGCTGCCGGGTTTGTTGAGGGTGCACATCCAGTCCCGGGCCAGGCCAACGTCGGCGGCGCGCAACTTGCCTTTCTTTTCCGCGGTCGTGAGGATGCCGATGCCCAACGGTTTGGTCAGGTACAACAGGCAACCGGCGGTGGCGGTGTCGTTGCGTTTCATGTGGCGCTTTTGCACCAGGCCCGTGACCGCCAGGCCGAACATCGGCTCCGGCGCGTCAATCGAATGTCCACCGGCCAGGGGAATGCCCGCCTCGTCACACACCGACCGACCACCACGAATCACCTCCCTGGCGATTTCCGGGGCCAGGACATTGACCGGCCAACCGAGAATGGCGATGGCCATCAGCGGATCACCGCCCATGGCATAGATGTCGCTGATGGCGTTGGTGGCGGCGATGCGACCGAAGTCGAACGGATCGTCGACGATGGGCATGAAGAAATCGGTGGTCGAGACCACGCCGCGCTCTTCGTCGATGGCATAGACCGCCGCATCGTCACGGGAGGCGTTGCCCACCCATAGCAGCGGGTCAAGGTTCTGCGCACCGCTGCCGGCCAGAATCACCTCCAGGACCTGGGGCGAGATCTTGCAGCCGCAACCGGCACCGTGGCTGTACTGGGTCAGGCGAATCGGCTCGCTCATGGGCATACCTCTCGTAAGTCAAGGTGGGCGATTCTACCAGCAACGCCCACCGTTCACCGCCCGCGTCGCGATCGATCGCCGGCCATCCAACGGAATTTTTCCGCGGCTGGAGGACTCACTTGATTAGAACCAGACACTCTTCCCGGGAGATTGCCGATGCCAACCGCCAGCAACCACCTTGATTACGGTCTCGATACGCTGTTCGGCCGCGAGACCAAAAGCGTCGACTGTCAATTCGACGTCAAGCGCCTCGATGACGGTGAGCCGCCATGGTTTGCCCTGCATGTACGCCCACCGCTGCCGGAAGACCTGGCGAAAGCCCAAATCGTGGTGTTCAGCGCCGAAGGCCGACGCGTCAGTGGCATTGTCCGACGCACCGAGCACCTGGCCGATGACAGCCTGCAACTGGACGTCGAACCCGCCTGAACCGTTCAGGTGCGCCGCGTATTGCTGCGGTACATGAACACCAGCGCCAGTGCCAGGCAGGCCATGGCCAAGAGGCGGCTGGCGGACAGCTCGATGGCCGGGTTGCCCAGCCAGCCAAAGTTGTCGATCAGCATGCCCATGCCCAGTTGCCCGGTGATGACTGCCACCGTTGCCACCGCCGTACCGATGCGCGGCACGGCCCCGACCATGACAATCATGTAGACGACGCCGAACAATGCGCCGCCCAGTTGCCATTTGGGCACGTCCAGCAGGCTGACCGCGTGAGCCGGCTCGAAAAAGACGATCAGCAGACCCGTGACCACGGTGCCCACGACGAAGGTCAGCAGGCTACTGCGCAACACGCCGACCGTCTGGCCCAGGCGGCCATTGACCGCCGCTTGCACACTCAACACCGCACCGGCGGCGACCACCACTAACAATAAAAAGAATGCGCTCATATCAACCTCGGGCAATCAGGACAAGGGCCACGACAATCAACGCCAATGCCAGCCAGCGCTCGCCGTTGACCCGCTTTCGGCTCGTGCCGAACCAACCGAAATGGTCAATCAGCACGCTTTTGCCGACTTGGCCGGAGAGGATCGCGATCATGGTCATGGCGACGCCGATATGCGGGGTGGCCAGCGTCAGCACGACCACGTAGATCGGCCCCAACAAGCCGCCGATCAGTTGCCAGCGTGGAAGCTCGTTCAGCGCCGGACCTTGTTGCGGACCGCTGAACAGCAGCAGCAGGAACAACAGCGCCGAGCCGACGCCAAAGATGCTCAGCGTTGCCCATAAATGACCGACCTGGACACCGAGCGGCCCCAACAGCCCGGCTTCTACCGACAAGCCCATGCCTGCGAGGATGACCAGCGGCAGCAATAGCCAGCGCAGGAACGCTCGTGGTTGTGTGGCCGTCGTCATGGACGCGGCCCCGTTGGTGGAGGTTGATTGCATTGGATGACCTGCCTGGAAACGAGATGACGGCTATTATCGGCTGGCGCCGATGTGCGATAAATGGGAGCATCCCGACAACACTTTTGCGCACTACGCACAGCGGACGCATCTCATGCACGGCCTCAACGACTTGGGTTTCAAGGCGCTACGATTGTTCGTCGCGGTGCTCGATCACGGCAGTTTTTCGGAAGTGGCACGGCGCGAAGGACTGGCCCCCTCCTCGATTTCCCGGCAGATCCAGTTGATGGAACAGGCGCTGAACCAGCAGTTGCTGTATCGCCATACCCGTGCTGTCACGCCCACCGAAGCCGGCCGCCTGCTTGGGCATCATGCGCGCCTGGTGCTGGTCCAATTGGAGGAAGCTGAACAGGCCCTGCAAGAACAGCACAGCGAACCCGCGGGCCTGGTGCGGATCAACGCTCCCGTGGTGTTTGGCCAACGTCACCTGACACCATGGCTGGGCCAATTGTGCGAACGCTACCCCAAGCTGCAATTGGATATCCAACAGACCGACAGTTACATCGACCCACTGCAGGAAGGCGCCGACCTGCTCTTTCGCATCGGCCCGCTGCACGACTCCGGCATGCAGGCGCGGATTGTCGCGCCGCACCGTTTCCAGATTGCCGCCAGCCCCACCTACCTGGCCCGCCACGGCACGCCGCGCAAGCCTCAGGACCTCGCCGCTCACCAATGCCTTGCCTATAAAGGCGTGGCCGGTCAACAACGTTGGTTTTTCCGCAAGTCGGGTCAAGCCTGGACGCCCTACAGCGTCAGGGGACCGATCACTGGCAACCACGCCGACACCTTGACCCAGGCCGCCGAGCAAGGCCTTGGCCTGGTGATGTTTCCGTCGTGGCTGATCGGCGAAGCCGTGCGCAACGGCACGCTGGTGCCGGTCCTGGCAGATTACGAAACGTCCAACAGCCTCGAACCCCAGCAGATCGCCATTCTCTGGCCCGGCAGCCGACGCCTGTCGGTGAAGGTCCGCACGGTGATCGACTTTTTCCTGGAGTGTTTCGGCGAAGTGCCGTATTGGGATCGTCCTTGAAATCGCGAGCGGCGCCATCGAACTTGACCCGATTGGAATCGGTCTTGCGCTGGAACCCGAGGCAACGCCCATGGGATGATCGGCCCTCAAGCACGACCATCCGTGGAGAGTTTCAATGTCATCGCTGCGTAAACAAGCCGCCACCCTGTTGCTGACGGCGATCGCCAGCCTGGTCGTATTGCCTGCCCTGGCCGCTCAGCCCAAAGCCGCGGCGCAGGCGCCGGCCCAGAAGATTTCGATGCTCGGCGGCAAATTCAGCTTCACCTTGCCCGAGGGTTTCATCGCCACCCCTCTGTCCGCCGGTGACGCGGCCCAGGGCACCGCCGGAGCGACCGGTACGATGTACAGCAATGCCACCACCCGAACGGTGGTGATCACCGCCGAAAACGCCCTGATCAATGGCACAACGGTGAAGGATAATGACGGTACGTTCCTCGACACCTCCATGGCGGATTTCGCCGCCCAGAAAAACAAGACGCTGGCCGACGTCAAGATACTGAGCGAAAAGAGCCTGACCCTAAAAACCTCCGGCCTGGGCCTGCGCCAGCTCGACACCCGCGCCATCCAGGGCGGCGGGCCAACCCTCGACACGACCTTGCTGGGCGCCTCCGATACGCGCATGGCGGTGGTGCAGGTCATTTCCAGGGCCAGCGATAGCGCCGGTCACGAGGCTTTGGTGAAGCAGATCGTCAGCGGAAAGTGACGGGCGTGACGTTCATGGGTTAAGCCGCTCCAGCCAGGCTCGTAGATCCTTCACTTCCAGCGCGCTGATGTTGTGGCCGAGGCCCGGATACGCGTGAAATTCAGGCTCAAGAGCCAGGGTCTTGAGAAACGTGTCGGCGTCGGTGCCGTCATGATAGGGAATGATCGGGTCCGCCGTGCCGTGCCCGATGAACACGGCCAGCGCCCGCCGCGATTCGTCTGGCGTCAGTTCAGCCCGCAGCACCGACAGGACGCGCCCGCCCATCGCGGCGATGCCGCCAACGGCTTCGGGGTGTCGCAGCGCCACTTCATAACTCATCATCGCGCCCTGGCTGAAACCCACCAGGTACACACTGCTCGCATCAGTGGGGTACTTGGCCCGGGCCTTTTCGATGAAATCCAACAGCATCTGGCCGCTGGCCTTCAGGTCTGACGTGTCACCGTCATAGGCGCCCTCGCCTTTCTTGGCAAACCACTGGTAACGCCCCGGTTCCATGGACTTGGGCGCCCGTACCGAGAGGTAGTTGTAGTGCTTGGGCAACTCGTCTGCGAGCGACAGCAGGTCTTCTTCGTTACTGCCCGAACCGTGCAGGAAAATCACCAGCGGCCGGTTCCTGGCCTGCTCATCGGCGCGAGCCAGGTAATTGAGCGGCAAGTCCGTGTGCAGCGCAGGTTGGGCCTGCACGCCGGCGGATACCAGCAGCATGAACAGGGCGAACGCTTTAAGCATCTGTCTTCCTCCATCGAGTGATAACCGCACGTAAACGACCCGTGCGGTGAGGTAGACAGCACTTCTCAGTCGTTGATCAATTTGCCCGTGCGAATCGGCTCGCGCCCGGCGATTTTTGCCTGCCAAACGCCCGGCTGGGTGTAGCGTCCGCGATCCAGGGCAAACAGTACCCCGCTGGTTCCGGCTCGAACAACGGTTACCTGGTCATTCAACGGATCGACCACTTCAAACAGCGGATCGCCGCGTTCGACCCACTCCCCCGCCTCGCGCAGAAAACTCACCACGCCATGATGCGGCGCGAACAGGTATTGGGTGCCCTCGAACGGGAAACCTTCGCAGCATTGCGCTGGCGCAGCCGGCCAGTCGCCGCCAATAAAGCCCTGTTCAGCCAGGAATCCAAGGATGGCTTGGCAATTGGCCTGGGCCTGATCGACTCGGGTGTCGCTCATGCTGCCCAGTTCCAGCGTCGTCGCCAGGTTGGCCGCCGGGATGGCCGCATTCGGGAAAATCCTCGCCAGGCGCAACCAGGGCGTGGAGCAGGACTCGTCGAACGAGCTGCCACCGGAATCTTCGCATAACAACGCCACCCTGGCCTTCAGCCGCGCAGCCAGTGAGCGCCATTGCGGCCATTGTTGTGGCAAGGCATACAGATGGATCGCGGCCTCGAAATCACAATGAAGGTCCAGGGTGACGTCGGCGTCGCAGGCATGGCGAAGCAACAACCGATGCAGTCCTTCGAGTTGCGAAGGCGCCGCGGGCAAGTCATCGAGGACCTCGACCATCGTCTGGCGGATCAAGGTGATATTGGCAGCGAGATCATCCCCCAGGCGGCCCCCGATGCGCTCCGCCACCGGGGCGCTGAGTTCGACGAAGGAACGGTTGAAATTCTTGCCGCTGCCCAGTTCGAAGCGCCCCATGTGGGCACTTTGCAGGTGCTGGTCAAGGCCTATGGGATTGGCCACCGGCACGAGCTCGATGACGCCCTTGAGCAGCCCTTGGGTCTCAAGGTCGTTGAGTTGCTGTTTCAACTCCCAGGCCGTGCGCATGCCCGGCAGTTCATCGGCGTGCAAACTGGCCTGGATGTATGCCTTGCGCGGACCGTGGCCGTAACGAAACACACTGAGCCGGCGCTCCGTGCCTAAATGGCTCCACGGCAGGATATGGTCGATGCGTTGCATAGTCTCTCCCGGATAACGGTTTTCGACAGGCGCAGGGTAAAACAATCGCCCATGAAAAAGGTGGCCGGCCGGGTCAACGGCGGGCCACCTGGTTGCTTCAGCGATTAATGCCCGTAGACGTCAAAGGCGAAGTATTTGTCCTGCACTTTCTTGTAGGTGCCGTTGGCGCGGATTTCGGTGATGGCGGCGTTGAATTTCTCGGCCAGGGCCTTATCACCCTTGCGCACCGCAATGCCGGCGCCGCCGCCGAAGTATTTGGCATCTTCATAGGTCGGCCCTACGAAGGCAAAGCCCTTGCCAGCGTCGGTTTTCAGGAAACCTTCGTCGAGGTTGACCGAGTCGGCCAGCATGGCGTCGAGGCGACCGGCGACCATGTCCAGGTTGGCTTCCTGCTGGGAGCTGTAGCGCACCAGGTTGATCCCCGCCGGCACCAGCACTTCGGTAGCGAAGCGGTCATGGGTACTGGCGCGCAGCACACCGACTTTCTTGCCTTTGAGCTCGGTCAGCGGATCCTTGACGTCGGTGCCTTCCTTCATCACGAAACGCGCCGGGGTATGGTAGTACTTGATGGTGAAGTCGACGTTTTTCTTGCGGTCGTCGGTGATGGTCATCGACGACAGGATGGCGTCGATCTTCTTGACCTTCAACGCTGGAATCAACCCGTCGAACTCTTGCTCGACCCAGGTGCATTTGACCTTCATCTGTTCGCACAGCGCGTCGCCGATGTCCACGTCGAAGCCGGCCAGCTTGCCGTCGGGGGTCTTCATCGAAAAGGGCGGATAGCCTGCCTCGATCCCGAGGCGGATCGGCTTGGCGTCTTCGGCCACGGCCGAAAGGGACAACACGGACAGTGCCAGGGCACCGAACATGACTAGCTTCTTCATTTTTGCTCCTGAGTGCGCAGGTTTTCTTGATGTTATTGGCAGGTTCGGACACAGCGTTCGGTCAGCGAAAAACCGAAGTGGGCGGAGTCTAGAGGGGCGCTCAGGCGGGGAATTATGTTGAGGCGACAAATAGTTATAAAAATCCTCAGGCTTGGCTGAGGACGATCGGGTCTGGGAAAGTCCTGACAGATAAGCGCCAGTGGCGAGGGAGCATGCGCCCTCGCCACTGGCTGAACTGGCTTGTAGAAAGTCTCAGCAATCGCAGCTGATGACCTTCTCCGCCACGCGCTCCACCGAGCCGGTCAGGCGAAAACCCTCATCGAGCCAACCCATGACGCCACCGATCATTTCCTTGACCGGGTAGCCCAGGGTCGCCAGGCGCACCGCGGCCTTGTTGGCACCGTTGCAATGCGGCCCGGCGCAATAGA
Organism: Pseudomonas marvdashtae; assembly: GCF_014268655.2. Taxonomy (NCBI): domain Bacteria; kingdom Pseudomonadati; phylum Pseudomonadota; class Gammaproteobacteria; order Pseudomonadales; family Pseudomonadaceae; genus Pseudomonas; species Pseudomonas marvdashtae. Next base: position 3,638,073 of record NZ_JABWQX020000001.1, read on the forward strand.
CCACGAACAACGTGGCCTTGGAATAAGCGGCTAGCGCCTGGGCGGTGAGCGTACGGGTTGGCAGATTGATCGCCCCTGGCACGTGCCCGCGTTCGTAGGCCAGCGGGCCACGCACATCCACCAGCACAAAATCGGCATCGCCTGCCGCTTGGCTGGCATGCACGTCGGAACAATCGGTTTCGAACATCAGGCGACGACTGAAATGTTGCAGGGCAAGATCGGACGGGGCAGCAGGTACTTCACGCACGGGACTGGTCATCGGTGTGTCTCCTGGGACAGAAAGGGCTGTAAGAGACTTTATCCACCCGAGGCGAACCGCTACAGTGGCGCACACGACACTCTGTGGGAATTTTCCGCCAATGCAGCCCACCCCCGGCCTGGTTGCAATCCTCGCTTATGACGGCTTGTGCACCTTCGAATTTGGCGTCGCCGTGGAAATTTTCGGACTGGCACGGCCCGAGTTCGATTTCCCCTGGTATGAGCACCGCATCGTCGCCGTCGACGACGGGCCACTGCGCGCCATGGGCGGCTTCCAGGTATTGGCCGATGGCGGCATGGAGCTGCTCGACACAGCCCGGACCATTATCGTGCCGGGCTGGCGCAGCCGCAGCGATCCACCGCCCGATGCCCTGCTCCAGGCCCTGCGTCGCGCCCACGCCCGCGGTGCCCGCTTGCTGTCGATCTGCTCCGGGGCTTTCGTCCTGGCGGCCACCGGACTGCTCGATGGCTTGGGCGCGACGACGCACTGGCGCTACACCGACGAACTCGCCGAACACTACCCCGCCATTGCCGTAGACCCCGATGTGCTTTACGTCGATTCGGGCCAGGTCATCACCTCGGCTGGCAGCGCGGCAGGCATCGATGCCTGCCTGCATCTGGTGGCACGTGATTTCGGAACCCAAGTCGCCAACGCCGTGGCGCGTCGACTGGTCATGGCAACGCAGCGCACGGGCGGCCAGGCGCAATTCATTCCCTCGCCGGTCAGCCGAACACCGCGCAGCGACCTGTCCGGGGTCATGCAGTGGGCCCGCGAACGTCTGCATGAACCGCTGGGCGTGCGCGAACTGGCCAGCCATGCGGCCATGAGCGAACGGACCTTCCTGCGCCGCTTCACCGAGGCCTGTGGCGTGTCCCCCAAGGCTTGGCTGCAACATGAACGCCTGGCGCGGGCCCGGGAGTTGCTGGAAAGCACCGAGGACAACACCGACATCATCGCCCAGGTGTGCGGCTACCGTTCGGTGGAAAGCTTCCGCGTGGCGTTTCGCAGTGTGGTGGGGCTGGCGCCATCGGTGTATCGGGAGCGGTTTGGGCGGGGGTGAGTTCGGTGCATCTGCCAAGCACTATTGTGGCGAGGGGGGCATCAACGCTTGCGCAACAAATAAGTATCCATGATCCAGCCATTGACCTGCCGCGCCGCCTTGCGGGTGCGTTCGATGTCGTCGGCCACGTCGCCCAGCCGGCCGGCGATGAGTTGCTCACCCGGCGTTCCCACGTAGGCGCCCCAGTAAATATGGGTATCGGGATCGCTCACCTGGCGATACGCATCTTCGGCGTCGAGCATCACCACCACGCTGCCCGCATCGCCCAGTTGCCCCGCCGCCAGCCGGCGGCCCGTGGTGATTTCCAGCGAGCCACCGATGTCATTCAACGGCACCTTGTGTCGTGCTGCGAGGGCCTGGACGCTGGTGATGCCAGGGATCACGTCGTATTCAAAAGCACAACGTCCCGAGTCAAGGATCGCCTGCAGGATACGCAGGGTACTGTCGTACAGCGCCGGATCGCCCCACACCAGGAAACCGCCGCGCTCCCCGTCAGACAACTCTTCATTGATCAGTCTTTCGAAAGTGTCCTGCTTCGCACGATTCAGTGCCTCGACACTGATCGTGTAGTCCAAGTCGTTGCGCTGGCGCTCAGGGCTATGGGTTTCGACGAAACGGTAGGGATGGTCGACGATGTAGCGTCGGCAAATGTCACGCCGCAGGTCCAGCAGCTTGTCCTTGGCAGGCCCCTTGTCCATCAGGAAAAACACATCCACCAGGTTCAGGGCCTTCACCGCCTGCATCGTCAGGTGGTCCGGATCGCCAGCGCCGATGCCGATCACTGATAATTTCTTCATTCCAGCACCTCCCTGGCAGGCCCCTGAGCGCGTAACCGCCAGACGTGGTTGAACCGCAGGTCGATGACAGAAAGCGGTTCAATGTCGATCCGGTTGACCATGGCGGCAGGACACCCGAGGACATTGATCAAGGCCGCACGGATTACGAACGGATGGGTAACGGCCAGCCAGTGGCCCGGTGTATTTTCCAGGGAGGCCAGCCAGTCGCCGACACGGCGACACAGGTGGGAGACGGATTCACCACCATGCGGCGCGGCATCCGGATCGTCGCGCCAGGCTTGAAGCTGTTGCGGCTCAGTCTGGAGCAATTCATCGACAGACAATCCCCGCCAGCGACCGAAGTCACAATCGGCCAACGCTTGTACCAGCCGCGGCTCGTTGTCCAACAACGCGGCGGTCTGGCGCGTGCGCAGCTCCGGCCCGCACAGCAGACCGCGGACGTTCCGGTATTCACGTCCTATCTCAGCACGCTTCTCCAGCCAGGCCACATCCAACGGTTCGTCCAGCCCGAAGCGTGCTTGTTTCTGGGCGGCGGTGCGCGCATGGCACATCAGGGTCAGGCGGGTTGCTTGCACGCTGGATACTCAGGCATTTTGGAAGTTGATGACCGGGAGAGTCCCCTGCTTTCTTGTACAGCACCTTATATGAAATCAACTATTCGAGACAAAAGGCGTCTTGTCCTACACAGGCAGGAGCAATGCCTGACATACGTCGATTACTCGAGCCAGGCCCTTGCCCTACAAGGCTTCTGGATAATTCCAGGGCTTTTTAAACTGATCATAAAAACCTCTGGACATGCGGCCCCCGCTAACCAAATACTATTTTCGAAGTTACGGAAGAACCCAGTATTTATCCAGGCAAGGAGCATGGATCCTCTCTCCAGAGACCCGATCATCGATCCGTGCCTGGTCCGTTGGTGCAAACCCGTTTCGCCTTGAAGGCCCAGAAGCTGGCCTTGGCCCAGGCACCGTCGCCTGCCAAACTTTGTGAGCACTATGCGTGAATCCATTGAATGTACCGAATGGGGTCTGTACACCAAGCCGGCGTTCCGATTGCTCCGGGAAGACTCCGAGCACCCCGTGCTGCTGGTTTGCGAACACGCCAGCCGCTTCATCCCAGACGCGCTGAACGAGCTGGGCCTGGATGAAACGGCCGCCCAGGAACATATTGCCTGGGACATTGGGGCCTTGGCCCTCGCCGAACGGCTGTCCGAAACCCTCGGAGCGACCCTGCTGTCGGCTAATTACTCGCGATTGTTGATCGACCTGAACCGCCCACTCCACGTCGCCGACAGCATTCCGGCACAAAGCGAGATCTATCAGGTTCCCGGTAACCAATCCCTGGACGACGCAACGCGCGAATATCGCCAACAGTGCCTCTTCCATCCATTTCATGATCAACTGCGGGCGTTGATCGACCAACGCCTGGGCGAAAACCGCACCGTGCGAGTGGTGGGTATCCACAGTTTCACACCGGTTTTCTATGGACAACCGCGCGCCCTCGAGGCCGGCGTGCTGTATGGCGAAGCCAGGGACTATGCCCAGCGCATCGTCGACGGCCTCGGGCGACATTCGTTGCGGGCGGCCGGTAACCAGCCCTACAAAGTCAGCCCCTTGAGCGACATGACAGTTCCGGTACATGGCGACGGCCGCGGCCTGGACTCAGTGCTGATCGAAGTACGCAATGACCAGTTGCGCAGTCCCGAGTCAGTGCAGACCTGGAGTGCCTATCTCGCTCCGCTGCTATAACACGACGGTGATGAAATTTCGGCTACAAGCTACAACGCGTGGACATCGACAGTGATCGTCAAGCCCGGCACCTGACAGCGGGCTCTTTTGAACAGGAGTGCTATCCATGCTGGCCTTACGTCCAGTTCAGTTAAGCGATTTGCCGCAGTTGCAACAACTGGCCCGCGACAGCCTGGTAGGTGTCACTTCGCTTCCTGACGACACTGATCGCCTGCGGGACCGAATCCTCACTTCGTGCGCCGCTTTCGACGCCGATGTGCAGGCCCCTGGGGCAGAGAACTACTTTTTTGTCTTGCAGGACCTGGCGTCAGGCCGCCTGGTGGGCTGCTCGGAGATTGTCGCCGCTACCGGTTGCGATGAACCGTTCTACAGCCTGCGCAACCGGCCGTTTTCCAGCGAGTCCCGGGAGCTGAACATCCAGCATGGCGTACCAGCGCTGTCGTTGTGCCAGGACCTCAACGGCCAGACGCTGCTACGCGGTTTCCACATCGACGCAGCCCGCGTGCGCACGCCTGAATCGGAGCTGCTCTCCCGGGCCCGGCTGATGTTCATTGGTGCTCATCCCCGGCGCTTTGCCGAGGCGGTAATCACCGAAATCGTCGGTTTCAGCAGTGAAGACGGCCAGTCGCCCTTCTGGGACGCCGTCGGCCAGCATTTCTTCGACCTGCCCTACACCGAAGCCGAACGTCTGTGCGGCCTGCAAAGCCGTACCTTTCTCGCCGAACTGATGCCCCAATATCCGATCTATGTCCCCATGCTGCCGCCAGAGGCGCAGGCCTGCATCGGCCGGGTGCATCCCGATGGCCAGGAAGCCTTCGACATTTTAAAGCGCGAGGGTTTCGAAACGAATAGCTACGTGGACATCTTTGACGGCGGGCCGACGCTGCATGCCCGGATAACGAACATTCGCTCGATTACCCACAGCCGTTCAGCCATCGTGCGACAGAGCCGGCAGATCGATGCCCGCGGTCGTTACCTGGTCAGCAATGATGGCCTTGGAAACTACCGGGCCATCATTGCCGAGCTGGACGTCAACGCCGAAGAGCCGGTGTCCCTGCACCCTGACATGCTGGCAGCGCTGGGTATCGCAGAAGGCGATCGGGTCCGGGTGGTCAGCCTATGAAACGCGTTCGATTGCGTACCTCGTGCCAAGACCGTGCCCGGCATGATGAAGGAGCCACGTCATGATAGTTCGCCCGGTTGCCCTGACCGACCTCCCCGCCCTGCTGGAACTGGCCCGTTGCGCCGGCCCGGGGTTTACCAGCCTGCCGGCCAATGAGGAGCGCCTGGCACACCGCGTGCGCTGGGCCCAACGCACCTTTGCCGGGCAGGTCGAGCGGGCCGACGCTGACTACCTGTTCGTGCTCGAGGACGATGACCGTCGAGTGGTGGGCATCAGCGCACTGACCGGCGCGGTCGGGCTACGCGAGCCCTGGTACAACTATCGCGTCGGTGTAACGGTCAGCTCGGCGCCTGAGCTGGGCATCCAACGGCAAATCCCCACGTTGTTCCTCAACAATGAAATGACCGGGCAATCGGAAATCTGCTCGTTATTCCTCCATCCGGAGCTGCGTCGCGGCCACAACGGGCGCTTGTTGTCCCTTGCACGCCTGCTGTTCGTCGCCGAATTTTCCCGGTTGTTTGGAGAAAAGCTGATCGCCGAACTGCGAGGCCAAGCGGATGAACAAGGCTGCTCGCCATTTTGGGATAGCCTGGGGCGACACTTTTTCAAGAAGGACTTCAGCTGCGCCGATCAGTTGTCTGGGATGGGCAACAAATCGTTCATCGCCGAGTTGATGCCACGTCAACCGTTGTATACGTGTCTGCTCACCAAACAGGCCCAGGCTGTAATAGGCAAGGCGCATCCGGACACCGAACCCGCCCTCAGGATCCTCAACGCCGAAGGTTTCGTCCATAAGGGATACGTTGATATTTTCGATGCCGGCCCGGTGATCGAGGCGCCGGTATCGACGATCCGTAGCGTGCGTGACAGCCGGTCGCTGTCCTTGATGATCGGCACGCCCGACGAACAGGCCCCGATCTGGCTGATTCATAACCGCCGCCTGGAAAACTGCCGCGTCACCAGCGCCCGGGCGCACCAGCACGGCGAAAGCCTGCTCGTCGACCGCGTCACCGCCAAACGCTTGCAAGTGCAACCGGGCGACACGGTTCGCGCCGTAACTTTACTCAAGCAGGGGCGACATGCCGTGGCGGCCTAGCCTTGGCACAGCTGTTTCGCCCTCAAACAGCGCCTTGCCTCATAAAGCCAAATAGCCAGACAGTTGATAAGCAATACTTATCGACAATTCCTTAATTGCCCTCACCCGCGCAAAACTCATACTCTCCAACACTCTTTCCAACTGAACGAATAACGCGCTCATGATAAAAAATCTAATAAGCAGGAGAATGCCGCCAGAACGCATCAGGCAAACAATAGCCACATTAGACATGACGACTGAAGTCAAACAATTGATCAGCCACCTGAGCGTACAATCAGAATTTGCCACTGCGCAATCCCGCCGCGCGGCCATTATGAGTTTCACCAATCTGCACACGGCAACTTTAATATTGCACTGCACCAGTATTGGCAATATAAGCATCAAGACATTGACACTTGACGCTCCGCGCTCGCCATTGTATTCGGTGCCTGGGCAGAGCATTTTGTTCGCCCTTGACCGACCCTTTGAAATTCTACGGTACACCCTTGACGGACAGCATCTGCGAAAGGCCGACAAGGTAGTTATAGATAAAGCGAACCCAGTCATTATCGATGGCCGCGATACGTTATTCGACTATTGCCAAGGACACCGGGAGCACGGTGGTCTAGCGGGCAGAATCAATCTGCCGGACCGAAGTGCGGACATCAGCGTGTTCGATCGCGTCTCGCTGCGCAAGATAGCCTGGCTACCTCAAGACGAAAGTGCTGCCCGTTACCTGGTAAGCCTGGAGCTGCTCGAAACGATTCAGGACCCCAATGGGCCCAAGGTCGCCGAGGAATTGATTTACCACTATCACCCCGCCGTGGCGTGGAAAGCCTTCCAGATGCTTTATCGGACCGACCGGCAAAAAGCAATGAGCTACGTCCCGCTGCTGAAAAAGCATCGAAACACGCGGCTGGATAATCTGCTCCAGCCCTTGGAGGCGACAGCATGAATCTGAACACATTTGTCGAGCGCCTGAACACATATGATAGCCAGCGAGACCAAACCAGGATCGCCGAGGACCTGCGTCAGTTGGCAAAAAACCGTTCTTTATTGAGCGACCATCTATATTCCACCATCCAGCAGGACGGTTTCAGCACGCGCAGCAGCCTGTACAACGCTTATGCGTTTGTCTTGCACAGCAATAACGAATTTACCCTCCGCCTGGGGTTTTGGTCGCCGGTCGATACATACGACGAAAGCGAAACATTTATCTATGGCCTGAACCATAGTCATGACTTTGAAATGTACGCTGTCGGCTACAGCGGTGATGGTTATACAAGCATCGTTCGGGAAATATTGGATGATCTGCCATTGCAAGCTGGCCACGCACCTCGACTGGGAAAAGAACGCACGGTCAAACTTGCACCGGGCGAAGTGCTGTACATGCCCGCATTACGAGAAATCCATAGACAACTTGCGCCGCAGTCCATGTCCGCATCGCTCAGTTTACTCATTCATCCTGAAGATTCAGTCAGGGCCGACGAGTCCTGGTGTTTCGATGAACATTACACGCCGCTTTACCCCGGCGTAGCTGCGCAAGAGATGATGCTGTTTGCAGAAACACTGTTATTACTAAACCCAGGCAGCCAGTCGCTGCCCGGCAACAACAAGAGGAAGAAACATGAACAACAACAATAACTTGATTAATGAGTGGGACGCAGCGCCTTTGCTGCGAGCGGGTACTAATGTGGTTGATACTGCGACAAAGCTACGGAGTGAGGCTCCGTGCCAGCTACCGGAATGGACACTTCGCTTCAACGTCGCAAACATCCATGAGATCAAGAAGATCTGGGGCGAACCGACTCAAGATTGATGACAGGTAAGTAAAAAGGCATTTTTTCCAGGCTGTAGGCCTCCCAGGGCTTGCGGCCTTTTTTTCGATGCGCCGGAAACATGACCCATGCGCATTCGTCATCATCTTTTCGCCTGCTACGTGATAGCCTTTGGACATTCGGCGTTGACATCTTTGCTCAAGCCCTTCCATTCCCATTGGTGGAACTCACATGTCCAGGCTTTCCCATCAAGATTTGCGTCGTAACTTTCGCCACCTGCTGGCTTCCCAAACGTGCTACCACACCGCCTCGGTGTTTGATCCGATGTCGGCGCGCATTGCCGCCGACCTGGGTTTTGAAGTGGGTATCCTGGGCGGCTCAGTCGCGTCATTGCAGGTACTGGGCGCGCCGGACTTTGCCTTGATCACCCTCAGCGAGTTCGCCGAACAGGCCACCCGCATCGGTCGCGTGGCTCAACTGCCGGTGATTGCCGACGCCGACCATGGCTATGGCAACGCGCTCAACGTGATGCGCACCATCATCGAACTTGAACGTGCCGGCGTAGCTGCGTTGACGATTGAAGACACCTTGCTCCCGGCGCAATTTGGCCGCAAATCCACTGACCTGATCAGCGTGGCCGAAGGCGTCGGCAAGATCCGCGCGGCGCTGGAAGCGAGAGTCGATTCGGAAATGGCGATCATCGCCCGCACCAACGCCGGGATCCTGCCAGTCCAGGAAATCATCAGCCGCACCCAGCAATACGAACGCGCTGGCGCTGACGGGATCTGCATGGTGGGCGTGCAGGACTTCGAACACCTGGAAAAGATCAGCGAGAACCTGAGCGTGCCATTGATGCTGGTCACTTACGGAAACCCGCTGTTGCGCGACGACAAACGTCTGGCCGAGCTGGGCGTACGCGTCACCATCGATGGCCACGGCGCCTATTTTGCCGCGATCAAGGCCACCTATGACAGCTTGCGGGAACAGCGGCAGATCTTCACGCAGGCTTCGGACCTCAGCGCCACCGAACTGACCCACACCTACACCCAGCCAGAGGAATACATCCGCTGGGCCGAGGAATACATGAGCGTCAAGGAGTAAGGTCGACCATTGGCCGGTAGGTCATGCAAGTACGCCATCGCGAGCAGGCTCGTGATGGCGTAGGCAGATTGAAGTGAATTTCACTGCCCGCTGCGGAGCATTTCCTTGGGCACGTACTTGCCGATCTCGAACTTGCCGATGGCGGCGCGGTGGACTTCATCCGGACCGTCGGCCAGGCGCAGGGTGCGTTGCATGGCGTACATATAGGCCAACGGGAAATCGTTGGAAACCCCAGCGCCGCCGTGGATCTGGATCGCCCGGTCGATTACCTTCAAGGCGACGTTCGGCGCAACGACCTTGATCTGGGCGATTTCGCTCTTCGCCACTTTATTACCTGCAGTGTCCATCATGTAAGCCGCTTTCAAGGTCAACAGGCGAGCCATGTCGATCTCCATCCGCGAATCGGCAATTTTGTCGATGTTGCCCCCCAGGCGCGCCAGTGGTTTGCCGAAGGCCGTACGACTGATGGCGCGCTGGCACATCAATTCCAACGCCCGTTCGGCCATGCCGATGGAACGCATGCAGTGATGAATCCGACCCGGGCCCAGGCGACCTTGGGCGATTTCAAAGCCGCGCCCCTCGCCCAGCAGGACGTTTTCATACGGAACCCGCACGTTATCAAACAGCACTTCGGCGTGACCGTGGGGCGCATCGTCATAACCAAACACCGGCAGCGGCCGGACGATTTTCACCCCTGGGGTATCAACGGGTACCAGGATCATCGAGTGCTGGGCGTGACGCGGTGCGTCGGGATTGCTCAGACCCATGAAGATGAGGATTCTACAGCGTGGATCGCAAGCACCTGATGTCCACCACTTCTTGCCATTGATCACCCACTGGTCGCCGTCGCGCTCCGCACGGGCGGCCATGTTGGTGGCGTCAGAAGAGGCGACGTCCGGTTCGGTCATGGCGAAAGCCGAACGAATCTCGCCCCGTAGCAGCGGCTCGAGCCAGCGCTGCTTTTGTTCTTCGTTGGCATAACGCACCAGCACTTCCATATTGCCGGTGTCCGGCGCCGAACAGTTGAACGGCTCCGGCCCCAGCAACGAACGTCCCATGATTTCTGCCAGCGGCGCGTATTCCAGATTGGTCAGGCCGGCCCCCAGCTCGGACTCCGGCAGGAAAAGATTCCACAGCCCCTCGGCCCGAGCCTTCGCCTTGAGTTCCTCCATGATCGCAGTGGGCTGCCAACGGTCGCCTTCAGCCACTTGCCGTTCGAACACGGCTTCAGCCGGGTAGACATAGGCATCCATGAACGCCGTGACGCGTTCACGCAGTTCCTGAACCTTGGGGGAATAGGCAAAATCCATGGGCAGCACCTTCTTGGCAGAGGTTGTTTTTAGGTCATGAAATCGATGCTAGTTCAGCTACGAAAATTTACCTAACCTATTCTCGGCGTGTATTAACATTCATCACCGATATATGTTTCACTGATTCGCATTGCCACCCGGCACCTCATAACAAGCCCAAGAATAAGAGTGCAGCGCCATGAATCTGAGCAAGGTCGACCTTAACCTTTTCATTGTTTTCGATGCGATCTACACCGAAGCCAACCTGACCCGAGCCGGGCAAATCGTTGGCATCACTCAGCCGGCGGTGTCCAATGCCCTGGCGCGTTTGCGCGAGACCTTCAACGACCCGCTGTTCGTGCGCACCGCCCAAGGCATGGTGCCTACGCCGATGGCGCAGAATATTATCGGGCCGGTGCGCAACGCCCTGTCGCTGCTGCGGGTGTCGGTGCAGGAAAGCCGGATCTTCAACCCTTTGCAGGCCGTCAAGACTTACCGCATCAGCATGACCGACCTCACCGAAGGCGTGATCCTGCCCCCGTTGTTCCAGCGCCTGCGCCGCCTGGCGCCGACCGTGGCCATCGAAAGTTTCCTCTCCAAGCGCCGTGAAACCACTAAGGAACTGGCCGCCGGCCGCCTGGACTTCGCGGTCGACGCGCCGCTTAATACCGACCCACAGGTGCGGCACGTCAAGCTGATGGAAGACCGCTATGTCTGCGCCATGCGCAAGGGCCACCCGTTGGCGGGCAAGGATAAAATCAGCCTCGACGATTACCTGGCCCAAACCCACGTGCACATTTCCAGCCGCCGCAACGGTTTGGGCTATGTCGACCTGGCCTTGGGCAAAATGGGCATCCAGCGCAAGATCGCCCTGCGCTCGCAGCATTATCTAATGGCGTCCCAAGTGCTCCAGCAGACCGACATGGTCATGACGGTTCCCGAGCGCTTTTCTCGCCGTCACGACTTGCATGCCTTCCTGCTTCCGGTCAACGACGTACCGCCAGTGGAAACCCACCTCTACTGGCACGAAAGTACTGACCAGGACCCGGCGAACCGTTGGATGCGCGAGCAGATGATCGAACTGTGCCAACAAGTCACGGCCCATGAGAAGAAGCTCGACAAAGTGGTGTGAAGCGATAGACGGCGTAAACGTTCGCGAGCAAGCCCCGCAGCTTGACGTGAACGTCAAGCTGCCATTAGCTTAGCGCCAACCTCTTTCGTTTCGAGCGCTTCCATGAGCAGCCAGACCTACAGCATCTCCGACCTCGCCCGCGAATTGGACATCACCACCCGCGCCATCCGCTTCTATGAAGAACAAGGCCTGTTGAGCCCGGAACGGCGTGGCCAGGAGCGCATCTATTCGCCTCGGGATAAAGTCAGCCTGAAGCTGATTCTGCGGGGCAAGCGTATCGGGTTTTCCCTGGCCGAGTGCCGTGAGTTGATCGAACTCTACGACCCCAGCAGCGGCAATCAGAAACAGTTGCACAGCATGCTGGCGAAAATCGTCGAGCGCCGGGAACAACTCGAACAACAACTGCTGGACATCGAACAGATGAAGCTGGAACTCGACACCGCCGAAGAACGCTGCATCCAGGCGCTGGAGCAGACGATCAAGGGCGAGGAAAGCGTCCAATAACGTCGCCAAGCCCGCTGCCGCAGCGAAATATCGCCCTTCACTAACAGGTCAATCGCCATGTCCCTTCCCTCCTTTGTACGCCTGATCGAGGTCGGCCCTCGCGACGGGTTGCAAAATGAAGCACAGCCCATCAGCGTCGTCGACAAGGTGCGCCTGGTGGACGCACTGAGCGCTGCCGGCCTTGGTTACATCGAGGTCGGCAGTTTTGTTTCGCCCAAATGGGTACCGCAGATGGCCGGCTCCGCCGAAGTGTTTGCGCAAATCCAACGCAAGCCCGGTGTCACCTATGGCGCCCTCGCGCCAAACCTGCGCGGTTTCGAGGACGCGCTCGCGGCCGGGGTCAAGGAAGTGGCGGTATTCGCCGCGGCATCCGAAGCGTTCTCTCAGCGCAACATCAATTGCTCTATCAAGGAAAGCCTGGAGCGCTTCGCCCCGATCATGGAAGCGGCGAAACGCAACGGCATCAGCGTGCGCGGTTACGTGTCGTGCGTGCTGGGCTGCCCTTACGAGGGCGAGGTCAAGCCAGAGCAAGTGGCCTGGGTTGCCAGGGAGCTATACGCCATGGGCTGCTACGAAGTGTCCCTGGGCGACACCATCGGCACCGGTACCGCTGGCGCAACGCGCAGGATGTTCGAAGTGGTTTCAGCGCACGTGCCGCGGGAAAAACTGGCAGGACATTTCCACGACACCTACGGCCAGGCGATGGCCAACGTCTACGCCAGTCTCCTGGAGGGCATTGCAGTGTTCGACAGCTCCATTGCCGGCTTGGGCGGCTGCCCATATGCCAAGGGAGCCAGCGGTAACGTTGCGACGGAAGACGTGCTGTACCTGCTCAATGGCTTGGGCATCGAGACCGGTATCAACCTGGACGCCTTGATCGCCGCGGGCCGACAGATCTGTGAGGTGCTAGGTCGCCCGACCGGTTCGCGCGTCGCCAAGGCTCGGCTGGCACAGTGAGGTGTTACCGCCCCGCTTGTAACGGGCGCGAAACGAGTAACACGGAAACAATTTGTCAGGTTTGGCGTGCCAGCTTTTTCAGTGAAAATCCATATTCCATTGATTTATATAGGTTTTTAAAAGTTGGCACGGCACCTGCTATATCTCTTGCACAACAAAAATAAAAAAAAGCGACACACCCAATAAAAACAAGACGAAACGACTCTGACATAACAAGAACAACACGGCAGAGACGCAGCTAACAGATTTTTTTGGAGAAGATGTGCTTTTCAGGGTGCTTCCAGGAGCAACCCGCAACCGGGCAGAGAACAATAAAACTACCTTCAGGTAGCTCCCGAATCGGTTGGATCGCCAGGCGAAAAAGCAGGTCAGCGCTCAAAAAAATACGTTTGCTCTTGATCCCGGATGGGGATCGCCAAAACAGCGGTAAAGGGTCACGGCTACCAAAAACAACAACAGGCCGCCCCTCAATAATAAAAAAAGAGCACGCGACGACAAAATTAAAGGGGAGCTTCGGCTCCCCTTTGTGCTTTTCCGTATTTGGATTTGCAATGTGCCAGCCAGCCTATTCCAGAGCCGATCGTTTTCGGTCAGGCCCAAGTTTCTCCCCCTATAACTAAGCGTACCTAATCTGGCTCAAGTTGACGTTAACGTAAAGAGCATTGACAGCTCTTCATCCCACGCTTACGTTAACGTAAAGGTGAGAACGGTCCTACGACCTTCCACAGCCGATAAAAAAGCCAAAAAGGTGCCCCATGAGCTACCCATCCCTGAATTTTGCCCTCGGCGAAACCATCGATATGTTGCGCGATCAAGTGCAATCCTTCGTCAAGGCAGAGCTGGCGCCTCGGGCGGCGCAGATCGATATCGACAATCTGTTTCCCGCCGATATGTGGCGCAAATTCGGTGACATGGGCTTGCTGGGCATCACCGTAGCTGAAGAATACGGTGGCGCCGGCCTGGGCTACCTGGCTCATGTGGTCGCCATGGAAGAAATCAGCCGCGGCTCGGCCTCGGTCGCCCTCTCCTATGGCGCTCACTCCAATCTTTGCGTCAACCAGATCAACCGCAACGGCAACCATGAGCAGAAGAGCAAATACCTGCCCAAGCTCATCAGCGGCGAACACGTCGGCGCATTGGCGATGAGCGAACCGAACGCCGGCTCCGACGTCGTCTCGATGAAACTGCGGGCCGACAAACGCGGCGATCGCTACGTGCTCAACGGCAGCAAGACCTGGATCACCAACGGCCCCGACGCCAACACCTACGTGATCTACGCCAAGACCGACCTGGAGAAAGGCGCCCATGGCATCACAGCCTTCATCGTCGAGCGCGATTGGAAAGGCTTCAGCCGAAGCAACAAGTTCGACAAGCTCGGCATGCGCGGCTCCAACACCTGCGAGCTGTTTTTCGATGACGTCGAGGTGCCGGAAGAGAACATCCTCGGCGTGCTCAACGGCGGTGTGAAAGTCCTCATGAGCGGTCTCGATTATGAACGCGTGGTCCTGTCCGGCGGCCCAACCGGCATCATGCAGGCCTGTATGGACCTGATCGTGCCCTACATCCATGACCGCAAGCAGTTCGGCCAGAGCATTGGCGAATTCCAGCTGATCCAGGGCAAAGTCGCCGACATGTACACCCAGCTCAACGCCAGCCGCGCGTATCTCTATGCGGTGGCCCAGGCCTGCGAACGCGGTGAAACCACCCGCAAGGACGCCGCCGGGGTGATCCTCTACAGCGCCGAACGCGCCACGCAAATGGCCCTCGACGCGATCCAGATCCTGGGCGGTAACGGCTATATCAATGAGTTCCCGGCCGGGCGATTGCTGCGTGACGCCAAGCTGTATGAAATCGGTGCCGGCACCAGTGAGATTCGTCGGATGCTGATCGGTCGCGAACTGTTCAACGAAACCCGCTAACGGAGCTGACCATGGCCACGCTGCACACTCAGCTCAATCCACGCTCGCCGGAGTTCATCGCCAACCGCGATGCCATGCTCGGACAGGTCGAGGCGCTGCGCACCTTGCTCGCGCACGTCCAGCAAGGCGGCGGCCCCAAGGCGCAGGAACGGCATACCTCCCGGGGCAAGCTACTGCCGCGCGAACGCATCAACCGCTTGCTGGACCCGGGTTCACCCTTTCTCGAAATCAGTCCGTTGGCGGCCTACGAGGTGTATGGCGAAGACGTCCCGGCTGCTGGCGTGATCGCCGGCATCGGCCGCGTGGAAGGCATCGAATGCATGATTGTCGCCAACGATGCGACGGTCAAAGGTGGCTCCTACTATCCGTTGACGGTGAAAAAACACCTGCGCGCCCAGACCATCGCCCAGCAAAATCGCCTGCCGTGCATTTATTTGGTTGATTCCGGCGGCGCCAACCTGCCACGCCAGGACGAAGTGTTCCCGGACCGCGAGCATTTTGGCCGGATCTTCTTCAACCAAGCCAACATGAGTGCCCAAGGCATCCCGCAGATTGCCGTGGTCATGGGCTCCTGCACCGCCGGTGGCGCCTACGTGCCAGCGATGGCCGACGAGGCGATCATGGTCCGCCAGCAGGCGACGATCTTTCTTGCCGGCCCACCGTTGGTAAAAGCGGCGACTGGCGAGGTGGTCAGCGCCGAGGACTTGGGCGGTGCCGATGTGCACTGCAAGATTTCCGGCGTCGCCGACCATTACGCCGACAGCGATGAACACGCCCTGGCGCTGGCCCGCCGCAGCGTGGCCAACCTCAACTGGCGCAAGCTTGGCGATGTGCAGCAACGCACGCCCATCGCCCCGCTGTATTCTAGCGACGAGCTGTACGGCGTGGTACCGGCCGACGCCAAGCAGCCGTTCGATGTCCGCGAGGTCATCGCGCGACTGGTGGACGGTTCGGTGTTCGATGAATTCAAGGCACTGTTCGGAACGACCCTGGTGTGCGGCTTCGCCCACTTGCACGGTTACCCCGTCGCGATCCTGGCCAATAACGGCATCCTGTTCGCCGAGGCGGCGCAGAAAGGCGCGCACTTCATCGAACTGGCCTGTCAGCGCGGGATACCGCTGCTGTTCCTGCAAAACATCACCGGTTTCATGGTCGGCCAGAAATACGAAGCCGGCGGCATCGCCAAGCACGGTGCGAAACTGGTCACCGCCGTGGCCTGTGCCCGGGTACCGAAATTCACCGTGATCATCGGTGGCAGTTTCGGCGCGGGTAACTACGGCATGTGCGGACGCGCCTATGATCCGCGCTTCTTGTGGATGTGGCCGAACGCACGAATCGGCGTAATGGGCGCCGAACAGGCGGCCGGCGTGCTGGTACAGGTCAAGCGTGAGCAGGCCGAACGCAGCGGCCAGTCATTCAGCGCCTCCCAGGAAACCGAGATCAAGCAACCGATTCTCGACCAGTACGAAGAACAAGGGCATCCCTACTATTCCAGCGCACGGCTGTGGGACGACGGCGTCATCGACCCAGCGCAAACCCGTGATGTGCTGGGCCTGGCCTTGTCCGCGTCGCTGAACGCACCCATCGAACCGAGCCGCTTCGGCGTGTTCCGGATGTAACCGGGGAAACACCCATGAACCAGTACAACACGCTCGAACTGCACACCGACCCGCGCGGATTCGCCACCTTGTGGCTCAGCCGTGAGTCGAAGAACAACGCGTTCAACGCCGAAATGATCCGTGAGTTGATCCTCGCCCTGGACCAGGTCGGCGGCGATTCGAACCTGCGTTTCCTGTTGATCCGTGGCCGGGGTAAACACTTCAGCGCCGGCGCTGACCTGGCCTGGATGCAACAGTCCGCCGAACTTGATTACCACACCAATCTCGACGACGCCCGGGAGCTGGCGGAGTTGATGTACAACCTCGCCAAGTTGAAGATTCCGACGCTCGCCGTGGTCCAGGGCGCAGCGTTTGGTGGCGCGTTGGGTCTGATCAGCGCCTGCGACATGGCCATCGGCGCCGACGAAGCGCAGTTCTGCCTGTCCGAAGTGCGCATTGGCCTGGCGCCTGCGGTAATCAGCCCGTTCGTGGTGCAAGCCATCGGCGAACGGGCCGCACGACGTTATGCCCTGACGGCGGAACGCTTCGGCGGACAACGTGCGAAGGAGATCGGTTTATTGTCGGAAAGTTACCCGGCCGAGGCGCTGGACAGTCAGCTCGGGCAATGGATCGACAACCTGCTTCTCAACAGCCCGGCGGCGATGCGCGCCAGCAAGGAACTGTTGCGCGAAGTCGGCAACGGCGCACTCACCCCGGCGTTGCGACGCTACACCGAAAACGCCATCGCCCGGATACGTGTCAGCGCCGAAGGCCAGGAGGGTCTGCGAGCCTTCCTGCAAAAGCGCGCGCCGAACTGGCAACCCGAGCCAACCAACAAGGAGCCGCGTTGATGAGCGCCCCTGTCCTCACCACGCTACTGGTCGCCAACCGCGGTGAGATCGCTTGCCGCGTCATGCGCACCGCCAAGGCCATGGGCCTGACCACCGTCGCCGTGCACAGCGCCACCGACCGTGACGCACGGCATAGCCGCGAAGCTGACATCCGCGTCGACCTCGGTGGCAGCAAGGCCGCCGACAGCTACCTGCAAATCGACAAGCTGATCGCCGCGGCCCAAGCCAGTGGCGCCCAGGCGATTCATCCAGGCTACGGTTTTCTCTCGGAGAACGCCGCGTTTGCCAGGGCTATCGAAACAGCCGGGCTGATCTTCCTTGGCCCGCCCGCCTCGGCCATCGACGCCATGGGCAGCAAATCCGCGGCCAAGGCCTTGATGGAAACCGCTGGCGTGCCGCTGGTGCCCGGCTATCACGGTGAAGCCCAGGACCTGGACACATTCCGCGATGCCGCCCAGCGCATCGGCTACCCGGTACTGCTCAAGGCTACCGCAGGCGGCGGCGGTAAAGGCATGAAGGTCGTCGAGGACGTCAGCCAGCTGGCCGAAGCATTGGCCTCAGCCCAGCGTGAAGCGCAATCTTCGTTCGGCGATGCCCGGATGCTGGTGGAAAAATACCTGCTCAAGCCGCGTCACGTGGAGATCCAGGTGTTCGCCGACCAGCACGGCAACTGCCTGTACCTGAATGAACGCGATTGCTCGATCCAGCGTCGGCATCAAAAAGTCGTGGAGGAAGCACCGGCTCCCGGGCTGAGTGCGCAGACGCGCAGGGCGATGGGCGAAGCCGCCGTGCGTGCCGCCCAGGCAATCGGCTATGTCGGGGCGGGCACGGTGGAGTTCCTGCTGGATTCGCGGGGCGAATTTTTCTTCATGGAGATGAACACCCGGCTGCAGGTGGAGCATCCCGTCACCGAAGCCATCACCGGGCTGGACCTGGTGGCCTGGCAAATCCGCGTCGCCCAGGGTGAGCCGCTGCCCATTACTCAGGAACAAGTGCCGTTGCGCGGCCATGCCATTGAGGTACGGCTGTACGCCGAAGACCCTGCCAACGACTTCCTGCCAGCCACCGGGCGCTTGTCGCTGTATCGGGAGTCCGCCAAAGGAGAAGGCCGGCGGGTCGACAGCGGGATTGCAGAAGGCGACGAGATTTCGCCGTTCTACGACCCGATGCTCGGCAAGCTGATCGCCTGGGGCGAGAACCGCGAACAGGCGCGCTTGCGGCTGCTGGCGATGCTCGACGAGTTCGCTATTGGCGGGCTGAAAACCAATATCGGCTTTCTTCGTCGCATCATCGCTCACCCCGCTTTCGCGGCGGCGGAGCTGGACACGGGATTTATCCCACGCTACCAGGCGCAATTACTGCCAGAACCTGGCGAACTGGACGACGACTTCTGGCACGCAGCGGCCCAGGGCTTCGCCTTGAGCCTGACGCCACGTGTCCGAGCCGATGATGTCAATTCCCCCTGGGCCGATACCGCCGGGCTGCGTCTGGGGCTGCCTGGGGAAATCACTCTGCACTTGAGCTGCGACGGCCAGGATCGCGCCGTGACATTGGACGTTACCGCCCGTTGCGCCGAACTCGGGAATGAGCATCTGGTCATCGAGCACAACGGCCTGCGTCGCAGCCATCGCGCCATTCGCCAGGGCGACAGTCTGTACCTGCGGTGGAAAGGCGACTTGCATCGAGTCGATGCCTATGACCCATTGGCCGCGGCCGAAGCAAGCCACAGTCATCAGGGCGGGCTGGTCGCGCCGATGAACGGCAGCATCGTTCGGGTATTGGTGAGTGCCGGCCAGGCGGTGGAGGCTGGCGCGCAACTGGTGGTGCTGGAAGCGATGAAGATGGAACACAGCATCCGTGCGCCCAAGGCCGGCATCGTCAAGGCGCTGTATTGCCAGGAAGGCGAAATGGTCAGCGAAGGCAGCGCGCTGGTGGCGCTCGAGGAATAGGCATCGGCCCGTTCCCGGGCCGATCCAGTCAGAACCTGATGGTGGCTTGCACGACCACGCCGATGATGCGGCATTGCTCGGTGTAAAGGGTTTTCGGGTAAGTAGGATTGAGCGGGACCAGGTAACGCTGACCGCTCTCTTCGATCAATTTGCGAAAGGTCGCATCGCTGCTTCCGGGCAATTGAGCGACGACCAATTTACCGGGCGCCGCTTCAATGGCCGGGTCGACCAGGATCGACATGCCCTCGGGAATACTCAGCCCGCTCGGCGCGGTCATCGCGTCGCCCACCACCACCAGCCAGAATGCATCGCCTTTGGCATGGTAGTCCGTCAGTTCGTAGCGGGACTGTCCGTAGTCAGCCTGATCACCTTCGCGAACGACAGTGATGTCGCGCCAGTCGCTGACTGGGTAGCGGAAGTACGGGTTGTACTTCTGCGCCAGGGCCATGCCTTCGTCGGTGGAGGTATCCGGCTCGCGGATGACCATTGCCACCTCGAGGAACTCCAGTCCCAATTCCTGCAGCACCCTGTTCATGTCCTCAAGACTGGGTTGCCGGCGCTTGGTCAGCCAATGGCCGACACCGCCTTGAGACATTCCCAAACGTTCTGCAAGCACCACCTGCGTGATGTGCAGCTCCTTCATCTTGGCCTTGACCAACTCTATCCATTTATCCATGAGCGGCACGATACGTGGATGGCCACGCCCATCAAAACACGAATTGTAGTATTTAATTTATCGTCACAATTACGTCGCGTACTAAGCTGGGCTCAGGATTCCAAACCTGCACGGAGAAACTCGACACCATGGAAACGCCCAACAAAAACGAGCCCACAATACCTTCCGACGGCACATTTCCCTCTTTTCAGGATTGCCCAGCGGCTCAACGCGCCTTGGATTACTACTTGAAACCGAGTATTACCGACGCCCAGGCCGAACATCGCTTCTTCGACGTCAACCGTAACATCAGCGGCGAAGAGGCCTTGGTGCATGCCTGCGACCTACTGCGCTGCGCCGCCGCCACCGCGAACGAATCCGCCCGCCAACTCACGGGTTCGAGCCGCGACCTGGCGTTTTCGGTGGTGCATATGATTGATCTGGTCAAGGTCATGCTTGACCGCTCATTGGACGGTTACCCTGCTCGCTAGGTGCCGCCAGGACCGGGCGCCACGAACGTGGGCACGGAAAATAATTTTCAATCGATGCTATAAAACCATTTGACTTGCAAATGATAATGATTATTATTGCATCAGCTGGTCGCGAGATCAGTCGATAGGCCAGAAGACCTTAGGTCGGACTTCTGGAATATCTCCTCATCAGGCTAATCACGGTTTTTGACCCGGCTTTTTGCCGGGTCTTTTTTTGCCGATTTTTCGGCTTATGTCTTCAGGCTAATGAAGTCTTCAGATGTCGCTAAATTCGATGACGGCGATGATAGCAAACGAACATTCAATAACAAAAGTCCCTGCACCGCATGCGCGTTAACGATCGACAGGCAGCACTTGAGAATCAATCAGGGACGCTCTAATCTGGCTTCGCGTCCAGGGAGGACGCCCCCTCGTGCCAACGTGCAAATCGTCCCGGTTTTCCTTTCCCAGCGTGTAAAGTAACGGCCATGAACATCCTCTGCAGGAATCGTGACCGTGGCAAAATCCTCGTTTGATATCAGCGCCAATTTCGACAGTGGCAACATTGAGGTCGTGGACATCAGCAACCCGTTGCAATCGCTGCTGAAGATCAGGCCCGACACCCGCAGCGCGCATTTCCAGTGGTTCCACTTCAAGGCCAGCGGCTTGCATGTCGGCCAGGAATATTCCTTTCGCCTGCTCAATGCCAGTCAATCGGCCTACAACCAGGCATGGACCGGCTACCAGGCCGTCGCTTCCTATGATCACGTCAACTGGTTCCGTATTCCTACCCAATTCGAGGGCGACGCCCTGCGCTTCCACTTGGAAGCCGAACAGCCGCACGCCTGGTTTGCCTACTTCGAACCCTACAGCCGCGGGCGTCACGACTGGCTGATCGAACAGGCCCTGCACAAGGCCGGCACCGAGCTGTTGGCAACGGGTAAAAGCGTCGAAGGGCGCGATATTCAATTACTGCGCAAAGGCAGCGGTACCGAAGGCCGGCGCAAAGTCTGGATCATCGCCCAACAGCATCCCGGCGAGCACATGGCCGAGTGGTTCATGGAGGGCGTCATCGAACGCCTCCAGCATCAGGACGATGCGCAATTGAACCGGTTGCTGGCCAAGGCCGATTTGTACCTGGTGCCGAACATGAACCCGGATGGCGCTTTCCACGGTCATCTGCGCACCAATGCCAAGGGCCAGGACCTCAACCGGGCGTGGCAGAACGCCAATCCGGAAACCAGCCCCGAGGTGTTTTTCGTACAGCAGCAGATGGAAAAGTACGGCGTCGACCTGTTCCTCGACGTTCATGGCGATGAAGAAATTCCCCACGTCTTCACCGCCGGTTGTGAAGGCAACCCAGGCTATACGCCACGCATCGCCGGGCTCGAAGAACGCTTTCGCAGCCATCTCAAGCGCCAGACCAAAGACTTCCAGACCACCCACGGCTACACACGCGACGAACCGGGCCAGGCCAACATGACCCTGGCCTGCAATGCCGTCGGCCAAAAGTACGACTGCCTGTCCCTGACCCTGGAAATGCCGTTCAAGGATCACGACGATCACCCGGACCCACGCACCGGTTGGTCCGGCAAGCGATCGATGCAGCTGGGCAAGGACGTCTTGAGCACAATCGAGGACATGGTCGACGAATTGCGCTGATTCGATCCCCGTGGCGCGGGAGCGGGCCCCCTCGCCACGGATCATGCGTCAGCTCTTGCCGCGCAACATGCTGTCCAGCACCTCATCCCGGCGCACCCAGCCGTGAAAAAGCGCCGCCGCCAGGTGCACCAGCACCGTCAGGAACAGCAGATACGCCAGGTAACCATGGGCCTTGCGCAACAACGCAAAGGTCTGGGCATCCGCTGGCAGGATGGAGGGCAACCGAAGCGATTCGCTGAGCATCACCGGATCTCCCGCTGCCGAAATCATGCTCCAGCCCAACAGCGGCAGAATCAGCATCAACGCGTACAGCAAGACATGCGAAGCCTTGGCCGCCAACGCCTGCCAACCCGGCAGATCAGCCGGAAGCGGCGGCGTGCGTGTGGTGAAGCGCACCACCAGGCGCACCATCACCAACAGCAGAATCGCGATGCCCAAGGGTTTGTGCAATTGCAGCAGCCATTCATGGCGCTCGGACACCGAGGCAACCATGCCTGCGCCGATGAACAACATCGCGATAATCATCAAGGCCATCAGCCAATGCAGCAGCCGGGCCAGCGCTGTGAAATGTCGGGGGGCGTTCATTGGCGGGACTCCTGGGCGGCGGGCAGTTGGCCGACTTCGCTGGTACGTCGCAGATAAGAACTGGCATAGGCAGCCGAGCGCGCGGCCAGCAACGGGTCGTCAGAGCCTTCGATACCCTTGGGCAGAATCAACGGGTCGTAGTTGATGTCGCGGCATTCACCCTTGTCCTGCGCCTGGGCACGCTCCAGCACCAAGGTGCCGGCATTGATCACCTTGCGGTCATCAGGCCAGACCTTGCTGGCGTCGTCGACCGGATCGCCCGGGTTGGCCAAGGTGATGTTCAACTGCCAGCGCAGTGGTCCGGCCGCCAAGCGTTTCGTCAGGTCCTGTTCAAGGAAATCGGCGCCTTGGGGAGGCGCCGCATCTGCAGCATCCTGGCTCATCGGCTGCACACCCCAGCGCACGGCCTGGCGCTCACCTTTCGGGTTGACCAGATAGAATGCGTTGATGCCGTTATAGGTTTCGGTGGCGTAGCTGGCCGAGGGTTTCGCGGTCTTGACCCATTGCAGGAACGGCATCGCCTCAGGGTGCGCGGCAAAAAACGCGGGCACGGCTGCCGGGTTCGGTTTCCCCGTGGCCGGGTCTGGCGATTGAGCCTGTTGCAACTGGTAGAAAGCCTGGGGCGTTCCCACGGGGAACACCGGCATGCTGTTCATACCCGTGCGCCATTGCTGACCGTCGGCCTGGGTAAAACGCAGCGCCAGGCTGCGGATCGGCACGCTGCCGTCCGGTGCGTAAGGATTGCCGCTGGGCAATGCAAAACGGCCGACCACAGGCGTCCGCGCATCATTGAACACGCGTGCGCTGGAGTAAGTGCGCGCCTCGCCGCTGCTTTCAAAATAACCGGCAACACAGACGCCTTTGGAGTGATTGCGCCGAAAGCCCGGATGAACCCCATTGTTCGTTTCCAAGACGTTGACCAAAGCCTTGGGCGTCAGGCGTTGTGGGTCGAGGGTGCCATTGACGTAGGCAAACGCCCCGGCCAGCGCGGCAACGACCAGCGCAATGCCCGTCAGGCGCAGTGTCAGGCTGGCGCCGCTCAATGGCGGCCGACTCGGTTCGGAGGAAGGGTCAACCATTTGCAGACTCCATGGCACAAGGCCGTT
Organism: Pseudomonas marvdashtae; assembly: GCF_014268655.2. Taxonomy (NCBI): domain Bacteria; kingdom Pseudomonadati; phylum Pseudomonadota; class Gammaproteobacteria; order Pseudomonadales; family Pseudomonadaceae; genus Pseudomonas; species Pseudomonas marvdashtae. The sequence continues at coordinate 3,661,691 of NZ_JABWQX020000001.1, forward strand.
TATGGACAAGACCCGTCAGACGAAAGCCCGACGGGTTTATTCCCACGCTCCGTATTTATTTTTCCTGCGCTGGAATAATCTCGCGGCTGGATCGTCTTTCCAGTCCCCACACAGTGACTGCCCAACGAAGCCGCTCGCCCATGAATGAACTCGACGACCAGTTGCGCCTGCTCATCCCACGGCTGAGACGCTTTGCCGTGTCCCTGACGCGCAATCCCAGCAATGCCGATGACCTGGTGCAGGCGTGCCTGGAACGGGCCTTGTCAAAGTGGAACGACAAGCGCCCGGACGGCGACCTTCGAGCCTGGCTGTTTTCGATTCTTTATCGGCAATTCCTCGATGCCCACCGCCGCTCCCGACGTTACGCGCGCATGCTGGAATTCTTCACCGGCCGCGACGAGGCACATCCTTCGGCCGAACGCAGCGTCATCGCCCAATCGTCACTCCAGGCTTTCGATCAACTGCCCACCGAACAGCGCGCGCTGCTGTTGTGGGTGTCGGTGGAAGGCTTGAGCTACCAGCAAGTCGCCGACATCCTCGGCGTGCCGACCGGCACCGTGATGTCGCGCCTGTCCCGCGCCCGCCAGAAGTTGCGTCAACTCAGCGAAGGCGAAATTGCCCGCCCTGCCCTGCGGATACTCAAATGATCAGCATGCCTCCCAGTGACAACGACCTGCACGCCTACGTCGATCATCAATTGAACGAGGACGACCAGCGGCGAGTGGAAACCTACCTGGCCGCAAACCCCGCTGCCGCCAAGCGCGTGCAGGCCTGGCAACAGGACGCGCAACACTTGCGCGCGACCCTGAGCGCAGCCTTGCAACAGCCACCCAATCCAGACTTGGACCCGGCGATCATCCGTCAACGCCTGAGGCATCGCGCCCGTCGCCACCTCGCCAGCGCGGCAGTGCTGGTGCTGGCCGTCGGGGTGGGCGGATTCGGTGGCTGGCAGGCACGGCAAATGACTCTGCTGAGCGCCGCCGCGCCTATGGCTGACGCCTTGCAGGCATATCGGTTGATCGCCCAGCAGGGCATCCTCCCAGCCGATTACCAGACGGGCGACGAACAGAGCATGCAGGGCTGGCTCGACCGTTACTTCACCCAGGCTGATCGCCTGCCGGACCTCTCGGCAGCGGGCTTCAAGCCGGTCAGCGGGCGATTGCTCAGCACCGAACAAGGCGCGGCGGCGATGGTGATTTATCAGGACCCGAGCGGCCAGAAGATCAGCTTCTACGTGCGCCCACCAGGCCCGAAAAACTTCCTGCTGCCCCGTGGCAGTCGGCGCGACGGCGAATTGCAGGCGCAATACTGGTCCGGCCCGGGGTACAACTACGCGATAGTCATCCCCAGCGATACGCCCGCCGCGCAGAAGCTCAAGCAGACGCTGGACTTCTGAGTTCAGAACCGCGACTTACGCCTGCCTGAACACCTGCGAAGGCCTGCGCAGCAGTGGGTCGAAGGGGTTGATTCGCGGCCCGATCACGGCGGCTTCGCGCTTGAGCATCTCCACCACCGTCGGCAGGCGATCCGGCCCGAGCCGGTCGCTGATCGTCGCCACACTCAACGCTGCAACGGCCCGGCCTTCACGATCGAGGATGGGCACCGCCACCCCGGCCATGCCCTGCAGCACGCCGGTGTTGCGCCCGGCGTAACCCAGCGTGCGGACGTTCTCGACTTCCGTGCGCAGGAAGACTTCATCGTACAAATGAAAATCCTTGAGTCGCGGCAGGTTGTAATGGATCACCGTTTCGCGTTCCTCCTCCGGCAGGAACGCCAGGATCGCCAGGCTGCCTTGCCCCACGCCCAAGGCCACTCGACCGCCGATGTCGCCCGTGAAGGTGCGGATCGGAAACGGACCTTCACTGCGATCCAGGCAAATCGCATCGAAGCCGCAGCGCGCCAGCAGAAACAACGAATCCCCCAATGACGCCGACAGCCGCAACATGGCAGGCCTGGCCAGTTCGCGCAGGTTGCCGGTGTTGCCCGCACGGGCCGCCAGGGCGAAGAAGTCCAGGCTCAGGCGATACCGTTTGCTGCGCGCATCCTGCTCGACCATGCCTTCGTCCATCAGGCTGCGCAGCAAGCGGTGCGTGGTCGGTTGTGACAAGCCGATGCGCTGGGCCAGTTGCGTCACCCGCTCCCCGCCTTCAACGGTCTCCCCGAGGCTGCGCAGCACGGCAAACAACCGCGAGACCGAGCCGACACCGACTTCACCTTTTTCGTTATTCCGCTCAGTGGAATCAGGCATGTATTTTCTCGTTAGATAATTTACTCACCGAATGAAAATGAAAATAGTCATCGCTTCAGTGAAATAGTCCATTGAGCCCATCCTAGTCTTCGTCCTACTCTGCGTCCATACAGGGGCGATTCGAACAACAGCGGCAGCCGACTTGAGGTCGAGCGCCAACGCACCCCGCAGCACCCTTTCGTATCTGCCCATAAAAAAGCGCGCCTTGCGGCGACGCATAACAATCTCAGGTGGAGCGCAGTCATGGCTTTCGTGCAACTTGAAGACTTGAGCAAACGTTACGGCGACTTGGATGCCGTGGTGGCCACCAACCTCTCGGTGGAGAAAGGTGAATTCGTTTCGCTGTTGGGCCCCTCTGGTTGCGGCAAGACCACGACCTTGCAAATGATCGCCGGCTTCGTTGAAGCCAGCAGCGGTCGTATCCTGCTGGACGGACGCGATATCACCCACGCCAAACCCGCCAGCCGAGGCCTGGGCGTGGTGTTCCAAAGCTACGCTCTGTTTCCCCACATGACCGTCAAGGACAACGTCGCCTTCGGCTTGCGCATGCGCAAAGTACCCGGTGCCCAATTGCAGTCGCGGGTCGATCGGGTGCTCAAGCTGGTGCGCCTGGACCTGCATGCCGAGCGCTACCCACGGGAACTCTCCGGCGGCCAGCGCCAGCGCGTGGCACTGGCCCGGGCGTTGGTGATCGAACCGCCGGTACTGCTGCTCGATGAACCGCTGTCCAACCTTGACGCCAACCTGCGCGAAGAAATGCAGTTCGAGATCCGCCGCATCCAGCGCGAAGTCGGCATTACCACCTTGATGGTGACGCACGACCAGTCCGAGGCGCTGTCGATCAGCGACCGGGTCGTGGTGATGCAGGCTGGGCGCATCACCCAGATCGACGCGCCCTACACCCTTTATGAACACCCTCGCACCGAGTTCATCTCAGGGTTCGTCGGCAAAGCCAACCTGCTGCCCGGTACGCGTGACAGCGCCGCAATTGCGCAGGTCAGCAGCACCGGCCAAGGCGAGCTGACCCTGAGCCTGCGTCCGGAAAAAATCGACCTGTGCGCCCCCGGTTCGGGCCGACTGCAAGGCACCCTCACCAGCCGCTTTTTCCTCGGCAGCCAATGGCTGTACAGCGTTGCCACGCCACTGGGCGAGCTCAGCGTGGTGCGCCGCAACGACGGCTCAGCGCCGTTGAGCGAAGGCACCGTGGTTGGCCTTGACTGGGATCCTGCGCTGCTGCGGGTGCTGAGCGTGGACGAGGTGCCGGCATGAAACTGATCGACGCGATGCGCCGGGGCCGCCAAGGCTATTTGATGTCGGCCCCAGCCCTGGCCTTGTACCTGGGCCTGCTGGTGATTCCCCTCGGTTTGACACTGGTGCTGTCGTTCAATGTCTTTGACTACGGCTCGGGCATCAACAGCGAGGCCTACACCTTCGAGCATTACACCAGCCTGCTGGGCGACCCGTATTTCTATGAAATCTTCCTGCGCACGTTCTGGATCAGCGCGCTGACCACCGTCTTGTGCGTGGTGATCGGCGTACCCGAGGCCTACATCCTCAGCCGCATGGGCGCGCCTTGGCGTTCGATTTTCCTGATCCTGATCCTTACGCCGCTGCTGATATCGGTGGTGGTGCGGGCCTTCGGCTGGAGCCTGCTGCTCGGTGCCGATGGCCTGGTCAATCAGACTCTGCAGGCCCTGGGCGGCTCGCCGATGAAGCTTCTTTATACGCCGTTCGCCGTGGTCATCGCCCTGGTGCACGTGATGTTGCCGTTCATGATCATTCCGGTGTGGACCTCGCTGCAAAAGCTCGACCCGGCTGCCGAACAAGCCGCGCTCTCCCTCGGTGCGAGCCAGTTCACGGTGATCCGCAAAGTGGTGCTCCCGCAGATCATGCCCGGCGTGTTGTCCGGCACGCTGATCGTGTTCGGCCTCGCCGCCAGTTCCTTCGCCATCCCGGGCCTGCTCGGCGGGCGGCGCTTGAAGATGGTCGCCACGCTGATCTACGACCAGTACCTGTCGGAGCTCAACTGGCCCATGGGCGCAGCCATTGCCGTCGCGCTGTTGCTGCTCAACCTGCTGATCATGTTGTCGTGGAACCGCATGATCGAAGGCCGCTACAAGAAGTCATTGGGGTAATTCACCATGTCCAGGAACGGTCCTTTCGCCCTGTTGTTTCACACCCTGGTGGTGATGTTCATGCTGGCGCCTCTGGTGGTGGTCTGCCTGGTCGCCTTCACCCCGGAGAACACCCTGAGCCTGCCCACCACGGAATTTTCCCTGCGCTGGTTCCGCGCCGTATTCGAGCGCGCGGACTTCGTCGATGCCTTCTACAACAGCCTGATCCTGGCGTTCTGTGCAGCCTCGCTGGCGACCTTGATCGCGGTGCCGGCGGCGTTGGCGATCACCCGGCTGGAGTTTCCCGGACGGGATTTTTTCAACGGTTTGTTTCTTTCGCCGATCATCATTCCGCACCTGGTGCTGGGCGTGGCGCTGCTGCGGTTGTTCGCACTGATGGGCGTGAACGGCAGCTTCGCCTGGTTGATCTTCGCCCATGTGTTGGTGATCACGCCGTATGTGTTGCGCCTGGTGCTGGCCTCCGCCATCGGCTTGGATCGTAGCGCCGAACAGGCGGCGCAATCGCTGGGGGCCGGACGTTTCACGCTGTTCAGGGAAATCACTTTGCCGATGATCCTGCCGGGCGTGGCTGGCGGTTGGCTGCTGGCGTTCATCAACAGTTTCGATGAGGTCACGCTGTCGATCTTCGTCACCTCGCCGGCCACGCAAACCCTGCCGGTGCGCATGTACGTCTACGCCACCGAATCCATCGACCCGATGATGGCGGCGGTGTCGGCGCTGGTCATCGGGCTCACCGCGCTGACCATGATTCTGCTCGACCGGGTCTACGGCCTGGACCGGGTCCTGGTAGGCAAACAATGAGGGCACCATGGCGCTGCTGAAACGACTGGCCGAAGGCGACCGCCCGGCCCTGGACTTCACCCTTGACGGCGAACCGGCCAGCGGCCTGCTCGGCGATACCGTGTTGACCGCCGTGCTAACCAGCAGCGAACACCTGCGCGGCAGTGATTTCAGCGCCGAGCCCCGGGCCGGTTTCTGCCTGATGGGCGCCTGCCAGGATTGCTGGGTCCGATTGGGCGACGGCCGCCGCGTGCGCGCCTGTTCGACCCTGCTCGAAGCCGGCCAGCAGATCAGCCGCGAACCGGGACGCCAGCTATGAAATCCATCGCCATCATCGGCGCCGGCCCTGCCGGTATCCGTGCCGCGCAGACGCTGGTTGGCCACGGCATCTACCCGATCCTGCTCGACGAAGCCGCACGCGGCGGCGGGCAGATTTACCGGCGCCAGCCGGCCCACTTCAAGCGCTCGCCGGCCAAGCTCTACGGCTTCGAAGCGCGCAAGGCCAGCGCCATTCACCAAGCCGTGGATGAATTGCGCGAACGGATCGACTACCGCCCCGACACCTTGGTGTGGAATGCCGAGGCCGGACAGCTGGACACCTTGCACGCTGGCCGCGCCGCTCGCCTGGCGTACACCAGCGTGATCGTCGCAACGGGCGCCACCGACAGGATCCTGCCGGTCCCTGGCTGGACCCTGCCGGGGGTGTACAGCCTGGGCGCGGCGCAGATCGCCCTGAAATTCCAGGGCTGCGCCATCGGTGAGCGCATCGTGTTCGCGGGCAGTGGACCGCTGCTGTATCTGGTGGCTTACCAATATGCCAAGGCCGGCGCGAACGTGGTCGCGGTACTCGACAGCTCCCCGTTCAACGCCCAGGCCCGCGCCCTGCCCGGCCTGCTCGCTCAACCGGCGACCCTGGCCAAGGGGATTTACTACCGCGCCTGGCTGACGGCCCATGGCGTCTCTGTGCACCAAGGCGCGAGCCTTTCGCGCATCGACGGCGAACGTCGAGTGCAGTCGTTGCAATGGCAAAACAAAAAAGGCCAGCACGTACTCGATTGCGATGCGGTCGCCTTCGCCCATGGCTTGCGCAGCGAAACCCAACTGGCCGATCTGCTGGGCTGCGAATTTTCCTGGAGCCCGCTCAATCGCGCCTGGCTGCCGCAACGCGACAACGCGGGTCGCAGCAGCGCGGCGGGAGTTTACCTGGCCGGTGACGGCGCCGGCATCATGGGCGCAGACGCCGCCGAAATGGCGGGCGAACGGGCGGCCCTGGCGTTGCTCGAAGACCTCGGTTACCGGATCGACCCGCAACGTTGCGGGCAATTGGAACAATCCCTCGAACGCATCGGCCATTTCCGGCAAGGCCTGGAGCGCGCGTTTGCCTTTCCCGAGGACTGGGCAAGCGGTGCCGCCGACGATCTGATGATCTGCCGCTGCGAAGAAGTCAGCGTTGGCGACATTCGTCGGGTCGTCGGCGAAGGCCATTGGGAGATCAACCGGGTCAAGGCCCATTGCCGGGTCGGCATGGGCCGTTGCCAGGGACGGATGTGCGGTGCCGCGGCAGCGGAAATCATCGCCTGTGAAAGTGCGCGCACTGTCGATCAGATCGGTCGCCTGCGGGCGCAGGCACCGATCAAGCCCGTGCCGTTTGGCCTGGAGGTCGAGCCATGATCGAAGTGGACGTGATGATCGTCGGCGGTGGCATCGTCGGCGCCTCGGCGGCACTGTTCCTGAGCAAGGCCGGACGTCGCGTGGCGCTGCTGGAGCGGGATTTCTGTGGCGCGCATTCGAGTGGCGTCAACTACGGCGGCGTGCGACGTCAGGGCCGGCCATTGTCGCAGCTGCCGCTGTCGCAACGCGCCCATGAAATCTGGGGCCAATTGCCACAACTGATTGGCATCGACGGTGAGTATCAGCGCAGCGGCCATCTGAAGCTCGCCCGCAGCCTCGATGACCTGCGGGCATTGCACGACTATGCCGCCAGCAGCCAGGGCTTCGGCCTTGATTTGCAGTTGCTGGATCGCGACGAACTGCGCAGGCGTTTTCCCTGGGTCGGCAGCGTCGCGGTCGGCGCCTCCCTGTGCCCTGGCGACGGCCACGCCAATCCACGCCTGGTGTCGCCGGCGTTTGCCCAGGCCGCCCGCCGGCATGGCGCACAGGTTCACGAACAATGCCCGGTCAGCAGCGTTACGCACGACGGCCAGCGCTTTGCCGTGCGGACCGAAACCGGCCTTGAACTGCGCGCGCCGTGGCTGCTGAACTGCGCCGGGGCCTGGGCGAGCCGGTTCGCCGCGCAGTTTGGCGAAGCGGTACCGATGCACGCCGGTCATCCGGCGATGCTGGTCACCGAACCGCTGCCCTTGGTGATGGACGCCAGCACCGGCGTCGAGGGCGGCGGCATCTATGCGCGTCAGGTCGCCCGTGGCAATTGCGTACTGGGCGGGGGTCAGGGTTTCGCCTTGGACGATGCCCGTGCCCGCCCCGGCCAGAACGCCGTCGTCGAGATCCTGCGCCAAGCCGTCGAGCTCTATCCGTTCCTCAAAGGCGCCCAGGCGATCCGCACCTGGAGCGGCACCGAAGGTTATCTACCCGATCGCCAACCGGTGATCGGTCCCAGCAGCACCCAACCCGGTCTGTTGCACGCGTTCGGCTTTGCCGGCGCGGGTTTCCAGATCGGCCCGGCGGTGGGCCAGGCGCTCGCCGAGATCATCTGCAGCGGCGCCTCAACCACGCCGCTGGATGCGTTTTCCATCACCCGGTTTCACTCCATCTCCGTTGCTTGATAGAGGAAGGTCGCGCCAATGAATAACGTCAAACGCAGTGCACTGTTCGGTTTCTGCTCGCTGGGTTCCGCTTGCCTGGGCGCCCTGCTCCCGGTCACCCAGGCGTTGGCCGAGCCGACGCTCTACCTGGGCATGAACGGCGGCACCATGGAGCGGCTGTATGCCGACAAGGTCTTGCCGGCTTTCGAGAAGGCAAACAATGTCAAAGTGGTGATCGTGCCCGGCACCTCTGCGGACATCCTGGCAAAAGTCCAGGCGAGCAAAGGCAATCCGCAGATGCACGTGATGTTCCTCGACGACGGCATCATGTACCGCGCCATCGCCATGGGCCTGTGCGACAAGCTGGAAGACAGCCCGCCCCTGGCGCAGATTCCGGCCAAGGGGCGTATCAAGGATCAGGCCGTTGCGGTAAGCCTCGGGGTCACCGGGCTGGCCTACAACACGCGGCTGTTCAAGGAAAAAGGCTGGAGCGCGCCGACTTCATGGATGGATTTGGCCGACCCGCGCTTCAAGGACAAAGTGGTGTTCCAATCCATGGCTTCGTCCACCTTCGGCCTGCACGGGTTCCTGATGTTCAACCGGATCCAGGGCGGCAGCGAAACCGACGTCGAGCCAGGCTTCAAGGCTTGGCCGAACACGATCGGACGCAATGTGCTGGAGTACATCCCCAGCTCGGCGAAAATTTCCGAAATGCTGCAAACGGACGAAGCGGCGCTGTTCCCGCTGACGCCAACCCAAGTGACCGCGTTGAAACTCAAGGGCATGCCGGTGGAGTACGCGCAACCGAAGGAAGGCGCGGTGGTGCTGAACGTCGCCGAGTGCGCCGTTGCGAAAAACAGCGAACCTGAATTGGCGCAGAAGCTCGCCGCTTTCCTGCTGACGCCCGAAGCCCAGGCCATCGCCCTTGAAGAAGGTGACCAGATCCCCTCCAACCCCAACACCCCGACCACCGAAAAGACCGGTGGCCAGGTGCAAGCAATGAAGCAATACCTGGAAACCGCGATCGCGGTGGATTGGGATCAGGTCAACGAACAGCGTCCGGCCTGGAATGCCCGGTGGAACCGTAGCATCGAGCGCTAGGCAACAGGCGCCGGTCTTTTTGTTTATCATGCGGGCCAACAACGCCAACGAACTCGGCGCTTGATCCCCGTGGCGAGGGAGCTTGCTCCCGCTGGGCTGCGAAGCAGACCCGAATCTGGCACCTCGGTGTGTCAGGTTGATGGAGTTGCAGCTTTTGGGGCTGCCCTGCAGCCCAGCGGGAGCAAGCTCCCTCGCCACGGGTTCGGTGCCGAGTTCGATATTTGCGCTCCCCTCATGGCCCTTATGCGACCCCACCCATGCACACCCTCACCCAACTGCGCACCGGCCAACTGTCGGGCATCACCCGGCTGAAGCTGTCCTGCGGACTGACCGACTTTCCCCAGGAAATTTTCGACCTGGCAGACTCGCTCGAGATCCTCGACCTGAGCGGCAACCAGCTCGATACGCTGCCCGACGATCTGCATCGACTTACGCGCCTGCGCATCCTGTTCTGTTCGGACAACCGCTTCACCGAACTGCCCGAATGCCTGGGGCGCTGTAGCGCATTGACCATGATCGGCTTCAAGGCCAATCGCATCGAACGCGTGGCCGGCACCGCCTTGCCGCCCCTGCTGCGCTGGCTGATCTTGACCGACAACCGCATCAGCCGACTGCCGGATGAGCTGGGCCACCGTCCGCACTTGCAAAAGTTGATGCTGGCGGGCAATCGCCTTCGCCAATTGCCCGGGAGCCTGGCCCAGTGTCAGCGCCTCGAACTGCTGCGCATCGCCGCCAACCAACTGGACGAACTGCCGTCGTGGCTGCTGCGGATGCCCAGCCTCAGTTGGCTGGCCTACGCCGGCAATCCACTGGAAGCCCAAGCCGAGGCTGCCGCACTTCATGGCGCCACGCCTGTCGATTGGTCGCAACTGAGCTTGCAAGCTTTATTGGGCGAAGGGGCTTCAGGCGTGATTCATCAAGCGCTGTGGCAACCGCCCGGCCAAGTCGCGCGAAACGTCGCCGTCAAGTTGTACAAGGGTCAGATGACCAGCGACGGCTCCCCGTTGCATGAAATGCACGCCTGCATCACAGCCGGTCACCACCCTAACCTGATCGGGGTGCTGGGCCAGATCGACGGCCATCCCGAGCAACAGGCTGGGCTGGTGATGACGCTGGTCGGCCCCGATTACTACAACCTGGCCGGACTACCGAGCCTGACGTCCTGTACCCGCGACGTGTATGACGATGAGCTGCGGCTGCACGCCGGTGTGGCGTTGCGCATCGCCCGGGGCATTGCATCGGCGGCGGCGCACCTGCATCGCCAGGGCATTACCCACGGTGATCTGTACGGGCACAATATCCTTTGCAATGACCAGGGCGACTGCCTGCTCGGAGACTTTGGCGCGGCGTCTTTCCATGCCACCACGGACAACGTACAGACCCGCGCACTGCAGCGCATCGAGGTGCGGGCCTTCGGGATTTTGCTGGGGGAGTTGCTGGCGCGGATCGAACCGGCGCTCAGTGCTGAGGAGCTGGCGACGTTGCAGGATCTGCAGGCGCGCTGCTGTCAGCCGGAGGTGCTGGAACGGCCGGGGTTCGATGAGATTGAAGGCTTACTGCGCGAACGTGACGAGGGAGCAAACTCCCTCGCCAGAGGAAATCGCGGGTAATGCTTAGCCGGCCAAGCCGACAAACATGTCCTGCACATCGTCATGGTTATCGAGGCCTTCAAGGAAGGCTTCGACTTCGGCCATCTGCTCGTCGGTCAGGCCGCTGACCGGGTTCTTCGGCTGATAGCCCAGTTTGGCCGACAACACCGTGAAGCCCTGCTCCGGCAATGCCTTTTGCACAGCATCGAGGTCGGCAGGTTCAGTGAGGAACAACGTTGCGCCATCTTCGCCCGGCTCGAAATCCTGGGCACCGGCCTCGATGGCGGCCATTTCCGGATCGGCGTCGGGGCTGTCCGGGGCGGCCTCGATCATGCCGACGTGGTTGAAGTCCCAGGCGACCGAACCCGACGCGCCGAGCTGTCCCTTACGGAACGCAACGCGAATCTCCGCGACGGTACGGTTGATGTTGTCGGTCACGCACTCGACGATCAGCGGCACCTGATGGGGCGCGAACCCCTCGTAGGTAACGCGATGGTACTGCACGGTTTCGCCGAGCTGGCCGGAGCCTTTCTTGATCGCACGCTCCAGGGTCTCGCGGGGCATCGAGGCTTTTTTCGCCTGTTCGACCACCAATCGCAGGTGCGCATTGGTCGCGACGTCAGCGCCGTTGCGCGCGGCAATGGTGATCTCCTTCACCAATTTGCCGAAGATCTTGCCCTTGGCGTTGGCAGCCGCTTCTTTGTGTTTAACCTTCCACTGTGCGCCCATTACTCACTCTCTTGTCTGACGCGCCGAGACATCTGCCGGCCGGCGCTGTGGCGCAAGTTTATACGGCCTATACCGGCTGATCGACCAAAAAATCGCTCCCGTCGCAGCCAGTCTTGAATCGACATTTTCCCGTTGTGCTGTAGGGCGTTTCTGAAACAGCGATTCGGGGACAGCGTTGCACGCTGGGGTTTCGTACCCTTTGCACCTCTCTCTCAGCAAGTATGGGCTGCAATGCGCAACGATACGGAATACCCCTTCAGCCTGACGATCATCGAAAGCGATATGCGCCTGCAAGTCCTCAGGCTCAACGGCCGGGAGGCCTTGAATCAGCCGTACCGCTTCGACCTCGACCTGATTGGCCTGGTGCCGCCGATCAGCCCCGACGCGTTGCTCGGACAAGTGGCCTTCCTGCGCCTGAGTGAAGCGTCAGGGGTCCACGGAATCGTGCACAGCGTCAGCCTGGCCGCTGACACGGCACACCAGGTCGACTACCGCTTGACGCTGGTTCCCTACCTCCAGCAACTGGACCAGGGCCCGCGGCGTCGGGTTTTCCATCGGCTCAGTGTCGTACAGATTTTGCAGCGTCTGCTAGAGGAAAATGCGGTGCCTTCCCACAGCTATCGTTTTGAGCTGCCGCACGGGCGTTATCCGAGTCGCCCATTCTGTATTCAATATGAGGAAAGCGATCTGACGCTTTTACAGCGGTTGTGCGAGGAAGAAGGCATCCATTATCACTTCGAACACAACGCCCGGGGACATGTCGCGGTATTTGCCGAGGACGCCATAAGCTTCCCGGCGCAGGCGGTTGAGCTGGTCATGCGCCCGGATGCGGACCGGCGCGCGACGCTCAAGCAGCTATACCAACGGCATCGCTCGATAACCGCAGGCCCTCCCGCCGGATTCCGTGACCGAGCACCTGCCGAATCCGCCCCGCACACTGCCCTCGCCACAGGCGCGGCCGGCGAAGGGATACGTGAAGATCCGGCGCAGCTTCATCGTTTTCAGGCCGGTGGCCGCAGCCTTGAGCGGTTGCGCTATCGACACGGCGAGATACACGGCCATTCCATCGAGCCGGCGCTGCGCAGCGGTCATATCGCACAGATTTGCAATCACCCGATATCGGCCTTCAATGACCAATGGTTGATTGTCGAGGTCCAGCATCGCGGACGACAGTTTTCCATTCTTGAAACGAACCTGCCGGCCACGCCGCCCGAGCGGAACTACCGCAACCGGTTTTCCGCCATACCCTGGTCCGCTGTGTTCCGGCCACCCCTGAAGCACCCGAGGCCGCGCATACCCGGTTATCACGTCGCCTACGTGCTCGGCCCGGCCGGCCAGCCGGCCTGGCCCGATGAGCATGGCCAGGTCGAGGTGTGTCTCTGGAGTCCGGCCGAAGAAGCAATCACCTTGCCAGTGTCGTGGCAGGCGCCTGACGAGCGTTCCCGGTTGATCGCCGGCAGTGAAGTATTGGTCAGTTTTCTCGAGGGCGATCCCGACCGGCCAGTACTGTGCCCGGCAATGTCCAATTCGGGACTGAACAGCGATGGCTCATCCCCGGCGCCCCCGTCGGAGCCAGGCGGCAAAGAGGTGGGCTTGCTGTTCGACTGGCTCATGAACCCACCGGACGCCTCGCCTTGAGGCGCTATCAGATCCTGGCAAGCGTGCTATCGCCGCTTCGACCGCATTGGCCGCAACTGGCCATGAACGGATTGTAAATTCATGGACGCGAGTTGACCTGGCTCATGCAAACCCAGCGAAACGGGCTTACAGTGAATGCATGACGCTGCCCAGACAGCGCTTTACCCTGATGGCTGGAGATACTCGCATGCCCTGGAAAAATTCCGAGAACCGCTACAGCACCGTCACGGTCACATTGCACTGGTTGATGCTGGTGCTGCTGGCCGTGGTTTATGCCTGCATCGAGTTCCGCGGTATTTTCCCCAAGGGCAGTGGCGGTCGAACCCTGATCAAGGAAGCGCACTTCATGCTCGGCCTGACTGTGTTTGCGCTGGTCTGGCTACGCCTTTTCGCTCGAAGCATGGGCAAGGCGCCGGCGATTTTTCCGGCTTCGCCTGGGTGGCAAACTTTCCTGGCGCGCCTGATGCACTGGGCGTTGTACCTGTTGATGATCGCCATGCCGCTGCTGGGCTGGCTGATCACCAGCGCCGAAGGGCACCAGGTGATGTTCTACGGCTTCGATCTGCCGCTGCTGATCGATCAGGACAAGGATTTCGCCAAGCAGCTGGAAGGCTGGCATGTGCTGGGCGGCACCATTGGTTATTGGCTGATTGGCCTGCACGCAGTGGCGGGGTTGTATCACCACTATGTGGTGCGCGATAACACGCTGCTGCGGATGATGCCCAAGCGCGGTTGACGACCGGTCACGCAAGTCCCCGGCGGCCTTGCAGGCCGCCGGTATGAACGAAGATCAAGCGGGTGCCGGGTGCAAACATCCCGGCCTCGACCCGAGCCTTGAGCAACATCAACGCCTTGCCGGTGTACAACGGCTCCAGCTCGATAACATGGGTGGTTTCGATGAAGGCTATGAGGTCGGCATCCACCCGGGCAAATCCGCCCCGGCTGCCATCGAGCAGTTCATACAGCGGATCGGCAAGCCCCGCTGCCTCGACGATTTTTTCGACCTGCGGCTTCACCCCATGGTCTTCGGGCACTGCCAGGACACCATAGACGGGACGCTTGCCAGCTTCAGCCAGCACCAGGCCCGCCAGCGACGTTCCGGTGCCGCAGGGCAACCACCAACCGTGGTAATCGTCCCAACCCAACCCTTTCAACTGAGCGCTGACGCTGGTCGCCCACGTCATGCAGCCTTTGGCGCCAGGCAACCCAGAGCCCCCTTCGGGTATCGGCCATAACCTCGGATATTGCGCCTGCCAGGGCGCCCAGAAATCCGGATCATGCCGTCTTCGGTATCCTTCGTATCCCAACCAATGCAGCGTCATGCCGAACACTTTCAGGTCGAGCACCGTTGGCGTGTCCTGGGGATGGCCGCGCAGCAGTCCAACGGTCGCAAAACCGAAGCGCTCGCCCGCCGCGGCCAGTGCATGCAAGTGATTGGAGTAAGCGCCGCCCAGGCTCATGACGCCTTCGGCACCGGCCTCTTGGGCAGCGCGCAAATGATCAAGCAGCTTGAACCACTTGTTGCCGCTGACCAGCGAATCGATCTGGTCCAGGCGCAACACCGCCACCTCGACATTGGCACGGGCGAGCCAGTCCAAGTGAAGGGGTTCGAGGCGCGGTTCAGGTTGCCAATCAAGGGCGGGGAGAAACATCGCAGCAGGCCGAGGGGGAACAGGCCAGCATCTTAGCAGCTCGATTCAGACACCTGCGGGAGCGAAGCTGTTCGCTACCGCAGGAACCATCAGGTCCGAGCGCTACAGCTGCGCCGCCAACCGCGAACCCTGGTTGATCGCACGCTTGGCGTCCAGCTCCGCCGCCACGTCGGCACCGCCGATGAGATGGACGCTCTGCCCAGCTGCTTCCAGGCCTTCCTGCAATTCGCGCAGCGGATCCTGGCCGGCGCAGATCACGATGTTGTCCACCGCCAGTACTTGCGGCTCACCCGTTTCGCCAATGCGGATATGCAAGCCCTCGTCGTCAATCTTCAGGTACTCGACGCTGTTAAGCATTTGCACCTGCTTGTTTTTCAAGCCCGTGCGGTGAATCCAGCCGGTGGTCTTGCCCAGGCCGTCGCCGACCTTGGAGGTCTTGCGCTGCAGCAGGAATACCTGGCACGCCGGTGCGTGGGGTTCGGCCTTGATCCCAGCGACACCGCCACGCGCCTCGAGCTGGGTATCGATCCCCCACTCCTTCCAGAACGCTTCACGGTCCTGGCTGGTGGCGACGCCCTGGTGAACGAGAAACTCCGACACGTCAAAACCGATCCCGCCGGCCCCGATCACCGCGACGCTGCGGCCTACCGGCTTGCGCTCCAGAATCACGTCCAGGTAGCTCAACACCTTGGCATGCTCCACACCCGCAATAGCCGGTGTACGCGGCGCGATACCGGTGGCCAGGATGATCTCGTCGAAACCGCCGGCCAACAGTTGCGCTACATCGACGCGGGTATCGAGGCATAGCTCAACATGGGTGGTCTGCAACTTGCGCTTGAAGTAGCGCAGGGTTTCAAAGAATTCTTCCTTGCCCGGCACGCGCTTGGCGATGTTGAACTGACCGCCGATTTCGCTGGCCGAATCGAACAGCGTCACTTGGTGCCCACGCTCGGCCGCCACGGTGGCCGCCGACAACCCCGCGGGACCAGCGCCGACCACGGCGATTTTCTTCACCTGGGTCACCGGCAGGTAATTGAGTTCGGTTTCATGGCACGCCCGCGGATTCACCAGGCAGCTGGTGAGCTTGCCGCCGAACGTATGGTCCAGGCAGGCCTGGTTGCAACCGATGCAGGTGTTGATTTCATCGCTGCGACCGGCAGCGGCCTTGTTAACGAACTCCGGGTCGGCAAGAAAGGGCCGCGCCATGGACACCATGTCGGCGTCGCCTTCGGCCAGGATCCGCTCGGCGACTTCGGGCGTATTGATACGGTTGGTGGTGATCAGTGGAATGCCTACTGAGCCACGCAGCTTGGCCGTGACCTTACTGAACGCCGCCCGCGGCACCTTGGTGGCGATGGTCGGGATACGCGCTTCATGCCAACCGATACCGGTGTTGATGATCGTCGCACCGGCCGCTTCGATGGCCTTGGCCAACTGGACAATTTCGTCCCAGGTGCTGCCCCCTTCCACCAGATCGAGCATCGACAGGCGGAAGATAATGATGAAGTTCGGGCCCACCGCCTCGCGCACCCGGCGGACGATCTCCACCGGCAGGCGCATGCGGTTCTCGTAGCTGCCGCCCCAACGGTCGGTTCGATGGTTGGTGTGAGCGGCGAGGAATTGGTTAATGAAATAGCCTTCCGAGCCCATGATCTCGACACCGTCGTATTCGGCCTTCCGGGCCAGGACCGAGCAGGTGACGAAATCGCGAATTTGTTTTTCGATGCCCTCCTCGTCCAGTTCCTTGGGCTTGAACGGATTGATCGGTGCCTGGATCGCGCTCGGAGCCACCTGCTTGGGGCTGTAGGCATAGCGACCCGCATGGAGAATCTGCATGCAGATCTTGCCGCCGGCCTCGTGCACGGCCCGGGTCACGATCTGGTGCTTGAGCGCCTCGTCTTCCGTGGTCAGCTTGGCCGCGCCGGAGTAGACACCGCCCTCGTCATTCGGCCCGATCCCACCGGTGACCATCAGGCCCACGCCGCCCCGGGCGCGCTCGGCAAAATACGCTGCCATGCGTTCGAAGCCGCCGGGCTTCTCTTCCAGGCCGGTGTGCATCGAACCCATCAGGGTACGGTTGCGCAGCGTGGTGAAACCCAGGTCCAGCGGGGCCAGCAGGTGCGGGTAATGAGAGGCGGTCATCGGTAGCTCCACAACGGGCGATCACGGGAATAAAGCGCAAGCTCTGCGGCTTGCGTCTGTCATGGCCCACAGCGTAAGAGTCCGGCTGCGGCGGCTCAATGACCGTAACTGACAACTTAATGATCCAAACGTGCAGGAGGCTGATCAGCTGTGCGTGACTCTCAGCCGGATGAGCCAGTCCTATCAACGCTGGACCAGGTGCTCAAACCAAAAATAACCCTAATAACATGGTCGCCCTCGCATGCATCCCCAACGAAAAATGCTGCACAACGAGTTGCACGCCCGCCCGTCGTTGTATTTTGACGAGCCGGCCCACGTCTTCCACCTGGCGTTTCTGGGCGACAACACCCAGTGCAACTCTCTGCTCGAGCGACTTTGCCCTGATACCGTCGCCGCGCAAGCCGCGCAAGGCATCACTCGCCTGGAAGGACACCCGCTCAAGTGGGAGCGCCACGCCGAGTTCTTCACCCTGACCCTGGTCGTTCCCGCCAGCAGCAACGAACTGCAATGGACGACGCTGCCTGAAAGCCTTGCCCGGGGTATCGAGGGTCACGCCCAGCATCTCATCAATGCCGTTCAGGTGGTGGTGCGCGCAGAAGCCGGTCTCGACCTGCCCAGCTACGGCTTCAAGGACCCTTGCGGCTCGTGTGTGGGCGGCGGCGATGCGGTGGTCTGGAGCGATTTTCGCCTGACCGAGGACGGCACCAATCGCCTGTTGTTCATCAATCGACGGCTCAACGCTTATCGCCAGGGACGCATGATCCGGCGCCTGCTGGAAATCGAGACCTATCGCATGATGGCGTCCTTGTCGCTCGATATCGCCAAGGCGCTGGACCCGCAACTGAACGAATTCGATCGCACCCTGGTGAGCCTTTCCGAGCGCAACGCCAATGCCAGTGGCGTACATGCCAAGGCCCTGCTGGAGGACATCGCCCTGCTGTCGCGCCAAGTCGTCGGCAGCACGGTCAGGAATCGCCACCGATTCAGCGCGACCCGAGCCTACGCACAACTGGTGTTTGAGCGCCTGGGGGAGTTGCGCGAAAGTCACCTGGGGGATTGCCAGCGGCTGGGTGTGTTCATCGAACGACGCTTCAAACCCACGGTGCGTTATTGCGCAGCCACCGAACAGCGCCTCGAACAACTGGCCATGAGCGTCGCGAACCTGGGCGACCTGCTGCAAGCCCGCGTTCAAGTCGAGATGGAGGACCAGAACGCCGAGATCCTGCGCAGTCTCAACGCCCGCGCCGATGCCCAGATCAAGATCCAGCGCGCGGTGGAAGGCCTATCGATCATTGCCATCACCTACTACCTGATCAACCTGTTCAAGTTGATCTATAGCGGATTGCACACCTTGGGCGCCAACCTCTCGGCCCGTGAGGCGCTGCTGGGCATGACGCCACCGGTGCTGTTGATCCTGCTGTTGATTCTGATCCGGATCAGGAAGGCCAAAAATCACTAGGGTGCCCTGCCAGCGCAAAGGTGTCCGAGGTTTCCCCGGACACCCTTGCGTCTATTTGCGTTACTTACAAATCAGTGCCCGCCCTTCGCTAATCCCTTGTTTTACCGTACCCTGCCCCGTAGCTCCTGACGAAAATCACCAACCTGCACACGGCCGCTTACTGTTCCCCCATGCGCAAATTTCTGTACCTGCTGTTTTCACTGGCCTTGATTGCCGCTCTGGTCACCTACGCACTGTGGACGACCGATCGTCCGGCGGGTCATTACCTGTCTGACCTTCGGATAAACCTGGCGGTCGACCAGGGCACGCCGGCGGATCGAGGCAATCTGCTGGGCATCCAGCCTGAACTGTTTCCCACCGACTACCAAAGCCCGGAACGCCTGCATCGCAAGTTGGCGGCCTATCTGCAGACGGCTCGCGACCAAGGGTTTCTCAACGACAAGACCATCGTGGTCCTGCCAGAGCACATCGGCACCTGGCTAATGGTCAGCGGTGAGAAAGACGAGGTGTACCAAGCCACCACGTTCAAGCAAGCCATGCATTGGCTGGCCGTCAGCAATCCGCTGGCTTTCATCCAAGCATTGGCCGGCGCCAAAGGCGATAGCCGCCTGGACGACGCCTACCTGCGCATGAAAGCAGCCACCATGGCTCATGATTACCAGGCGCTGTTCGGCGGGCTGGCCAAGGAATTCGGCGTGACCCTGGTGGCCGGCTCCATCGTGCTGCCCGAACCCAGCGTCAGCGAAGGCGAACTGAAGATCGGTCGCGGCGCGCTCTACAACAGCAGCCTGGTGTTCGGTCGCGATGGTCGGCCGATCGGCCAACCGCAGCGCCAACGACACCCGGTGTTTGACCAGCAGGAGGTGCTTGAGGCCGAGCACTCGGACGCGAGCCGAGTGATCGAGACCCCCGCGGGTCGCCTGGGCATACTGATCGGCAGCGACAGTTGGTACCCGCTTCATTATCGGCAGCTCAACGAACAGGGCGCGCAATTGATCGCCGTGCCCGCTTTTGTCATGGGTCGCGACACGTGGGACAAGCCATGGAGCGGCTATAAAGGCCTGTCCACTCCGGACGAAGTGAGCCTCAAGCCCGGCGAATTGACTGAAGGCCAAGCCTGGCTTCGCCTGACATTGACCAGCCAGTTGCCTATCAGCCAGGCGCGGGGCGGCGTCAGCGTGTTCTTGCGCGGGCAATTCTGGGACAACGGCAGCGCCGGCCAGAGCTTCATCAGCCACAACGGCGAGCAATTCTCCGATGGCCAATCCCGTGGCGCCCGCCTGCTGAACCTCTGGTTGTGAACATGAAGCTGCAACCGATGCGCCTGGGTGACCTGTCCGTAGGCTTCGTCCACAGCCTCGCTGACGCAGTGGCCAGCCACGGACAGGATCCCCAGCCATTGCTCGAACAATACGGCCTCGATGCGGCACGCCTGGCCGAGCCCGGGGCTCGCCTGTCGATTCCGCGCTACATGCGCCTGGGCCACGCTGCGATCCAATTGACCGAAGATCCCGCCCTGGGATTGCGCATGGGTCAGTTCAGCCGCTTGAGCCAAGCCGGGCTGGCCGGCGTCACCGCGGCCCAGGCGCCGAATGTACGCGAAGCCGCGCGCTGCATGATCCGTTTCGAGCCGCTGTACGGGTCCAACTATCGTGGGCAGTCGAGTTTCCATGAGGACACCCGAGGCGCGTGGCTGCGGTTCTATTCCATCAGCCCGTATAACGCCTACAACCGCTTCGTCGTCGATTCCATTATCGCTGGCTGGCTCCAGCAATTGTCCAGCGTGAGCAATGTCGCGCTGCCCGCCGAACACATCGATATCGAGTTCCAGGAACCTGCCTATGCGCAGGCCTATCGGGTCTTGGGCGATTGCCACATCCAGTTCGGTGCCGAGCAGAACCAACTGCGCCTTGGCCTGGAAAGCCTCGCCCAGCGCAATCCACAACATTGCCCAAGCACCTGGCGGCACCTGATCCAATTATGTGAACGGGAGCTGGAGCAACTGACTCGCACCCGCACCCTGCGCGAGCGCATCATCCAGTTGCTTGGGCCGCTACTCAGCGGCGGACGGGAGCCGGGTCTTGAAGAAGTGGCGACACGCCTGAAGCTGCCGACCTGGACGTTGCGTCGCAAACTGGCTGAAGAAGGTACGCAATTCAGGGCGATCCTCAACGACACCCGCCGAGACCTCGCCATGACGTACATTCGCGACACGGAACTGGCATTCGGGGAAATCGCCTACTTGCTCGGGTTCGCCTCGGCCGAAGCGTTTCAACGCGCCTTCAAGCGCTGGAACCACCAGACGCCTGGAGAGTTTCGCCGCAGTCGCAAGGGAGCGTGAGCTGCGCAGCGTGCCGTACGGTCTGCAATTAACCTGCGCGCCTACAGCTCCGTCGCATCTTCGGCGGGCTCCAATGGGTCCAGCTCATACGCCTGATATTCCAGCAGCTCTTCCTGATAATCGTCCATTACGTATCCTTCCCATAAATGTTGAAACCGAGGGTCTAATGGCCTCGAATCAGCATAAAGCTGCTTTATGAACAAAACATGAAGCCGAGGCTTCATGAATTAAACGTAGCACAGCGTTGGGAAATTAATGAATGAAGTGTGGCAAGGGATTACAACCCCGCCACCACAACTCAGGACGCCGGAAGTGGCTGGATTGGCTCGGAGGGAAGCGGCAAGGAACTGGCCGGTGACGGAGTGACGGTTTCCGTCGACGAAGGCGCGTAGGACTCCGGCTCGCCAGGGGCGATCGGCGCAGGCTCGACTGGCGGCGTGACCGGCTCCGACACGGCAGGAGCGGGCTCCAGAGGCGCCGGCGCAACTTCTTGGACCGGTGCCAAAGGTACTGGCGCAAGCGCCGGTTGAGGGGCCTGTAGCGCGGCCGGCTCAGGAGCGGGCATCGCCGCGGCCGGTTCGGCCTTTGATTCCGGAACGCCCAGCTCGGTCTTGGGTTTTTCGAGGTTCTCGGTGGGCTTCTTCGTTTCCTTCGCTTCCGGAGGCAGGAACGCCTCCACCAGCGTAAAGAAACGCTCATAGAACTTGTCCGCCGACACCGTTTCGCTGGCGACCTTGACCATCGAATCGTCCGAGGAGCCAATCGGCATCGACACCGATCCCAGTACACCCACGCCCAAGCTGGCGGAGTTGTTGGTTTTCTTCAGGGCGTAGCGGTCCTGCAAGGCGTTGGCGAACAGGGTCGCCCGATGCCCTGGACCGCCGTCTTCGGCGCAGACCAGGTTGAAGCTGATCTCCATATGGGTATCGCCGGTTTGCTGGAAGCTCTTGTGGCCGCTGACCAGTTTAGGGTCGCTGCTGGTGATGATGTAGCCCTGGCTGAGCAGCGCACGACGCCCTGCTTCACAGGTCGCCACATCAGTCACTGAATAAGTACGCGAAAACGTGCCCGAATCATCGAAGTTTTCATGCTCGTAGATGGCGGCTTTCTTGGAGGAACAACCGGCGGCAACCGCCAGCAGCAAGGCCAGCCCAACGGTGCGCATGTGAAATGATCTGAACATTGAACATCCTGAGGAAAACAATCCGGGGCGTATTGTGCAATAGAACGCTGCCGGGCAGCGTGGGTATCTCGCCCCAAAGGGATTACAAGTCTACGGGGGGTTTGCTGCGGGAAAAAGACTCAATCTCGATGAATCGATGAACATCCCTGTGGTGGCAATACACAGATACAAAAAGACCCCGGCCTTTCGGTCGGGGTCTGGTGGGCAATGCATCAAGAACGTCAGAAACGCTTGATGTCCGCCTGGTTTTCCAACTGCTTGCGATAGGCCGCGAAGTCTTGCTGGCCGACGCGTGAAGCGAGGTAGCGGCGATATTCGGCCTTTTCTTCCTCGGTCGGTGCCGCAGCTTCGTTCACACCGTTCAAGCGCAGGACCGTCAGGCTGCCGTCAGGCAGCGTCACGCTGGCGAACGTCGGCTTGCCCTTCGCTTCGGGCTTGGGCATGCGGAACACCGCCTGCAGCACGGCAGGATCAATGCCTTCCTGGCTACGGGTGGCCGCTTCGACGGCTTTCCAGCTCTGGCCATTGATCGGTTTGTCCAGTGCAGTCTTGCCATCGCGCAGGCTGGCAATCAGCTCATCGGCCTGGGTCTTGGAAGCCGAGCTGGCATGTTCCTTGGTCAACTGGGCGCGAATAGGCCCGGCGACTTTGTCCAGCGGCAGTTGCTCAGGCTTGCGGTGCTCCTTGGCACGCAGCACCACGACGGTCTCCGGATCCAGCTCGATGGCGGTGCTGTTGGCACCCTCCTCCAGCACTTCCGGGCTGAACGCAGCGGTGACCACGGCACGGTTAGCCGCAATCCCTTCACCGCCCTCACGACCGAACGGCGCCGACGTGTGAACGGTCAGCTTCAAGTCCTGGGCCGGCTGTGCCAAGTCGGAAGCCTCGAACGAGGCATCTTCCAGCTGTTTGGTCGCCTCGACAAAACGCTGCTCCACTTGCTGGGTCTTCAGGTCGCGGGTCAGCTTGTCCTTCAGGCTCGCAAAGCTCGGGACCTCAGGTGCTTCGACTCCCAGCAGCTTGATCAGGTGCAGGCCGAAATCGGTGCGTACCGGTGCCGATACCTGATCCTTGTTCAAGGCATACAGCGCCTTCTCGAACTCCGGATCGTAAACGCCCGGACCGGCAAAGCCCAGGTCGCCACCGTTGTTGGCTGAGCCCGGATCCTGGGAGAACTCCTTCGCCAAGGCTTCAAACGACTCGCCCTTGGCCAGTCGAGCCTGGATTTCGTCGATCTTCGCCTTGGCCTGGGCCTCGGTGACCTTGTCGTTCACTTCGATCAGGATGTGCGCAGCCCGACGCTGTTCGGACAGGTTGGCGATTTCTTTCTGATAGGCCGCTTGCAGCTCCTCGTCCTTGACGGTGACTTGGTCGAAGAAAGAGGCTTTTTTCAGCTCTACGTAATCGATGACCACCTGATCAGGCGTCATGAACTCCTTGGCATGCTGGTCGTAGTAGGCCTTGACCTCATCATCGGTCACCTTCACAGCCGATGGGTCCGCCTTGATGGATAGCGTCGCAAAGTCGCGGGTCTGCTTCTCCAACCGGGCAAATGCCAACACCTGGGCATCAGTGACAAAGCCACTGCCAGCCAGGCCGGCGCGCAGTTGGCCGATCAGCATTTCCTGCGTCAGCATCTGACGGAACTGCAAACGACCGTAACCCAACTGACGGATCACCTGGTCGAAACGCTCAGGGCTGAATTTGCCGTCGACCTGGAACTCAGGCGTCTGCAGGATCACTTGGTCCAGCGCGGCTTCGGAGAAAGTGAATTTAGCGTCATGTGCGCCTTGCAACAGCAGCTTGCGATCGATCAGGCCCTTGAGGGCCGAGTCGCGCAGCATTTTCTCGTCCAGCAAGGAAGCGTCGAAATCCTTGCCCAGCTGTTGCATGAGCTGACGGCGTTGCATATCTACCGCTTGGGTCAGCTCGTTCTGGCTGATTTCTTCGCCATTGACCTTGGCCGCGTCATTGCTGCTGGTGGTGGCTTGAAAAATGGCTTCGAAACCGGTCAACGCCATCAATGCGACGATGATCCCGATGATGGTCTTGGCAATCCAGCCTTGTGAATTGTCCCTGATATTCTGCAGCATGCGTCCCCCAGAAACGGTTGAACTTCAAATTTAGGCAACCGTGGAGCGTGGGTAGAATCCGGATAGAAGAAAGGCGCATCCGAGGATGCGCCTTCTCGTAACTGGCGGAGCGGACCGGGCTCGAACCCGCGAGCCCTGGCGTGACAGCCCGGTAGTTACCGGACGCATTACCGCTCCGCTGCCAAGCCAGGCATGACCCCGACCCGGATAAACTCAGTGAAACCTTAGTTAACGGCTTCTTTCAGTGCTTTACCAGCTTTGAAGCCTGGCTTTTTGGCGGCAGCGATCTGCAGCGTCTTGCCGGTCTGCGGGTTGCGACCAACACGAGCTGGACGATCGGTAACGGAGAACGTACCGAAACCAACCAGAACAACAGAGTCGCCAGCCTTGAGAGCGCCAGTGACGGATTCGATTACAGCGTCCAGCGCACGGCCAGCAGCAGCTTTCGGGATATCAGCGGATGCAGCGATAGCATCAATCAGTTCCGACTTGTTCACTCTAAGTCCCCTTATATCTATTTTGAGATGATTCTAAGTTTTTTTGGTGAAAGCAAAAACGAGTGCTGAATGGCCTGCAGACACTTAAGAGCCGCTTTATAACAAGGGCTCTAAAAAACTGTCAAGGAAGCCCCCCAGGCAAATGCGTATTAATGCGTGCTAATTCTTTCCTTAGAGTCAGACTCTCGCTTTTCTTCCTTCGCGACAATCTCCGGAGCCACATCCGGCAAGGGCTCCGGCGCGTATTGCAGCGCAATTTGCAGGACCTCGTCAATCCATTTAACCGGTTTGATCTGAAGATCCTGCTTGATGTTGTCAGGAATTTCCTTCAGATCACGGACATTCTCTTCTGGAATGATCACGATCTTGATCCCGCCACGGTGAGCCGCCAGCAGTTTTTCCTTCAGGCCACCGATCGCCAACACCTGTCCGCGCAGGGTGATTTCGCCTGTCATGGCAACATCCGCACGCACCGGAATACCAGTCAACGCAGAAACCAGGGCGGTGCACATACCCACGCCAGCACTCGGTCCGTCCTTGGGTGTCGCCCCCTCCGGCATATGGATGTGGGTATCGCGTTTCTCGTGGAAATCCAAGGGGATGCCCAGGCTACGCGCGCGGCTGCGGACAACCGTCAACGCCGCGGTGATCGATTCCACCATCACATCACCGAGGGAACCGGTCTTGATCAATTGCCCTTTGCCCGGTACCACAGCGGCTTCGATGGTGAGCAATTCGCCGCCAACTTGCGTCCACGCCAGGCCTGTTACCTGACCGATCTGATCCTGCTGCTCGGCCAGGCCGTAGCGGAATTTACGCACGCCAAGGAAGTGCTCCAGCAAGTCCGCCGTCACCTTGACCGCGAAGCGTTTTTCCAGCGCATGTTCCTTCACCGCCTTGCGGCAGACCTTGGCGATTTGTCGCTCCAGGCCACGCACACCGGCTTCGCGGGTGTAGTAACGAATGATGTCGCGAATCGCTTCCTCGTCGAATTCCAACTCGCCCTTCTTCAAGCCGTTGGCCTGGATCTGCTTGGGCGAAAGGTATTTGACGGCAATGTTGATCTTCTCGTCTTCGGTATAGCCAGGAAGACGAATCACCTCCATCCGGTCCAGCAGCGCTGGCGGGATATTCATGGAGTTGGAGGTGCAGAGGAACATCACATCCGACAAGTCGTAGTCGACTTCCAGATAGTGGTCGTTGAAATTGTGATTCTGCTCGGGATCGAGCACTTCCAGCAACGCAGATGCGGGATCGCCGCGCATATCGCTGCCCATCTTGTCGATTTCATCCAAAAGGAACAATGGGTTGCGCACGCCAACCTTTGTCATCTTTTGAATCAATCTTCCCGGCATAGACCCGATGTAGGTGCGGCGATGACCACGGATTTCGGCTTCGTCGCGCACGCCACCGAGGGCCATGCGAACGAATTTACGGTTGGTTGCGTGGGCAATTGATTCCGCCAAGGAGGTTTTACCCACCCCCGGAGGACCGACCAGGCACAGAACCGGACCACGAATTTTCTTCACGCGCTTCTGCACGGCGAGGTATTCAAGGATGCGTTCCTTGACCTCTTCCAGGCCGTAATGGTCGGCATCCAGGATGTCTTCGGCACGCGCCAGATCGAGGCGCACCTTGCTCTGGGCTTTCCACGGCACCTGGACCAGCCAGTCGATGTAGGAGCGCACCACGGTGGCCTCGGCTGACATCGGCGACATTTGCTTGAGCTTGTTCAGCTCGGCCTGGGCCTTGGCAAGGGCATCCTTCGGCAGGCCAGCGGCATCGATGCGCTTTTTCAGCTCTTCGATCTCGTTGTGACCTTCATCGCCATCGCCGAGCTCTTTCTGAATCGCCTTCATCTGCTCGTTCAGGTAGTACTCGCGCTGGCTGCGCTCCATCTGCTTCTTGACCCGACCGCGAATGCGCTTCTCGACCTGCAACAGGTCGATCTCACCGTCGAGTAGCGCCAGTACGTGCTCGACGCGCGCCGACAGGTCGATGATTTCGAGGATTTCCTGTTTCTGCTCGATCTTGAGGGCCATGTGGGCCGCCATCGTATCGACCAGGCGTCCGGGTTCATCGATGCTGTTAAGCGACGACAGCACCTCGGCAGGCACCTTCTTGCCCAACTGCACGTACTGTTCGAACTGCGACAGCAGGCTGCGGACAAACACCTCGGATTCACGCTCCGGCGCATCGACTTCATCGATCAACGAGACTTCGGCACGGCAATGACCGTCCACTTCGCTGAAACGCTCGACCGAACCACGCTGCTCGCCCTCAACCAGCACCTTAACGGTGCCGTCAGGGAGCTTGAGCAGTTGCAGGACCGTTGCAATCGTACCTACGCGATAAAGTGCCTCTTCACCGGGATCGTCGTCGGCAGGATTTCTCTGAGCGATCAGAAGAATCTGCTTATCACCCGTCATCGCGGCCTCAAGGGCTTCGATGGACTTCTCGCGCCCCACGAACAGCGGGATAACCATGTGCGGATACACCACGACATCGCGCAATGGCAGGAGAGGCAATTCGATGGTTGTCTTCATGATTTCGCCTCTACGGCGGCCATAAGGCCGTAAACAGATGGAAGTAAGCTTGAAACCAAGATGGGGGCAGCCTTTAAAAAAAACAAGCGCTAAGACACGTCTAAAACGCGCTAATAGCAAAGGGGCCCGAAGGCCCCTTCTTTATTTCGGCACCTGGACGCTTAGGCGTCCGGTGCAGCCTTGGCAGCCGGCTCACTGTTTTCGTAGATATACAGCGGCTTGGACTTGCCTTCTATGACGCTTTCGTCGATCACGACTTTACTCACCTCGGACTGCGAGGGGATTTCGTACATCGTGTCGAGCAGTACGCCTTCCAGAATCGAGCGCAACCCACGGGCACCGGTCTTACGCTCCAGGGCTCGCTTGGCGACGGATTTCAGCGCGTCGGAACGGAACTCCAGGTCTACACCTTCCATTTCGAACAGCTTGGCATACTGCTTGGTCAGGGCGTTTTTCGGCTCGGTCAGAATCTGCATCAATGCCGCTTCATCCAACTCATCCAGCGTCGCCAGGACCGGCAGACGACCGACGAATTCCGGGATCAGACCGAACTTGACCAAATCGTCAGGCTCGACTTCACGCAGGGATTCACCCACCTTCTTGCCCTCTTCCTTGCTGCGCACTTCGGCGTTGAAACCAATGCCGCCGCGCGTAGAACGATTCTGGATGACCTTTTCGAGGCCAGAGAACGCACCACCGCAGATGAACAGGATGTTACGGGTATCGACCTGCAGGAATTCCTGCTGCGGATGCTTGCGACCACCTTGGGGTGGAACGGAAGCGACCGTGCCTTCGATCAACTTGAGCAAGGCCTGTTGCACGCCCTCGCCGGAAACATCCCGGGTGATGGACGGGTTATCGGACTTGCGGGAAATCTTGTCGATTTCATCGATGTAGACAATGCCCATCTGGGCCTTTTCCACATCGTAGTCGCATTTCTGCAACAGCTTCTGAATGATGTTCTCGACGTCCTCACCCACGTAACCCGCCTCGGTGAGGGTGGTTGCGTCGGCGATGGTGAACGGAACGTTCAGCAAGCGCGCCAGGGTTTCGGCAAGCAGGGTCTTACCCGAGCCTGTCGGGCCGATCAGCAGGATGTTGCTCTTGCCGAGTTCGACGTCGTCGTTCTTTTTGTCACGCTGGTTCAGGCGCTTGTAGTGGTTGTACACCGCTACGGCCAGTACCTTTTTCGCGCGTTCCTGACCAATTACATACTGGTCGAGGATGCCGCTGATTTCTTTGGGCGAAGGCAACTTATGCGCGCTGCTTTCGGCCTGGGCTTCCTGCACCTCCTCGCGGATGATGTCATTGCACAGGTCGACGCACTCGTCGCAAATGAAGACCGAGGGGCCGGCAATCAATTTGCGTACTTCATGCTGGCTTTTGCCACAGAAGGAGCAATAAAGCAGTTTGCCGTTGTCCTCGCCGTTGCGGGTGTCAGTCATTCGATCGATCCAAATCCGATAGGCTTGCAACACAAGATGAAGGCAATTGCGGGCTTTTTCAAGCCCGCAGGTGATCGGACCTGCCGATCAACCTCATTTTGAGCTGCTTATTTTAAGCGGGGCGCTGGCTGATCACTTCATCGATCAGGCCATATTCACGTGCGGCTTCAGCGCTCATGAAATTGTCGCGATTGGTATCGCGCTCGATTTCTTCAAGCGTGCGCCCGCTGTGCTTGGCCATCAAGGTGTTGAGGCGCTCGCGAATGAAGAGGATTTCCTTGGCATGGATTTCGATATCCGATGCCTGGCCCTGGAAACCGCCCAACGGTTGGTGAATCATCACGCGGGAGTTCGGCAGGCAATAACGCTTGCCATGAGCGCCGGCGGTCAGCAAAAACGCGCCCATGCTGCACGCCTGACCGATACAGGTCGTCGAAACGTTAGGCTTGATGAACTGCATGGTGTCGTAGATCGACATACCCGCCGTCACCGAACCGCCTGGGGAGTTGATATAGAGATGGATGTCTTTGTCCGGGTTTTCGGCTTCAAGGAACAACAGCTGCGCGCAGATCAGGTTGGCCATGTAATCCTCTACCGGCCCCACCAAAAAGATCACTCGTTCCTTGAGCAGACGCGAATAGATGTCATAGGCACGTTCGCCACGGGCGGACTGCTCGATAACCATCGGGACCAGGCCGCCAGCGGCTTGGATGTCAGAGCTCTGCTGATAAAAAGAATTGCGGGACATGTCTCGCAGTCACTCCCAAATAGTTATGTCTTGAATACGCATAAGCCAGCGCGAAGGCTGGCTTATGGTGTGTGTTTCTTACTGCAGAACCATCAATCGGCTTGTGGAGCTTCCACCGGCTTGACCGCTTCTTCGTAAGAGACCGCTTTGTCGGTCACGCTAGCTTTCTGCAGAACAGTATCCACAACTTGTTCTTCCAGCACAACCGAACGGACTTCGTTCAGCTGCTGCTCGTTCTTGTAGTACCAGGACACCACTTGCTCAGGCTCTTGATAGGCCGAAGCCATTTCCTGGATCAGCTCGCGAACGCGCGCTTCGTCGGGCTTGAGTTCGAACTGCTTGACCACTTCGGCGACGATCAGGCCCAGCACGACGCGGCGCTTGGCTTGTTCTTCGAACAGCTCGGCCGGCAGTTGGTCAGGCTTGATGTTGCCACCGAACTGCTGAACAGCCTGTACGCGCAGACGGTTCACTTCGTTGTCCAGCAGAGCCTTTGGCACTTCGATCGGGTTGGAGGCCAGCAGACCATCCATGACCTGGTTCTTGATCTTCGACTTGATGGCCTGGCGCAGTTCACGCTCCATGTTCTTGCGAACTTCGGCGCGGAAACCTTCCAGACCGGTTTCCTTGATACCGAACTGGGCGAAGAATTCTTCGTTCAGCTCAGGCAGCTTCGGCTCGGAAACACTGTTGACGGTCACGGTGAACTCGGCGGCCTTGCCGGCCAGGTCCAGGTTCTGGTAGTCCTCTGGGAAGGTCAGGTTCAGCACGCGTTCTTCACCGGCCTTGGCGCCAACCAGGCCATCTTCGAAACCAGGAATCATGCGACCGGAGCCCAGCACCAGCTGGGTAGCCTTGGCGGAACCGCCGGCGAACACTTCACCGTCGACCTTGCCGACGAAATCGATGTTCAACTGGTCTTCGTTCTGGGCGGCACGATCGGTCGCCTCGAAACGGGTGTTCTGCTTGCGCAGGATGTCGAGCATCTTGTCCAGGTCGGCGTCCGAAACGTCAGCGCTCAGGCGCTCGACAGCAATGGACTCAAAACCGGCAACGGTGAACTCCGGGAACACTTCGAACGTGGCGACGAACTCGAGGTCCTTGCCTTTTTCCAGCACTTTAGGCTCGACGGAAGGAGCGCCAGCCGGATTCAGCTTCTGCTCGACGACAGCTTCGTAGAACGAAGACTGGATCACGTCGCCCACGGCTTCCTGGCGCGCATCAGCTTCGTAGCGCTGGCGGATTACGCTCATTGGCACTTTGCCTGGGCGGAAACCTGGGATTTTGGCCTTTTGGGCAGTCTGCTGCAGACGCTTGTTGACCTGAGTCTCGATGCGCTCAGCCGGCACGGTGATGCTCATGCGGCGCTCAAGAGCAGAAGTATTTTCAACAGAAACTTGCATGGATATTCCTCGTTGCACAGACGTTGGCCGGGCGTTTCCGACCCCAGAATCAAGGGCATGCATTCTAGTAGGTCAAACTCAAGAAGTCACCCTACTGAAAACGCGCAGGAAACAGGCGCCGAATTTAGAAGCGGGACAATGCGTCATGCCCCGCCCGGTTTGCAAATACAGTCGGTCATTGCCAGGGCTCTGGGTAGCACTTCTATATATAGAAGCACCGTTTCCCTTCTACCCCGGCATACGGCTCGCGCTGGAAGACCGACGGAAAGTCGAGCATCATCACGAAACACATTTGCGACGAATCGCATGCTTCACACTCGCGCCAGAACCAGGCCGAGGCGTATACACGATCCTTGAAAACAAAAACGGCGCAGCCCTTTTCAGGTTCTGCGCCGTTCTCTGCTAATTAAATAGCGACTTGTATGGTGCGGACGGAGAGACTCGAACTCTCACACCTTGCGGCGCTGGAACCTAAATCCAGTGTGTCTACCAATTCCACCACATCCGCGTATCAAGCTTTTAAAGCAAAGGCGCCAGACTATTAAATCTGGCGCCTCTCTAGAATATGGGGTGGACGATGGGGATCGAACCCACGACAACGGGAGTCACAATCCCGTGCTCTACCAACTGAGCTACGCCCACCATATTGCCTTGTAGCGTTACTTGTGCCAAAGCTGCCTAATTGGCGCACCCGGCAGGACTCGAACCTGCGACCATCCGCTTAGAAGGCGGATGCTCTATCCAGCTGAGCTACGGGCGCCTTTTTAATCTGTATTCTTGGACGATTACAAACTAAGTGCTTTCAGTTTCGCTGAATTGTAACAACCAACTCCGCTCGACCTTCTTAACCAGTGCTAGGCTGTGCCCGACAAGTGCGACGAATGTTATAGACGGCCCGATAGGTCGTCAACTCTTTTTTAAAAAAAATTCATTTAATTAAAGGAGTTAGGGGAATTTGCAGACCAAGCGCCTTTGCCCTCACGCCTCGGCATGCGAGAATGCGTTCTCTTTTTTTCCCCTCTCGATGGTTAACCACGCGCAATGACTGCACAACTTATCGACGGCAAATCGATCGCCGCCAGCCTGCGCCAGCAGATCGCCCAACGAGTCACCGAGCGCCGCCAACAGGGCCTGCGCACGCCCGGCCTTGCGGTGATCCTGGTCGGCAGCGATCCTGCCTCTCAGGTTTATGTCTCGCACAAGCGTAAAGACTGTGAGGAGGTCGGCTTCCTTTCCCAGGCCTACGACCTGCCTTGCGAAACCACCCAGCAAGCGCTGGCCGAGTTGATCGACCGCCTCAATGACGATCCGAACATCGACGGCGTGCTGCTCCAGTTGCCCCTGCCCGAGCACCTCGATGCCTCGAAACTGCTGGAGCGTATCCGCCCGGACAAAGACGTCGACGGTTTCCATCCTTATAACGTCGGTCGCCTCGCCCAACGCATTCCATTGCTGCGCCCCTGCACGCCCAAGGGCATCATGACCTTGCTGGAAAGCACCGGCGTGGACCTTTACGGACTCGATGCCGTGGTAGTGGGCGCCTCCAACATCGTCGGCCGCCCGATGGCCATGGAGTTGCTGCTGGCCGGTTGCACCGTCACCGTGACCCATCGTTTCACCAAAGACCTGGCGGGGCACGTCGGCCGCGCCGACCTGGTGGTCGTCGCCGCCGGTAAGCCTGGCCTGGTCCGGGGCGAGTGGATCAAGGAAGGCGCCATCGTCATCGACGTGGGCATCAATCGCCAGGACGATGGCAAGCTGGTGGGCGACGTGGTCTATGAGACCGCCCTGCCCCGCGCCGGCTGGATCACTCCGGTACCCGGCGGAGTGGGACCGATGACCCGCGCCTGCCTGTTGGAGAACACACTTTATGCAGCCGAGACGCTGCATAGCTGACAGACGGGACGATCAGCCCAATCCCGTGGAGCGAGCCTCTTCGCTCCGCGGTATCCCGATCGCCGGATCCTGCTCCGCCAAGCAGCAAATTCTCTATCTCCCCAAATTACAAATTTTTCAGATTCGATTCGCCAGAATCGCCCTTCATTAAACTTTATTTATTCACGGGTCCCGGTGGCACAGGCATATAGCGCTGTCCTCGCCCATACTCATAAAATGCGGCGCTCCTTAACAAGCCGCTGTTCAACGGCATCTTCAACTCTATCGAGTCTACTCGCGTGAAAATTCGTCTTTCGGTCATTAGCCTGCTTTTCGTCTTCACGGGCACTCTCATCACGCAAAACGTCAGCGCGCAGGAAACCATTGCGGCTCCCCGAGACACCTCGAAATTGCAAGTCGCCTCCGGCAGCGCAATCCTCCTGGATCTACAGACAGATAAAGTCGTCTACTCGAGCAATCCGGACGTCGTGGTGCCGATTGCTTCGGTGACCAAATTGATGACTGGCCTGATTGTCCTGGACGCCAAGCAGAACCTGGACGAATACATCTCGATGACCATCGCCAACACGCCAGAAATGAAGGGCGTGTTCTCCCGGGTCAAGCTCAACAGCGAACTGTCACGCCGAGACGTGCTGCTGATTGCGCTGATGTCCTCGGAAAACCGCGCCGCCGCCAGTCTCGCCCATCACTATCCCGGCGGTTACGCGGCGTTCATTGCGGCGATGAACGCCAAGGCCAAGGCGCTGGGCATGACCAGCACCCATTATGTCGAGCCCACCGGCCTGTCTACCCAAAACGTATCGACCGCCCGTGACCTGACGAAACTGTTGATCGCTGCGCGCAAATACCCGTTGCTGAGCGAATTGAGCACCACCAAGGAAAAGACCGTGACGTTCCGCAAGCCGGTCTACAGCCTCGGCTTTCGCAACACTGACCACCTGGTCCACAAGGCCAACTGGGACATTCAACTGACCAAGACCGGCTTCACCAACCAGGCCGGTCATTGCCTGGTACTGGTCACGAAAATGGGTAATCGCCCGATGGCATTGGTCATTCTTGACGCCTTCGGCAAATACACCCATTTTGCCGATGCAAGCCGCATCCGCAGTTGGGTCGAGACAGGCAAAAGCGCCAGCGTCCCGGCCGTGGCCCTTCAATACAAAGCCGCGAAGAATCTCAAGAGCCGCCAAAGCGGTGTGGT
Source organism: Pseudomonas marvdashtae (assembly GCF_014268655.2). Classification (NCBI taxonomy): domain Bacteria; kingdom Pseudomonadati; phylum Pseudomonadota; class Gammaproteobacteria; order Pseudomonadales; family Pseudomonadaceae; genus Pseudomonas; species Pseudomonas marvdashtae. The sequence continues at coordinate 3,695,279 of NZ_JABWQX020000001.1, forward strand.
TGAAGCATCCAAGTAGCGTGGCGTAACAATCCTTAAGCCTGAGAGAAATAGCCCCGAGCAAATAGCCCCGACGTGTCGGGGCTATTTTCATTCAGGGCTTGAGATCTCCCAAAGGATCGTAAGGCCTGGAAGAAGGTGCATCCTGCGAATCCTTCTCGTCGTCCCGGGGCGCCTTCGCCGGACCTATCGGATCGACCTGAGGATCGTCGAGATCCGGCGAGTCCGGATCGAAACCCAAATCATCATTACCAGACGAATGCTCGGACGAATGTGGCCCCGAAGGTGTTTTCGACTGTGCCATAGCTGCCTCCTTGAATCATGGCCCGGAGTTTCCAGGCCCTGACGATAAGAACCCGAGGCATGCCAGGTTGTGCCCGACAGGTGACGAACGGGGATCGCATTAGTGTGCAGCGTCCAGCGCCTTGGTCGCCCGCGCCGCTGCCTGCTCCTGCCCTGCCCCGGCCAATTGCTCGGCGGCTTTCAACCAGCGTTGCGAATCAACATTGGCAGGAAGTTGCGTAGGCTTCTGGATCAGTACTGCCCAGCCCCCAGCACCTTTAAAAGCCGACTCGAATGCATCGAAGCTCATCAATGAGCGTCGATTCATTCCAGAGCGCAGCAACACCGTGCGTTTCTGCCGGTTATAACCCGCGAGGATCGCGTAGCGCGGCTCGGACCAGAACGCCGAACCCTTGGTGTAGCGCAGCAATACCGGATAGCCCGCCGCCACCTGTTCGAGCAATGCGGCAAGTTGGCCATTGAGGGGGTACACCACCAGCCCGTATTCACGCGCCAGGGTTTGCAGGTTCTGCTGCAAACGAGCCTCGCCACCGGGCAGGTGCAGAGGTTTCTCCAGCAGCCCGGGCGTGATTACCGTTCCCTGCAAGGTCAACAGGGCCGCCATCGATTGCGGCGCGCCCTGGTGCGTTTCACCGCGAAAGAATGGCACGCTGTTGAGCTCCACCCGCTCGGGCAGGCGCTTGATCTGCGGCGACACGCTGCCGGCGCACCCCGCCAGGGCGGCGAGGCAGGACAACGCCAATACCAGTGATCGAAAAGATGAAATTACTGGCGACATGATGACTCTCTTGTTCAGGCAGACCCGGCATTCGAGCCGGGCGTGGGCCGACGATCATAAGGCGCGCATCGGCCCGGGTATAGCCATAAGCAACAGTTTCACAACCGCGATAGAACGAACCGATCCGTCGCCGCGCACCACGAATCGACTGCTCGTAACACTTGAGCGACTAGACTGTCCATTGTAGAGAGTGCATTGCCCGGTTCCGGGCAGAAGGAGGCGCAGATGAGCCTGATGATGACTGTTCTGATGCTGATATTCGGCTGGCTGAGCGTAGCGGCGGCCATGTTGTGGGGCGTGCTGCGGATCGCCCGGCGCCACCACCCCGCGCCGCAGCCACAAGCGCAACAGAACCCGAAAGCCGCCGGCCGCCACGCCACCGCGCACTGACCTTTACGTCGTCCATAAAAAAGCCGCCCGGGACCTTCGACCCGGGCGGCTTTTATCTATCTCGCTCAGGCTTGCTCGAGGGCCTTCTTTTCCCTGGCCCGACGAGACAGCATGTTCAACACCTCGATCGCTGCCGAGAAGGCCATGGCCGCGTAGATGTAGCCCTTGGGCACGTGGGCACCGAAGCCTTCGGCAATCAGCGTCATGCCGATCATGATCAAGAAGCCCAGGGCAAGCATGACCACGGTAGGGTTGTCGTTGATGAATTTCGCCAGTGGCTCGGCGGCCAGCAGCATCACCAGGACCGAAACCACCACGGCGATGATCATGATCGGCAAGTGTTCGGTCATGCCCACCGCCGTAATGATGCTGTCGATGGAGAACACCAGGTCGAGCATCAGGATCTGACCGATCGCGGCGGCAAACCCAAGGGTCACGCCGGACGTAGCGGACTTCGGATCATCCGGTGCCGGATCCATGCTGTGGTGGATCTCAGTGGTGGCCTTCCACAGCAGGAACAGGCCGCCCGCGATCAGGATCATGTCCTTCCAGGAAAATGCCTGGCCGAGGATCTCGATGACCGGTTCGGTCAACTGCACGATGAAGGCGATGGTGCTCAACAAGCCCAGGCGCAGGATCAACGCCATGCCGATACCGATCCGCCGAGCCCTGGCCCGATGTTGTTCGGGCAGCTTGTTGGTCAGAATCGAAATGAAGATCAGGTTATCGATGCCGAGCACGATTTCCATGACGACCAGGGTTGCCAAGGCAATCCAGGCGGTTGGGCTGGCGGCGAGCTGTAACAGATAATCCATGGGTCAGTCCTGACTCGATAAGACGGGTTAAAGGGTTTGGGTGGAAGGTTTGGCTGCTTCAGCATCGTCCTCGGGTTCTTCCTTGGGGCTGATCAACCCGCCGGAGAGCTCGCTGATGGCTTGTTCGGCAGCCTTGTGAGTATCGTCGATGGCCTGCTTGGCCGTTTCAACCGCTTGTTCCTTCAACTGCTCTGCCAACTGCTGGGCGCTTTTTTCGGCTTGTTCGCAGCCCACGAGCGCCAGCGACGACAACGATAGCAAGGCCGCTAGGCCCAAGGATTTATACGTCATGAAGACTGTGCCTCTCAGAGAATAGACGGAGCACAAGATGGCTCACCAATGGCCCGGCATTCTAGAGGGGCAAATACTTCAGGAAAATTCGTATTTTCAGCGGTTATACTTCGGTTTTTACGAACTGGCGCGCACATGCTCAATTACCGACAGCTCCATTATTTCTGGGTCGTGGCAAAAACCGGCAGCATCGTGCGTGCCTGCGAGCAATTGAACCTGACCCCACAAACCATCAGCGGGCAGATTTCCCTGTTCGAACAGACTTACAACATCAAGTTGTTCCAACGGGTCGGGCGCCAGCTGGAACTGACCGAAGCCGGCCGCCAGACGTTGCCCTACGCCGAACACATGTTCCAGCTGGGCGGCGAACTGGAATTGATGCTGCGGGCCCAGCCCAACGAGCAACAAACGTTGTTTCGGGTCGGAGTGGCGGATGTGGTGCCCAAGTCCATCGTCTACCGCCTGTTGGCGCCGACCATGGAGCTGAGCGACCCACTGCGCATCACCTGCCGCGAAGACAAGCTCGATCGGCTACTGGCAGACCTGGCGATTCAACGCCTGGACCTGGTGATTTCGGACAGCCCGATGCCGACGCACCTGGACATCAAGGGCTTCAGCCAAAAACTGGGGGAATGCGGGATCAGCTTTTTCGCCACTGCAGCGTTGGCCGAGCGCCATGGGCAGGATTTTCCCCACAGTTTGCATGACGCCCCGCTGCTGATTCCCGGGCCGGAGACGGTGGTGCGCAGCCGCTTGCAACGTTGGTTCGCCGAGCAACAGATCCAGCCGCGTATCGTCGGCGAGTTTGACGACAGCGCGCTGATGCAGGCGTTTGGTCAGTCAGGCAGCGGGATTTTCATCGGCCCTAGCGTGATTGCCGAAGAGGTGAAGCGGCAGTACGGCGTGCAGGTCATCGGCCAGACCGATGCGGTGAGCGAGTCGTTCTACGCAATTTCCGTGGAGCGCAAGGTCAGCCATCCGGGCATCGTCGCGATCGCCGAAGGGGCGCGCCGCGAGTTGTTCAGTGCCTAGCACTGCGCGCAGCTGACGCGGGGTCTGAATGTCATCAGCCATAACGTCAGCAGGATCGACACCAGGATGAAGCCGGCCGCGGCGAAACCGACGTTGCCCAACCCCAGGGTATCGATTACCCGTCCGCCGACCATCGCGCCCAGGCCAATTCCCAGGTTGGCGCCGGCGATGTTCAGCGACGCGGCGAACGCCGGCGCCTCAGGTGCAGCCTTCATCAACCGGACGTGACTGACCAGGAACAAAGCCGCCTGGGTCACGCCCCAAATGCCCAGCGCGGCGGCCAACCCGAGGGTCGAATGAATGCTCGGCACCAGCGCTACCATACCGCCGATCATGAACAGGCAGAACACCATCGATGCGATCAACGGATGCCGGTCCACCGCGCGGCCTCCCAGGGAATTGCCCAGCAGGCCCACGGCCCCAAAGCCCATCAGGCACCAGCCTACGAGCGTGCCGTCGAAGCCGGCCAGCCGTTCGAGAATATCCGCCAGGTAGGTATAGGCGGTGAACATGCCGCTGAACACCAGGACCGACAACAGCACATGCCCCTGCATCAAAGGGCTGCGCAGGATCTTGAGCTGCGAGCGAAAGCTCACTTGATGCTGATGCAGGTTGGTTTTTGGCAGATAGATAAACAGCAGCAGCGCCTTGGCAAACGCGATAACAGCCAGAATCGCAAATGCGCTGCGCCAGCCAAACGCATCGGCGATCAGCGTACCCACCGGAATGCCGAATACCGTGGCACAGACGATGCCGAATCCGATCCGGGCAATCGCGCGTCCGGCGAACTGCGGTCCGACAATGTCCACCGCCGTTTCGCTGGCCAACGCCCAGAATACCGGCAGGCCCAGCGCCGGGACCAGCCGGGCAACAGCCATGACCCAGATGTTGGGTGCCAGCGCCGCGAGGGTATTGGCCAGGCCGAACATCACCAGCACGCTGATAAACAATTTGCGCCGCTCGACACGGGCGAACCAGGCAGTCAGGAACGGCCCGAACGCCGCGACGGTAAACGCGAACAAGGTCACAAGCAGTCCCGCCTGGGGGATGCTGACGTGCAGATCACGGGCAATGGATGGCAGCAGGCCGACGATGATGAATTCCGTGGTCAACACCGTGAACCCGGCGGCGGACAACAGGAAGATTGGCAACAGCATGCAAGACTCCAACAAAACGACGACACCAGCGCTAGCCCAATGGCCCGCTGGAGAAATTGAAAATTGAGAAGCGCAAAGCCTAACAGAATGCCACCGTCAGAAAAATCCGCTCAAACAAGCAGGTGACGGATCGTCACAGGTCCGTCAGATTTTTCGTTGGGCTGTGATAAAGTCCGCGGCCTGCAAACGCTCTACTTTCTTTTCGGTCCCGCTCATGTGGCCTGCCCGCTTGTTGCCCTGTTCGGCTGACCGTTGCACATAAAAAATCAGAGATACCGTCATGACAGCTGTCTCCCCTTCTCTTCTGCACCGCCTCAAACACACCAGCCTGGTCACGCAAATTGTCATCGGCCTGATCGCCGGTATCTTGCTGGCGTGGCTGGCACCGGAGCTGGCAAAGTCCACCGCGTTCATCGGCAAGGTCTTCGTCTCCGCGCTCAAGGCTGTTGCGCCGATCCTGGTGTTCGTACTGGTCATGGCCTCGATCGCCAACCATAAGCACGGCCAGGAAACCCACATCCGGCCCATCCTGTTCCTGTATCTGCTGGGGACCTTCGCCGCCGCGGTGGTCGCGGTCGTTGCCAGCACGTTATTTCCGTCGAGCCTGGTGTTGAGCACTTCCGACGTCGCCGTCACCGCGCCCGGCGGCATCAGCGAAGTGCTGCAAAGCCTGCTGTTCAGCGTGGTGGACAACCCGGTCCGGGCGCTGATGGATGGCAACTTCATCGGCATCCTGGCCTGGGCCATCGGCATGGGCGTCGCCATCCGCCACGCCGGCCAAACCACGCGCACCGTGTTGGATGACCTGTCTAACGGCGTGACCGTCATCGTGCGCCTGGTCATCCGCTTCGCGCCGCTGGGGATCTTCGGGCTGGTGGCGTCGACCCTGGCCACTTCCGGCTTTGGCGCCCTGCTCGGTTACCTGCACCTGTTGACCGTGCTGATCGGCTGCATGCTGTTCGTGGCACTGGTGGTCAACCCGCTCATTGTGTTGTGGAAGCTGCGTCGCAACCCATACCCGCTGGTGTTCACCTGCTTGCGCGAGAGCGGCATCACTGCGTTCTTCACCCGCAGCTCGGCGGCGAACATTCCGGTGAACCTGGAACTGAGCAAACGCCTCGGCTTGCACGAAGACACCTATTCGGTCTCGATCCCGCTGGGCGCAACCATCAACATGGCTGGCGCCGCCATCACCATCACAGTGCTGACGCTGGCGGCCGTGCATACCCTGGGTATCGCGGTGGATTTGCCCACGGCGGTGCTGCTGAGTGTTGTCGCCGCCATCTGCGCCTGCGGTGCGTCCGGTGTCGCCGGCGGTTCGCTGCTGCTCATTCCGCTGGCATGCAGCTTGTTTGGCATCCCCAGCGAAATCGCCATGCAAGTGGTCGCCGTGGGGTTCATCATTGGTGTCTTGCAGGACTCGGCGGAAACCGCGCTGAACTCGTCGACGGATGTGTTGTTCACCGCGGCGGCTTGCCTGGGTGAGGAAGAACGGTCGCAGCGTACTGCCTGACAGACAGACACAAAAAAGCCCGGAACGGCTCACACCGTTCCGGGCTTTTTCATGCTTGCGGGTTTAGAACGCGCCCATGTAATCGCGCTTGCCCACTTCTACGCCGTTGTGACGCAACAGCGCGTAGGTCGTGGTGACATGGAAGAAGAATTGCGGCAGACCGTAGGTCAACAGGTAGGTTTGGCCGCTGAAGCGCTTCTCCTTCGGCGTGCCCGGACGGGTCACGATTTCAATGCCTTCCTTGCCGTCGATCTGCTCGGGTTTGATGCCATCGATGAACGCCAGCACCTTGGCGATCAACGCTTGCAGCTCAGCGAAAGTGGTCTCGCTGTCGTCATATTTCGGCACTTCAATCTCGGCCAGACGGGCGGACACGCCTTTGGCGAAATCCACGGCAATCTGCACCTGGCGCACCAACGGGAACATGTCCGGGAAGAGGCGCGCTTGCAGGAAAGCGTTCGGGTCGATGCTTTTTGAGGTGGCGTGGGCTTCGGCCTTGTTCAGGACATCGCTCAGGGCAGTGAGCATCTGCTTGAAAACCGGGACGGAGGCGGCGTACAGGGAAATAGTCATGGTGGTCTCATGCGGGTGATGAAAAAGAGATGAATCGAACGTGGGCGATTATAGCCACGGCTTGTTACGCACCTTGTCTTTTATTGCGCAAGGATTAGGCTAGCGTCCTCCACAGCATAGGGAACGCGCGATGAGCATCGAAGAACAAAGCCAGGCCGAAGAACCACGGCTCAATAGCACGGAAATCCGCATTCTCGGCGCATTGATCGAAAAGCAGGCGACCAATCCCGAAACATATCCCCTCACGCTCAACGCGCTGGTGCTCGCCTGTAACCAGAAAACCAGTCGTGAACCAGTGACCAACCTCAATCCGGGCCAGGTCGGCCAGAGCCTGCGGGCATTGGAAGGCCAGGGCTTCACCCGCCTGGTGATGGGCAGCCGCGCCGACCGCTGGGAACACCGGGTCGACAAAGCGCTGGAGCTGGTGCCGGCCCAGGTGATCCTGATGGGATTGCTATTTTTGCGCGGCCCGCAAACGGTCAATGAGCTGCTGACCCGCAGCGGCCGCATGCATGACTTCGAAGATGCCGAGCAGGTCGTGCATCAGCTTGAGCGGCTGATTGCCCGAGGCTTGGCGCTGCTGGTGCCACGCCAGGCCGGCCAGCGCGAAGACCGTTATGTGCATGCGATGGGCGACCCGGCGGACATCGAGGCCATCCTCGCCGCCCGCCACCAACCGACAGAACGCAGCATTGGCAGCGGCGTATCGCTGGAGCGCATCGAAGAACTCGAAGCGCGGATCGCCGCATTGGAAGAACGCCTGGCACGACTGGAATAACGAGGCCTACACGGACCGGGCGAAGGCCACGGCTTTTTCGAACTGTTCCAGATTGGGCCGCACGCCGGTGTACAGGACGAACTGCTCCAAGGCCTGGATTGCGATGACTTCCAGCCCGGTGATCACTCGCTTGCCCTCCGTCCGGGCCTGCACGATCAGCGGCGTTTCCGACGGGATCGCCACGACATCGAACACGGTGTCAGCCGCGGCGATCGCGGCGCGGTCGAACGCCAGGTGTTCCGCTTCCGGGCCGCCGGTCATGCCGATTGGCGTTACGTTGATGAGCATCTGCGGGCGTCGGTCAGCCAGTTCAGACTGCCAGTCGTAACCCAGCGAATCGGCAAGGGCTCGGCCAGTGGTTTGGTTGCGAGCGACGATCAGCCCGTTCTTGTAGCCTCCGTCGCGCAAGGCGCTGGCGACGGCCTTGGCCATGCCGCCGCTGCCGCGCAGCGCAAAGGTCGAATCCTTGGGCACGGCATGACTTTGCAGCAACTGAGCGATGGCGATGTAGTCGGTGTTGTAGGCCTTCAAGTGCCCGTTGGTATTGACAATGGTATTGATGGACTGGATCGCTGCGGCGGAAGGGTCCAATTCGTCGACCAAGGCAATGCACGCCTCCTTGAACGGCATCGATACGCCGCAGCCACGAATGCCCAAGGCACGTATCCCGCGCACCGCACCAGGCAGGTCCTGGCTGCTGAAGGCCTTGTAATAGAAATTCAGCCCCAGCTGTTCGTACAGATGATTGTGAAAGCGCAGGCCAAAATTGCCTGGGCGCCCCGATAGCGACATGCACAATTGGGTGTCTTTGTTGGGATTGATCTGCATGCTCGTCTCCTTGATGCCACTTTCGGACAGGCGGGATCACCGTCCCGACAGTTTATTTCGATGATCAGACACCGGGCGCAGCGTGGCGACTCGGCAATTTGTAGAAAAAACCGCCACAGACCTTACACAACATTTACCCAACGGCGTTGCAAATCCTGGGAAAATCGCGGTCATAGCAAGTATCCCCGCGCCCCTACTTGGGTCTGTTGCAGACCACAGGCGCCGGGGCCGGAACGAGGAATCGCCATGAAACGCAAACTCCCCATCATCGCCCTGCTTGTGGGGGCTCTCGCGGTCACCGGCCAGGCATCCGCCCATGGTCGCGGTGGTTGGGAGGGGCCCGCAGTGTTCGGCGCCATCGTCGGCTCGGCCATCGTTGGCTCGGCGCTGATCAGCCGTGACCGGCCGGTGTACGTCCAGCAACCGGTTTACGTGCAGCCGCAGCCGGTCTATGTGCAACAGCCGCCACCGGTCTATTACCAGCCGCAACCGGTGTACGTGGAACAGCCGATCTACTACCGTCCGGCACCGGTGTATTACGGTCCGCCACGCGGCTATTACTACGGTCCACCACGCGGCCATTACGGTCGCTGGTAATCACCGTTCAAGCGACACAAAAAAACAGCCGGCGATCAGTGATCGCCGGCTGCTTTTTTTGGGCTGGCATCAGCTACGAGGTCAGACGTGCTCGCTGCTTTTCAGCCGCACCGGGTCGTGCTCTGGCGCCAGGTGCTCAGCCACCGCTACCACCGGAATCTCGTTGCCGTCGCAGTCGTGCAGCTTGCCGTCACTGAAGTAATCCCCTTCGCGCAGCGCCGCCAGATCCTGGTAACGCAACACCCGCTCAGTACCGGCGGCGAAGACGGACTGCTGGTCGGAATTGCCCGTGGTGAAGTGGTTGAACGCCAGGTTCAGGATGATCGCCATGATCGCCGAGGAGCTGATGCCCGAATGGAAGATCGTCGCGAACCAACTGGGGAAATGATCGTAGAAGTTCGGGGCGGCGATAGGAATCATGCCAAAGCCGATGGATGTGGCGACGATGATCAGGTTGACGTTGTTACGGTAATCAACCTTCGACAGGGTCCGGATGCCGCTGGCGGCCACGGTGCCGAACAGCACGATACCGGCGCCACCGAGCACCGAGGTGGGCACTGCGGCGATCACCCGCCCCATGAACGGCAACAGGCCGAGCACGACCAGGAACACCCCGCCAGTTGCCACCACGAAACGGCTCTTGATCCCAGTCACCGCCACCAGGCCGACGTTCTGGGCAAACGCGCTTTGGGTGAAGGAACCGAAGATCGGCGCGATCATGCTCGACAGCATGTCCGCCCGCAGACCGTTGCCCAGGCGCCGGGAGTCGACCTTGGTGTCGATGATCTCACCCACTGCCAGGATATCGGCGGAGGTTTCCACCAGCGTCACCATGATCACAATGCACATCGACAGGATCGCGGCGATGTGAAAGGTCGGCATCCCGAAATGGAACGGCGTCGGGAAGCCGAACATCGGGCCTTCGCCGACGGAGGAAAAATCCGCCATGCCGAGGAACACGGCGATGACCGTACCGATGACCATCGCCAGCAGAATCGACAGCCGCGAGATGGTCGCGCTGCCCATTTTGCTCAGCAACAACACCAATACCAGGGTCACCGCAGCCAGGCCGATGTTTGCCATGCTGCCAAAATCGGGCGCATGGCTGTTGCCGCCCATTGCCCAGCGCGCCGCCACCGGCATCAGCGTCAGGCCGATGGTGGTGATAACGATGCCGGTGACCAATGGCGGGAAGAACCGGGTGATCCGCGAAAACACCGGCGTGATCAGCAGGCCGATCAGGGATGCGGCGATGACGGCGCCGAGGATGGCCTGGAAGCCCCCTTCTCCGCCGGTGCCGACAATCGCGACCATGGTGGCGACGCCCGAAAACGAGACGCCTTGGACCAGCGGTAGCTGACAGCCAAAAAACGGCACGCCGAGCGTCTGCAACAAAGTTGCCAGCCCCCCTGCGAACAACGACGCGGCGATCAGTAGACCGATGTCCGACGGTGACAACCCCGCCGCCTGGCCAATGATCAAGGGCACCGCGACGATGCCACCATACATGGTCAACACATGTTGCAGGCCGTAAGCCATATTCGCGCCGACGCCGAGGTTTTCGTCCTCGGGCCGTGGGAGTGAAACATGGGGCGTTTTCATGGTTCGGGGGTTCCCTGTTTTTTGTTATGAGCACACTGTATTCAAAACTCGGGACAAATGTCCATAGAGTTGTATACAACTTGTTGCCCGTACATCGTCTACAGGGTTGCAATTGCCGAACCAGAAGCTTCAGCTTTCTACACTAAAAGCCGCTGCACCGCGGGCCGCAGCTCCCCTCGGGGCGGCACCCTCAAACCAAACTCGTTTTCCAGCAGGTCGATCAGTTCATCGGCATCGTTAATGGTGCGTCGTTCGCTGTCGTGTCCAATCCGGTGCACGGCGTAGCTGTTGCCATTGAGGGTCTTGCGCAGCCCTTCCCCAGTACGAGCGACCATCAACCGGCCCATGAAGGGTGATTCCGGGTGGGAGCAGACGTACCAATTGCCGACGGCGTAGTCGATTTCCTCCTGGCGTTGCAGGTCGAACAGGTACATCGGCCGCCATTCATCGGCGACCTTGGCCCTTAGCAGATAGCCGTCTTCATTGGCCTCGATGCGGTACGGCTCGTGGGGTGTCGGTTGAACGTCGCGACTGTCCAGCAACAGCGGCGCGGTGGGCACCATGCCGCCGAAGCCGACATCGGTGATATAGCGCACGTCGTCAAGCGTCACCAGGCTCAAGCGATGAGTGCGCGCGGTCCAGGCGCCCTCGGGCGCGTTCATGACGACCCGTCCGGTGATGCCGCGGGCGCTGAAGCCGAGCACCTGCAAAAGCGCGAGGAACAACTGATTGAGCTCGTAGCAATACCCGCCGCGCCCTTGCTCGAACACCTTTCGTTCGACCGATTCGAGGTCGATGGGCACCGGCTGACGCAGCAGCGACGAGAGGGTCTCGAACGGAAACTCGGCCGTATGACGCTGTTGGAGCAGGCGCAACGTATCGAGGGTTGGCGGTGGGGCCGTGTCGAAGCCCAGTCGGCGCAAATAGCGGCCGGTATCGCTCAGTCGCGACTCGCTCATGGGGATGTCCTTTCCTGTCAGGTGCAGGGCCAGCGGTAAGCTGGCGGCAATCCGCAGGTATAAGGCATTTCCCTCTTGCGGACAATCTGCGGCGACCGCCCGTTCTACGTTTAACGCCGCTTTCGCGAAGACAACCGAATCCAAGTGGGCGCATGGTCGCTGGGATGAGGTTGGTTCCTGACCCAAGCGTCCACGCCCGCCTCGCTCAGGTAGGCGCTGGCCGCCGGGTTGAGCAGCAGGTGATCGATGCGCAGCCCGGAATTCTTCTGCCAGTGCTGGCGGAAATAATCCCAGAAAGTGTAGATGCGCTCGTCCGGGTAGAGGTGACGCAACGAGTCCGTCCAGCCTTGGTCCAGCAGCCGCTGATAACACTCGCGGCTTTCAGGCTGCAACAGCGCATCCTTGAGCCAGGAACGCGGGTTGTAGATGTCCATGTCGGTGGGCACCACGTTGTAGTCTCCGGCCAGCACCACCGGATGATCGCTTGCCTGTAGCGCCTGCGCATAATCGATCAGCCGTTCGAACCAGGCCAATTTATAGTCGAACTTGGGGCCTGGCTGCGGGTTGCCGTTGGGCAGGTAAAGGCAGCCCACCAGGACACCGTGCACCGCCGCTTCCAGGTAGCGACTGTGACTGTCGTCGTCGCCCCCCGGCAGGCCGCGCCGGCTCTCCAGCGGTTGCGCATCGCGGGCCAGGATCGCAACACCATTCCACGAAGCCTGGCCATGCCAGATCGATCCGTACCCTACCGACTCCAGTTCCGCTGCCGGGAAATCCTTATCCGCCGCCTTGAGTTCCTGCAAGCAAACGACCTCGGGTTTCTCCCGTTCCAGCCACTCCAGCAGGTTAGGCAACCGGGCCCGGATGCCGTTGATATTGAAGGTTGCGATTCGCAGGTTCTTCATGGGCCAAAAACTCTGAATGCCAACACACTGGTTGTGACCGTGAGGAAGCCGCCCAGGTTGCAACCACTGTTCAGGAACCGGTTCGCGGTAACGACTGGCCGCTCAAGAGCAAGTTCGCAAATGCCTGTTTGTCGATTGGCCGACTGAGGAAATACCCCTGGACTTCGTGGCATTCATCCGAGCCCAGCGACCCCAATTGGGCCAGCGTTTCAACACCTTCGGCAGTGACGGTCAAGCCCATCGCCTTGCCCAGGTTGATGATCGCCTGGACCACGGCCCGATCGTTGCTGCTGTTGCTCATGGAGGCGATGAAGCGCTTGTCGATCTTGATGCCATCGAATGGGTAGGTACGCAAATAACCGAGGGATGAATAACCGGTGCCAAAGTCGTCCATGTTCAAGCGCACGCCCAACTCCTTGAGCGCATTCATGACCTGGAGCGCGCCATTCACATCGTTCAGCATGACGTTTTCGGTGATTTCCAGCTCCAGGCGACTCGCCGGGAAATGGGTTTCGATCAGTACCTGGCGCACATCCTCCACGACATCGCTGCGTTCGAATTGTGCCGGGGAAAGATTGACCGAAACCATCAACGCTCCCGGCCAGGTCAGGGCGGTCTGACAGGCCTCACGCAATACCCAGCGTGAAAGCGGGACAATCAGGTCGGTTTGTTCGGCCAGCGGGATAAACGCGTCGGGGCCCAACAAGCCTTGGGTCGGATGTTGCCAGCGAACCAGCGCCTCGACTGCGACGATTTCGCTGCCATCGACTTTGTAGCGAGGCTGGAAATGCAGGATGAACTCGTTGTTCTTCACCGCCTGGCGCAGGTCACTTTCCAGCTGGCGTCGGTGCTGGATCTGGTCGTTCATGTGCGAGACGAAATAGCACCAGGTCTTCTTGCCCTCTGACTTGGCCTGGTACAGGGCGATGTCGGCGCAGCGGATCAATTCACTCGGCACATAGCCTTGGCGGCGGCTGACGGCAATGCCGATGCTGGCGCCGATGTGCAGCGAATGGGTCTCGTAGTGAATCGGCTGTTGCAGGCTGTCGATCAATCGCGCACAGAATCGATCAATTTCAGCGCTGTGCTCCACGCCACTGAGCACCACCACGAACTCATCACCTCCCAGGCGCGCCACCAGGTCCTGCTCACGCGTGCTGTCGCGCAGGCGCTGGGCGACTTCCAGCAACACCGCATCGCCGGCCGGGTGGCCAAGCGAATCGTTGATCGGCTTGAAGTTGTCCAGGTCCACCATCAGCAAGGCCAACGGCGCGGCATGCTCCTTGGCGACCAAGGCGTCATCCAGGTGCCTCGCCAACTTGTTGCGGTTCGGCAGGCCGGTCAACGCATCGTGCAGCGAAAGATGCTGGACCTGGGCATGAGCTGCGACCTCGTCGGTGATGTCGCTGGCGGTGCCGCGATACCCCGTAACGACGGCCTTGTCATAGATCGGCCGCGCCGAAACCCGACAGAACCGCAACTGCCCGGAATGATCGCGGTAGGAACAACGCAGGTTGCTGGCGTTCTGATCCTCCACCAGTTTGCCTAGCCACAGCGCGATCGGGGTCGTATCGCAATACAACAATTGTTCGATGTCCTGGCCCAGCCACTGCTGGTCGGAAAATCCCGTGACGGTATTAAAGCGACCCGACAGGTAGGTGATGTGCTGCTGGCTATCGATTTCCCAGATCCAGTCGGACGCGGCTTCGACCACGGCGCGAAAGCGCTCTTCGCTGGCTTCAAGTGCTTGTTTCGACTTTTCAAGGCTGTCGTAGCTGGCGTCTACCTGTCGAGCCGTGCGCATGGCATAGCGAAAAAAGTAAGCCGTGAGCAATGCCAGGATCAGCAACGCCCCACCCAATGGCGGCAGCAGCGACCAGAGCAACTGCTGGCCCGGCCGCTCCAGCCGCGACACCAGGCTATAACCCGTGCTGTCGAGCGGCACGGCGGCCTGGCCGGGCCCCAACGCGGTGTCTTTGACGAGGGTCAACTCGGTAAGGCCGTAGCTCTTGCCCAACTTGCGAAGTTTGACGGGCGTGAGTTGATCGACGAACAGCAAGACCGACGTTCCTTCAGGCGCCACCCGGGGGCGTTCGTCATTGGGAAGAATCACCGAAGCCGTAACAGCGGCCGGCCAGCCTTCGAACAAGGTGTAACGGATCGCGGGCGTCGTCAGGTCAGCTTGCGCCTGGAGCTGATCCATGAGGTCCGCCAGCGGCGTATCCATGTAGGCCGTTGCCTCTGCCTGGACATGCTGCCCGCGCACCACGGCGTATTTGGTGCGCTCACGGTCAATGACGAATACCCCCTCAAAGTCATCATTGGTGAATAGCGTCTTGCCCATGTTCTGTTCGGCATAGGCCCACTGCACGTCGACTTCACCGTTGAGGTGATCGTAGGCCGTGGTCCAGTAGGCGTAGCTGGCGATGTAGTTCTTCGAGGCGGTGATGCGGTTATCAAGGGCGCGTTCGATATAGAAATGGGTTTTGCGCACATCCTCCGTATCCAGCTTTTGCGCGATGTTGAACAGCGCGACAACGGCCACCAGAACCCCCAGGACAAACAATCCGCCGACGGCCACCACCAGGCGACGGGTAATCGGCGTGTGACGCTTGGCGTCAGAGGGGGTAGCGGCAGTGGTGTCCATTGACGTGCTCCTGTCCTTGCGGCGCTGGCTTCGCCGTACAGCTTTACTTCATGAGCGGCGCTCGGCCCTGGCGTTTTCTTAACCTTAGCAGCCACCGCTGTGACAGATGACGAGCCTACGGAATTTGACGAAAGGGCCTACGCATCGCTTGCGCCACGGGTCGAACAATGGACTGTCCTGCGCTACTGATGATTCCAACGAATCTCAACGATCGGAGCGCTCCAAAGCATCGAGCACGCCTTCCCTGGACAAGGCCTCGACACAGTTGCGACCGCTGTGCTTGGCTTGGTAGAGCGCCGCATCGGCGCGCTGGATGAACGCTTCGGTACTGTCCAGGCTGCTAGGCACGAAGGCATAACAGCCCAGGCTCACGGTCAGATAACCGGAGGGGGAAGCCGAATGGGTAATATGCTTGTCGATGACACTGCGACGGATCTGCTCGGCCAATGCCATCGCACCCTGCAGGTTGGTGTCGGGCAGCAGCACAGCGAACTCCTCACCGCCGTAACGCACCGCCAGGTCGGCTTTGCGATGACAGCAATTCCTGAGCACGGTCGCTACTTCCGCCAGGCAGTGGTCTCCGGCAACGTGCCCGTAGGTGTCGTTGTAGCGTTTGAAGAAATCGATATCGAGCATGATCAGGCTCAACGGGCTGCGCTGACGGGCGCCTCGGCCAAATTCGATGTCCAGGGCGCGCTCGAACAAACGGCGGTTTGCCAGTCCGGTCAGGCTGTCATGGGTGGCGATCAGCTCCAGCGCCTCCTGGGCCCTGCGCAGGTCGGCTTCAATTCGCTCGCTGTTACGCACCTGGCGCACGAATACCCAGCCGAACAGGCAGATGCCCAGCACGACCAGGCCCACGATGAGACTGGATTGGAACGCCCTGTCGTACCAGCCCGCGAGGATCGCTTCTTCAGACATCGCGGCGGTGACAACCAGGGGATACGCGCGCAAATGCTGATGATCATAAAGCCTGATGACCCCATCGGCGGCGGAGCGGATCACCGCGTTGCCGATGACGGTCCCTTGCGTCTCATGCTGGAAGATCGCGTCCTGGGCCAGGGAACGGCCGATCTTGGTTTCATCGAAAGGCCGGCGAGCCAGCAAGGTTCCGTCGGCCAGGGCGAGGACCATCTCGCCTTCGTCATCGAGGCTGAAGCTTTTGAAGAACTGATCGAAGTAGGCCATTTTGACCCCGGCCATCAGCACGCCCTGAAAATTGCCGTCCGAATCGTTCAATCGCCGTGAAACGGGGATGATCCACTCACCATTCTGGCGACTGCGAATCGCCGGCCCGATATGCGCAAGCAGGGAGGCATTCTGTTGATGAAAAGCAAAATACTCGCGATCCGCGACCCCCGCTCCCCTGTGCAGATTGGCGAAGGAGGTGATGACCCAATGTCCGTCCTTGTCAAACAGGAACAGCCCATGTAACTGCTCCAACGATTGCACGCGCCGGGCGAACGTCTGTTGCAGACGCGGTTGTAACGCGTGGCCGAAACCGTCGATCTGCATCCAGTCCGCCAGGCTGGCGAGGACCAGGTCAGTCTGTTGAAACGTGTCCTGGGCCTGCTGGGCCATGGCCCGCGTCAGGTTGGCCGAGGCGACGCGGGCCGACGCCAGGTCGTAGCGACGGGACTGTTCCAACTGCAGGTAGAGCAAGCCACACAGGCACAGGCAGACAGCGGCGATAAACGCAACCGCTGCCTTGAGCAACGGCAGGCGCTTGAGAGCACCACCGGGAGCGTGGAACGGATCAAAAGTGGGGATAGGCAAGCGAATTCCTGAGGGGGGCAGGACATGAGCGAATCGCTCAAAGCCCCCAATATTCGTGAGCTTAGCCTGCCGCTTGTAGGGCGGCAATTAGCCATTGGAACGAAGCCGATGGGTGGCTGAATGGATCCAAAACCCATCGTCGCTTCTGACGCGTGGCCTCCTCTTGAAGATGTTGTATCGCTGGTTTCATCGCACCGGCGGAACCCGGATTTCCCCAGCGCGGCATTGTGTCTTGACGCCCTTGCCACACTCGGTGAACGCCAGGTCCTTGCTCATGCACACTCGCACTTCCGACAGTTGCGGCCCGCTGCAAATCACTGCTATGCCGTTGGAATCGATATCGGGATTGCTTTGGCGGAACAGCCGGGCAATCTCCTCAGCTTCCAGATAAGTAGAAGAGCTGAGGGGTTGCAACTGCGCGGGAATCTTTACCGTGCCGATGGCCTTGTCCGAAGCTTCCAGATAGCCCATGGCACCGAGCCCGCTGCAAGTCCCGTGTTTGGACCATTCATGCTCCAACAGCTTGCGGGTCGGAAACAGCGTCAAGCCCTTCTCTCGCTCGGCCGCGGTCAAGGCCACCTTGGGCGAGCAGGATTTCGGCCAGCCGCCCTTGGCATATTGCGGCCAGAGGCCATGGAGCACAAAACCGTAGCCTTTGCCGGAACACTGCGTGTCGTTCTGGTGAGTAAGGCAAAAAGTCGGCGACCAGGACAGCGCCAGTACGTAATAGTCGAACACTCCCGCGATGGATGGCGCGCGAACTTGATGCGGCTCCCGGGCACTGGCCGCGCCGATGGAACCTAATAGCATCGCAACCAGCATGACGACCGTAAAACATTGCTTCATCGACCCATTCCTTGGTGAATATCTAGAAAGACGGCATGAGGACGGACCCGGATTAATTTGCCTCGGTTGTCCAACCCATTAAAGTGCGCTTTTTTACAAGCAAACCTAGCCGGGGGCTATCTAAATTGCGTAACGCGCCA
This sequence comes from Pseudomonas marvdashtae, assembly GCF_014268655.2. NCBI lineage: Bacteria > Pseudomonadati > Pseudomonadota > Gammaproteobacteria > Pseudomonadales > Pseudomonadaceae > Pseudomonas > Pseudomonas marvdashtae. Next base: position 3,713,206 of record NZ_JABWQX020000001.1, read on the forward strand.
TAACGTTGGCAGCCCTTGACTACCAATTCCCGACGACCATGAGAAAACCGACCCCGGCCGCCGACATCCCCTTGACCCGCCCCGCGACCGTCAGTCTGCGGGAAGCTTTCTGGTTCTGGCTCAAGTTGGGCTTCATCAGCTTTGGCGGCCCGGCGGGACAGATCTCGATCATGCATCAGGAGCTCGTGGAGCGCCGTCGCTGGATCTCCGAACGACGCTTCCTGCATGCGCTCAATTACTGCATGTTGCTGCCAGGGCCGGAGGCGCAGCAGTTGGCGACTTACCTGGGCTGGCTGATGCATCGCAGTTGGGGCGGAGTGATTGCCGGGGCGTTGTTCGTCCTGCCGTCGCTGTTCATCCTGATTGCGTTGTCCTGGTTGTATGTCGCCTTTGGCGAAGTGCCGGCAGTGGCGGGAGTTTTCTACGGCATCAAGCCCGCCGTAACGGCAATCGTGGTGCATGCTGCGCATCGGATAGGCTCGCGCGCGCTCAAGAACGGCTGGTTATGGGTTATCGCTGCGGCGTCATTCACGGCCATATTCGCGTTGGATATTCCCTTCCCCCTTATCGTATTGGGCGCCGCTGTCATCGGCTATTTCGGTGGCCGCTGGGCACCGGACAAATTCAGCCTGGGTGGCCATGGGGCCAATCATCGATCCTACGGCCCGGCGCTGATAGACGACGACACCCCGCCACCGGAACACGCCCGGTTCAGCACCGCTCGACTCGTTCGGTTGGCGATGATCGGCGCCCTGTTGTGGTCATTGCCGATGGGGCTGCTAACGATGTTTTTCGGCTGGGAAGGCACCCTCACGCAAATGGCCTGGTTCTTCACCAAGGCCGCGTTGCTGACTTTCGGTGGCGCCTATGCGGTTTTGCCCTATCTATATCAGGGCGCCGTCGAGCACTTTGGCTGGCTGACGCCGACCCAGATGATCGACGGCCTCGCGCTGGGCGAAACCACGCCCGGGCCGCTGATCATGGTGGTGGCATTCGTCGGTTTCGTCGGCGGCTACGTGATGCAAGTGTTCGGTCCCGATCAGGCCTTCATGGCCGGCGCCGTGGCGGCCTCGCTGGTAACCTGGTTCACTTTCCTGCCGTCCTTCCTGTTCATCCTGGCTGGCGGGCCGCTGGTGGAATCGACTCATGATTCGTTGAAGTTCACCGCTCCCCTGACCGCCATCACCGCCGCCGTAGTCGGCGTGATCCTCAACCTGGCCTGCTTCTTTGGCTACCACGTACTCTGGCCCAACGGGTTCGCCGGTGCGCTGGACTGGCCCTCGGCAATCATCGCGACAGCAGCGGCCATTGCGCTATTTCGCTACAAGCGCGGGGTGATCCAGGTGCTGTTGGCATGCGGGCTTGCCGGGTTGGCGGTGCATTTGCTGCGCTAGACGAGGCATTTGCTCAGATAGATTGCGCAAGCCGGGCACACAATCTGTCGGAGCCGTCGCCCGAAACTACGCCGCCGCTACCGGAACCTGCAACAGCTCCGGTAAGAAAATTGAACGGCCCCTGGCTGAGGCGAACTAATCAGGTTCATGGCCCGGCCAAGGCCTTTGCGTCAAATCGGCCTGGGGCCCGACCTGAACAGCAATGGCACAGGTGACCCGTCAATGGATTCAACCCCCCTCGAAATCTTTACCGACACCCAACTGCTAGGCATCTCCATCGCCAACTGGTTACTGGCACTGACAGTGACGGCGGTGAGTTTTATCATCGCCAGGACAGGCGTCGGTTTCCTCCTGAAAAACGTGCGTGCCCGGGCTCAAAAGCCTGATGCCTACCTCAGCCACATCGCTGTCGAAGTGCTTTCCAGTACCAGCAATACCTTGTTGTTATTGGCCTCGATTCTGATTGGCATCGGCGTATTGGACCTACCGGAACGCTGGTTGGGCCGGGTCAGCAGCCTTTGGTTCGTGGTGGCCGCCTTGCAGGTGGGATTGTGGGCAAACCGGGCGATCGCCCTGGCATTGCTGCACTATTTCGCCCGTCACAGCCATACCGATATTCATCAGAAAAGTGCCTTGGCCACCCTGAGCCTATGGGGCGCGAAGGTGTTCCTGTGGGCGGTGGTGCTGCTGGCCATGCTTTCCAACCTGGGCGTGAACATTACGGCCTTTATCGCCAGCCTCGGGGTTGGCGGCATCGCCGTGGCGCTCGCCGTGCAGAACATCCTCGGGGATTTGTTCGCCTCGCTGTCAATCGCCGTGGACAAGCCCTTCGAAGTCGGTGACTTCATTGTGGTGGGCTCCCTGGCCGGCACCGTAGAACACGTCGGCTTGAAGACCACGCGGATCCGCAGCCTGGGCGGCGAGCAGATCGTCATGGCCAACGCCGGGATGATCAGCACCACGATCCAGAACTACAAGCGGCTCCAGGAGCGGCGTATCGTTTTCGAATTTGCTCTGCCCCAGCAATGCTCGACAGAACAACTGCGCCAAGTGCCGGTTATCGTCGAACGCATCATCAAGGCTCAGGAAAAGACCCGCTTCGACCGCGCGCACTTTCGCGGGTTTGGCGAAAGCGCGCTGGAATTCGAGACGGTGTATATCGTGCTGGATCCCAGCTACAACGTGTACATGGACATCCAGCAGGCCATCAACCTGGGCATGATGGATGAATTCGCCAAGATCGGCGTGCGCTTCGCCATGCCGTCCCGTGCCGTGCACATCGCTTCGCTGCCGGATACACCCGAGCGAATGTCCAGGGACAACGTGCCCGCGCAGGCTGCGGCGTCGTTTCGGGCGCAGCATTGATGCGCTTTATCCCGTGTGAGCTGCCCGAATCCGGCCCTTCGCCAATCGAAATGAAACGACTCATGACCCAGCGCAAATGAACACTCAGCCCCTTCAGCTAAGCTCAACCTATCACCACGACAGGGGATAGACATGAGCAAGGCAGACGAACTCGCGACCAAGCTGAGGCAGGCCCAACGAACCCCGGCCGATACCGACAACTGCGCCGACCTGGCCATTGAACATTGGCCCGGCCAAGTCTATGACTTGTACCGTCAGATCGAAACCTGGCTGGCACCGGTCTGTGAGGCCGGCCTGGACATCCGACATAACCCGACCCACGTATTTGAACGCCATTGCAGTGGTTCGACCTACAACTACGCCATCGACCAACTGGTGATCGAAGGCAATCATCGGCGCATCGTGCTCGACCCGATCGCGCGCTTCTCCTCCAGTTCGGACGGCTGCGTCGAAATTCACATGACGGGCCTGGAGCGCTGCATCCTGCGCACCGTGGGCGGGCACGGCGAATCGATCTGGCATTTGCGGTCAACCGGACAGCAGCGCTCAGAACCGCTGACGCTGGATGAAGATGCCTTCCTCTCGGTTGTCGAGGAAGGCCTGGGACTCTGAAAAAAATGGGCGACCTTGAGTCGCCCATTTTCGCGAAGACTGAAGCGTTTAGCCGGCCGCCGATTCAAGTTCTGCGTCAGGCCCTGATTCAAGTGCCCGAGCCCCGTGGATCGTTGTTTGTCTGCCAACCAGAATTGTCCAGGCGTTATCGATCTCGTCGACGGCGCCTTGTGCATGTTGGGCATCCGCCCAGCTCCAGTAGCGCTCGGACACCAACCCACCCACTGCCTGAGCGCATAACTCATCGCAACTGATGCCCATCTTGCCCGCAGCCGCGATCACCGCGAGGAGCGCTTGCTCCAATTGGGAAACTCTTTCGGTAGACACAACACTAACCAACTCGGCAGGTAACGAGTCCAAAGCTTATCAAGATATCAATGTGCCACCAACCGCAGCCGCCCAACGGTTCACTCGAGCACTTCCTGGTTTTGCATTCGCCGCATCGTTTTTGATCAACCCAACGCACCGGACGTCGCCGCGCTCGAAACTGGCGGAGACTGGCGAGCCGCCGCGCGGGCCGCCAGGAAGGCCAGGACGGCAGCGATGCCCAGTACGCCGGCGCTGGTTTCGAACGTCGCACGATAGCCGCTCGCATCAAACAGGACGCCCCCAACGGTGGCGCCCATGGCGATGGCAAGCTGGACGATCGCCACCATCAATCCGCCGCCTGCTTCGGCATTCTCGGGCAAGGACCTGGCCAGCCAGGTCCACCAGCCAACTGGGGCCGCTGTCGCCACCAGGCCCCATAGACCCAGCAGCACGGCGGTGATGATCACCGACTCACCGAACGCAACCAAGGCGAGGGCGATTGCTGCCATCGATATTGGGATGATGACGAGCGTCCGATACAAGCCATTTTTCAGGAATGAGCCGATCAGGAAGGTGCCGAGCAGACCCGCCAAACCAACCACCAACAGCATCAACGACAGCAGCGACACGCTCACCTGCGTCACCGTTTCCAGGAACGGTCGCAGATAAGTGAACAACATGAATTGCCCCATGAACAACGTGCTGACCGCCAGCATGCCCAATGCCACCTGAGCCTGAGTCATCAACTTGAAAGGGTTGCCAGTGCCTCGTTTCGCGTTGGCGGGCATCGACGGCAGGCGCAACAGTAGCCAGACGAGGGCAAGCGCGGCGACAGGCACGATGCAAAGGAACGCGCCCCGCCAACCAATGATCGCCCCGAGAAAACTGCCTAACGGCGCGGCCACCACCGTCGCCAAGGCATTGCCTCCATTGACGATAGCCAAGGCGCGGGGGATTTTGTCCTCCGGCACCAGGCGCATGGCCGTGGCCGCCGACAGCGACCAGAAGCCGCCAATCGCAACGCCGATCAACGCACGGCCGAGCATGAATATCGCGTAATTGGGCGCCATGGCAGCCACTGTTCCAGACACGATCATCAGCATTGTCAGCGCGCAGAGTAGCCATTTACGGTCGACCCGAGCGGCGATCAATGCGATGAACAGGCTGGTGACCAGCGCAAATGCGCCGGAGACGGCAATGCCTTGGCCGGCCTGCCCTTCGCTGACGTGAAGATCCGTTGCTACCGGCGTCAGCAGGCTGACCGGCATGAACTCCGAGGCCACGAGCGCGAAGGCGGCAAGCGACATGGCGAGCACCGCACCCCACGCAGGCTGGCGCTGCGGTTTGGGCAATGAGGTAGTGGTCATTGATGAAAGCCTTGAAATTATCGATGGGTTAAGCGTCGGGCCTATGCAACGCCCGAAGATGAAAACGGCGGCTCGCAGCCGCTGATTGGATTCTCTGCATTCTCAAGGGCCCGCGCCGTTGGCCGGTAGAACGTTTCACTGAAGTTCTTGCCCGATCCTGTGAACGTGTCTGTAGGCCATAGGCAACGCTTCGCTTGGCGGGTTAATGTTCTGCCCATAACTATCAACCCGGCAGAAGATCGACATGACCACTCAGGGCAGATCGCCACAAGAGCGCCTCGCGGGCCTCATCGGTACCCGGGCGACCGGAACGGGCGACTTCGAGACGTCGATTGCCGGCCTGTGTTTTTTCCGCCGCGACGCCCCTGCGCCGCCCGCGACCTGCATGATCGAACCGAGCGTCGTCCTCGTCGCCCAAGGCATGAAACAGGTCTGGATCGGCGGCCAGGCTTATGGCTATGACACCACGCGATTTCTCATGACATCGCTGGATATGCCCGCAAATTCCGAAGTGCTGATGGCAAGCCCGGAGCAGCCGTGCCTGGGCTTGGTCATGAGGTTGGACTTGCGCATGGTCGCCGATCTGGTTGCCCAGGGCAGCCTGGCGCCACGCGTTGAACGCCCGGTCGGGATTGGCGCCGGAATCGGCACGGCTACGCCTGATTTCCTGGCGCCGTTCGCACGTTTGCTGGCCTTGTTGGATGAGCCCGAAGCGATCCCGGTCCTGGCGCCATTGATCCAGCGTGAAATCCACTATCGACTGTTGATGAGCGACCAGGCGGCGCGACTAAGGCAGATTGCCTCCGTCGACAGCCAGGGGCATCGGATCGCCAAGGCGATAGACTGGCTGAAACTGAACTACACCGAGCCAATCCGCGTCGACGACCTCGCGGCCCGCGTGCAGATGAGCGCGCCGACGTTCCATCATCATTTCCGCCAGCTCACCGCGATGAGTCCGCTGCAATACCAGAAGTGGCTGCGGTTGAACGAGGCAAAGCGCTTGATGCTCAATGAGCACCTGGACGTGGCGAGCGCCGCCTACAGGGTCGGCTATGAAAGCCCCTCGCAGTTCAGCCGTGAATACAGCCGCCTGTTCGGCGAATCCCCCAAGCGCGACATTGCCGCCTTGCGCCGGCCGCCAAACGTTATCTAGACCGTCTGATCGTTTTGTCATGGACCATCGTGGCGAAGGCAACTTGCTTGCGGTCAACCCCTGCCCTGGTAGTACTGCGCCATATAATCGACGAACGCCCGCACCTTGGCCGGCAGATGCCGGGCGTTAGGATAAAGCGCGTAGTAGTGCCGTTCCCCAAGGGTGTGCTCAGGCAGAATCCGCACCAGCCTCCCCGTCAGCAGGTCATCCTTCACCGTCGCTAAAGTGAACGCGGCGATACCCCCGCCCGCCAGGGCGCAGGCATGCAAGGCGGTAATAGTGTCTGTATGAAATGTGCTGCGGCAATCCAGCGTGGCCGATTGGCCGCTCTCATTTCCAAGCGTCCATTGGGCGGATGCGCCATAGGTCAACAATCGATGTTCGTTGAGTTCGGCAACGCTGCGAGGCAGACCGCACTTGAACACATAGGCCGGCGCCGCCACGAGCACAAGCGGCGAGACGCTGAGCTGTCGGGCAACCAGGCTGCTGTCGGCCAACGGCCCGCAGATCCGCAACGCCACATCGAAGCCATCAGCCACCAGATCGACCAGCGGATCGGAGCAAGACAAATCAACCCAGATATCCGGATAACGCGCCTGGAACGCCGGCAACCAATGCGCCAGTTCCAACGTGCCCACCACCAGCGGCGCGCTGATTCGAAGCAGCCCGGACGGACGTTCCTGCTCCCGGGCGGCCGCTTGGGACGCAGCGTCCACGCGATCGAGAATATCCACGCAAGCTGAGTAATACCCTTCCCCCGCCGCCGTCAGGCTCATATGCCGGGTATTACGGTTGATCAGTCGCACGCCCAGCGCGGATTCCAGTTGCTGCAAATGCCGCGACACCGATGAGTGCGTGGTGTCCAGTCGCTCGGCGGCGGCTGAAAAACCCTTGGCTTCGGCGATGCTGCGGAACACGCGCATGGCGAGCATCTGATTCATAGGGCTTCAGCGCACCGGTAGCTTGATGATGTCGGCGGTACTCATCACGTCACCGAACGTATCCTCGATTTCAGCCAGGGCAGCCTTATGTAAAGCGTCCTTGTTTATCGAGTCACCGTTGACCCGAGTGATCGCGCGGGTAGCCGAGGCATCGGCCGCCACCAGCACGTTATAGCCCAGCGGGGCCGCATCACGGGCAGCTCCCGCCACGCACGCATGGGTCATGAGGCCGGAGACGACCAGGTTCTCGATGCCTGCGGCTTTCAGGCGGTTGTCCAGATCGGTACTGCCGAACACGCTCACGGTGGTTTTCTGCAAGACCGAATCCTTGGCCCGGGGCTGCATGTCAGGGTGGAATTTCACGGTTTCACCGTCAACGGCAAACACTGGCGAACCGGCAGGTGCAATGTGCTGGACATGGTAGACCGGCATTTCATGTTCATCGGCGAACTCGATCAGTTTGCGAGCATTGGCCAGCGCTGCAGGGCCGTCGGGGATCGGCATCTTACCGGCGAAGTATTCGTTCTGAAAATCAATCACCAGTAACGCGGTTTTACCAGAAGGCAATTGGCTGACCGGCGCGGCGCCAGACATGGCGCGGATGGTCGGGTGACTTTCGGCCAAGGCGCCAGCACTGGCGAGAACGCCCGATAAAACACAGGCACTGAGGAAACGGCGGGGGAAACGTTGCATGGGAGATTCCTTCATTCGTGGAGTGGATGAGGGAATGCTAGGGGGATGGTCTGCACCGAAACACAGTGCGCGCGGTACAGGACTTGTTTGGGGTTTGCACAGATACGTCGTTTGAAGGGCGACTCGTGAGGTCGCCCTCCTTCCGTCAGGATGCCAAAAGCTGCGCCTGCAATCGCCGTCCAATGACATCCAATAAATCGCAACCGTCCCGTAACGGGATCGCCAGTAGCTGGACGAAGTCCTGCAACACCACAGCATCGGTGCTGATTTCAGAACGCATCGCGAGGTTCTCAAGTAACTGTGTGACAGCAGCGATGCGGTAAGCGGCGGGTGTCATGCAACACGTCCAGCGGGGCTTCTGTGTCGATCAACAGGGCGTGGAAATTGTTCTCGATACCGGTGATGGGCATGTAGCGGGCCATGGGTGTCAGTACGACTCGGCGAAAAACGCTGCGAACAAAAAGAAACACAAAGTAAGCCTGGCAGACGCTGAAGCCGTATTTTACGACGGTATGGCCCTTGAACGAGAGGACAACGACCATGAGGAAACACGCTGGGTTATCATGGGCCGAGACGCAACCGGTCGTGTTCTCGTCGTTGCCTACACCTACCGCGAGCCGGACTTCGTCCGCCTCATCAGCGCGCGAGTAGCCTCCAAAAACGAACTGCATCAGTACCTAGGGGGGTGACCTATGAAAGAAGAATACGATTTCAGCACCGCCAAGCGCGGTCCCGTTGCGAGCAGTAAAGGCAAGACCCGCATCACCATCATGCTCGATGATGAGGTGATCAAAGCTGCTCGCGAGTCCGCCGAAAATACCGGTATTGGCTATCAAACCGTCATCAACCATCTGCTGCGTCAGGCCCTGGTATCCGAAACCGCCCACAACCTGGCACCAGCGCCGCAAAAGCGGACCCGCACCGTCAAACCCTACGCAAACGGAATTACCCGATCCGATGTGAAGGATCTGGAGAAACGGCTAGCCGCCATGACTGAAAAATTACACAAGATGATGAATGCGCCCAAGCCCGGCAGCGCCAAGGCATCGGCATGATCTGGGGAACTCTGTGACGCGCAGGCACTGTCTCAACGCAGTGCCTCTGCCATGCTGCCAACGATTATCCGCTTACCCTCCCTCTCCCCAACCTCCAATGCTTGCCCATCCCGCTGCTTCCCCTGCCGCGCCTGCCCCACCAATTGCGGAATCAAGTCCCCTTCCGGCAAATGCTTCCAGAATCGTCCCGGCATGTGCTGTCGTAACGCGGTGGGATTGAGCCTTGCCGGGTTGAAAATGTGACGATAATAGGTGCGCCACAACTCGGCGCCGGGGTCTTCGGCGTGGCGGGCCCATTGCTGCCACTGCTCGGGGCAGCGCCGCTGGTAATCCAGCGATTGGCCATCGAAACGGATTCCGTCGCGAGGCGTTGCGATCAGCCAGCGTTGCCGGCCCAGCCGCTCGGCGAAATGACCACTCGCGCTTTCAAGGATGTCGTGGGCCGGCTGGTGAAAAGCCACCAGATCCAATTCCAGTCGCTCGGCCACGGCTGGCGGCAAGGGGATGAAGCGCACAAAGGCGTGCAAATGATGGGCTTCGCGGCTGACCTGTTTGATGCGCCGTTGCAGTTCGCTACCCAGTCGATCCCCAGCGAGCATGGCCGTGCGGTCGCCATGGGCGACGCGCCAGAGCACTTCGTACAACAGACTCCAGCGCTGCTCACCCTGATAGCGGCTGGCCTGTTCGAGCTGATCCAACAAGGCCGCCGGAACACGCGTGCGGAACGGTCCCGGACCTTGCGGCAAGGGCGCCGGCACGGCCAACAAATCGGCCGTGGGGCCCTGGGACCATGTCACGTCGCAGGGGTCGACTCCATGTCCGAGCAGCGTTCGGGCCTGGTCACGCCACGTGGCGAAATCATCGTCACAATCCAGCGCGATCATGCCCATAATCCCATTTGCACAGGCCTTTGAGGATCGCGCAAACGAGCCCGCAGCAAGCCGCTGCGCATTTGAGCGTCGGCGGGTCGATAATCGCTGGTGACGATAAACGGCCGGGCCTTCTCCAGTACGCAGCGCATCTGCACCAGATCGTCGTAGCGAATCCGTCGCTCCCTGCGCAACGCTACCAGGCGTTGCACACTCCGCAGGCCAATGCCGGGGATACGCGCCAGCAACGCAGGTTCGGCGCGGTTGAGGTCGAGAGGGAAAACTTCGCGATTGGCCAATGCCCAGGCCAGCTTGGGATCGATGTCCAGGTCCAGGTTGGCGGTTTTTCCCAGCAGCTCGCCGGCCTTGTAGCCGTAGCCGCGCATGAGGAAGTCGGCCTGATACAGACGATGCTCGCGCAGCAATGGCGGCGCGGCCAGCGGAACGCTGGCGGGGCTGTCGGGGATCGGGCTGAAAGCGGAATAGTAGACCCGCCGCAACCCGTAGCCTTGGTAGAGCGACTCGGCATTGCTGAGGATGGCATGGTCATCGGTGGCATCAGCCCCCACGATCACCTGGGTGCTTTGCCCGGCCGGGGCAAAACGCGGCGCCCGGGGCTCGCCGGCCACCGCTTGTTGACCGTGATGGATGGTGCCCATGGCCTGGCGGATGGTCGTCAATCGCTTTTCCGGCGCCAGGCGTTTGAGGCTCACCTCACTGGACAGTTCGATGTTCACACTCAGGCGATCCGCCAACCGTCCCGCTTCTTCGATCAACAGCGGATCAGCATCGGGAATGGTCTTGAGATGGATGTAACCGCGGAACTGGTGCTCCTCTCGCAGCAGCCGTGCCACTCGGATCAATTGCTCCATCGTGTAATCCGCCGAGCGAATGATGCCGGAACTGAGGAACAGGCCGCTGATGCAGTTTCGCCGGTAGAAATCCAGCGTCAGGCGAACCACCTCCTCCGGCGTGAATCGCGCCCTCGGCACGTTGCTAGAGCGACGGTTGACGCAGTATTGGCAGTCATACAGGCAGAAATTGGTCAGCAACACCTTGAGTAGAGAAACACAGCGGCCGTCCGGCGTGTAACTATGGCAAATGCCCATGCCATCGGTCGCGCCAAGCCCGTCGCGCCCCCGAGAGCTGCGTTTGGGGGCGCCACTGCTGGCGCAAGATGCGTCATATTTGGCGGCGTCGGCAAGAATGCCGAGCTTGGCGATGAGTTGCATGGAGAATGCCCGAATACTGGATGCATACACAGTATTTTGAGACGCGCCGCGATGCAAGCTCCGTTGGTCAATCCAGGCTCCTGAAGGACCGAATCATCCCGGCCACGGCGTAGGCCCTGGTGGCGGGATGGGCTATAATCCGTCCACTCACGCGATTGAGGTTCAGCCCCATGGGCAATGTCAGCCTTGAAACAAAGAAGGCCTACGCGGCCAGGACACGCCGATCCAATTACGCCGCCAGCCTGCGCCTGGAAGGCTTCAAGGTGTCTCCCGAAGACGGCGAATGCAAGCTGCCCTCCCGTGAACAAGTCCTGAAGACCTTCACCCAGACCAGAACCTGATGCCCGACAAATATGGTGTCGGGGAAGACGCCTACTGCTACGCGGGCTCCACGGTCCTTCGCAATAAACTCGAGATCCGCGACGAGCCGACCCTGGACGAAGCCGAACAACAACTGTCGGCCATCGCAGCGGCAAGCGTCGAGTTCAACCCTCCCCCCTACGACCTGAGCTACCTGCAGAATATTCATCGAGCATTGTTCTGCGACCTGTTCGAGTGGGCTGGGGAACTGCGCACCGTTGGCATGGCCAAACAAGCCTCGCGCTTTTGCCAACCCGAATACATGGAAAAGGAAGCCGAGAAAATCTTCGCCAAACTGGCGACGGCGAACTGGTTCGAAGGCATGGACCGAGCGGACTTGATCGTGGCTGTGGCTGATGCCTATTCCGACATCAACGTCGTGCACCCCTTCCGCGAAGGCAATGGCCGAGCCCAGCGCATACTGTTTGAGCATCTGATCATGAATGCGGGATTTGAGATCAGTTGGTGGGGGATCGAAAAAGACGAATGGATCTGCGCCAATATCGCGGCCTACAACTGCGTGCTGGGGCCTATGGAAAAAGTGTTTGAGAAATGTATTGGGCAAGCGATTCAACCCTAGGCATAAGCCCTCTCTGCGCTCCCCCGTTTAAGTGCTACATTCCCCACCAGCCAAATCTTCCAAAAGACAGAACATGTACCGGACCGCCTCCTTCCCACCGAACAAGCAAGGTCGCGACTTCGTGGTGGGCGACATACACGGTCATTTCAACATGCTTGCCACGGCCTTGACCGCAGTGAATTTCAATACCGAGCTGGACCGTATTTTTTCCGTGGGCGATCTTATCGACCGGGGTCCCGACTCAGAAGACGTATTGAACTGGCTGGAGAAGCCCTGGTTCCACGCGGTACGCGGCAATCACGAGCAAATGCTGATCGACGGTATCTCCGGCCATGGGGACAGACCCAGGCATATCCGCAACGGTGGCGCTTGGCTCTACAAGTTGAACCCTGCCATCCAGGACAAGCTGTTAAAGGCCTTTGAAAAACTTCCAGTCATTCTCGAAATCCATCTATCGCCAAACGAAACGGTCGGGATCGTACATGCCCAGGCGCCGATGGTCGGCCTTAACGATGATTGGCAGGGTGCGAAAGACGCCATAACCGGGAAACTTGGAGAGCAGTGTCAACGCCAAGCCTTGGCGGAAGCCCTGTATGCCCGAGAAAAAATAGAACGACAGGACCAGACTTCAATCAAGGGCCTCCACGCACTCTACGTCGGGCATTCCACCGTCCCCAACGTCACGCGCCTCGGCAACGTGGTCTATATGGACACTGGCTGCTCCTTTTCCGACGGTGCGTTAAGCCTCGTGGAAATCAACAGCCAAGCCGTCATCAGCGTAGGCACGACACAATGAAGTAACGGCCCGTCTCGCGCGCAGGCGCTGGGCCAACCGCAATCGCTAACGTCCCATACCTGATAAACTGGCCGCCCTTCGCATTTGCCTCCAGATTCCCATGCATTCTCTAGAAACTTATCAACAATCGGTCTCTCGGCGTTTTAGTGTTGCCCCCATGATGGATTGGACTGACGCCCATTGCCGCTACTTCCTGCGCATCCTCTCCAAACACGCCCTGCTCTACACCGAAATGGTCACCACCGGCGCGCTGCTCAACGGTGATCACGAGCGCTTTCTGCGCCACCATGAGACCGAACACCCGCTTGCCTTGCAGCTGGGCGGTAGCGTTCCGAGCGACTTGGCGGCCTGTGCCCGGATGGCCGAGGAACACGGTTACGATGAGGTCAATCTGAATGTCGGTTGCCCCAGCGACAGAGTGCAGAACAACATGATTGGCGCCTGCCTGATGGGACATCCAGACCTGGTGGCCGATTGCGTGAAAGCGATGCGTGATGCGGTGTCGATTCCGGTGACGGTCAAGCATCGGATCGGAATCAACGGACGCGACAGCTACGAGCAGTTATGTGAGTTCGTCGGCACGGTGCACGAAGCCGGATGCACCAGTTTCACCGTGCATGCGCGGATTGCGATCCTGGAAGGGCTTTCGCCGAAGGAGAACCGTGACATTCCACCGTTGCGGTATGACGTGGTGGCACGGTTGAAAGCTGATTTCCCTGGGCTGGAAATTGTCCTGAACGGCGGGATCAAGACGCTCGAGGCGTGCCACGAACACCTGCGGACGTTCGACGGTGTCATGCTCGGACGCGAGGCCTACCACAACCCGTACCTGCTGGCCGAGGTCGATCAACAGCTGTTCGGCAGCACGGCGCCGATCATCGGCCGCGCCGAAGCCCTGGCACAGTTGCGGCCTTATATCGCCAATCACTTGGCCACAGGCGGCGCCATGCATCACATCACTCGGCACGTATTGGGGCTGGGCACTGGCTTCCCGGGGGCCCGACGGTTCCGGCAGTTGTTGTCGGTAGACATCCACAAGACCAAGGATCCACTGGCGCTTCTGGATCAGGCGGGACATCTGCTCGAAGGTCGCTGACCGTCACTTGCTTTGAACCTGCAAGCTGTTTTGGCATCGTATCTAGCGGTAGTTGCCCCGGCCTTTCAAACAGCTGTTTTCAGGTTGTTGCCGCTGGGGCCATCGATACCTCTTCACACCCTTGAGTGGCTGCCGGCCCTCGGGTAATGTCAACGGACCCATAGGACAGAGCACGCCCATGACTTCCAAGCTGGAACAACTCAAGCAGTTCACTACCGTCGTGGCCGATACCGGCGACTTCGAAGCCATCGCCCGCATCAAGCCCGTAGACGCTACCACCAACCCTTCCCTGCTGCTCAAGGCCTCGGCCATTCACGGTTACGCCGAGCTGCTGAACGCCTGCGTGGCGGACTGCAAGGGCGACGTGGGCTTGGCGAGCGACCGTTTTGGCGTCGCGGTGGGCCAAGAGATCCTGAAAGTGATTCCGGGGCGCATTTCCACCGAAGTGGATGCGCGCCTGTCGTTCGACACCGAGGCCATGTTGAAGCGTGCCCATCGCCTGGTCGACCTGTACGAAAAGGCCGGTGTGGGTCGTGAGCGCGTACTGATCAAGATCGCGTCCACCTGGGAAGGCATCCGCGCCGCCGAGAAGCTGGAGCGCGAGGGTATCCAGTGCAACCTGACCCTGCTGTTCTCCTTCGCCCAGGCCGCCGCCTGCGCCGATGCCGGCGTGTTCCTGATTTCGCCGTTCGTGGGTCGTATCTATGACTGGTACAAGAAGGCCAATGGCAACGATTACACCGGTTCCGATGATCCGGGCGTGCAATCGGTGACGCGCATCTACAACTACTACAAGGCCAATGACTACAAGACCGTGGTCATGGGCGCAAGCTTCCGCAATCTGAACCAGATCGAGCAATTGGCCGGCTGCGACCGCTTGACGGTCAGCCCTGAACTGCTGGAAAAACTGGCCGCCGACGAGGGCAAGTTGGAACGCAAGCTGGCGCCTGGGCAAGCCGGAGAAGCACGCTTGAGCCTCAACGAGGCACAGTTCCGCTGGCTGTCCAACGAGGACGCCATGGCGACCGAGAAACTGGCCGAAGGCATCCGCCAGTTCGCTCGGGACCAGGAGAAGCTGGAAGCGTTGCTGCAAGCCAAGCTCTGAATTGAGTCAGCGACATGCAAAAGGGCGAACCTGAATGGGTTCGCCCTTTTTTGTGCGGCCGTTGTGATGTAGCTGCTGCGCTAAGGCCGCTCAGCCGATAGAGAGAATCAAGGACGCTCCAACGCGTTAACCAAGTCATGGAACGCTTCACGGTTGGAGTCGTTCAGGCCCATCAGGATCTTGTGGGCTTCCAACACCTTGATCCGCACTTCCTCTTCGGACTGGTCCTGATCAGGCAGATCGTCCAGGCACTCCGGGCATGGCACCGGGTCGCCGACGATATTGAACACCTGGTCGAAGCCCATCGATTGCAGAAGACGGGTGATGTCGTTGTGGGTGGTGACGACGGTAGGCAGCAGGCCGACCTTTTGCCGCGACAGGATCGACAGTTTGGCCAGCAAGCCCAAGGTGGTGCTGTCGATGCTGCGGGTTTCGGTCAAGTCGATCACGATGGCGCTGAAGTTCAGCGCGGTGAAGATCTTTTCGATTGTCGCATCCAGCGCTGAACACAAGGTCAGGCGCACTTCACCGACAAACTTCAGGACAAATGTGCCGTCCTGCTCGGCGAACTGGATTCTACCGGTACTCATCAAAGGTTCCTGCTCAACACTAACAGGGCGATATCATCCGGCATCTCCCCTAGCGTGGCTAATCCAAACACTTGCCGCAGGCCTTCCAGGCTGCCGCCCGCCGCACTTACCCGTTCAGGCAAGGCTGCTTCTTTCTCTTTGAGTGTAGGTTCTGACAAAAGGTCCAAAATGCCATCAGACATCAGCGTCAGGCTGAACGCCGGTGGCAGTTCCAGCACGTGGTCTTCATAGGTCGCCTCGTTGAACAGGCCCACCGGCAAACCACGCCCTTCCAGGTAACGAACACTGTCAGGTGTATACAACACAGGCAACGGCAGGTGACCGCCGATGCTATACGTCAACAAACCAGTCTCCTCGTCGATGACTCCACCGACCATCGTGACGTGTTTACCCAGCTTACAACTGATCAGGCCCCGGTTGATATGCCCAAGGACTTCCGAAGGCTTGAATTCCGGCAAAGTACCGTTGCGCTTGGATTCGAACAGCAGGCGCGTGGTCATGAATTTCAGCAGTACCGTCACGAACGCCGACGAAGCGCCATGGCCGGAAACGTCCGCCAGATAGAACGCCACTCGACGTTCATCGACCCGGAAATAATCGACAAAATCCCCCGACAGGTACAACGACGGGATGATCTGGTGCGCAAAGCGGAAGCCATCGACTGTCCAGGGGCTGACCGGCAGCATGTTCATCTGCACCTGGCGCCCGGCGTTCTGGTCTTCCTGCAGCAGGTTCAGGCTGGCTTCCAGCTCACGATTGGCTGTCTCCAGCTTCTCGCGGTAACGTTGGTTTTCCACCAACAGGCGCGAGCGATCCAGCGCCCGGCGTACCGAGTGCTCAAGCACGGCGAGGTCTTCGAGGGGCTTGATCAGGTAGTCCGCCGCGCCCAGGCGCAAGGCTTCGACCGCGTCATTCATCACGCCCGCACCCGACACCACGATCACCGGCGTCTGCGACGACAGCTCGGTGACCTGGCGAATGAGTTCGAGTCCGCCCATCTGCGGCATGCGCAGGTCGCAGATGACCAGGTCGGGCTTGTCCTGCTCGAATACCTGGAGACCCTGTTGGCCATTGCTGGCCTGCAGGACGCTGAAACCACTGTCTTCCAAGTAGGCTGCGAGACTGGCTCGCACCACTTCGTCATCATCGATTATCAGCAGCGTGGCACTGGTTATTGGCATGTGGGCAAACGGCGCCAGAATTAGGTTGGCGTAGCGGGCTGGGCGATCGGGCCTGGCGCGCACTACTGGATTCGCTTTCTAGCCTCTCTGTCGTACAGGTTTCAGGCCTTTGCCCTACACGCAGTTACATCAGAGGTGCCCTTCTAAGGCGCAGACGGTACTCCCATCCGCGGGGCGTTTCAAGCTCATGCAGATAGCCGCTTGCCGTCTTTATTTGTCAAAGTCCGGAGAGTTATAAGAACCGAGCGAAGCGTAACTCAATGGAAGGATGGATCTGCACCTTGGCAGACGCCAAAGCGAAGAAGGCGGCCTTTCGGCCGCCTTCGTGTTTTACAAATCGAAATCAGAAATCGTCTTCGACCTGGCCATCCTTGACCTTGAATTCGCGGTTTTGCAGGTAGGCATTGCGGATGAACACGTATTTGTCGCCGCTGACCATCTTCTCGGCCGACAACAGGCTGGCGCGGGTGTCGACGATGTTCAGGCCCCAGATCGAATTGCGCACCGACACATTATCGATATACGGGTACGGCGTGGCATAGCTGTCGACCATCTTCGCCGGCGCATCACGCAAGGTGCTAGGCCCGAGCAAGGGCAGCATCAAGTACGGCCCACTGCCCAGGCCCCAGTACCCCAAGGTCTGGCCAAAATCTTCGTCGTTGCGCTGCAACCCCATCTTGGTGCCTACGTCGAAGAAGCCCAGGAGGCCAAACGTGGTGTTGAAGATCAGTCGCGCAGTGTCGACACCGGCGGCGGCCGGCTTGGCTTGCAGCACGTCGTTGGCGAGGTTGCCCACGTCACCGATGTTGCGGAACATGTTGTGGATGCCGTCCTCAAGGAATTGCGGCGTTACGTATTGATAACCTTGGGCCAGCGGCTTCAGGGCATAGGTGTCGATGGTGTCATTGAACGTAAAGATCGGACGGTTGACGCTTTCCCATGGATCTTCTTCCGTGGCGGCCTGGGCGGCGAACGGCACCAGCAGGACACTGGCAGACAGACACAGCTGAGCTAGACGATGGCTCCAGCGCATAGGGAAAAACTCCTTGGATTAATCTGGCAAGGGCGCCGAGCCCAGGCGGTAAGGTGGCTAGTATAAGGCGGAACGCGTGGATAGGCAGCAATGAAAAGAGCAGCTGGCTGTAGGAACATTCCGCGATCCTCCGCCTTCATTTCATTGTCACCGGACTGTCACAGGAGCTCGTTAGGCTGCTTGGTTATTTCAAGGACGTTCTCATGCCCCGCGCCGAAGCCCTGCCCCTCCCCGCTCCCAGCCTCACCGCTGTACTGTTTGGCCTGAGTGGATGCCTGGTGGATTTCGGCGCGCGTGTTCGCCAGCCAGGGGCCACGCCGACCGATCTCGCACAACCGACACCCGGTGCATTGGAGAGTCTGCAACGTTTGCAGCATCTGGACATCCCCTGCGCCTGGCTCGACGAATTGCCGCCTGCTGTCAGCCATAGCCTCGCCGCGTCATTGCCGGCATTCATCAAGGCGCCGCAACTTCCTGCAACAAATCAGCCATGGCCAGCACCGCACGCTTGCTGGCAATCGCTGATGGCGCTGGACGTCCAGCAATTGGACGGCTGCGTGTTGGTCAGTAGCGAACCGAAGTTGTTGCAGTCGGGGCTCAACGCCGGTCTGTGGACCATCGGGCTGGCGTCCTGTGGCTCGTTGTGCGGCCTGGCGCCCGCCGAGTGGCAGGCCTTGAGCCAACAAGAACGGGAGGCCAAACGCGCCAAGGCCACCGTGCAGCTGTTCGGCCTGGGCGTGCATTCGGTGATCGATCATCTGGGCGAACTCGATACCTGCCTGGCCGATATCAGCCTGCGCCGACTTAAAGGCGAGAAGCCCTGACCAGGATCATGCAGGGCGCGTAAGTGTGGATTACTCTTAAGGCAAGCCACGGACTTTTGACGCCGCGTCACGGTCCATGGAAGTGCCTATCAATAAAGGGAGTACGCCAATGCCTGCCCGCCGCGAACTGCAAGAACAACTGAATGCCCTGCGCGAGCAATTGGACCAGAACCCGCCGTTGTCTGAGCCAGAGCGCGAACACCTGCATCAGTTAATGGCGCAGATTGACGCTAAGATCCAATTGGAAAACCAGCTTCAGGACAACAACCTGGTCGACGGCGTGAACTTGGCCGTGGAGCGCTTTGAGGTTGACCACCCGGGTATCGCGGGCACGTTGCGCAACATCATGCTGACGTTGGGTAACATGGGAATCTGAATGACCGGATGCAAAAGCTCCGCTGGCGATAGCGGGGCTTTTTACTGTTGACCTACATACCCTTGAAGGGAGGTTTATTGACGAACCAAGCGCTGGTTCGGCAACTGCACCGCTTCAGTACTGCGATACGGGTTGATATCCAACCCACCCCGCCGCACATACCGTGCATACACTGTCAGTTTCTCCGGCTTGAGCAAGCGCTGCAGATCGAGGAAGATCCGCTCCACGCATTGCTCATGGAAATCCGAATGCTGGCGAAAGCTGACGATGTAGGCCAGCAGGCTCGCGTGGTCCAGCGCCGCACCGCGATACTCCACCGCCACGCTGCCCCAATCCGGCTGGCTGGTCACCGGGCAATTGGATTTGAGCAGATGGCTGTGCACGCTCTCCTCAACGATGCGCGATGCATCGCAACGCAGCAACTCCGGACGCGGATGCTCGTAGGAGTCGACGCTGATGTCCAGGTCGTCGATGCACACACCCGGCAGCGCCACGACGCCTTCGCGCTCTACGTCCTTGAGGCTACGAATGCGCACACTCACTGGTTTACCCGCCGCCGCTGACAGATCCTTGTGCAAGGTCGCTTCCAGGCTCGCGGTATCGGCGAACGGGGTCTGGTTCAACGAGTTCAGGTACAGCTTGAAGGATTTCGATTCGATGATGTTCGGCGAATCCGCCGGGATCGCGAACTCACCGATAGCCACCACCGGCTTGCCGGACGGCAACAGCCAGGACAGCTCGAAACAGTTCCAGAAATCCACACCCTTGTACGGCAGGGTCTCGGCCGTCAGGCCCAGCTCCGCCCATTTCGCGGTGCGCGGGATTGGGAATAGCAATGAGGGCGTGTACGTGGCGATGTATTCGCTGGATTTGCCCAGCGGCGAATGTTCGGCTGCGGGATGCATGACGGAAACCTGACTGAAGAATCAGCGGATTCTACCAGTCTTTACGGTTTTCTTGAGCCCTTACTCCGCCAACTGACTTGCAGTCGCATTACAACTTTGTCAGCTTGACCCATGACACGATGCGCCACGGTATAACGCCCTCGTTCAAACACAGCCGCGAGCAACCCATGAAACTGCTGATCGTCGAAGACCAACTGAAAACCGGCCAATACCTGCGCCAAGGCTTGAGCGAAGCCGGTTTCAACGCCGACTTGGTGGCCGACGGCATCACCGGCCAGCAACTGGCCCTAAGCGGTGAATACACGCTGCTGATTCTCGACGTGATGCTGCCCGGTCGTGATGGCTGGCAGATCCTGCAAGCGGTACGCGGGGCTGGGCTGGAGACGCCGGTGCTGTTCCTGACCGCGCGCGATGCGGTGCAGGACCGGGTACACGGGCTGGAACTGGGCGCCGACGATTACCTGGTCAAGCCCTTTGCCTTTTCCGAACTGCTGGCCCGGGTTCGAAGCCTGTTGCGCCGAGGCAGTTCGGCGACCCAGGAAACCAGCCTGCAACTGGCGGACCTGCGCCTGGACCTGATCCGCCGGCGAGTAGAGCGCAGTGGCCGACGCATCGATTTGACCGCCAAGGAGTTTGCCTTGTTGGAAATGCTGCTGCGGCGCCAGGGCGAAGTACTGCCAAAGTCGCTGATTGCCTCGCAGGTCTGGGACATGAATTTCGACAGCGATACCAACGTCATCGAGGTGGCAATCCGGCGTCTGCGGATCAAGGTCGACGATGAGTTTCCCAACAAGCTGATCCACACCGTGCGCGGCATGGGCTATGTCCTCGAAGAGCGCAGCCTGTGAATCATCGATGGTCGCTGAGCAATCGCTTGGCACTGCTTTTCGCTGCGTGCACCGCCATTGTGTCGTTGTTTGCAGGCGTACTGTTCAGCCGAGGCAGCGAGGCGCACTTCATCGAGCTGGACCAGCAAGTGCTCGAAGCCAAGTTGATTGGCGTGCGGCGCGCCTTGCAGGACAGCCATGGCCACGATCCGCGCAAACTCCTGGACGATGAGTTGAGCCGTCAGGCAGACCTGGCCTTGCGCATCAAGGACAACGAAGGCGTCCGCTGGCATGGCGGCTCGATTCGAATTCCAGCGCAAGTGCCGGAGCGGCTTGGCTTGTCCACGCTCAGCGACGCCAACAATGATTATCGGGTGTTGAATGCGCCGCTGTATCTTGATCGCGCGGACTCGGCGCAGCTCACGCTGTTGCTCGACATCACTCATCACCAGCACTTCCTGCAGCGCATGCAGCGCCTGATCTGGTTGACCGTCGGCCTCTCGGCCGTGGCCACCGCCCTGCTCGGCGCCTGGGCAGCGCGACGTGGTCTGCGCCCCTTGCGACGCATGGGCGCCATTGCCAGCAATGTCTCGGCCCGCTCACTCAACGCCCGACTGCCAGAAGAGCATATGCCCGCCGAACTGGCGGAATTGGCCCACAGCATCAACGACATGCTCGGACGCCTGGATGACGCCTTTCAACGTCTTTCTGCCTTCTCTGCCGATATCGCCCATGAATTGCGCACGCCATTGTCGAACCTGCTGACCCACACTCAGGTCACACTCACCCGCGAGCGCTCACTGGAGGATTACCGCGAAGCGCTGCACGGCAACCTCGAAGAACTGCAATGGATGGCGCAACTGGTCAACGACATGCTCTACCTCGCCAAAGCCGATCATGGCTTGCTGGCGCTCCACCGCGAACCGCTGGACCTTGCCCAGGAAGCGGATCTGCTGCTGGAATTTTTCGCCCCCCTGGCCGAAGACACCCATGTGCACCTGAGCCGCGAGGGCAATAGCCACATGGAGGGAGACCGCAACATGGTGCGCCGGGCCCTCTCCAACCTGATGGACAACGCCCTGCGCTTCACTCCCGATGGCGGCGAAGTGCGTGTGCGGATTGTGGATGGAGCTCAAGAGGTGAGTGTCAGCGTGGAGAACAGTGGCGAAGGCATTACAGCGGACTTGCTGCCGCGCCTGTTCGACCGTTTCTATCGCGCCGATCCGTCCCGCCAGGAAGGCAGCAGCGAGCACGCTGGCCTGGGGCTGGCCATCACCCGCTCGATCATCCGCGCCCATGGCGGGGAGATCCGCTGCGAATCGGCTGATGGCTGGACGCGGTTTGTGATCGAGTTGCCAAAGAGCAATTGAAGGCAACTCATACCTGTGGCGAGGGGATTTATCCCCGCTGGGTCGCGAAGCGGCCCCAAAATGAACAACTCAGTCTGTCTGGTGCACCGAGGCGCCTGGATTTAGGGCTGCTCCGCAGCCCAGCGGGGATAAATCCCCTCGCCACAAGGGCTTTGGAGCAAACTCACGGCCTCAGGAATACCGCAACGCCTGCGCCGGTTCGATCTTCGCCGCGCGCCAGGCCGGGTATACGGTGGCGAGGAAGCTCAGGATGAACCCGGCCGAGCAGATCAATATCACATCGCCACGCTGCAGCTCCGACGGCAAGTTACTGACGAAGTACACGTCTGAACTGAAGATATGCTGGCCGCTGACCCGTTCCAGCCACCCCACCAATTCGCTGACGTTCAACGCCGCAATCACCCCCAGCACGCCGCCGATCAACGTGCCGACGACGCCGATCACTGTGCCCTGGACCATGAAGATCGCCATGATCTGCCGCGGTGTGGCGCCAATCGTGCGCAGGATGGCGATGTCCGCGCCTTTATCGTTCACTACCATGATCAAGGTGGCGATGATGTTGAACGCCGCCACCGCGACGATCATCAACAACAGCAGGCCGATCATGGTCTTTTCCATTTTCATGGCGCTGAACAGGCTGCCCTGGGTGTGGGTCCAGTCGTCGGCCTTGTAGCCCGCGCCAAGGCCGGTGGCGATATCACCGGACACTTTCGGGGCCGCGTACAAATCCTTCACCGCCAGGCGCAAACTCTGCACCTGGTTCGGCTGCCAGTGCTGCATCTGTGCGGCGTCGGCGAGGTGGATCAGCGCCATCGAGCCGTCCAACTCTGCACCGACCTTGAACACACCCACCACATTCAGCCGCTGCATCCGTGGCGTGATGCCACCCGGCGCGGTGCTGATTTCCGGCACGATCAAGGTCAGCTTGTCGCCGACGTTGAGGCGGAAACGCCGGGCAGTGATTTCGCCGATGACAACGCCAAACTCGCCCGGCTTCAGGGCATCGAGACGCCCCTGGACGATGTGCTGGGCGACGATCGAGACCTTGCCTTCCTGGGCCGGGTCAATGCCGCTGATCTGGATCGGCTGCATCGAACCCTTGTGGCTGAGCATGCCTTCCATTTCAGTGAACGGCACGGCGGCGGTCACTTCGGGATTCTTCAACGCCGCGGCGGCCACCGGCTGCCAGTCGTCGATAGGATTGACGCCGACGATGGTCGCGTGGGGCACCATGCCGAGGATGCGCGAGCTCATTTCGCGCTGGAAGCCGTTCATTACCGACAACACCACGATCATCGCCAGCACGCCCAAGGCGAGGCCGATCATCGAGGTCATGGAGATGAACGAAACAAAGCGATTGCGGCGCTTGGCGCGGGTATAGCGCGTGCCGATAAAGATCGATAACGGTCTGAACATTCGCGGGGCACCGTATGAAAATAAAAGACCCGGCGCTGTTCAACAGGCGCCGGGTTTCGGTCGGTCAGATGGGCGTCAGGCAACCTTCCTGCAAGTGCAGGACGCGGTCCATCTGGCGGGCCAGGTTCATGTCGTGAGTCACCACCAGGAACGCGGTGCGCATCGAGGTGCTGAGTTCCAGCATCAAGTCCTGGATGCCCTGGGCGGTGTGGGAGTCGAGGTTACCGGTGGGCTCGTCGAGCATCACCAGCCCCGGCTTGTTGACCAGGGCCCGGGCAATCGCCACGCGCTGGCGCTCACCGCCGGACAGCTCGGCCGGCTTGTGCTCCAGGCGATGGCCCAGCCCTACCCGCTCCAGCAACGCCGTGGCGCGCTGCCGGGCTTCGGGAATCGCCGTGCGGCCGATCAACAGCGGCATGCAGACGTTCTCCAGCGCCGTGAACTCGGGCAGCAAATGGTGGAACTGGTAGACGAAACCCAGGGACCGGTTGCGCAGCAGGCCCCGGGCCTTCTCGTTTAGCGCCGACAGTTCTTCACCGGCCAGCCAGACACTGCCGGCAGTCGGCGTATCCAGGCCACCGAGCAGGTTGAGCAAGGTACTTTTGCCCGATCCGGAGGTGCCGACAATCGCCACGCGCTCGCCAGGATGCAGCTCCAGCTGCAGGCCCGACAACACCACCACCGACTCCGGTCCTTCCTCGTAGGATTTGCCCAGGTTGCGGCAGCTCAAGATAGCTTTTTCACTCATGCCCGACTCACTCATAACGTAACGCCTCTGCCGGCTGGGTGCGCGCGGCACGCCAGGCTGGGTACAGGGTGGCGAGGAAACTCAGGATCAACGCGGCGCCGCAGACCATCAACACGTCATCGGACTGCAACTGCGATGGCAGGTAGTCGATGAAATACACGTCGGCGTTGAGAAACTTGTGCCCGAGCAGCCCTTCAAGGGCGGCAATCGCGGCGCTGACATTCAATGCGGCGAACATCCCGACCAAGGCCCCCACGAACGTACCGATCACACCGATGACCGTGCCCTGGACCATGAAGATGCGCATGATCTGCCCCGGCGTGGCGCCGAGGGTGCGCAGGATGGCGATGTCGCCTTTCTTGTCGTTCACCACCATCACCAGCGTCGAGATGATGTTGAAGGCCGCCACGGCCACGATCAGCAACAGCAGCAGGCCGATCATGGCCTTCTCCATGCGGATCGCCTGGTACAGGTTGCCGTGGGTGCGGGTCCAGTCGCGGGCGTAGTAACGGTCTTCGCCGAGCTGCTGGGCAATGCTCCAGGCAACGCGCGGCGCCTGGAACAAATCGTCGAACTTCAGCCGCAGGCCCTGCACCTGATCCGGCTTCCAGCGATGCAGGCGGGCCAGGTCCTGGAGATTGGTCACGCCCAGGTAGCCGTCCAGCTCGCCGGCGCCGACATGGAAAATGCCGACCACGGTAAAGCGCTTCATGCGCGGGAACATCCCGCCCGGCGTCACGGTGACCTCCGGAGCGACAAACGTCAGCTTGTCGCCGATGGCGACGCCGAGCTTGGCCGCAGCCTTGTCGCCGATCACGATACCGAAGCTGCCCGGCGTCAAGTCGTCGAGCTTCCCCTGTTTCATGAAGTTGTCGATGATCGACACCTGCCGTTCGAGCCCGGGGTCGATGCCGTTGAGCAAGACCTTGGACACCTTGCCGTCGTTGGTCAGCAGCCCCTGCATCTGGGTGAAAGGCGCAACGGCCAGCACCTGCGGGTTCTGCTTGACCTTGGCGGCCAGGCTTGGCCAGTCGCTGATGGCTTCCCCGGTTTCGAGGGTCGCGTGGGGCACCATGCCCAGCACGCGGGTGCGCATTTCATGATCGAAGCCGTTCATCACCGACAGCACGACGATCATCACGACCACGCCCAAGGCGAGTCCGATGATGGAAGTCAGGGAAATGAACGATACGAAATGATTGCGACGCTTTGCACGGGTATAACGCGTGCCGATAAATACGAAGAGAGGTCTGAACATGTCGGGGCTTGTTCGGAGGGAAAAGGAACGTCCTTGTGGCGGGGGTCACAAACCAGCTTTACACTCAGACCACCGCCGCTACCATGGGTTCGCCATGTCGACATTAGATGAAGAAGATCGCCGCGAATACTACCGTATCGAGGACACGATCGCACTGGAAATTCGGCCCTTGTCCATTCCTGAAGCTGCCAGCCAGGAAGTGTTGCAGGATGAGTCCCCACTGTTCAATCTGCTCAGCGAACTGCACCTGAGCGAATTCGAGTCACAACACCTGTTGCGCCAGATCAGCGAGCGCGAACGCAGCATCGCGGCCTATCTCAAGGCCATGAACAAGCGCATCGATTTGCTCAGCCAGGTCATCGCCGTGACGGTGCTCGGCGAAATCGGCGAACCCCAGCCGGTGATCATCTCCGAAGGCGGCATCGACTTCCAATACCCCACTCCCATTGCCGTCGGCGCACACCTGTCGATCAAACTGGTGCTGATGCCCCAGGCCTTGGGGTTGTTGCTCCGGGCCCGCGTTACCCATTGCGACCCCAAGGGCGGTGGCTATGACGTAGGCACCGAGTTTGAGCACCCGACCGACGCCCAGCGTCAATTGCTGGCCCGCTATATCCTGCAAAAACAGGCTCAAGAACGACGCCTGGCCCGAGAACTGAACGAATCTGGCATCAATAAGGAAGAACCGTGACCCTCATTTATGGCCACCGCGGCGCCAAGGGCGAAGCACCGGAAAACACCCTCATCGGTTTCCAGGAATGCCTCAAGCACGGCGTGCGCCGTTGCGAGCTGGACCTGCACTTGTCAATGGACGGCGAGTTGATGGTGATCCACGATCCGACCCTCAAGCGCACCACGGACCGTCGGGGCAAGGTCGTTGAACACACCGCTGCCGAACTGGTGACCTACGACGCGCGCAAGGGTGGACCCGGCTGGATCAAGCCTTGCCCGATCCCGCGCCTGGAGGAACTGTTCGAACAATGTGATTTCGAGCACTGGCAGCTAGAGGTGAAAAGCGCATCACGCACCCGGGCTGCCGCCACGGTGCTGGGGATTCGCGAGATGGCCCAGCGTTTCGGGCTGCTGGACAAGATCACCATCACGTCCAGTTCCCGGGAAGTGCTCAAGGCCGCCCTGGACCTGACGCCAGACATTTCCCGTGGACTGGTGGCCGAATACGCCTGGCTCGACCCGTTGAAGGTTGCCCAAAGCTATGGCTGCGAGATTCTCGCGCTGAACTGGACCCTGTGCACGCCGGAGCGCCTGGTCAAGGCGCAGCGCCAGGGGCTGCATGTGTCGGTGTGGACCGTCAACGAGCCCGCGCTCATGCGCAGGCTCGCCGACTTTGGCGCTGACAGCCTGATTACAGACTTTCCCGGTTTGGCCACTGCCACCCTCGAGAATTGCTGAAATCGGTCTCCCCGGCCGGCTCAGGCCACCGGCCGGAGCCGCTCAAAAAAGCCGGTTGAGCCCGTCATAGGCCGCTACCCGGTAGGCTTCGGCCATGGTCGGGTAGTTGAACGTGGTGTTGACGAAGTACTTCAACGTGTTCAGTTCGCCCGGCTGGTTCATGATCGCCTGGCCAATGTGCACGATCTCCGATGCCTGGTAGCCGAAGCAGTGCACGCCCAGCACTTCCAGGGTCTCGCGGTGGAACAGGATCTTCAGCATGCCTTGCGGCTCGCCGGCGATCTGCGCCCGCGCCATGCTCTTGAAGAACGCCTTGCCCACTTCGTACGGCACCTTGGCCTGGGTCAGCTCCTGCTCGTTCTTGCCGATCGAGCTGATCTCCGGAATGGTGTAGATGCCGGTCGGCACGTCGTTGACGAAGCGCCAGCTGCCATTGTCGACAATGCTGCCAGCAGCCGAACGGCCCTGGTCGTGGGCGGCGCTGGCCAGGCTCGGCCAACCGATCACGTCGCCGGCACCATAGATGTTCGGCACGCAGGTGCGATAGTTCTCGTCGACTTCGATCTGGCCGCGGCTGTTGACCTTCACGCCGATATTTTCCAGGCCCAGGGTATCGGTGTTACCGGTACGGCCGTTGCACCAGAGCAAGGCGTCGGCCTTGATCTTCTTGCCCGACTTGAGGTGCAGGATCACGCCGTTGTCGCAGCCTTCGACGCGCTCGTAGTCTTCGTTGTGGCGCACGGTGATGTTGTTGTTGCTGAAGTGATAGCTCAGGGCCTGGGAGATTTCCGAGTCGAGGAAGCTCAGCAATTGGCCGCGGTTGTCCACCAGTTCCACCAGCACACCCAGGCCGCTGAAGATCGAGGCGTACTCGCAACCGATCACGCCGGCGCCGTAGACGATCAGCTTGCGCGGGGTGTGCCCCAGGCTCAGGATGGTGTCGCTATCGTAGATACGCGCGTGGTTGAAATCGATGTCGG